>JAVVHE010000008.1:0-123843 GCA_032249695.1 Sphingomonadaceae bacterium | reverse complement strand
CGAGACCAGCAGTATACATGTGGTGCGCCCACACGATGAAGCCAATGAAGCCGATCGCCACCATCGCATAGGCCATGCCGAGATAGCCGAACACGGGCTTGCGACTGAACGTGGCGACGATCTGGCTGACGATGCCGAAGCCCGGCAGGATCATGATATAGACTTCAGGATGGCCGAAGAACCAGAACAGATGCTGATACAATACCGGGTCGCCACCGCCTTCGGGAGCGAAGAAGGTGGTGCCGAAATTGCGATCGGTCAACAACATGGTAATCGCACCGGCCAGAACCGGCAACGACAGCAGCAGCAAGAACGCCGTTACCAGCACCGCCCACACGAACAACGGCATCTTGTGCAGCGTCATTCCCGGCGCACGCATGTTAAAAATCGTCGTGATGAAGTTGATCGCTCCAAGGATGGAGCTGATACCTGCAAGGTGAAGCGACAGGATCGCCATATCGACCGAAGGCCCCGGGTGGCCCGAAGTCGATAGCGGTGGGTAGACCGTCCATCCGGTACCAGCGCCTTGGAAGCCCGCCGGACCATCGGCGAACATCGACGCACAGAGCAGCAGGAATGCCGGAACGATCAGCCAGAAGCTGATGTTGTTCATGCGCGGGAACGCCATGTCCGGCGCGCCGATCATGATGGGCACGAACCAGTTGCCGAAACCACCGATCATCGCAGGCATGACCATGAAGAAGATCATGATCAAACCGTGCGCGGTGATAAACACATTCCATAAGTGCTTGGCGGCGTCAGGAGTGCTCGCGCCCGGTCCGTGCAGGAACGCCGAGATGCTTTGAAAATATTGTAGCCCCGGGTGCGCCAGCTCCATGCGCATCGCGCCCGACAGCGCTCCACCGATCAACCCGGCGATGATCGCGAAGATCAGATAAAGCGTCCCGATATCCTTGTGGTTCGTCGAGAAGAACCAGCGCTGGAAGAAGCCGGGTGTGTGATCGGCATGATCCGAACGGCCATGACCGTGCGGCTCGGCGTGCGGTGCGAAGAAGTCGACTGCTGGGGCGTGGCTGGCCATGCTGGCTCTCTCTGTTCGCTTTGTGATTACTTGGCTTGCGCGGTCGCTACGGGCGTCGCTGCGGCGGCTCCGGCCTCGGCTGCGACCGCTGCGGACGGCGACGCGGGTGCAGGGGCGGATGCGCTACTCGATCCGGCCGCCGCAGCACTTTGCGCCTCCGCGGATCCCGCACCCGGCGCAACGCCGTTTTCCTTCTGCTTGGCCGCAAGCCACGCGGCGAATTGCGGCTTGGGCAGCACCTCGACGACCACCGGCATGTAGCCGTGGTTGACACCGCACAACTCCGAACATTGTCCGTAATAGACGCCCGGCCGGTCGGTCTTGAACCACGTCTCGTTGATCCGGCCCGGCCAGCCGTCCATCTTCACCCAGAAGGCTGGCACGGCCCAGCTGTGGCCAACGTCGGCACCGGTCACCAGCACTTTCACCGTCGCGCCCGCAGGCACGACCAGGCGGTTGTCAACCTCCAGCAGTCGCGGCGATCCCTCGGCAGCCGCCTTCTCGTCGGTCAGCATCACGCTGTCGAAGCCCCAGCCGCCATTATCGGGATACTGATATTCCCAGTACCACTGGTGGCCGATCGCCTTGACCGTCAGATCGGGCTTGGGCGGATCGTACTGGCTGGCGAGAAGCTGGAAACTCGGCACCGCGATCACGACAAGAATGATGACCGGAATTGTCGTCCAGGCGACTTCTACCAGCGTATTGTGGCTGAAGCGCTGCGGCTCCTTCCCGTCCTTCCGGCGGAAACTGATCATAGCGTAGCCCAAGAGGCCGAACACCACGACGACGACTGCTGCCATCAACGGCTCAAGCAGCACGTCGTTCATCCACCGGCCCTTTTCGGCAATCGGCGTCACGGCGGGTTGTAGGCCGGTTCCATCCGGCAGTGGATGGCCGACGAGCGGATCCATCCGGGTGCGATCCTGGACGCCGGGTTCCGGCTTGCCACGACTGACGTCCTGTCCACCCTTTGGCGCGCTTAGCTCGGCCTTCAGCTGGGCTGGATCGCGCTTCTCGCCCAGAAGGTTCACCTCGGCCGGCTTCTCGGCAGCTAGGCCGGCGGGCGCGGTATTGGGCTTGCCGAGCGGGGTCTGTGCACTCGCTGCAACCGGGGCGGCGAGCAGCCCGAACGCCAAGATCCAGTGCCTCAACCGCATTATCACGCCAATCCTCTCGCAGCCGCAAACATTCTAAGCGGGACGCCGCGGCTTCTACGCTGCGCCCGTGCTCTGAACGATCTATACGGAGCGGGGCTGCACCGAACAAGCGCACGCACCGCCGCACCGGGCTACTGATCCGCGCCAGTGACGGCGTTGCGCAGGCTCTCCATCGCGGCGGGCGTCAGTTCGCCGCGCTGCCGCCAGCGGATGGCGCCGATGCCATCAAACACAATCGTTTCGGGAAGCGCGGTGACGCCAAGCTTGCGCGCGATCTCGCCAGAACTGTCCATGCCGATCCGGCGATAGGGATTGGTGCCGAGCTTGGAGAAGAATCCGAACAGCGCCCGGGGATCATCGCGCACCGCAATGCCGTGGACGACGATCCGGTCGCGCGACAGCTTGGCCAGCTGCGGCGCTTCGGTGATGCAGGGTTTGCACCAACTGGCGAACACGTTCACCACCGTCACCGTGCCGCGTGTCAGATCGTGATTGGCAAGGCCCGGGTGGAAGGCGTCGTATCCGGGCAGCTGAAAGTACGGAACGGGCTTTGCCGTGACGGCCGCCCCGCGCTTGGGGGAATCGCTGGTGACGAGTGCGACGCCAAGGCCCGCAACGGCCACGATCGGCAGCAGCACCATCAGCTTGCTCGCCAACCCGCCACGCACAGGTTGCGACGGCGGGGCCGCGGCGGGGCGCGAACGTCGGCGTCCTCCGGCCACGCTTCGGCTCAGGACTTCTTCAGCGTGTCGGTCTTGTGCAGCGACTTCGCGACTTCCGGCGGCATGTATTTCTCGTCATGCTTGGCGAGCAGTTCGCTCGCTCGGAATACGCCGTCGGGGCCCATGCGCCCCGTTGCGATGATGCCCGATCCTTCCTTGAACAGGTCCGGTGTCAGCCCCGAATAGACCACGCGCATGGTGTCCTTGTTGTCGGTGACCGCGAAACGCACGGTGGTGCCCTCGCGCTCGATGCTGCCGGGCGAGACCAGCCCGCCCAGCCGGATCGTGGCGTTGGCCGCGGGTGGCTTTTTCGCGAAGTCGCTGGGGCTGTAGAAATAGGTCGCGCTGTCGCCGATGGCGCTGAGGCCCAGCGCGGTCGCGCCGGTCAGTGCAACGCCAGCAGCGAGAAGCAGGACAAGCCGTTGGCGTTTAGCGGTCACGCTTGCGTTCCTTCAGCAACGCGGCGACGCGTTCGGCCGCGCGCATCGAGCCATAGCTGTAGATGACCAGCCCGGCGATACCGGTGACGCCGATGCCGTAGGCTGCGGCAATGAAGGGCCACGCGTTCATGCCAGCGCCTCCGCGAAACGCCGCGCCCGTGCCGATGCGCGGGTGGTCGCAAGCTCGGACCGCATGCGCATCAGCACGACGGCTCCGAACAGCAGGCTGTGGCCCAGGATCGAGGCGAGCAGCGGATAAAGGATCGGGCCGGCAATCGTCGTGCCGGTGAACACGCTGATCGAGTTACCCTGGTGGAGCGTGTTCCACCACTCGACCGAAAACTTGATGATCGGCACGTTCACCGCGCCGACCAGCGCCAGGATCGCCGCGGCGCGCTCGCTACGCTCGCGGCTGTCATAGGCGGTCTGCATCGCCATCACCGCGAGATACAGGAAAAACAGGATCAACATCGACGTCAGCCGCGCGTCCCATTCCCACCAAGTGCCCCACGCGGGCCGGCCCCAGATGCTGCCGGTCAGCAGGCACACCGCAGCGAAGAACGCTCCAACGGGTGCAATCGCGCGCGCTGCCACGAAGGCGAGCGGATGCCGCCAGACCAGCCCCGCGGCCGATGCGATCGCAAGCGAGGTGTAGGCACCGACGCCCAGCCACGCGGCGGGGACATGGATGTAAATGATCCGGACAAGCTGGCCTTGCAGATAGTCGGGCGGAGCGACGAACAGCCCCCACGCCAGCGCGCCCGCGGTCAGGACCAGCCCCGCCACCAGCAGCGGATCGGTCCAGCGCCGGGCGATCGAGAGGAATCTGGTCGGATTTGCGTAGCGGTGCATCGGGTCCCTGGTTCTAAGGCAGCAACGGAAAACGTTGCACGCCCCCCGCGTATCCCGTCCCCAGCGCCGCACTTACCACGTCGCCGAAAAGGTTCCAGCTTCAAGCGACGGGCTGCGGCAAATGGAATTTACGGATTTTTACATGACGGCCGCTCGACAAGCTCGCCTTCGTGCAATTCCACTACCCGGTCCATCTCGCCTGCCAGCTGCGCGTTATGCGTAGCGATCAGCGCTGCTGCGCCCTCGCTGCGTGCCAGCTCAACGAATTTCGCGAACACGCGCCGCGCGGTCGCCTCGTCGAGATTGCCGGTGGGCTCGTCGGCGAGGATCAGCGGCGGCCGGTTGGCAAGCGCGCGCGCGACCGCGACGCGCTGCTGCTCGCCGCCCGACAGCTGCGCCGGGCGATGGTCCAGCCGCGCGCCGAGACTAAGCGCCGCGAGCAGCGACCGCGCCCGCTCGCGCGCCGCGGCCGGTGTCGACCCGGCGATCAACTGGGGCAGCACCACGTTTTCCTCCGCCGAGAAGTCCGGCAGCAGATGGTGGAACTGGTAGACGAAGCCCAGCCGCTCGCGCCGCAGCCGAGTGCGCGCGGCGTCGTCCAGCCCGTCGACCCGCGTGCCCAGAATCACGACCTCGCCCAGGTAGCCGCGCTCCAGCAGCCCCACCGCCTGCAGCAGCGTCGACTTGCCCGAGCCGGACGGCCCAAGCAGCGCCACCAACTGGCCGGGAGCAATCGACAGGCTGGCGTCGCGCAGCACCGTGATTTCGGCACCGCCCTGGACGAAGCTGCGCGACAGATGGCGGACGCTGAGGACTGGCGCCGCGCCCGCCTCATTCATAACGCAGCACCTGCACCGGATCGGTAGATGCAGCCTTCCACGCCGGGTAGATCGTCGCCACCACGCTCAGCACGAACGCCAGCAGCACGACGGTCGCCACCTCCACCGGATCCGTCTTGGCGGGAAGCTCGGACAGGAACCGCACCTGCGGGTCCCACAGGTTGGCTCCGGTCAGCCGCTGGATGAGGTTCACGATCGGCTGCCGCTGCCACAGCACGAGCAGACCCAGCCCCAGCCCCGCGCCGATGCCGAGCGTGCCGATGATCGTGCCCGCGCTGACGAAGATGCGCATCATCGCCGCCCGTCCCGCGCCCATCGTCCGCAGGATGGCGATGTCACGGGTCTTGGCGCGGACGAGCATGATGAGGCTCGACAGGATGTTGAACACCGCCACCAGGATGATGATCGACAGGATCCAGAACATGGCCACGCGCTCGACCTGCAATGCTTCGAACAGCTGGCTGTTCGACGACTGCCACGGCGCGACCACGGCGCGGTCGCGGTAGCGTGCGGCGAGCGGTGCGAGGATCTGCGGCGCGCGGTCGGGATCGTCGGTGCGGACCTCGATGATGCCGACGTCGTCGCCCAGCCGCAGCAGCGTCTGCGCCTCGCCGAGCGGCAGCACGACGAAGCTCTTGTCGAAATCGTAGATGCCGATCCGGAAGATCAGGCCGACCTTGTAGCTGACGATGCGCGGCGCGGTGCCGAACGGGGTCACCTGGCCCTGCGGGCTGATGAGCGTGATGTCGTCGCCGACGCGGAGGCCGAGGTTGGTCGCAAGTTCGGCACCGATGGCAGCGGTGCGCGGCTGGTTCAGATAATCGAGCCGCCCGTCGACGATCTGCTTTGCGAGCACCTGCGTCGCCGCGATGTCCTCCATGCGCATGCCGCGCACCAGCACGCCCTCAACTCGGCCGCGCGCCGAGGCCATCAGCGGCTGCTCCACCATCGGCACCGCGCTGGTGACACCGGGCGTCGCGCGTGCGGCCGCGGTCACCTCGCGCCACGAGGGCAGGCGGTTGTCATAGCCCTGGATGACCGCGTGGCCGTTGAGGCTGAGGATTTTGTCGAACAGCTCGGCGCGGAAGCCGTTCATGATCGACATGACCGCGATCAGCGCCGCCACCCCCAGCGCCACCGCGACGAGGCTGATTGAGGCGACAAGGAAGATGAACCCCTCGCCACGGCCGGGGCGCAGATAGCGGAGCGCAACCATGCGCTCGTAGCGGGTCAGCATCGGAGTTCCTGTGGGGGCCGGGCAGGGTGGTGTCTAGCGGTGGGGCGTCGCGGGTGCGGAACGACGAGCGGGAAAGATGGGTCCGCGGCGGCGCGGCGGCAATCCCGAGGACCAGCTGTCCAGTCGACGCACGAGCACCGGTCCGAACCCGCGCTTGGGCGGATTCGATCGGTTCGCGAACGCTACTCGCCCAGCACCCGCGCGAGCGCATCCCCGGCGCTGAGCTCGTGGCGCTCGCCCGTGGCGCGGCGCTTCAGCTCGACGGTTTGAGCCTTGGCGCCCTTGGGGCCGATGATGACCTGCCAGGGCAGGCCGATCAGGTCCATGCCAGCGAACTTGGCGCCGCCGCGTTCGTCGCGGTCGTCATAGAGCGTGTCGATGCCCGCCGCGCGCGCCTTCACGTAGAAGTCGTCCGCTGCATAGATGCAGTCGGCATCGTCTGAGCGCAGGTTGACGAGGCCGAGGGCGTAGGGCGCAATCGCGTCTGGCCAGATGATCCCCGAGTCGTCGTGGCTCGCCTCGATCGCCGCGCCGACGAGGCGGCTGATCCCGATGCCATAGCTGCCCATCAGCGGGGTGATCGCGGCTCCGTCGGGGCCCTGCACGGTCATGCCGTGCGCGCGCGTGTATTTATCGCCGAAGAAGAAGATGTGCCCCACTTCGATGCCGCGGCTCTGCTTCAGCTCGTCGCGCGCAGCAGCCTCGCGCCCAAGGTCGCGCTTCTCGTCGGTGGCGGCGTAGTCGGCGGTGACGCCGCGGACGAAGGCGTCGAGCGCGTCGGCGTCTTCGGCGTCGACCGAAAGGTCCTTCGGCTGTTCCCAGGCGCGGTGGTAGAACACGTCGCTCTCGCCGCTCGGCGCAAGGACGATGAACTCGTGGCTCAGGTCGCCGCCGATCGGGCCGGTGTCGGCCTGCATCGGAATGGCGCGCAGACCCATGCGTTCAAAGGTGCGGAGGTAGGCGATGAACATGCGCTGGTAGCTGTGCCGCCCTCCCGCTTCATCGAGATCGAAGCTGTAGGCGTCCTTCATCAGGAACTCGCGCCCGCGCATCACGCCGAAGCGCGGGCGGACTTCGTCGCGGAACTTCCACTGGATCTGGTAGACCGTGCGCGGCAGGTCGCGGTAGCTGCGGACCGCGTCGCGCATCACCACGGTGAACAGCTCCTCGGCGGTCGGCGAATAGAGCATCTCGCGCTCGTGCCGGTCCTTGAAGCGCAGCATCTCGGGCCCGTAGGCGTCGTAGCGGCCGCTTGTCCGCCACAGCTCGGCCGACTGGACGGTCGGCATCAGGATTTCGATCGCGCCGGCGCGGTCCTGCTCCTGCCGCACGACCTCCTCGATCTTCTGGAGCACGCGCAGCCCCAAAGGCAACCACGCGTAGATGCCAGCTGCGGTCTGGCGCACCAGCCCGGCGCGCAGCATCAGCTTGTGGCTGACGATCTGGGCGTCGGCGGGCGCCTCCTTGGTGACGGGAAGCGTGTAGCGGGACAGGCGCATCCGCGCGGGATAGGGGCCGGGCTGCGCCCGCGCAACGGCGGCGGGCGCTGGTTCCGGCCGGGACCGGCATTGGCGTCAGCGCGCGCGGCGGCGATGCGCGGCGGCTGGGTCGGCGGTGGTGTCAAGACAATATCGGCGCAGCATCCGGTCGTTCCGGCGCAGTCGTGCTTGACCAGAGGCGCTTTGCGGCGCAACAAAGCTGCAACAAAAGCCTAGGGGAGGAGCGGCCGGTCCGCGCTCCACCGCAGATGCGCGCACCAGACGCGCCGCGGTGCCGAGCGAAGACCGGCCGCGAACCGTTGCGCGCTCAGCGGTTTCTACGCGACGGTGTGCCTGGCGCGGCCAGCGCGGATCCTATCCCATGCTGCGGCGAGCGCGACGAATTCAGCGACGCTCAGCGTCTCCGCGCGGCGCTCTCCCGCGATCCCCACCCGCTCCAAAGCCTCAGTACAACCCGCAAGCGCCTTCAGTGACGCGCGCAGCATTTTCCTTCGCTGCGCGAACGCTGCCTGCGTGACTGCTTCCAGCGCCGGCAACGCGACCCCGGCGGGCTGTGCTGCGGGCACGATGCGCACAATTGCCGAGCTGACCTTGGGCGGCGGCGTGAACGCGCGCGAGGGCAGTTCCAGCGCGATGCGCGGCTCGGCGCGCCACTGGGCGAGCACGCTGAGGCGACCGTAGGCGTCGGTATCGGGCCGGGCGACGATTCGCTCGGCGACTTCCTTCTGGAACATCAGCGCAGCGCCCGCCCACCAGGGCGGCCATCGATCGGCGGTCAGCCAGCGTACCAGCAGCGCCGATCCGATATTGTAGGGCAGGTTGGCGACGATGTGCACGTGGCGTGGCAGCGAAGCGGCCTCGTCGATCGCCAGCGCGTCCTCGGCAAGCACGTTCAGCCGGCCGGGATAAGCGGCCGATAGACCGGTCAGCGCCGCCACCGCGCGGTCGTCGCGCTCCACCGCAGTGACGGCATGCCCCGCTGCGAGGAGGGCGCGCGTCAGGCCGCCGGGGCCGGGTCCGACCTCATAGACCGGCGCGCCCGGCGGCAGCGCGGCCGCGCGCACGATTTTCGCCAAGAGGTTGGGATCGAGCAGGAAATGCTGGCCGAGGCTTTTCTTGGCGGACAGCCCGTGCGCGCGGATGACCTCGGAAAGCGGCGGAAGCTCAGCCATCCGGCGCCCGGCGGCTCGTTCGAAAACGGGGGCCCGCGGACTCGCGCGACAAGCGTGCGAAGTTTGTGACGGTGACGACCGGATGGGGTGAAACCGTGACCAGCGGAGGCCGAACGGCAGCGCGGCGGAACGGACTGTTGACCATCCCGGCTCCGGCGCGTGGACGGGCCTTGAGCGTGGGGCTGACGGCAGCGCGGCAGGCAGCAGGGGAAGTCATCACCACCAAGCCTCTGCCCACAAATCCGACATTGCAAGCTCGCATGGGTGCAGCGCCCGGCTCAGCCCCGAACCCGCCGATCCGCGCACTGCGCCGCAAGATGCAAGGCGGCGATCATCGCGCCCGGCGAGGCGCGGGCGTCGCCCGCGATACCGAAGGCGGTGCCGTGGTCGGGGGAGGTGCGGATGATGGGCAGGCCGCACGTCATGTTGACGCCGCTGTCGAAGGCCAGCGTCTTGACCGGGATCAGCGCCTGGTCATGGTACATCGCCAGCACCGCGTCGTAGCCCGCGCGAGCCTCGGCGTGGAACAGCGTGTCGGCGGGGAAGGGGCCGCGCGCGTCGATGCCGTGCTCTCGCAGCGCGGCGACGGCGGGGGCGATCACGTCGGCGTCCTCGCGGCCGAGCGCTCCGTCCTCGCCAGCATGGGGGTTGAGGCCGGTGAGCGCGAGGCGGGGTGCGGCGATGCCAAAATCGCGGGCGAGTGTCGCGGCGAGCACGCGGCCGCGACGGACGATAAGTCCCGTCGTCAGCACGGCGGGGACTGAGGACAGCGGGATGTGGATCGTCGCGGGGCAAGCGCGCAGGCCCCCTCCGATCAGCAGCATCGCGCAGTCTTCCGGCGCCACGCCGCAGCGATCGGCGACGAACTCGGTCTGGCCCGGCCAAAGGAAGCCCGCCGCGTAGAGCGACGCCTTGGCGACGGGTGCGGTGACCATCGCTGCGGCCTCGCCCGCCCGCGACAGCTGAACCGCCAGCTCGAGCGCCCCGAACGCGACGCGCGCGCCCTCGGGCGTGGGCTTGCCAGGGTGGATCGTTGCGAGCCGTTCGCTCGCGATCAGCGGCAGCGCGTCATCGAAAAGCGCGGGTGCGTCGGCGATCGAAGCGATCGGGACGACCCGGCTGAAGCCGACCGCCAGCAGCGATTCGATCGCGCCGATCGCTGCGAAGGGCGCCAGCCCGTGCTCGCGGCGCAGTTGCCACGCGCAGGCGACGACCTCGGGCCCGATCCCCGCTGGATCGCCCAGCGTGACGGCAAGGGGAGCGCTGGCCATGCGCCTGACCTAGGCCGGCGCCGGGTGCCGCGCCAGCGCGCTCAGGCCGCCTCAACGACGCGCCAGCCTGCCAGCAGCGCCAGCGCAGCGAGCACCGCGCTTGACAGCAGGAACAGGGTCGCGCGGATGCGGATGCGGTTGGCGATGTTCTGCTCGAAACTGTGCGCCACCCGAAGCGCCACGTAGGCCCACGCCAGCCACACGGCCGTGCCGCTGCCGAGGCCCGCGAACGCCAGCGCGAGGCAGACGGCGTAGAACAGCGTCGGCTGCTCGACCAGATGCGCGTAATTGTGCGCGGGCCACGCTGCCGCCGGTTCGATCAACTTCTCCAGATCCTGCCCGCGCCCGCCGCGGCGGTTCATGATGTCGATGCCCTTGGCCTTGACCGCCGCCGCGCGCACTCGGACCATCCAGCCGAGGACGACGAGCGTCCAGACGACGAGCGCGATGACGGGCAGCAGGATCGTATGCACGAGCGTTCCCAACGGTTGCGTGTTGCAACCCATGCCTCGACGGGACGGTCGGCGCAAGATCGGCGTGGCGGGTACGGACGGCGGGCGCGCACCCGCCCGCCGGCATCATTCGGCGAACAGACTGGCCCAGCGCCGCACCGGACGGGTGCGCCACGCGCCACGGTGATAGGCGTCGCTCGCAAGCAGCGGCAGCACGCTCGTCGCCTCCGCGAACACCATCTGTTCCATCGCGGTTGAAACCTTGCCCCAGCTGGCGGCTTCCTGAAGCGTGCTGGACGAGCACGCGCCGTCGCGGACGTCGGCGACGGTGATCTGCACCGCGTATTTGTGGCTCTCGACCTCGTGACCCAGGATCTCCGCGCAGACGACGGTATCCTGCACGAAGTTCTTCGGCACGCCGCCGCCGATCATCAGCAAGCCACTGGTGCCGCCTTTGATCTTGATGTCGGTCAGCTCGCGGAAGTCCGCGATCGAGTCCATGGTCATATACGGCTGGCCCGCCTTCGCGCGATCGACCTGATGCTTGACCAGCCCGAATCCGGCGCTCGAATCAGTGAAAGCTGGGCAGAAGATCGGTACGTCATGCTCATAGGCCAGCTTGACGAGGCTGTTGTCCTTCTTGCCGTGGCGCACCAGCCATTTGCCCATCTCACGGATGAAGGCGCGGCTGCTGTATGGCTTGGGATCGAGGCTGTTGGCGATTGCGCCGATCGTGTGGTCGCACTGCTGCAGCGCTTCCTCGTCGATGTAGGTGTCGTAGATACGATCGATGTAAAGCGAGCGCAGCGTGTCGTCGTCGGGGATTTCCTTCGCCTGGTAGTGCTTGTTGCCAAGCGCCTCGAAGAAATCCATGTCGACGATCGTCGCTCCGGTCGCGACGATTGCATCAACCATGTTGTGCTTCACAAGATCGGCATACAGGTCCATGCAGCCGCCCGCGCTCGTCGAACCAGCGACGACAAGGAAAATGGTGCAGTCCCTGTCGGCCAGCATGGTGTTGTAAATCTCGGTTGCCCGGCCGAGATCGCGCGAGGTGAAGCTCATCTTCTTCATCGCGTCGACGATCGGGCGTGCGTCGAAGCTTTTGATGTCGATATGCTCGATCGTCTCGTTCAAGAGGTCCTGCTTGCGGAGGTCATTGCGGAGCGCGGGTGCGCTCTCGGCCGGGTTGGTCATGGGATGGTCTCCAGTCGGATGAGGGCTGGCTCGGCGCGCTCATAGCGCGCCGCCCGCTGCCGGACCATCCGGCGCCTGGCGGGAAGATCCTCCCCGGAACGGGGAGGATCGAGACTACCGCAGCGCCACCACGTTCGCCGGCAGCGCCACGTCGTCCTCGCGGTCGATGTAGACGCTCGCCATCGGCTCGTCCTCAACCACGACGGTCTCGCCGTGGCCCAGGCCGAAGCCGTTGAACTCGGTGCGCATCGCCGAGCCGTAGGCGCCGAGCATGCCGATCTCAATATAGTCGCCCGGCTGGATGTCGGCCGGGAGCATGAAGGGGCCCTTCATGTGATCGAGGTCGTCGCACGTCGGCCCGTAGAGCTGGAACTCCAGCGGCTTGGCGCGTGACTCGGTCTCGCGCAGCAGCCGCACCGGGAAGCGCCAGCCGATATGCGCTGCATCGAACAGCGATCCGTAGGCGCCGTCGTTGATGTAGAGCACGTCGCGCTTGCGCCGCTCAACGCGCACCACGACCGAGGCATATTCCGCGCACAGCGCACGGCCTGGCTCGGCCCACAGCTCGGCCGAGTAGCTGATCGGCAGCGCCTCGAACTGGCGGTGGATGGTCGCGAAGAACGCCTCCATCGGAGCCGGGTCCATGCCGGGGTAGATCGACGGGAACCCGCCGCCCACATCGACCACGTCGACGGTGACGCCGGCGGCGACGATCGCCGCGCGCACCATCGCCATCGCGTCCGCATAGGCTGCGGGGCTCATCGTCTGCGATCCGACGTGGAAGCACAGCCCCAGCGCGTCCGCCGCCTGGCGGGCGGCGAGCAGCAGCGAGGGTGCGTCCTCCTGGGAAACGCCGAACTTCGCGCCGAGCGACAGCTTGGCGTGCGCGTTCGATACGCGCAGCCGCACGCAGAGCGTCAGATCGGTCGCGGCGCCGGTCGCCTTGACGATCTTTTGCAGCTCCTCGTGGCTGTCCAGGCTGAAGGTGCGCACGCCGTGCCGGTGATACGCCTCGGCAATGGCCTCGGGCGCCTTCACCGGGTGCATGAAGCACAGCGTCGCCTCCGGCAGCAGCCGGCGAACAAGGCGCACCTCGGCGATCGACGCGACGTCATAGTGCGTCACGCCCGCACCCCACAGGGTCCGGATCAGCTCGGGCGACGGGTTCGCCTTCACCGCATACAGCGTCTTGCCCGGAAACTTCGACAGGAAGAATCCGGCGGCACGCTCAGCCGCGTGTGGACGAAGGCACGTGACCGGCTCGGCCGGTCGCAGGGTGGTCGCTACCCCCAGCGCGCTATGGTGCTTGTGCAACTCAAGGGACCTCCGAAAAGCAGTTGACGTATCGGCTGCCTTGCGGCCGGAAGTCCCTGGGGCAGCGGAGGCGCGATATATGGACGGGGGACCCCCCATGCAAGAACTTTCGGATGCGGCAATTCCACTGGCCCATCAACGACTTGGGCCGAGATTGCCGGATATTCACGGTGTCCGGGCCGCGGCAAGAAGTCTCGCAGGTGCAGCGCTCGTCACTCCGCTCGTGCGCAGCGACGCTCTCGACGCCGCGACGGGCGCCCGCGTGTGGCTGAAGGCGGAGTGTTTGCAGCTGACCGGCAGCTTCAAGTTCCGCGGTGCGTATCATCGCCTCAGCCAGCTCGCGGCGGGCACGCCGGTGGTGGCGTTCAGCAGCGGCAACCACGCGCAGGGCGTCGCGCGCGCCGCGCGGATGCTCGGCCAGCCATGTGCGATCGTCATGCCCGCCGACGCGCCCGCGCTGAAGGTGGAGCGCACGCGCGCCGATGGCGCCGAGGTGATCGTCTATGACCGCGCGACCGAAAGCCGCGAGGCGATCGCCCTCCGCCTCGCGGCGGAGCGCGGCGCCGTGCTGGTGCCGAGCTTCGACGACGAGCAGATCGTGGCGGGGCAGGGGACCGCGGGGCTGGAGGCGCGCGAGCAGCTCGCAGCGATGGGCCTCACCGCAGACATCGCGCTGGTGTGCTGCGGCGGTGGCGGGCTGGCATCGGGCATCGCGCTGGGGCTGGGCGCGCCGGTGGTGACGGTGGAGCCCGAGGGCTATGACGACGTCGCGCGCAGCCTGGCGGCGGGGCGCATCGAGGGCATCGACGGCTTCGCGCCGACGCTTGCCGACTCGCTGCAGACCCCGCGCATGGCCGAGCTGACGTTCTCCATCCTGCGCCGGGCCGGCGCGCGCGGCGTCGCCGTCAGCGAGGCCGCGATGGCCGGAGCGGTGCGCTTCGCCTTCACCGAGCTGAAGCTGGTGGTGGAGCCCGGCGGCGCCGCTGCGCTGGCTGCGCTGTTGTCGGGCGCGGTCGATGTGCGCGGGCAGGTGGTCGTCGCGACGCTGAGCGGCGGCAATGTCGATCCGGCGGTTTTTGCCCGACTGATCGCCGCCTGAGCGGGCGTGGGCCGGGGCGGCGAAATGCTTTCCCTCGCGGCGCGGGCCGGCTATCGCGCGCGTCCCTCATGTCGGTCCCGGTCCGCATCCTGTTGGCGCTCGCGCTCGGCCTCGGGCTCGGCACTTCCCTGAAGGAGACCGATCCGGCTGCCGCCGCGCGGGTGCTCGCCTTCGCCGAACCGGTCGGCGGCATGTGGCTCGATGCGCTGCGCATGATGATCGTGCCGCTGGTGCTGTCGCTGCTGGTGATCGGCATTGCGTCCACTGCCGACGCGGCGCGCGCGGGCGGGATCGCGGCGCGGACCGTTGCCTACATCCTCGTGACGCTGTGGCTCAGCAGTTGCGCGGGGTGGCTGTTGTCCGAGCTGTTCTGGCAGATCGCACCCCTGCCCAAGGCGGCGGGAGCGGCGCTGGGCAAGGCGCTTGGCGCGAACAGCGGGCCGCTGCCGCCGGTGCCGGGGATCGGCGAGTTCCTGCGCGGGATCGTGCCGCCCAACATCGTGAAGGCGGCGGCCGAGGACCAGATGCTCGGGCTCATCCTGTTCGGCGGGCTGTTCGGCTTCGCAGCAATGAAGCTCGACGCCGACCGCCGCGACCGGCTGGTGGGAGCGTTCGATGCGATCGCCGAGGCGATGCTCGTCATCATCGGCTGGGTGCTTTGGGTGGCGCCGCTGGGTGTGCTGGCGCTGGCATTCTCGGTCGGCGCCAAGGCGGGGCTCGCGGCTGCGGGCGCGCTCGGGCACTATGTGCTGACCTTGTCGGCGATCGGCGCGGCGGTGACGCTTTTCGTCTACCCGGCGGCGGTGCTGGTGGGACGCATCGGGCTGGGGCCGTTCGCGCGCGCGGTTGCGCCCGCGCAGGCGCTGGCGATCAGCACGCAATCAAGCCTCGCGTGCCTGCCGATCATGCTGAAGGGTGCCGGTGCAATCGGCGTGCCGGGGCGGGTGTCGGCGCTGACCATGCCGATGGCGGTGGCGCTGATGCGGACGACCGGCCCCGCGATGAACCTTGGCGTCGCGCTCTACGTGGCGCATTGGCTGGGCGTGCCGCTGGGCCCGGCGCAGATCGCGGCGGGGATCGCGCTCGGCGCGACGACGACGCTGGGCGCGGTCAGCCTGCCGGGGCAGGTCAGCTTCCTGTCCTCGATCGCCCCGATTGCGATCGCGATGGGTGTGCCGGTGGGGCCGCTGCTGCTGCTGATCGCGGTGGAGCCGATCCCCGACATTTTCCGCACGATCGGCAACGTGACGAACGACGTGGCGCTGGCGCGCGTGATCGCGCGGCTCACGGGGAACGCGGGCGCGCCGGGCTCGTTCGAGAGCGAGATGGAGGCGCCCCGTGCAGACTGACGATTCCCGCCCGCTTGCCGACGCACCCGTGCCGCCCGTCGGCGCCGACCGCGAGGCGCACGACCGCGCAGCCGACATCCACGACGATCCCGAGGGCGAGGACGCAGCGGTCGACATCGGCTCCGACGAGAGCTTCCCCGCGAGCGACCCGTCCGCCCCGGCCCAGCCGGGATCGACCAACGACCCCGTACCCTCAAGCGGCTTCCCCGCCTGAGCGCTCCGAGCGCGGACCGATCGCCTACCCGAACAGCCGCGGCGCCAGCGCGCGCAGGCGTTCGGTCGCGGCTTCGGGCCAGAGGTCGCGCGGGGTGATGATCGCGTGATCGAGCGCGCGCGTGATTGCCGCCGGTGACGGCGCCGCCAGAGGCAGCAGCCGGGCCACCTCGGCGACGACTCGCTTTGCGGACTCGGCATTGGCGCGCAGCACCGCCACGACGGCGCTGACATCGACGGCGTCGTGCTCGCTGTGCCAAGCGTCGAAATCGGTCACGCAGGCGACGCAGGCGTAGGGCAGCTCGGCCTCGCGGGCGAGGTTCGCCTCGGGGAGGCCGGTCATGCCGATGACGTCGCCGCCATCGGCGCGGAATCGGATCGATTCGGCGCGGGTTGAGAAGCGCGGCCCATCGATGATTACGAACGTGCCGCCCGCTTGGTGCGGGAGGCCCAGCCCGGCCAGCGCGTCCGCTGCGACGCCCGACAGAACCGGGCAGACCGGCTCGGCGAAGGCTGCGTGCGCGACGATGCCGCCGCCGAAGAAGCTTGGCTCGCGCTGCCCGCGCGTGCGGTCGTCATACTGATCGATGACCACGAACGTCCCCGGCGGCAGCTCCTCGCGGAACGATCCGCACGCCGAGACCGCGAGCACATGCGTGCAGCCTGCCTGCTTCAGCGCGGCGATGTTGGCGCGGTAGTTGATCTCGTGCGGGGCAATCGCGTGGCCGCGTCCGTGGCGCGGCAGGAAGGCGAGTTCGGTCTCGCCCAGCCACCCGATGAACAGCTGGTCCGACGGGCGGCCCCACGGCGTCGTCAGCTCCATCCACTCGCCGCCCGCCAGCCCCGGCAGCTGGTACAGCCCGCTGCCCCCGATCACCCCCAACCGTCGCGTCATCGTGCCCGGCTAGCCGCGCTCCGCCGGTGCGGCAAGGCAAGGCCTTAGACCGCGTTCTGCGTCAGCAGGTCGTAGGCGGCGACGACCTCGGCGTGCTGGTTGGTGACGATCGCGGCCCAGCGCACCTCGCCGCGCTCGGAGTCGCGCGCCTGCTTGGATCGCACCGTCAACTGCACCTTGATCCGGTCGCCGGGCTTGACCGGCTGCACGAAGCGCAGCCCCTCTAGCCCGTAATTCGCGAGCACGGGCCCCTCGTCTGGATCGACGAACAGCCCCGCAGCGAAGCTCAGCACCAGATAGCCGTGCGCCACGCGCGTGCCGAACAGCGGGTTCCGCGCGGCTGCGGCCTCGTCCATGTGCGCGTAGAAGCTGTCACCGGTAAACTGGGCGAAATGCTCGATATCGGCAAGCGTCACCTCGCGCTCGCGCGTGAAATGCGTGTCGCCCACCTGCAACTGGCTCAACCGCAGCCGGAACGGGTGGACGCCTGGGTCGCGCGTCGGGCCGCCGGGCATCCAGCGGCCGGTGACGGCGGTCAGCACCGCTGGCGAGCCCTGGAGCGCGGTGCGCTGCATATAATGCTTGAGGCCGCGCACTCCGCCCAGCTCCTCGCCGCCGCCGGCGCGGCCGGGGCCGCCGTGCACCAGCACGGGAAGCGGCGAGCCGTGGCCCGTCGATTCCGCTGCGCAATCGCGGTCGCAGATCAGCATCCGTCCGTGAAACGCGCCCGAGCCAAGCACCACCGCGCGCGCCGTTTCCGGCGAGTGGGTGAACAGGCTCATGACGAGTGAGCCCTGGCCGCGATTGACGAGAGCGATCGCGTCATCGAGGTCGCGATAGGGCATCAGCGTCGAGACGGGGCCGAACGGTTCGGTATCGTGGACCGCCTGGCTCCCCCACGGCGCGTCCTCGCGCATCAGGATCGGCGACATGAAGAAGCCTGCACGCGCGACCTCGCCGACGGGGTCGATGCGGTCGGGGTCGCCGAAGGCGATGCGAGCGGTGGCGCTCAGCGCGCGCACCTTGCCGCGCACGTCGGCAAGCTGGCCGGCGCTGGCGAGCGCGCCCATCGTCACCCCCTCGACGCGCGGATCGCCGACGATGACGCGGCTAAGCCGCTCGGCGAGCGCGTGTTCGGCTGCGTCGATCAGGTGCGCGGGCGCGAAGGCGCGGCGGATCGCGGTGCATTTCTGACCCGCCTTCACCGTCATCTCGCGGACGATCTCGCGCGTGAAGAGATCGAATTCGGGCGTCCCCGGCTCGGCATCGGGGCCGAGCACGCAGGCGTTCAGGCTGTCGCGCTCGGAGATGAAGCGCACGGCCTCGCGCGCGATGACGGGATGCGACTGCAGCGTCTGCGCGGTGTCGGCCGATCCGGTGAAGCTGATCACGTCCTGGCCGGTCAGATGATCGAAAAGATCGCCGACCGATCCAATGATCAGCTGCACCGCCCCGGGCGGCAGCAGGCCGGTTTCGACCATCACGCGGAACGCCGCCTCGGCAAGATAGGCGGTGGCCGACGCTGGCTTCACGATCGCGGGGACGCCCGCGATGAGCGTCGGCGCGAGTTTCTCCATCATGCCCCAGACGGGGAAGTTGAACGCGTTGATATGGACCGCAACTCCGTGCAACGGCGTGTAGATGTGCTGGCCGAGGAAGGTGCCGGCCTTGCCCAGGATTTCGGGATCGCCGTCGACGAGCACGTGGCCGTCGCGCACTTCGCGCCGCGTCTTCGAGCTGACCGAGAAGAACGTGCCGGCGCCGCCGTCGATATCGATCCAGCTGTCGCCCTTCGTCGCGCCGGTCAGGTAGCTGAGCGCGTAGAGCTCGTCCTTCCGCGCCATCACCGCCTCGGCGAGCGCCTTCACCATGCGCGCACGCTCGTGGAACGTCATGCGCCGCAGCGCTGGGCCGCCGACGGTCCGCGCGTGCGCGGCCATCGCCCCGAAATCGAGGCCGGCGCTGCCGCCGCGCGCCACGGGCTCAGCGGTGACCGCCGAGACGAACTCGGCGGCGCTGGCGGCGGCGGGCGCGTGCCAGCGGTCTTGCGTGTAGTTCCGAAGGGTCAGCATCACGGTCGGGTCTCCACCAGCCAGGCGGCGTTCACTTGCCGCGGAACACCGGCTTACGCTTGTCCATGAACGCGGCGACGCCCTCGGCATAGTCGGCACTGCGTCCCAGCTCGCGCATCGCATCGCGTTCGGCGTCGAGCTGGTCCGACAGGCTGCGGCCCGATGCCGATCGGATCAGGCGCTTGGTCGCGGCGAGCCCGAGCGTGGGGGCGGCGGCGAGGCGGGCGGTCAGCGCGTCGACCTCGCTCGCGAAGTCGGAGTCGGGCACAGCGCGCCAGATCAGCCCCCACGCGGCGGCCTGCTCGGCCGGGAGCGGGTCGCCCAGCAGCGCCAGCCCCAGCGCGCGCGCCTGCCCAGCCAGCCGCGGCAAGGCCCACGAGCCGCCGCTGTCCGGCACCAGCCCCAGCCCCGCGAAGCTCTGGATGAAGCGCGCCGATTTCGCGGCGATGACGATATCGCACGCAAACGCGATCGACGCGCCCGCGCCCGCGGCGACGCCGTTCACCGCCGCGACGACGGGCAGCGGCAGCGCGGTCAGGCGCCGGATCAGCGGCGACCACAGCGTGCCGACCGTCTCGCCCAGGTCGACGCCCGCGCCGGGCGCGCGCATCGTCCGCTCGCTCAGGTCCTGCCCCGCCGAGAAGGCGCGGCCAGCGCCCGTCAGCACAAGCACGCGCGCGCCGTCGCGCTCGATGGCCGAGAGCGCGTCGGCCACCTCGGCATGCATCGCGGCCGAGAAGCTGTTCATCTTGTCGGGCCGCGAAAATGTCAGCCGCGCGGCGCCTTCGGGCACCTGCTCGAAGCGGATGGTTTCGTAGGTCACGGCGCCGCCTTACCCCTTCCGGTCATGCCGGCGAAAGCTCGCACCTGCCCCTTCGGGCCAACGGCGCGCGCGTCGCACCCGGGCCCTGGCTTCCGCCGGGGTGACGCGGTGCTAAGTGAGCGCGCAAGGAGCCCTGACCGATGCCCCACGCCTATATCTGCGACGCCGTCCGCACGCCCATCGGCCGTTACGGTGGCGCGCTCGCGCCGGTGCGAGCCGACGACCTGGCAGCCGTGCCGCTCGCCGCGCTGAAGCGCCGCAACCCGGGCATCGACTGGTCGAAGCTGGACGACGTGATCCTCGGCTGCGCCAACCAGGCCGGAGAGGACAACCGCAACGTCGCGCGCATGGCGGCGCTGCTCGCGGGGCTGGGAGAGACCGCGCCGGGGACCACGATCAACCGGCTGTGCGGCAGCGGTCTGGACGCGGTGGCGATGGCCGCGCGCGCGATCGGCGTGGGTGACGCGGACCTGATCGTCGCGGGCGGGGTGGAGAGCATGACGCGCGCTCCGTTCGTGATGGCGAAGCAAGGCGAGGCATGGAGCCGGACGCACGAGGTCCACGACACGACGATCGGCTGGCGCTTCGTCAACGCGACGCTGAAGCGCGAGTTCGGGATCGATTCGATGCCCGAGACCGCCGAGAACGTGGCGCAGGACTTTGAGGTCGCGAGGCTGGACCAGGACCGGTTCGCGCTTGAATCGCAGCGCCGCGCCGCGCGCGCGCAGGCGGACGGCCGCTTCGCCGCCGAGATCGTGCCCGTCCACGTGCCCCAGAAAAAGGGCGATCACCTCGTGATCGAGCGCGACGAGCATCCGCGCGAGACCTCGCTCGAGGCGCTCGGGAAACTGCGCCCCATCGTCCGCCCGGACGGCACGGTGACGGCGGGCAACGCCAGCGGGGTGAACGACGGCGCGGCGGCGCTGATCGTCGCGTCCGAGACAGCGGTTGCAGCCCACGGCCTGACGCCGCGCGCGCGCGTGCTGGGCTGCGCGGTCGCGGGGGTGCCCCCTCGCATCATGGGGATCGGCCCCGCTCCAGCTACGGGGAAGCTGTGCGATCGCCTGGGGCTGCGCGTCTCAGACTTCGACGTCATCGAACTGAACGAAGCGTTCGCCGCGCAGGGCCTCGCGGTGCTGCGTGAACTCGGCCTCCCCGACGACGCCGACCACGTGAACCCGAACGGCGGCGCCATCGCGCTGGGTCACCCCCTCGGCATGAGCGGCGCGCGCCTGGCGCTGACGCTGACCGAGGAGCTGCAACGCCGCGGCGCCAGGCGCGGGCTGGCGACGATGTGCATCGGCGTCGGCCAGGGCATCGCGCTCGCCGTCGAGCGGGTTTGATCGGCGCGGAGGCCGCCTAGGCCAGCTTCAGACTTTGCACTGGCAGAAACAGCGTGTGCGGTTCGTTCAGAACCGCGAGGAAGCCGTAGCGGGCGTAGAACGCCGCGGCCTCGGCATCGAGTGCGTGAACGACGAGGGCCCTGCAGCCGATCATCTCGCTTGCGGCGAGCGTCCGCCGGATCGCTTCGAACAGCAGCAGCCGGCCGACCCCGCGGCCCTGAAACGCCTGATCGACCGCGAGCCGCCCGAGCAGGATCGCCGACAACGGATCGGGCACATTGCGCCGCGGGCGGCCCGGCGCAGACGACCGCGAGATCGAACAGGCGCTGAGCGCATAATAGCCGCGCACGGCACCCGCTGGATCCAGGCACACATAGGTCCGGGCGGAGTAGCCTTCCGCCGCCAGCGCGCGCCGCTTCAGCCACGCATCCAACGAACCTCGCCCGGAGCGGAAATCGTCGACATCGTGCGCGCGCCGGATCTGCACCGGCGGATAGAGGCCGTTCCCAGCCAGCAGCGGTCCGCTCAATCGCGCTCCAGCCAGCTCGGTTCGGTCCGCAGCAACTGCGTCAGCTGGTCAGTGGGTGGCGGCGGGTTGTCGAGAGCAGCGACGAACGCGGCATATTGCTCGTCCGCCAGCACGATTAGCGTCCGGTCGAGCAGCACCTCGTTCGCCCGCTCTCGCGCGGAGTCGATCACAAACTCGCTCACCGTCTGACCCCGCGCGGCGGCCGCGCTCTCCACCAGCCGCTTGGTCTCGGCTGGCACGCGGATGTTGAACGTCTCCCTCTTGGGCAGGCGGGCGGCTGCTGGCATGCGCCGAAGGTGCGGCGATGTGCGCACAATGTCAACACGTGGGCTTGAGGCGGGGCCGTCCGGGCGCTATGTCCCTACCCATCCGAGGGAGCCGCCATGTACACGACCGAGCTGCAGAAACCCGCGCTGCGCGACGCAGCAAGCCTTGAGCCGCAGGAACTGGTCGACGCGTTCGAAGCGCGCGTGGCCGCCGACGAGTTCATCGAGCCCAAGGACTGGATGCCGGACGCCTACCGCCGCACGCTCATCCGCCAGATCAGCCAGCATGCGCATTCGGAAGTCGTCGGCATGCTGCCCGAAGGCAACTGGATCAGCCGCGCGCCTTCGCTGCGGCGCAAGGCGGTGCTGCTGGCGAAGGTGCAGGACGAAGGCGGCCACGGCCTCTATCTCTATTGCGCGGCGGAGACGCTGGGCGTGACGCGCGACAGCCTCATCGAGGCGCTGCACAGCGGCCGCGCCAAATACTCGACGATCTTCAACTATCCGACGCTGACATGGGCCGACATCGGCGCGATCGGCTGGCTGGTCGATGGCGCGGCGATCATGAACCAGGTGCCGCTACAACGGGCCTCCTACGGCCCCTACGCGCGCGCAATGGTGCGCGTGTGCAAGGAGGAAAGCTTTCACCAGCGCCAGGGCTACGAGATCATGATGACGCTGGCGAAGGGCACGCCCGCGCAGAAGCGGATGGCGCAGGACGCGCTCAACCGCTGGTGGTGGCCGAGCCTGATGATGTTCGGGCCGACCGACGACAACAGCCCCAACAGCGCACAGTCGATGCGCTGGCGGATCAAGCGCGAGACCAACGACGAGCTGCGCCAGAAATTCGTCGACATCACGGTGCCGCAGGCCGAGGCGATCGGGCTGTCGGTTCCGGACCCCGAGCTGAGGTGGAACGAGCTGCGCGGGCATTACGATTTCGGCCCTGTCGACTGGGAGGAGTTCTACGCGGTCGTGCGCGGCGAAGGCCCGGTCGCGAAGGAGCGGATGCAGGCGCGCGTCACGGCGTGGGAGGAGGGCGCCTGGGTCCGCGATGCAGCCGCCGCCCATGCCGCCAAGCGCGCCGAGCGGAGGGCTGCGTGACGTTTCCTCCCCGCCACGGGGAGGGTCGGCAGCCGCGGGCTGGTGGCGGGGCCGGCGCGGCATGCGCCGTCTTCGGAGCGGCGCCCCCTCCGCCACCGGGCCGCGCCCGGCGGTTTCGCTCCCCGCGCCGGGGAGGAGCATAGATGGCTGCGCTCTGGCCGCTGTGGGAGGTGTTCATCCGCTCCAAGGGCGGGCTCAGCCACCGCCACGCCGGGTCCGTCCACGCAGCCGACGCCGAAATGGCCCTGCGCCACGCGCGCGACACCTACACGCGGCGCATGGAGGGCGTGTCGATCTGGGTCGTGCCATCGAATGCGATCACCGCGAGTGACCCAGCGCAGGCCGGGCCGCTGTTCGCACCCGCCGAGGACAAGGTCTACCGGCACCCGACCTTCTACCAAATCCCGGACAGCGTGAAGCATATCTAATGGACGGGGACACGGTGGCCGAACGCGCGCGAATGAACGTCGGCCGCCCGGCCGCGGCGGTCAGGGCGGGCTTCGCGGCGCCGGGCGTTGCGGGCTGGCCGGTCGACACGCGGCCCCAGCCCGGGTGCGTGGGCGACGCCTGATGCTCAAACGCCGCGCCGTCATCGGCGGGCTCGCGCTCGCTCCGCTTGCCGCGCGGGCTCGCTCGCCGGGCGCGGCGCTGCTGCTGCGGCGCGCGATCAGCGCGATGGGCGGCGAGGCGGCGCTGCGCGCTGCGCCGATCCTGCGCTGGACGGGCGAGGCGACGGTCTATGCGGGCGAACGCACGGTCGAGATCGGCTGTCAGACGGTCGTCGAGCCGTTCAGCTATTATCGCAGCCGCACCTGGCTGAAGGAGCGGCCGATGGAGGTGCGCGAGCTGCTGATCGACGGCGACGAGGGCATCGCGATCATCAACGCCCAGCACCGCCCGATGCCCGGCGCGATGCGCGACCACGAGCGCGACCAGTATTCGCTCTACGGGTTGATGCGGCTGGTGCCGTTGCTCGATGGCGGCGCCGATCCGGTCCCGGCCGCTCCCGACGAGGCGGCGCTGCGCGTGGCTCGTCCGGACCTGCCCGAAACGACGCTGGTGTTCGATGCAGCCACCACCCGCCTGCTGCGCGCCGAGAACCGTGTGCGCGGCGATGCGGGCGGCGCGCTCGTCGCGCAGACGATCCGCTTTTCAGACTCGATCGACGGCGGCGGTCTCACCTGGCCGCGTGTTGTCGAGATCGAGCGCGAGGGGCTGCCCTATCTTCGCCTGATGCTCACCACCTTCCAGCCGGGCCGCACGCGCGATCTGCCCGTTTCGAAAGCCGCCTGATGCCATTCTTTCCAGCAACCGCCGAAGCGATGGAGCCTGTCGCGCCACACCCGCGGCTGACCACCGCGCTGCGCTTCGGCGACGATGCTCTGATCCTCGGCCAGCGCCTCAGCGGCTGGTGCGGCCACGCGCCGACGCTCGAGGTTGATCTGGGCTTGGCGAATATCGCGCTCGACCTTGTGGGGCAGGCGACGAGCTTCCTCGCCATCGCGGGCGCGGCCGAGGGGCAGGGGCGCGATGCCGACCGGCTCGCCTTCCACCGCGATGTGCTGGATTTTCAGAACTGCCTGCTGGTCGAGCAGCCGAACGGCGACTTCGCGCAGACGATCGTCCGCCAGCTGCTGTTCTCGCACTGGCATCTCTTGGCGCTGACCGGCCTGGCGGCGTGCGCCGATGCCGAGCTGGCGGCGGTCGCCGCGAAGGGCGTCAAGGAAGTTGCCTACCACGCCGAGTTCGCGGGCGAGTGGCTGGTGCGGCTGGGCGACGGCACCGACGACAGCCGCGCGCGCTCGGTCGCCGCGCTCGATTGGTGCTGGCGCTTTGTGGACGAGCTGTTCATGGACGATGACTCCGACCGCGCGGCGCTCGCCGCGGGTGCGGGCGTGGGCCGGGCCGCGCTGCGCCCGGCGTGGGACGCAGCGATCGACCGCGTGCTCGCCGAGGCGACGCTGGCGCGGCCCGCAGCGCGCCGCGCGGTGTCCGGCGGCCGCCGGGGTCACCACAGCGAGCATCTGGGCCACGTGCTCTCGGAAATGCAGTTCCTGCCCCGCGCCTATCCGGACGCGAAATGGTGAGCGGGCCCGTATCCTCTCGCTGGCAGCCTGCGCGGCCTGTCGCTCCCCCGCGAGCGGCAGAGGGTGGGGACAGCGACGAGACCGAGCTCATCCGCCGCACCTGGGTGGTGCTCGCCAGCGTCCCCGATCCCGAAATCCCCGCGGTCTCGGTCGTCGATCTGGGCATGGTGCGCTCCGTCACTAAGGACAGCGTCACCTTGACCCCCACCTACAGCGGCTGCCCCGCGACGCTGGCGATCGAGCTTGCAGTCGCAGCCGCGCTGCGCGACGCGGGGCTGCCGCAGCGTGTGGCAACGACTCTCAGCCCCGCCTGGTCGACCGATTGGATCAGCGATGCCGGCCGCGAGCGGCTGCGCGCCTACGGCATCGCTCCGCCCCCCCGCGGCGCGGCCGAAGCCTCGCTTCACAATCGCGGCGCCGCCGAGTGCCCGCGCTGCGGGTCCAGCCACACGCGCGAGGTCAGCCGCTTCGGCTCCACCCCGTGCAAGGCGCAGTGGCGCTGTCTCGATTGCCTGGAACCGTTCGACCGGATGAAGTGCCACTGATGGCCGAGCAGTTCTTCCCGCTGACCGTTGCCGAAGTGCGGCCCGAAACCGCCGAGGCCGTCTCGATCCGCCTCGATCCGCCCGCTGACGCGCGCGCGCGCTTCGCCTTCCGCGCGGGGCAGCATCTGACGTTGCGCGCGGTGATCGGCGGCGCGGACGTTCGGCGCAATTACAGCCTGTGCGTGTCGCCGCTCGATGGCGAACTGCGCATCGCGGTCAAGCGCATCGCGGGCGGCGTGTTTTCGAACTGGGCGAACGAGGCGCTCGTCCCCGGTGCGACGATCGAGGCGATGCCGCCGCACGGCAGCTTCACCTTTGACTTCGCGCCCGCGCACGCCCGGAATTATCTGGGCATCGCAGGCGGCAGCGGCATCACGCCGGTGCTGAGCCTCGCGCGCACCGCGCTGGCGGTCGAGCCGGGTAGCCGCTTCACGCTGCTCTACGGCAACCGCGCTAGCCACACGGTGATGTTCCTGGAAGACATCGCCGCGCTCAAGGACCGCCATATCGGCCGTTTCGCCGCGTATCATTTCCTTGAGGACGAAGCCGACGAGATCGAGCTGTTGAACGGTCGGCTCGATGAAGCGAAGTGGCTGGAACTCATAGGCACGCTGGTCGATCCAGCGACGGTCGATGCAGCCTTCGTCTGCGGTCCCGGCCCGATGATGGACGCGGCCGAGACCGCGCTGCTCGCTGCCGGGCTGCCGCGCGAGCGCGTGCTCATCGAACGCTTCACCGCTGGCCGGCCTTCGGCAAGCGTCGCGGCGGCGATGGCTGCGCGCGTCGAGGCCGCGCAGGGTCTGCGCTTCGGCGCGGTGCTCGATGGCCGCAAGCGCATGGTCGCCTTCGATGCAGTCGCGGGCAACATCCTCGATTCGGCGCGCGCGGCGGGGCTGCCCGCGCCCTATGCCTGCAAGGCGGGTGTGTGCGCGACGTGCCGCGCGCGGGTCGTGTCGGGGCGCGTCGAGATGGCTGCGCGCTACGGCCTGACCGACGAGGAGGTCGCCGCCGGCTATGTGCTGACCTGCCAGACCGTCCCGCTCAGCGACGATGTCGTCATCGATTATGACGGCTGAGGCCGTGGAAATGGCCTTGAAATCCGCATGATCGGGGTGGAACGGGCCATCTCAGGCGTGGAAATCGCACCCATCAGGGGTGGAAATCAGCCCATTTGGAGGCAGCGGTGGCAGAATCAGGCGGCGCCCGCGGCTGCGAAGATCACGCTAGACAGGTGCCGCATCACCGGCTCGCCATACTGGTTGAACGTCGTCGTTTCGATCTTCACGATCCGCATATCGGGCCGCGGCTTGCCGGGCAGGACGTCCTTCACTTCAAACTCCGCGGTGAGCGTGTCGCCCGGATAAACCGGCTTCAGCCAGCGGATCTGGTCGATGCCCGCGCCGCCCAGCGGCCGCTCGCCGTCGCGCGTCCAGCTGTCGACCGTCAGTCGCATCACGATCGCACAGGTATGCCAGCCGCTCGCCGAAAGCCGCCCGAAAATCGGGTGCGCCTCGGCCACAGCATCGTCCAGGTGGAACGGCTGCGGATCATATTTGCGAGCGAAATCAAGCACTTCGTCGCGTGTGACATGATATTCGCGAGAGCGCGCTTTGGCGCCGATCGTCAGGTCCATCAGTGCTGCCTAGCGGGCTATACGCGCGTCTGAAAGCGTTGCCTGACGCAACCAAGCCACACGCGCGTCAAACGTTGAACCGAAACAGCATCACGTCGCCGTCCTCAATGACATACTCCTTGCCTTCGCTGCGCAGCCGCCCCGCATCGCGCGCGCCCGCCTCGCCGCCACAGCGAACATAGTCGTCGTAAGCGATTGTTTCAGCGCGGATAAAACCGCGCTCGAAATCGGTGTGAATGGCCCCCGCCGCCTGTGGAGCGGTGGCGCCGCGGTGGACCGTCCAGGCGCGCGCTTCCTTCGGGCCGGCGGTGAAGAATGTCAGCAGCTGCAGCAGGTCATAGCCGGCGCGGATCACGCGGGTGAGGCCGGTTTCAGTCAGCCCGAGTTCGGCAAGGAAATCCGGGCGGTCGGTCGGCTCCATCTGCGCAATCTCGGCCTCGATCGCGGCCGAGATGACGACGGTTCCGGCGCCCTCGGCCGCGGCTTTTGCGGCGACCCGCGCCGAATGCGCGTTGCCCCCGGCGGCCGAGCCCTCGTCGACATTACACACGTAAAGCACGGGTTTGGCGGTGATCAGCTGCGCCTGCGCGAACGCGCGCGCCTCATCGGCGTCGCGCGGCTCGGTCAACCGCGCGGGCCTGCCCTCGCGCAGCAGCTCCAGCGCCTGGCCCAGCACGCCCGCTGCCGCCTTGGCGTCCTTGTCGCCGCCCGCAGCCTTCTTGGCGAGCGCCGGGACGCGCTTTTCCAGGCTTTCAAGGTCCGCGAGCATCAGCTCGGTCTCCACCGTCTCGGCATCGGCGATCGGGTCGACGCGGCCTTCCACATGCGTCACCTCGCCCTCGAAACAGCGCAGCACGTGGATGATCGCGTCGGTCTCGCGGATGTTCGCGAGGAACTGATTGCCCAGCCCCTCGCCCTTGCTCGCGCCGCGAACCAGCCCTGCGATGTCGACGAAGGCCAGCGTCGTCGGCACCCGCTTCGCGGACCTGGCGATCTCGGCGAGGCGGTCGAGCCGCGGATCGGGCACGGGCACCTGGCCGACATTCGGCTCGATCGTGCAGAACGGGTAGTTGGCAGCGGCTGCCGCGGCCGTCTCGGTCAGCGCATTGAACAGCGTGGACTTGCCGACATTCGGCAGCCCGACGATCCCACATTTGAAACCCATGACTGCGGCTTAGGCGGCGGGGGCGGGGAGGGAAAGGGTGGCGCACGCCGATGCTGTCGCTCGGCTGCAAACGCTGCTGCCCGGCACCGGCAGTCGGCGCCTGCATCGGACGCCCGGCCAACCGCCGGTCGGCCGGGCGCTGATGCGCGCGTTCGCCTAGCCGGGTGCGCCGACGCGCCGCGCGACCTCGGTCATGAAGCGCACGGCGTCGCCACGGACGATCCAGCCGATCTCCAGCGCCACGGCCTCCAGCGTCTCCCCCAGCCACCCCCCGTCGGTCTTGGCAAAACTGCCGAGCACATGGCCTGTGACCCGGTCCTTGTGGCCAGGGTGGCCAATCCCCAGCCGCACGCGCCAAAAATCGGGACCGATATGCGAGGCAATCGATCGGATGCCGTTATGCCCTGCCGCCCCGCCACCAAGCTTGGCCTTGACCCTGCCCGGCGCGAGATCGAGCTCGTCATACAGAGCGATTACGTCGGCGGGCGTCAGCTTCAGGAAGTCGAGCGCTCGCCGGACCGACTGGCCGCTGTCGTTCATGTAGGTCTGCGGCTTCAGCAACCACAGCTTATCCGGCCCGATCCGCACCTCGGCCGCTTCGCCTGCCCACTTGGCGCGCCAAGGGCCGGCGCCGTGGAGCGCTGCGATTCGGTCCACGGCCATAAAGCCGATATTGTGGCGGTGGCCCGCATAGGCCGGGCCGGGATTGCCCAGCCCGACCAGCAGTTTCACTGAAGCTTACGCCTTCGCGGGCTCGGCGACCGACGCGGCAGCTTCCTCGCTCGCCATGCCGCTCGATGCACCGATCGAAGCGATCATGAAGTCGCGGTCGGTGATCGAAGGGCGGACGCCCGTCGGCAGCTCGGCGTCCGAGATGCGGATCGCCGAAGGCACGTCACGGCCACGCAGGCTGATGATGATCTCGTCGGGGATGCGGTCGGCCGGGCAGACCAGCTCGATTTCGTGGCGGACGATGTTAAGGACGCCCCCGCGCTTCAGCCCCGGGCTTTCTTCCTCGTCGGTAAAGCGCACCGGCACGGCGACGGTGATCTCCGCGCCCGCACCCAGCCTCAGGAAGTCCACATGGATCGGCCGGTCGGTCACCGGATGGAACTGCACGTCACGCGGCAGCGTCATCGTGCGGTCGCCGTCGACATCGATTTCAAAGCGGGTGTTCAGGAAGTGGCCGGTCTGCAGATGTTTCACCAGCAGCTTCTCTTCGATGTGAATGCCTGTCGGCTCCACGCCCGCGCCGTAGATCACGGCGGGGACGCGGTTCTGGCGGCGCAGCGCGCGGGAGGCTCCCTTGCCAACCCGGTCGCGCGCGGTCGCGGCCAGCGTGATCGCGTCGCTCATGTCTTACAGTCTCCATTTATGGCTACCCCACGCCACAGCCTCCAGGGATGCGGACGGGCGCGGGCAGCGCGAAGCCCGTCCCCATAGTTGCCGTGCGCGATTCGGGCAAGTTCGGAGCGGCGCGCGACGGGACCGTTTCACGATGCGCGGCGATGCAGCCGCGGGACGTGGATCAGCGGGCTGTCCAGCGGCGCCACCGCGCATGCGCCGATCGCAGCGCCGATCCGTTCGTGGTTTAAATGGCTGCCATTCGTCGAGGCCGACTCGCCGCTGAACGCGAATCAGGCTATGAAAATTGCATGAGTGCCGAATTATTCGCACGTTTAACTGAGGGGCAGCGCGAGTGCCTCCGGCGCGTGCTGCGCCATCAAACGTCGAAAGACATCGCGCGCGAGCTTGGGATTTCCCCGCACACGGTCGACCAGCGCCTCAGAATCGCTGCGAAAACCTTGCGGGTCGCAAGCCGCGTCGAGGCCGCGCGTCTGCTCGCGCTGCACGAACAGTGCGGGCCGGACGCATATCAGCCATCGGTATATCAAACCTCGCACATTGCCGCCCAACCGGCCAGCGCATTTGTTCCTGACGTCGCTGCGGGACACCTCCCCGGCGGGCAGGAAAACATAGGTTTGGCGCGGGAACGGCAGCTTGCATATCAAGCGTTCGTACCCGCACCGCAGGAAGCGTTACCGCTCCCGCTCCCCCTCTCGCGGGGGTCGGGAAACAGGCTACCGGCCTGGCAGCGGATTGCGTGGGTGATCGGTTTGACGATCCTCTTCGCATTCGCGTTCGGTGCGCTTCTTTCCGGCCTTGACGCCTTGTCAGGGCTGGTCGCGGCCAGATCCGTCCACCCGTCCGCGGAGTCGCCCCGCAGCCACAGCTGAAACAGTTTCCGGCTATGGAGCAGACAATGGACGAGCGTATTTTTACCGTGAAGAAGGTCGCCCGCGAGCTGTGGGCGGCTGAGGATCAGGTCGAGCAGGCGATCGCTGGCGTCGCTGGCTTCACTGCTAACCTGCCGGCTGCGCGCAGGCAGATGAAATTTTCGGCCGTCGTCGGCCAGGACGCGCTCGACAACGCAACGGCTGCGCTTGCCGCGCTGTCGGAGGCGCGCCGCCACATGGCTGCGATGCACCACGCACTGAGCGGCACGCTGGAGCGGACGGGCATCCGGACGTCGGCGTTTGGTCCGTGGCCGGACAAGGATAGTCTGCCGGACAAGGCTCTCCGCGAGTCGGTCGTTATGGCCGCTTAAGGAGTCCGCGTGCCGTTAGGAGTCGCGACTTACGTTCTGCACACGCTACTCCTGATCGTCACCTGTGTGTTCTGCTTCCGTTGGGGCGGGACGACCGAGAAGCGCGGGGCGCTGACGGTCGTCCTTGCCACTTTGCTTACATTTGCAGCGTCGTGGTGGCTGGAACGCAGCAGCCCGGGGTTCAGGTCGGGCGTCTTCATCGTCGACCTGATGACATGGGGCTCGTTTCTTTATCTCGCGCTGCATTCGGATCGGTTCTGGCCAATATGGGCGTCAGCGTTCCAGTCGATCGGTGTGATCGTGCACGTGGCGGTCTCGGTCGATCCCGGCGTGCTTCCGAAAGCCTACGCGATCGGGCAGGGCTTGTGGGCCTTTCCAATCCTCCTGGCAATGTTGCTCGCCTCCGACCAGTGCCGACAGGAGAAGAAGAGAATGAGGTACTCAGCCTGGTTCTGACGAACCTCCTCGCATCGTGCGGGATTGAAGCGGCCGCGGAGCGTAGCGCGGCGCTGATAGCGGAGTTCCACACCTTGCCCGCCGTGCTTGCGGCGTCGCCCGAGGCGCTGACGCGCGTCGCCGGTGGCGACGGCGCGGTGGCACGCTGCCTGGGCGCGGTGCGCGCGGCGATGCTGCATGCGCTGAAGGCCGATACGGTCGGCCGATCGATCTTCTCCAGCGCCGACAAACTGATCGGCTATCTGCGCGTCGCGCTGGCGGGCGCGACCGAGGAGCAGTTGCGCGTGCTGTTCCTGAATGCGCGGAACGAGCTGCTGCGCGACGAGCTGGCCTTTCCGGGGTCCGCGACTGGGGTCGCGATCCGGCCCCGGCCGATCCTGAAGCGCGCGCTCGAGCTTGGCGCGACGGCGATCATTCTGGTGCACAACCACCCCTCGGGCGACCCGACGCCGAGCGACGAGGATGTGCGCGCGACCTCCGCGCTCGCCGCTGCGGCGGGCCCGCTGGAGATTGTGGTGCACGATCACATCATCGTCGGCGGGCGGAGCTGGACCAGCCTCGCTTCCAACGGGCTGATGCGGCGGGCAGCGTGAGAGAGAGGGCGGCAACCCCATGCTGACCGGCGACGCCAAGCTGCAACGTCTGTTCGCCCGCGACGCCTCCGCTGGTGGTGAGGTCGCCGAGCAGTCGGCCCGCGAGGTGCCGCAGGGTTTGGCCGGGCAGCTCTATCTGGAACGGCGCCAGCGTGTCGCGTTCTTCGGCGGCGGCCTGTTCTGGGAACCGGCGTGGGATCTGCTGCTCTATCTCTATGATGCAATCGAGAATGGCGTCGCGGCGGTTGAGCGCGAGCGGGCGGCGCGGGCCTGCGCGACGGTTTCCGACGCCAGCGCCGAGCGCTGGATCACCATGCTCTGCACCCAGGGCTTCGCTCCCGAGCGACGCGACTCCAGCGGACGCCAAGAACTGTGCCTGACCGCGGCTGGGATCGGTGCGATGGAAGCTTACCTGATCGACCTTGCGGCGGCCAAGCAGCAGGGCTGAGCCTGCCAACGCCGGGGCCGAGGCACGACGGGCCCGGCGCAATCCGCCCCGGGCCCGAACACCGATCGGTCTACTTCAGCGTGCTGAGGAAGGCGATGATCTCCTTGCGCTTGGCCGGATCCTTCTGGCCCGGATACGCCATCTTGGTGCCGGGCACCACCGCCTGCGGGTTGGTGAGATACTTGTCGAGCTCCGCCGGGGTCCAGGGACGGCCCTTATACTTCAGCGCGGCCTGCGAGTAGTTGTAGCCCGGGACCGAAGCCGCCGGGCGGCCGACGACGCCGGCAAGGCTTGGACCAACGCGGTTCTGACCCTTCTGCCAGGCATGGCACGTCTGACAAATGAGCGCCGAGGCCGGGGGCTTCGGAGCCTGAGCCTGCGCGGCAGCGGGGAGAGCGAGGGCGGCGGCAAGGCCGAGAGCGACTGTGGAACGCATGATCGTTGTGTTTCCCACCAAGGTCTGAAATGCCGGCCCTCCTCGGGCCCGACACGCTTTTTGCGCTGGCGCGCGTGAACGTGCAATGGCCGGAACGTCTCACCCCCCACAGCGGCTCACGTGAAACATCGGTCATCATCGAGCGGGCGCCGCCGCGTGCCCGCGGTGCGCCGGGTGGCGTCTCGCGGCGGAGCGCCCTAAGCACCGGCGCGGCATGACGATCGACAAGACCTTCGACCCGGCCGCGATCGAGGCCCGGTGGTATCAGCATTGGGAGGAGAGCGGCGCGTTCCGCCCCGCGCGCCCCGGCGCCGAGCCCTACACGATCGTCATCCCGCCGCCGAACGTCACTGGCTCGCTCCATATCGGCCATGCGCTCGACAATACGCTGCAGGACGTGCTGATCCGCTTCGAGCGGCTGCGCGGCAAGGACGCGCTGTGGGTGGTCGGCACCGACCACGCTGGCATCGCGACGCAGATGGTGGTGGAGCGGCTGCTGGGCGCGGACGGGGTCAAGCGCACCGATCTTGGCCGCACCGCGTTCGAGGAGCGCGTCTGGGCATGGAAGCGCGAGAGCGGCGGCAAGATCACGCGCCAGCTGCGCCGGCTGGGCGCGTCCTGCGACTGGGCGAACGAGCGCTTCACGATGGACGCAGGCTTCTCGGCGATCGTGCGGCGCGTGTTCGTCGAGCTCTACCGGCGCGGGCTCATCTACCGCGACAAGCGGCTGGTGAACTGGGACCCGAAGCTGAAGACCGCGATCTCCGACCTGGAGGTCGAAACGCGAGAGGTGGCGGGCACGCTGACGCACTTCCGCTACGAACTGGTGGAGCCGGTGGTGGTCCGCGCCGAGGATTGGGCGTGGCGGCCGGAGACGAGCGACAATGGCGAGGCCGACGCGTCCGCGGCGGAGCCTGGCTTCGAAAGCAACCGCGGTGGGCGCAGCGCATCTCCCTCAGGCGCGGAGGGGCGCACGGATGCGACGCCACCCGGAGAGCTGCCCGAGGCAAAGGGCGAGCACGATCGGCCGGATCCCTCCGCTCCGCCGGCTGGGTCCGGCTGGCGCGCGCTGCCCGACGGTTCGGTTCTGGTCACGCACGTCACGGTTGCGACCACGCGGCCAGAAACGATGCTGGGCGATACGGGCATCGCGGTGAATCCGGCGGACCGGCGCTATGCGGCGCTGGTGGGCAAGACCGTACGGCACCCCTTTGACGGGCGCGAGATTCCGATCGTGGCGGACGATTGGGCGGACCCGGCATTCGGCAGCGGCGCGGTCAAGATCACGCCTGCGCATGACTTCAACGATTTCGATGTCGGCAAGCGGCACTCCCTGCCGTTGTTGAACATCTTCGACGCCGACGCCAAGATAAACGGCAATGCGCCCGAGCGCTATCGGGGATTGGATCGGTTCGGATCGAATCCCGGCCAAGACAACGCGCGAGATCGCGTCGTTTCGGACCTGTGTGAGCTAGGCCTGGTCGAGCGGGTCGAGCATAAGATCATCCAAATGCCGTTCGGCGACCGCTCCGGAGTGCTCATCGAGCCGTGGCTGACCGATCAGTGGTACGTGAACGCGGAAGAGCTTGCCAAAGCGCCGATGGCGGCGGTGCGCGCGGGCGAGACCAGGTTTTTGCCAGAAACGTGGAGCAAGACGTTCTTCCAGTGGATGGAGAATATCCAGCCCTGGTGCATCAGCCGCCAGCTTTGGTGGGGGCATCAGATACCGGCGTGGTATGGTCCAAGCTTCGATGAGGAGACCGAGACCTACCGGATCGTGCACACGCCGACAGATCGGCTGAAACCCGCAACATTCGTGGCGGAGGATTTCGAGCAAGCGCGAGAGCAGGCGGCTGCCTACTACGGTGTGCCTGTGCGAGCGATTGTGGAGGTCGGCTCTTCCAGCGGCGCTGCCGGCGACCAGTTCGGCTCTGACCGGCCGGGCACCTCGGGCTCAGAGATCGGTGTCGACCGCACCCGGCTTCCGCTCTGGCGCGACCCCGACGTCCTCGATACCTGGTTCTCATCGGCGCTGTGGCCATTCGGGACGCTGCTCCCCAACAGTTCCGAGGCGGCGGCGCTGCTTTCCCTCCCCGGCGTCGCTGACGCGTCGCCTGGCACTCTCCCGCAAGCGGGAGAGGATGATGAGCGCGGCGAACCGGCAGAGGGCAGCACGCCCAACGCATCCGGCAGCGCCGCGCTCGCCAAGCACTACCCCACCTCCACGCTCGTCACGGGCTTCGACATCATCTTTTTCTGGGTGGCCCGCATGCAGATGATGGGCCACGCGATCATGGGCGAGGCGCCGTTCAGCACCGTCTACTGTCATGGCTTGGTGCGCGATGCGGCTGGGCAGAAAATGTCCAAGTCGCGCGGCAATACCGTCGATCCGCTCGGCCTCATCGATCAATACGGAGCTGATGCGCTGAGGTTCACGCTCGCCGCGATGGAGACGCAGGGGCGCGACATCAAGCTTTCCGAGCCGCGGATCGAGGGTTACCGCAACTTCGCAACCAAGCTGTGGAACGCGGCGCGCTTCGCCCAGGCGAACGGCATCGGCGGCAGCGACGGGCCGGGGGCGCCGCCCGCGACGCTCCCGGTCAACCGCTGGATCGTCGCCGAGACGCGCGCGATGGTCCACGCCGTCACCGCCGCGCTCGGCGGGTTCCGCTTCGATGAGGCCGCGGCCGCGCTCTACGCCCACACGTGGAATCGCTTCTGCGACTGGTATCTGGAGCTCATCAAGCCCGTCCTCAGCGCTCCCGACGGCGCACCGCCGCCCGACCCCGCCGCGGCGGCCGAGACGCGGGCGGTCGCCGGCTGGGCGCTCGATCAGATCCTCGTGACGCTGCATCCGTTCATGCCGTTCATCACCGAGGAGCTGTGGCACGCGCTCGCGCCCCGCGCCCACGATCTGATCCTCGCGCGCTGGGGGGAGGGCGCGCCGCTCGATCCGGCGGACGACGCGGCGGCTGAGACTGGATGGCTAATCGAAACTGTCACCAAGATCCGCTCGGCGCGCAACGAGCTGAACGTGCCGCCCGGAGCGGTCGTCGAGACGGTCGCCTTCGCGCCGGGCCGAGACGGGACGACAGCGATCGAACGCAACCGCGAGGCGCTGCGGCGGCTGGCCCGGATCGATGTCGCCCCTGCGCCGTCCGTCCCGGACAGCGGCGCGGGCGCCCCCAGCGAAATCGGTGGCTTCGAAGCCGCGATCCGCGCGCTTGGCGCGACGATCCAAGTCGACACCGCGCGCGCGATCTTCGCGCTGCGGCTAGGCGGCATCATCGAGCTCGCGGCCGAGCGCGCGCGCCTCACCAAGGCGCGCGACGCGGCAGCGAAGGAGGCCACCTCGCTCGGGCAGCGGCTGGCGAACCCGGGCTTCCTCGCCAAGGCGTCGGCCGAGGCGGTGGAGGACGCGCGCGTGAAGCTCGCCGCCCGCGAGGCCGAAGCCGCCCGCCTCAGCGCGGCCATCGCCCGGCTGGGTTAAGGCGGGCAGCCGCGCTCGGCCCGCTCAGCCGCTCAACGCGACCGCGATCCTCATCGGCTAACGGTCGGTCATTCCGACGTCGACCCCGCGCGGCGCCTGCGCGCGGCCCATCAGCGGCAGGGTCTCAGCAACTCGGCCCCGGGGCATGGCTGCACCCGCACCAATCTCAGCGCCGACCGCGCCCGTTCGCCGCCTCCATGACGCTGTGCCCGCCCGGGTGCCTAAGGCGACGCCCCGCCGCCCGGCTTGCGGCCCCCCGGCACGAGGAGGGACTTAGAACGCTGCGTGCACCCGCAGCGCCAGCACCGGCACCGGGCCGCGGTCGCGGTTGTAGGCGGGGTTGGCGATCAGCTGCGCGTCGGCGGTCAGCGTCAGACCGCGCACCGCGCCCCACGCATACCAGCCCTCGAACGCCCACTCCTCGCCCGGGCGGGGCAGCGCGCCGTCGCCGACGAGGATGCCGAGCCCGCCTGCTGCGAGGAAGCGCTGTCGCTGTCGCGAGGCGGCGTTCACCACCGCTCCCAGCCCCGCTCGGTCGCGCGGACGGTCCCAGCGCTCACCGCCGGCCACCACGCCCGCCGACAGCGACGTATCGACATCGGTAAATTCGAACGCCTCATAGCGCCCGTCGGCGATCGAGGCGCGCAGGAACAGGCCGACCCCGCGCGCAATCTCCTGCTCGGCGTTGAGGCTCGCGCCGACGCGAGTCTGGAAGCGTCGCGCAGCTTCCAGCTCGGGTGGGCCGGGCGCGCCCAAGCGCACGGCGTCGTCCAGCCGCGCCATCCGGCCGCGATTGGCGAACAGCAGCACGCGCACCGCTCCGGGGCGGCCGCGCACGCGCACGCGGCGCTCGATCTCGCCCACCAGCCCGTATTGGCGGAAATCGGTTTCCAGTATTTCGCTGTTCGGCACGGTCGACAGGTTGAACGCGCCCGCGCGCAGTGTCCATTTGCTCCAGTAAAGCTCGGCCGCACCGCCCAGGCTGTAGCCCCACGCGTCGGCTGGATAATCGAACGCGCCCGCATCGATCAGCGTCCAGTTGAGGAAATCGCCGCGCGGATCGTGCGCGTAGGCGTTCGTGTCGAACACGTCCGCGACGCCGAACTTGCCGATCGTCAGCACCAGCCGATCCTCGGTCGTGCGGCGCGCGAGCACGTTCGCGTCGCCCGTGACCGTTCGCGCCGCGCCGCCCAGCGCGATCGTCTGGCGCAGGAAGCCGCGCTGCAGCCGCAGATACGGCTCGGCGCGCCCCACCTTGTATGCCTCGCCGCTGGGGAAGCCCGCCGCACCCAGCGTGTTCGAAAGCCCGAAGCCCTGATCGACCTCGGGGTTGATCCAGATCTCCGCGCCCGGCCACGGCTCGAACCCAGCGAACACGGTCACGTCGACCGTCTCGCGCGTTTCGCCACGTGCGCGCAGGGATTGCGGGCCCGAGAAGCGCGCCGGGAAGGCGGTGTTCCCTTGCACCACCAGCGTCGTCTGCGCGTGCAGCGCGGCATGCTCGGGCGCGGCATCCGGTGCGGGCTGGGCCAGCGCCGCAACAGGCAGCGCCACGCACGCCGCGATGATCCGAACCCCCCACATGATGCAGCGCGCTATCGTCGCCGCCGCGGTGGGTCAACGCCGTCGCACGCGCCTGGCCGTGACCCGCGAGCCGAGCCGCGTTAAGCGACGGCATGGCGATTGCCGATGCCGACGCTGGAACCGGCCCCGTGTCGCGGGCTTATGCCGCGCTGCTGGCACGCGGCGAGCTGCGCGCCGACGCCGACCAGGCCCATGCGGTCGAGCAGCTCGATGCGCTCGCCACCGCGCTTGGCCGGCCCAGGCGCGGCGGGCTGTTCGCACGGCTGATCGGGCGCGAAGAGCCTGCTCCGGGCGGCGCCTATCTGTGGGGCGGCGTCGGGCGCGGCAAGACGATGCTGATGGACCTGTTCTACGCAGCCGCTCCAGCGCCCAAGCGCCGCCAGCACCACCACCCGTTCATGCTTGACATCCACGCGCGCCTGCACGGCCTCCGCCATCAGCAAAAGCCCGATCCGCTGATTACCATCGCTGGCCAAATCGCCGACGAGCTCCGCCTCCTCTGCCTCGACGAGTTCTACGTCACCGAACCCGCCGACGCGCTAATCATGGGCCGCCTGTTCACCGCGCTGCTCGGCGCTGGCGTGGCAGTCGTCGCCACATCCAACCGCCCGCCGCGCGACCTTTATCGGAACGGCCTCAACCGCGAGCTGTTTCTGCCATTCATCGATCTGATCGAGGCGCGGCTCTGCGTGATCGGCCTCAACGGCCCGCGCGACTACCGGCTGGACCGGCTGGGCGGTTTTCCAACCTACTATGTGCCGAACGGGCCGGAGGCGACCAAGGCGCTGTCCGCCGCGTTCTTTCGCTTGACGGACTATCCGGTGGAGGACCGAGCGAACGTCCCCGTCGCCGAGCTTGATGTCGGCGGTGGCCGCACGCTGCTCGTACCGAAATCGCTGAAGGGCGTCGCGGTGTTCAGCTTCCGGCGGTTGTGCGGGGAGGCGCGCGGCGCTCCCGACTACATCGCGGTCGCGCGCGCCTATCACACCGTCATTCTGGTTGGCGTGCCCGTGATGGGCCTCGAAAACCGCAACGAGGCGGCGCGATTCGTCACGCTGATCGACACGCTCTACGAAGCGTGCGTGAAGCTGCTGGTCGCAGCCGATGCGCCGCCCGATCAGCTTTACCCCAAGGGCGACGGCAGCTTCGAGTTCGAGCGCACCGCCTCGCGCCTGATCGAAATGCAATCGGCCGACTATCTCGCGCGCGGGCATTGCGGCTGATGACAAGCGCAGCCGTGCTGGACACCGATGCCGACGCCCGCTCGCCCCGGCCCGCGCCGGAGCCCGAGAAGTTCGTCACCACGCGCACCTATGTCGGCTTCGGGCTGATGGCCTTGGGCATGTTCATGGCCATACTCGACATCCAGATCGTCGCGGCGTCGCTCGGCCAGATTCAGGCGGGGCTGGCTGCCAGCGAGGACGAGATTAGCTGGGTGCAGACCAGCTACCTCGTGGCCGAAGTCGTGATGATCCCGTTGAGCGGCTATCTGATGCGCGCGCTCGGCCTGCGGGACCTGTTCGCGATCTCCGCGGGCGGGTTCGTACTGACGAGCGTGCTGTGCGCAACGGCATCCTCGATCAACGAGATGATCCTGTTCCGCGCCGCGCAGGGCTTCATCGGCGGCGCGATGATCCCCACAGCGTTTGCAGCCAGCTTCACCTGGTTCCCGCGGCGGCTGAAAACCAAAATCACCGTCGCCACCGCCCTGCTGATTACGCTTGCCCCCGCCGTTGGGCCAACGATCGGCGGGCTGCTGACCGACGCGACCAGCTGGCACTGGATTTTCCTCATCAACATCGTGCCCGGCACCGCGTGCGTCTTCGGGGTGCTGGCAATCGTGCCGCGCGGCGCGCGCGACCCGTCGCTCGTCGCGCGCATCGACCTAATCGCGGTCGCGCTGCTCGCCGCGGCGCTCGGCGGCACAGATTATGTGCCGGAGGAAGGCGCGCGCAACGCCTGGTTCGATGACGGCACCATCGTGCGCGTGGCTCTCCTCGCGGCGGTCGGCTGGATCGGCTTTGCGGTGCGCAATCTCACCAACCGCAATCCGCTTGTCGATCTTTCGGTCTGTGGCAACCGCAACTTCGTCGCAGCCTCGGTGCTGCAACTGATGACGGGTGTCGCGCTGTTCGGGATCACCTTTGCTTATCCGGTGTTTCTGGGCCGCATCGGCGGCCTGTCGGCCACGCAGATCGGGGAGACGGTATTCGTGACCGGCGCGACGATGATGGTGCTGGCTCCGGTGGCGGGCATGATCGCGCGCAAGACCGATCCGCGCCTCGTCTGCTCGGCGGGGTTCATATTCCTTGCGGCGTCGGCCTGGACATCGCGCGGCATCACCGCCGACTGGCGCTTCATGGAGTTCCTGATGCCGCAGCTGCTGCGCGGCGCGGGGCTGATCCTGCTGGTGGTGTCGACGACAGTGATCGCGTTCGCGACGCTCAGCGACAAGGCCGCGGCTGCCGGCTCACCGCTGTTCGTGCTCGTGCGCAATGTCGGCGGCGCGATCGGGCTGGCGCTCGTCAACACGATGGTGATCGAGCGCGGCCAGTTCCACTGGGCGCGGCTGACCGAAGGGCTGACACCGGGCAACCCCGAGTTCGCATCCGCGCAGGCAAACCTTTCCGCGATCGCCTCGGCGCGCGGCCTGGACGGCAGCGGCACTGCGCTGAGGATGATCGCGCAGAACATCCAGCGCGAGGCGACGGTGATGAGCTTCATCGACCTGTTCCAGCTGCTGACCTGGGGCTTCCTGGCGATGGCGGTTATCCCGCATCTGCTGAAGCGCCCGCCCACGTTTGAGACTGCGCCGGTGGAGGCGCACTAGAACGCCGGATTGCGTCGTCAGCTGCACGAACGCGCGACTGTCTGAGCGTCCAACTGTCCCAAACGGGACCGTTCGGCCGACCGCCGGCTTGCGCGGGCGGCGGCTGCGGCATAGCTGGGGCCGCTCATCACAAGGATCGTTGATTGCCCTCGTTCAAGAACCCGACATTCCAAGACCGCATCGCCTCGGCAGCGGCAGCGCGCGAGAAGGCGGTTCAGAAGCTGAAGGCGCGTCCGCCCGTCGACGCAGCGCTGCTGGCCGAGCAACGCGAGGCGCGCGAGGCGCGCGAGCGGGCCGAGGCCGAGCAGCGCGCCACGGCCGCGGCCGCCCGGGCCGCAGCGAAAGCGGAAGCGGCAGCGCAGAAAGCCGCTGCGATCGCCGCGGCCGAAGCCGCCGCTGCCAAGAAGGCGGCGCGTCTGAAGCCTGCGAGCGCGGCGGAGCTGAAGGCCGCACGCGACGCCCAATACGCAGCCCGCAAAGCGCGCGCCAACAGCAGCCGCTAGGCTGCGGGCGGCGGGGCTCGGCGCGGCGCGCAGGCCCCGCGCTCGTCCGGGGGCGCCGGGGGTAACCGTACCCGGGGCGAGCGCTTGCAAGATGCGATTGTTCGCGGGACGCTTGGGCCCATGCCCGGCTGTCCCTCTTCCACCGGCTCGTCGATCCACCTCCCCCTCGCGCGGGGGGGAGGACAGTGCTGCGCACCGACACCAGTCCTCTCCCGCTTGCTGGGGAAGTGGCGAGCGCGCCAGCGCGTGACGGCGAGGGTAGCTCCTGCCGTCGGCCGACGTTTGTTGCGCTCAGTCAGGCAGAATCGGCGGGCTGTGCGGTAGACATCAGTGATCGTTTCGGCGCTTCGCCGCTTAGTCTTTACACGCGCGTCCGCTCCTCAGCCCTCTGAACCTCACCCTCGACAAGTCGTACGATTGTCTCGCCTAAACCGCCGCTCCGGTTACCGCGCGCGCTCCACCCGTCCGCCTTGGGTTGAAGCCGGGGCGGGGGCGCCGCTATCGCTCGCCGGGCAACACTCACGCGGAGTAACCCAGTGGCTCGTCCCAGAATCGCCCTCATCGGCGCCGGCATGATCGGCGGCACGCTCGCCCACCTCATCGGACTGAAAGAGCTGGGCGACGTGATCCTCTTCGATATCGCCGAGGGCACGCCGCAAGGCAAAGCGCTGGATATCGCGCAGTCGGCACCGGTCGAAGGCTTCGACGTGAAGCTGAAAGGCGCCAATGACTACGCGGACATCGCCGGGTGCGACGTGGCGATCATCACGGCGGGCGTGGCGCGCAAGCCGGGCATGAGCCGCGACGATCTTCTGGGGATCAACCTCAAGGTGATGAAGGCGGTGGGCGAAGGGCTGAGGGCCCACGCCCCGAACGCGTTCGTCATCTGCGTCACCAACCCGCTCGACGCGATGGTCTGGGCGCTCCGCGAGTTCTCCGGCCTGCCGCACACCCACGTCGTCGGTATGGCGGGCGTGCTCGACAGTGCGCGCTTCCGTCATTTCCTTGCGGAAGAGTTCAACGTGAGCGTCGAGGACGTCACCGCCTTCGTGCTGGGCGGCCACGGCGACACGATGGTGCCGGTGCTCGAATACTCGACCGTCGCGGGCATCCCCGTGCCCGAGCTGATCGCGATGGGCTGGTCGACGCACGAGCGGATCGACGGAATTGTCAAACGCACGCGCGGGGGCGGCGGCGAGATCGTCGCTTTGTTGAAGACCGGTAGCGCCTTCTATGCGCCCGCATCAAGCGCGCTGGCGATGGCCGAGAGCTACCTCAAGGACAAGCGCCGCCTGCTGCCCTGCGCGGCGCATGTCAGCGGCATGTATGGGGTGGACGGCCTCTATGTCGGCGTGCCGGTTGTGATCGGCGCGGGCGGGGTCGAGAAAGTCGTCGAAATCCGCCTGAGCGACGAGGCGCGTGCCAATTTCGAAGTGAGCGTCGCCTCGGTCCGCGATCTGGTCGCCGCCTGCAAGGCGATCGAACCGGGGCTGGGGGCGTAGCCGCGTCTGACGGGGTTCGCTTGAAGGGGAGGGTCTGGCCCGAGCGGGCCGCCCTAACGCCCGGCCGCAGCCGCAGCCGGGCCTGGCGCCCTACACGCGAACACCGCGACCTGACGCCGCGACAGGCGCTTCCAGCGGACGGTGCTCAATACCGGGAACGGGTAGGGCAGCGTCACGATCGCCTTCGCGCGGGCGCGGGTGGCCGGGCTTAGCGGCTCGGCGCCCGCAACCACCCACGCCGGCGAATCGGGGCTATGGCAAAGCCGGTCGAGCTTCTCGGGCGTCGGCATGAAGTCGCGCTCGGACTCCGGCGCCACCTCGTAATTGCGCCGCTGCTTCAGCGTCTCCAGCCCCGCCGCGGTCAGGCGGTTGAGCCGGTCATCCCACACCACCGCCAGCGGTCGCGAGAACAGGGCGGGGGCCGCCTGCAGCCCCGACCACCACACCGCGCGCCAAGACAGCTCGGGCGTGTTCTCGGCGAAGAACACCGGCCCCGGCAGTTGATCGAGGACCGCCTCCAGCTCGGGGAACCCGCCCCGCTCCAGCTGCAGCTGGAAGTCGCTCCGGTCATCCCACAGCAGCAGCGCCGCGGCGGCCAGCGCGCCCGCGAGCCCTGCCGGAGCCCGCACCTCCGGCACCCGCCGTCCGCGCGCCAGCTGCGCCAGCACGGCGAGCAGAGCGGCCGCGAACAGCAGCGGCCGCAGCTGTTCGCTGTGCAGCTCGCCGAACGGCCAGCGCACCCACGCGAACGCCGCCCCCGCATAGACCCAAAGGCCGACGACATAGAGCGCGACCAATGCCACCGGAATCGGCGCCGCTGTCATCAGCCGTCGCGGCAGCCGCAGCCCCGCCGCAAGTGCGCCTGCCGTTGCCAGCGCGCCACCAACGATCCACGGCCCGTCGCAGAACAGCCAGCCAGCGGCGAGCGCAGCGACGATCGCACGGTCGCGTAAGGTCGACGCAGCCAGAGCTAGCCGCGCCAGCATCAGGCCCGAGCCGAGCGCGGCGAGCCATAGCACGCGCCACGGCTGCAACTGAGTGACGAGCACCGAGGCAGAGATGTCCGACCCGGCCCAGGTGGCGAGCAGTCCCAGCACCGACAGCGCCAGCAGCGCGCCCGAGAAGCGCATGAGCCGCCCGCGCAGCCGCGCTGCGGCGATTGCCAGCGTGCCGAGCTGGCAGGCGGTGATCGCGAAGCTCCGCACCGGCCAGTGGCCGATCAGCAGATAGAAGCGGTGCGTGTGCGCCCAGGTCGGATCAAAGCGCTCGAAGAGACGGTCGACGACCGGCACGCCCGCCCACGCCGCAGCCAGCACCAGCGCCACCGCAGCGCCGACTGCCACTCCGGCGCGCAGCCAGTGGCCGTGGCGGATCACGCGCAGCGAGAGCGCGAGCGCCAGCCCCGGCAATCCCATCAGCGGGTGGATGAGGCAGGCGAGCACACCCCAGCCCGAACCCGCCATCATCCGCCCGCGCAACGCCGCTGCGACCGCCATCATGGCAGCCGCTTCGGCATAGGGACGGGGGCTGGCGAAGGTCTCGCCGAAGCGGAAGATATCCCCGCCGCCATAGACCGGCGGAATCAGCATCGCGCCGAGCATCAGTGCCAGCCGCGCCCGCCCGCGCGTCAGCGCTCCGGTCAGCGCCCACGCCGCAGCGAACCAGCAGGCAAGCCCGACGAGCGCCAGCGCCAGCGCACCCGGCCCGAGCCCCAGCGCCGCCACCGCGTCGCGCGCTACGATCCGGAACGCGCTGAACCCGGTCTGGCCGTCCAGCGCATACATCGGGTCAGCCCCGAACCGCGCCGGATCGAGGTCGGCGAGCGCGCGGCCCATGTAGATGCGCGCATCGTGGTAGACACCGTGATAGGGACGCTGAACGAACCACAGCCCTGCCAGGGCAACGAGGGCGGGCCGCAACGAAGCGGGCGTTGCCGCCTCTGCGCGTGGCCGCGCCAGCGCGAGCTGCATCAGTCCTCGCGGGCGGTGAACAGCAGCGCGCGGCGCAGCGCGAAGTTGATCACGAAGCTGCCGCCCGCCGCGGGCAGCTTGGCCCATGCGTAGGGCAGGCCTGCCCACTCGACCGAGGCCGTCATCAGCAGCTGCTGGACGCCCAGCGCGACGAGCCCGGTGCCGACGAACATCGCCAGCTCGGCGCGCGCGTCGCGGATGCGGTGCTCATCGAACACGAAGCGCACCGACAGCCAATAGGCCAGCACCGCCCCCAGCGTGAAGCTGATCGCGTTCGAAACGCGGTAGTGCAGCCCCGCGCCATCAGTCAGCAGCCGCAGCAGCGCATAGTCGAACGCCAGCGCCCCCGCCGACACGACGAGGTAGCGCCCGAACTCGCCCGCCAGCTTCTCGATCAGCGGCCGGGCCGCAGCGCGCGCCTGGCTCACGCGGCGACCTTGCGCGGCACCAGTCGTTCGCTGCCCAGCGCCTCCTGCGCACCGCTGACCCCGGCCTCGCTGTATTCGGCGTCCTCGTTCACGTTCCAAACGTCGAAGCGGTCATGCCCCTCCACAATGTCGAGCGCGGTCAGAAGCCCGGTCATCATCGCGTGGTCCTGGTTGTTGTATTTGTGCATACCGTTGCGCCCGACGAGGTGCAGCCCGGGAAAGTTGGTTTCCAGCTTCGCGCGGATCGCGGCGACATGTTCACGATACTGGTCGTCATAGACCGGATAGGCCTTGGGCTGGCGGACGACGTGAGCGTCGAACACGTCGGAGCCCTTCATCAGGCCGACCCTCTCGATCTCGCGCTTGGCAAGTTCGGCGAGGTCGCCGTCCGCCATCGTCCACAGGCCGTCGCCTTCGAAACAGAAATATTCGAGGCCCAGCACCGTCGTATCCTCATCCGGCACCATCTCGGGTGACCAGCTGCGGAAGTTCTGCACGCGGCCGACCTTGACGCTGGGATCATGGATATAGACCCAGTTATCGGGAATGGTGACGGCGGACTTGCCCATCAGCACGACGGTCAGAAAGTCCCGGTAGTTGAGCGCATTGGCGTGCGCCGCGATCTGCGGATCGGGCTTCACCATCTGCGCCAGCTCACGGATCGGCGCGGACGAGATCACGTGGCCGCCGCGAAGCTGATGCTCGGTCCCCTGGCCGTCGACGCTGAACACCGTCCACATCTTGTTGAGGCTGTCGAACGCCACGCGCGTCACGCGCCGGTCCATTGCCACCTGCCCGCCGAGCGCGTTGATCTTGCTGGCGGCCGCCTCCCACATCATGCCGGGGCCCTTGCGGGGATAGCGGAAGCTCTCGATCAGCGTTTTCGGCCCGTCGGCACCGGCATTGCGGTTGAGGCCGAGGCTCCGCTTGACCGCGTCGGTGATCGCCGACGCGAGATCGAGACCCTTGATGCGCTGCGCCGCCCAGTCGGCGGAGATGTCATCGCAGCTCATCCCCCAGACCTTCTCGGTATAGGTTTTGAAGAAGATCGAGAACAACCGCTCGCCGAACTGGTTGCGTACCCACTGGTGGAAGGTCTTGGGATCCTTCACCGGGCTCGCGCGCGCCCAGAGATAGGACAGCACGCACAGCCCGCTCTCGATGATGCCGAGGTTCATCAGCGCCTCGGTCGCCTTCAGCGGGTAGGCGTAGAACTTGCTTTTATAGAAAATGCGGCTGAGGCGCGGGCGGTCGATGAAATCGTCGGGCAGGATCTCGTCCCACAGCCGCACGATCTCAGCCGACTTCGAGAAAAACCGATGCCCGCCGATGTCGAACAGATAGCCCTTGTAGGCCTCGGTCCGGCTGATCCCGCCGACATAGACCGGGTCGGCCTCCAGCACGGTGACGGCCCGGCCGGCCTTCGCCAGCGTATAGGCCGCAGTCAGCCCGGCAGGCCCCGCGCCGATGACAATCGTCTGCTCACGCTCGTTACTCAGCATACTAACACCCCGCCCGATGAACGGCCGAGGGCCGTAAGCGAAACACGCTCCGGATGTAAAGCACGTGCGCTAACGCCTGACCTTACCATCGCGTCATCCAAAGTTTCCGGCGGGGTTGTGCTGGCGTTCGCTTGCACGCTGCACGACAGGCGAATTAACAGATGTGGCCCAAAGAACAAGGCGGGACCGTGGGCGTGGCGAATCGCTCCAGCACATCGCACTTAGCGCCATGCCGTTGCTATACGACTGCGCAATGGTAGAAGTTGGGCCGGGCGGGGTGTGGGTTTAGGAGTATCGCTTCCGGCCTCAGCGCGACGTCCTCGCCCGTCCGCGGGGCGGTCATCGGCGCGATCGCAGCCTCCGTCGACCTCAGCGCCGAACGGTCGGGTGCCGCCACCGCCGCTGCGATCCAGGCGCAGTTCGAAACGATCGTCGACGCGATGCCAGGCCTGCTGTTCGTCACTGCCGCCGACGGCGCATAAGTGTTCGTGAACGACGCCTTCCGCAGCTAAACCGGCCTGTCAGGCGCGGAGCTGAAGGGTTCGCGGTGATATCGCAGCGGAAGCCGCTTCGGTTGACGAGGCGATGGCGCTGATCGGCGTGCACGTGCCCGACGCAACCGTCACCGATCAGCTGATGCCGTGGCTTAACAGCAGCGACATGATCGTCGATCTGCGCCGGCTGCACCCCGAACCGGCCGTGCTGATGGTGAACGGCTACGCCAACCTCGGTGATGACGGCGCGGTGGGCGTGCCGGTGCTTACCAAGCCTGTCCAGCCAGCCAAGCCGTTGGCGCAGGTGGGTGCGCTGCTTGGCAAGCGGCGCAAGGCGGCCTACCGGCACGCCTCCATGGCATCGCGCGCAAGACTGGCGATCAGCGGGAATTGGTCGGCGCGCTGGCGCGCATTGGCGCTGGCGGCGGTGCCTCGGATCACGCGGCCCTTGATGCCGTGGAAAATCGCTGCGAGCCGGAACAGGTTGAACGCGACGTAGAAATCGTAGGCCCGAATCGAGCGCCGGCCCGTCCGCGCGCAGTAGGCGGCGACGTAGTCAGCCTCGCTCGGCAGCCCCAATTCGCCGAGATCGCGGCCCGCCAGCCCCGCGCCGAGTTCGGCTGGCATCCGGTACATCAGCGCGTGATAGGCAAAGTCCGCGACCGGGTGGCCGATGGTAGATAGCTCCCAATCGAGCACGGCGGCAATGTGAGGCTTGGCTGCTGCGAAGATCATGTTGTCGACGCGGAAGTCGCCATGCACCAGCGCCGCGTCGTCGCCGGGCGGGATGTTCGCGGGGAGCCACTCCACCAGCGCGTCCATGTTCGGATCGCGCCCGGCATCGTCCTCTAGATACTGCTTGGACCAGCGCCCGATCTGGCGCACGAAATAGTTGCCGGGCTTGCCATAGTCGCCAAGACCGACTGCAGCCGGGTCGATCGCGTGCAGCTGCGCGATGGTGGCGTTCATCGCATCGAAGTGGGCGGCGCGCTCACCGCGCTGCAGCTCGAGCAGGCTCGCGTCCCAGAAGATGCGGCCTTCCACCTGCTCCATCACGTAGAAGGCGGTTCCGATGACTCCCGCGTCCTCGCACAGACCGTACAAGCGCGGCACCGGAAAGCCTGCCCCGTACAGCGCGCCGATAACGCGCGCCTCGCGTTCCACCGCGTGCGCACCGGGCAGCAGCGGGCCCGGCGGTTTGCGGCGCAGCACGTAGGTCCGGGCGGGAGTCGTCAGGCGGTAGGTGGGGTTGGACTGGCCGCCCCGGAACTGCTGGACCTTGATCGGCCCCGCGAAACCCTCGACATGGGCCGCCATCCACTCGGCCAGCGCCGCTTCGTCGAAGCGGTACGCGGGCCGCACCTCGCCCGCCGGGTCGCTCACGCCCGCGACGGGCCCAGCTGATCGCGCTTGATCTTCTTGGCGAGCGACCATTTATGCACCTCGGTCGGGCCGTCATAGATGCGGAACGCGCGCAATTCGCGGAACAGCTGCTCGACGATCGTGTCGCCGGTGACGCCCGTGCCGCCCATCACCTGCACGCAGCGATCGGCCACGCGGAACAGCGCCTCGCTAACCGCCACCTTCGCCATCGAGCTTTCGGCGATGCCCATCGATCCGCCGTCGAGCACGCCAGCGCACCAATCGATCATCAGCTCAGACTGCTTCAGTTCGATGAGGTTTTCGGCCAGCGGGAAGCCCACGCCCTCATGGTCGATCAGCAGCTTGCCGAAGGCCTGACGCTTGCAGGCATAGTCGGTCGCGATCTCCTGCGCGCGCGTCGCGGCGCCCAGCCAGCGCATGCAGTGCGACAGGCGCGCGGGCGCAAGGCGGATCTGCGCCAGCCTGAACCCCTCGCCGGCTGCGCCGAGCATCTGGTCGGCGGGCAGGCGCAGATCGTCGATCGCGATGATCGCGTGGCCGCCCGGCGAGCCGCTGTCGATCGTGTCAAGCACGCGCTCGATGCGGATCGCCGGGTCAGGCAGATCGACCAGAAACATCGATGCGCCTTCGGCCGCGCGCGCCATGATGATGCCGATGCCCGCGCCGTCGGCGCCGGTAATGAACGCCTTGCGGCCGCGGATCACCCAGTGATTGCCGTCGGGGCGGCACTCGGTCTTCAGCATCGACGGGTCCGATCCCGCGCCCCCCTCGGCTGCGGGTTCGGTCATGAAAAACGCTGACCGGGTGCGGCCTTCGATCAAAGGCTTCAGGTAGCGCTCGCGCTGCTCGGGGCTGGCCACCCGGCTGAGCAGGTGCATGTTGCCCTCGTCGGGCGCCGATGTGTTGCACGCGAGCGGGCCAAGCGGCGACAGGCCCGAGGCGCGCAGAACGGGCGCCATCTCGCGCTGGCTGAGATGCGGCTCGCCCGCCGGGAGGTGCGGCGTCAGCACACCCGCCACGCGCGCCAGCCCGCGGAGTTCCATCACCAGCTCGTCGTTCGGCCCGTGCCGGTCGCGGCGCGGATCGCGCTCATAAGGCACCACCGTTTCGCGGACGAACGCCTCGACGCGTGCGGCGATCGCTGCGGCGCGACCGGTAATGGGATGGGGGCGATCATCGGCCTGGGGATCGTGCAGCATGGGTGCGGGATGCGCCTTGGCTGGGGCGGCTGCAAGGGGCGGATGGCCTGCCATTGCCTCCAAACGGGCTCGATTTCCACCCTCGAACTCGCGTGTTTCCAGACGCTTTGGCACGATTTGGAAGCGGTTTCCACGCCGTGACGGCCCGATTGCCACGCCCATACGGCCCCAAACGCAGCGGTCATTCCGCGCGAGTGAGACTTTCGGTTGGATCGGCCGGCGGCTGGGGGGTTCCGGCCATATCGCAAAGCCGATCGGCGGTCGGCCTTCATACCGGAGTGCCGCACAGGCTCGGCCAGGGAGCGCAGCCATGCGTTCATCGGTTCCGCGGACGCGGCGCAGGCGTTTGCCGGCGCGGCCGGCCTCACCGTTGACCTCCGCGCGGGCGAGCCGGTCGTGGCCGACGGGCGCGCGGCCGTCCGGAAACCCGCTGAAGGCCTGGCGCTCAGTGCGACGGTTTGGGGCCAATCCTCCCCGCCAGCGCCGCCGGACGGGGCGGGAGGGGGATGGTGGGCGCGGCAAGGATTGAACTTGCGACCCCTGCGATGTCAACACAGTGCTCTACCACTGAGCTACGCGCCCGAGAGCGCGCCCGATAGCCGTGGCCGCCGGGCGATGCAAGCTTTGGCTTAGGCGGGCTGCTGCTGCTCGGGCGGGAACAGCGAATCGATTTCCGCCACCAGATCGCGCAGGTGGAAGGGCTTCGACAGCAGCCGCGAATCGGCAGGGGCATCGGTGCGCGTCATCGCCACGGCCGCGAAGCCGGTGATGAACATGATCCGCAGATCCGGCAGCTTCTCGCGCGCAATGCGCGCCAGCTCGATGCCGTCCATGCCGGGCATGACGATATCGGTCAGCAACAGGTCGATGCCGCCCCGCTCAATCTGTGGTAGGGCCGCAGCGGCGCTGTCGGCCTGAACGACCTCATGGCCGGCACGCACCAGTGCGCGCGTTAGAAAGGTGCGAAGAGAGCCGTCGTCTTCAGCAAGCAGAATGCGCGCCATGTCCCCCCATCCACAAAGCCGCACCCGGGCGCGTTGCAAGACGGTTGTTGATCATACACTCTTAATTCCTTGTCAGGGAGCAAAGCGGAGTGAGCATGTCCGAGCAGACGCCGCCACCTCCGTATTCAGCGTTCGGACCCGAAAGCGGGCCGGTGTTGTTCACGTCCTCCCACAGCGGCCGCTTCTACCCTGCCGCGATGTTGGCCCGGTCGCGCCTGCCCCCGCGTGAAATCCGGCGGGCTGAAGACGCGCTCGTTGATCAATTGTTGCAGGCCGCATCGCAGTCGGCTCCGGTCTTAGCAGCCAATTATGCACGTGCCTACGTGGACTTAAACCGGGACCCGACCGAATTGGATCCCGATATGTTCGAACCCGCCTTGCCTGCGCTTGCCGTCAAGGCGAGCGAGCGCGTTACGGTGGGGCTGGGCGTGCTGCCGAGGTCGATCGCTCCGGGGCGGCGGATCTATGCGCGGCCGCTGCCGAGCCGCGAGGCGGCCGAGCGGATCGCGGAGGTGCATGCGCCGTGGCACGGCATCGTCGAGGCGCGGCTGACCGATGCTGCGCTGGCCTGCGGCTTTGCCGTGCTTGTAGACATGCATTCGATGCCGAGCGTCGGCGGTGGGTCCGGTCCCGAGCTTGTGATCGGCGACCTGCACGGGCGCTCGGCGGCTCCGGCGCTGACGGGCTGGCTGCGCGACTGGTTCCTGCGCGCGGGCTACCGGGTCGCGCTCAACGCGCCCTATGCAGGGGCCTATACGCTCGAACGGCATGGCCGACCGGGTCGCGGCCGCCATGCGGTGCAGGTGGAGATTGACCGATCGCTGTATCTCGACTGCGACCGGCTCGCGCCCGGCCCTGGCTTTGAGAGGATCGCAGCCGATCTCGCCCGGCTGGCGCGTCAGCTGACAGCCGTGGCTCCAACCCTGGGGCTGGAGCCACCGGCTTGGGCTGCGGCTGCCGAATAAGCCAGCCGCAGCGCTTGGCCTATGCCGACAGGCGCGACCGCACCGACGGGATGTGCTCGGCCGGATCGCGCATGATGTAGCCGCGCCCCCAGATCGTCTCGATGTAATTCTCGCCAGCCGCTGCCATCAGCTTCTTGCGCAGCTTGCAGATGAACACGTCAATGATCTTCAGAACCGGCTCGTATGCGCCGCCATAGAGATGATCGAGAAACATCTCCTTTGTGACCGTGGTGCCCTTCTTCAGCGCCAGCAGCTCCAGCATCTGGAACTCCTTGCCCGTCAGGTGCACGCGCTCGCCGTTCACTTCCAGTCGACGGCGTTCCAGATCGATCGCAAGCTTGCCGAGCCGCACGAACTGCCGCGAACGGGCGCCTGCCACCCGCGCGAACTCGTCCACGCGCGCCAGCAGGTCGGCGCGCGCGATCGGCAGCGTCACATAATCGTCCGCACCCGCTGACAGCGCCCGCACAACCTCGACCAGCCGATCGGTCGGCGAGAGCAGCAGGACCGGCGTGCGGTTCTTCGCCAGCCGCAGACGCTGCACAAAGTCGGAAACCGAGGCAGGCCCCCCGACGTCAGCGAGAATGAGATCGAACTCGTTATAGCGGGCGCGGGCATAGCCAGCGTCCGGCCCCATCACGTTCACCGTGTCGTGCGCAGCGGTCGAAAGATCTGCTGACCACTGGCGCCCGCGCGCCGGATCCTGCTCCACGATTAAAATACGCATCAACATCACCCCTTGAATGCGGAGCAGCTGCCCGACACAACCCACCGCAATTCTTACGTTAATGCAAGTTTTCGACGGCAGGAAGGGGCGGAACGATTTTTTTGTTCCGCTTCGTCGCCGCTACAGACCGCGTGGGCCGTCTTGCCGAAGGGTCGCCGCGCGCTACTTGGCCAGCCTATGCAGGCGAAACAGCGCATCGCGGTGGCCATGTCGGGCGGAGTCGATTCGTCCGTCGTCGCAGCGCGCCTGGCAGGCGAGGGCCATGAGGTGATCGGCCTCACGCTGCAACTGTACGATCACGGCGCTGCGGTGCGGCGGCCGGGTGCGTGCTGCGCGGGCGCCGACATCGCCGACGCGCGCGCGGTCGCGGCGAAGCTGGGCATCGCGCATTATGTGCTCGATCGCGAGAGCCGCTTTCGCCAGGCGGTGATGGACGATTTCGCCAACGGCTACATGGCCGGACGCACGCCGATCCCGTGCGTGCGCTGCAACCAGACGGTCAAGTTCACCGACCTGCTGGAGACGGCACGCGCGCTCGGCTGCGACGCGCTGGCGACTGGCCACTACGCGCAGATCGTCGCCGGGCCCGATGGGCCGCAGCTGCATCGCGGCGCCGACCCCGCGCGCGACCAGAGCTATTTCCTGTTCGCAACGACTCGCGAGCAGCTGGCCTACCTGCGCTTCCCCGTCGGCGCGCTGCCGAAGGCCGAGGTGCGCGCCGAGGCCGAGCGGCTGGGCCTGCCCGTCGCTGCCAAGCCTGACAGCCAGGACATCTGCTTCGTGCCGCAGGGCCGCTACGCCGACGTGGTGCGCCGCCTGCGGCCCGACTCCGACGCGCCCGGCGATATCGTCGACCTCAGCGGCCGCGTGCTCGGCCGCCACGCGGGGCTGATCCACTTCACCGTCGGCCAGCGGCGCGGGCTGGGAGTCGGTGGCGAGGTTGAGCCGCTCTACGTCGTGCGCCTTGAGCCCGAGGCGCGCCGCGTCGTCGTCGGCCCGCGCGAGGCGCTGGGCGTTTCGGCGGTCCGGCTGGAGGAGCTGAACTGGCTCGTCGAGATGCCGGGGGAGGGGCTTACCGTCACCGCCAAGGTGCGGTCAGCGGCGCGGCCCGCTTGCGCGCGCGCTGACCGCAACGGCCGCGTGGTGTTCGCACAGGCGGAATACGGCGTCGCTCCCGGCCAGGCGTGCGTGCTTTACGCGGGCGAGCGCGTCGTCGGCGGCGGGTTTATCGCCTCGACAGACGGCGCGCTCTCGCGAGCCGAGATCGCAGCGGAAGCCTGAGCCCCTTCCGGAACGGGGAGGTGGACGGCGCGTCAGCGGCCGCCGGAGGGGTTGTCACGGACTTCGCAACTCCACCGCCCGCTTCGCGGGCACCTCCCGTGACGGGGAGGGGCTAGGGGAGGCGCTGGTTCACCTCGAAGAAATAGCCGTCCGGATCAAAGAAGCTCGCGCCGAGCATGGTGAGCGTCGCGCCGTCGGCGCCCGTGGTACTCCAGGGCCGCGGTTCGCAGTGGATGCGCGCTCCCGTGGCACGCGCACGCTCGATCGTGGCGGCGCAGTCGGTGGCGGCGACGACGAAGATCGGGCGGCCCGGCTCGATGCACGGCGGCTTGGCGTCGGGCGCGGGGCGGCGGGGGCTGGTCCATTCCAGCAGCCCGAGCATCCCAATGACCGGGTCCGCCGCCTTCAGGATGATGAGCCGGGTCTCGTCCCCGGCCGCGCCCGCCGCCAACTGCGTGCCGCTGAGCGTGAAGGGCGTATCGAGATAGCGCGTCCAGCCGAACACGCTTTCATGGAAGCGCGCCGCCCGCTCGGCGTCGGCGACGATCAGCGTGGTGCGGCGGAGGAGATCAGTCACAAATTCCAGTTAGCGTAGATGACGGTTCTGCCTAGCTCGGAGAACAATACTGACCAAGCTGACAATGAACACCGTTACGCAAGCTCCGAGCGCGTAGAAGTAAGGGCTAGTAAAGTCGAGCCACCTGAAATTCGTAAACCAGCTAGTTAGCGGCCCCAGGTTAAAGAAAAGCTCGCCGAATAAGATCCCACCGGTGAAGATCGCGACATTGCGCATGGCGGTTTCCTCTATTGCTCGTGGGTAGGCCCCCCGACGTCACCCCTCGGGTTATTTGGCTTTAGCCATCTTGTGTTACGGTCGGAAAGGAGGCTATCGAGCGTGTCAGGGATGTTGTTGTGATTACGATCAATTCCGGTCTGCATAGCGCCGGCGGGAATAATCCCCGACACGTTCGTTCCATGTCCTCCGATCCGAGCGAAGCCTGGAACATGAATATTGTAGTAAAGCGGAAATACCGTCATGATGGTGACCTCGTTGCCGCGACGACCTTTAACTACGATTTCAGGTGTATGGTCCTCGGCATGTTGCATTTCCCCGTGATTTGACTGCTCTGGCTGGAAAAGCCCGCCGAGGCCGTGGAGTTCAAAGATTGGGCTAGACCCATCGAGAGTGCGTACGGTCATTTCTGAGGGGCCGGTTTCGGTCACCACTGTCAGAAGGACAACCGAACCGTCTTGGCTCTGTGGCTAAATCTGGACATTCTCGATCGTGGACGCCTCTGCGTCCATAGCTGTAACTGCTGTTATCAGAACTGCGATACCAGCGCGCCCTAACATGTTTCCCTCCTCGAGTCAGAATTGGTGGCGAGAAAGTTACAGTATATTCATCTTCTGTCAAGCCGCTCCATCTCCACCAGCAGAACCTGACAGTCCGCTGCGCCCTCGCGGAGCAGCTTGGCCTCTGCATATTCGGGGCTGTTCCAGAAGGCTTCGGCCGTCGCCTTGTCGGGCCATTCGGAGATCATCGTCGACGCGCCCTCGCCGAAGTCGCCCTCCAGCAGCGTCGCCCCGCGCCCGCGGTACAGATAGCGCCCGCCGAACTGCGCGACCACCTTCGCAGCCGCCGGAGCATAGTCGTTGATGAACCGCTCGCGGTCGGTGATCTTCGCAGCGATCAGCATGTAGGCTGGCATGGCATCTCCCTCGCGTTATTTGGGCCAGCGCGCCTTGTCGGCCAGATAGCGGCCCGCGTCTTCGAGGCCGGTCGGCTGATAGCGCGTGAACAGGCCAGGCGGGTATTTGTTGCGGTAGGCTTCATAGACCGGCAGCACCAGCTCGGTGTGCACAACCGGCTGGCGGTGCCGGGCGCGGAAATCGCGGATCGGGATGCGCGCCGAGACGAGCGTCTCGAACGCGGTCGGAGCCTTGCCAAGCTCCTCGCCTTCCGGCCCGTAGATCGCGCTGCCGCCGCCGCCGGCATCCTCGAAATACAGGCCGTTGCCGGGCGAGGCGGCGTTGTTCGCGATCGCGGTGTAGACGCCGTTGTAGACCGAGGTGGCCGCGATGTCGGCCGGGCTGAAGCCGCCCGTGGCGGTGCGCAGGATCACCTCGGCGCCCTTCATCGCCATCGCCCGGAACAGCTCGGGCTCGCGCTGCACGCTCGACGTCGCGATGTTGCCAAGCGGCGTGCGCGCGATGGGGATGACGCGGTCGGGGCCGTACATCTCGGTATAGCGGTCGAGCACGTCGTAAATGGTCGTCGTGTAGAGCTCGAACGGTCCGAACACGCCCTTGATGTTGCGCGCCTTCCAATGCCGGTCGACGATGTGGCCATCGGCGTCCATGATCGTGGTCACGGAAAGCAGGCTAGCTGGCCAATCTGGATCGCGCACATAGCTGCCGAAGACCAGCCACGTGCCATACTGGCGGGCCTTCTTCGCGAGGAGCTCTGTCTCCTCACCCGGTACTTCGATCGCGGCACGCCGTGCTTCGGCGAGCGACCATTGATAGTTATAGCCGGTGATCGGGAATTCGTGGAACAGAATCATGTCCTTGCGGCCGGAGAAGCCGGACGCATAGTCGATCAGCTCGCACATATGCTGGACGTTCGAGCGGCGGCCCTTGTCGGGCGCGGCTGCGTCGACCGCCATCACGCGCGATTGCGCGACCGAGAGCGTCCAAGCGTCCTTCGCCAGCGGCATCGTCGGATAGCGTCCGTCGGCCTGCATCTGCAGTGGCTGTCCCGCCGCCCCGGCCGCGCGCGCTACGCCCGGAGCGCCCGCGGCGGCCGCGGCAAGCGCGCCCCAGCCAAGGAATTGGCGCCGCGATCCATCGCCGATGCCGTCCACCCGTGCTCACTCCATCACTGTTGTCGCAGCGCCACAGGCGGCAGCAGAGACGACTGCGGCGGTAAATTTGTCTGGACATCTTTGGTGCCCGATGGGACCGTTCGCCGCAAGAACCAGAGGGAGGAATTTTTCTAAGATGCGCCTTGCAACCAAAGCCGCCCTGCTTGCAGCCGTTGCGCTCGCGCCGTTCGCGGCAACCGCCGAACAACCGGGAGCGGGCGCCAGCGCGCCCGCGCAGGACAGCGGGGCCGCAGCGCCGGGCGATCCCGAATCGGCCGATATCGTGGTGACGGCGCGCAAGCGTGACGAACGGCTGCAGGAAGTGCCGCTGACGATCACGGCGTTCGATACGGGCAAGATCCTGTCGGCGCGGATCGAGAATCTACAGGATGTCGCCAAGCTGACGCCCGGTCTCAACTACGCGCCGCTGTTCGGGCGCCAGAACCAGTTGCCGATCATCCGCGGCGCCGCCCAAACGTTCGGCGAATTGAATGTCGGCGTGTTCCTGGACGGCGTTTATCTATCCGGCAAGGCTGGCGTCGACCTACAACTGAACGACCTTGAGCGGATCGAGGTGGTCAAGGGTCCTCAGTCGGCGCTCTATGGCCGCAACACGTTTGCGGGCGCCATCAACTATATCACCAAGGCGCCCTCGTCGAACTTCGGCGGGCGGCTTGAGGCGACGGGCGGGACCAACGGGCTGGCACAGGTGATCGGTAACGTGAACGTGCCGCTTGCCGATACGTTGAAGATCCGCGTCGGCGGCTTCTACAGGCACTTTGATGGCTTCTATCGATCGGGGATCGACGGCGGCAAGGTCGATTTTCAAGATAACTACGGTTTCAATGCCAATGTGCTGTGGGAACCGATCAACAACTTCTCCGCACGCCTCCGCTTTGTGTATGAGCGCGTGGACGAGGGCCAGCCGCCATCGAGCGTCATCCGCAACAACGCCTTCCCCGGAACGCCCCCGGGCAGCGCGGTCGGAGCGTTCCGGCCGACGCGCAACCTGCTCTATGTCGGGGAGCTGCCGTCGATTCCGCTGAACGGCGTCACCGTCAACACGCAGTCGCTGCCCGGCCAACCCAGCCGCTATGGCGACCGCGAGGAGAGCATCCGCGGCTCGCTCATCCTGCGCTATGAATTCCCGAACGCGCAGCTCGTGTCGATCAGCGCGGTTGACAAGCGCAACGTGGAATACACGTTCGATGGCGACAATACCGTCTGCCAGAATGCCGGCGGCTGCCAGAATTTCGGCTTTCCGTTCGCGGCCGCCAACCCCGTGGGGGCCAGCGCCTATGCGTTGTCGAGCAACCGCGGCTTCCTTCGCGACGTGAGCCAGGAAATCCGCCTGCAATCGACGGGCAAGCGCACCTTCGACTGGCTGGTCGGCTTCTACTATTATAACAATATCAACTTTGGCGTCGATCGCGGCGTCAGCCCTCTCAGCAACAATCTGTTTAATGGGTATAATACCAACTACAGCTTTCCCCAACAGCGCTTTTCCACCGACAGCTACTCTGCCTTCGGCTCGATCACGGCGCATCTGAACAGCAAGGTCGCTGCGACTGCCGAAATCCGGTACGAGCGCGAATACAAGACGTTCACGCAGGTGCCGACTTTCGCCACGACGCAGATCACGCCGGCCGATCCGTTGCGGCCGTTCACGGGCACGACACGGGTGTTCGACCTGTCGCAGAGCTTCAGTTTCGTCACTCCGCGCTTCATCCTGAACTATCAGGCTACACCCGACTTCCTGCTCTACGGCATCTACGGGCGGGGAGCGAAAACTGGCGGGTTCAATGGCGGTCTGAACATTTTTGATAATCAGCGCTCATACAACCCAGAATATACCGACAATTTCGAGATCGGGTTCAAGTCGGACTGGTTCGATCGCCGCCTGCGCTTCAATGTTGCCGGCTACTACAACAACTGGTCGGACCAGCAGGCCGCCTGCCAGAACCCGGCGAGCGCCGGCGGCACATCGACCAACCGCACCTATGTCTGCAACGTGGCTGCGAGCCAGATCCACGGCTTCGAAGTCGATTCGGCGTTCCGGTTCAACCGCTATCTCTTGATCGCGGCGAATTACGCCTACACCGACGCGCGTTACACACGCTTCGTCGACGATTCGCTTGCCGGAACGCTGGCTTTGCTCGGCCAACCGCCGATCAGCTTCTATGATAAGCGCCTGCCCTATGTTCCGCGGCACAAGGTCACGATTTCGCCCGTCATCGAATATCCGATGGGCGATGTGCGGCTGGAGCTGCGGAGCGACATCACCTACCAGGATCGCAGCTATCTGCGGGCCGACAACCTGCAGTATTTTGGCGGACGCGAGAATGTCGATCTGCGCCTGACCGGCTATTACAAGGCGTTCCGCGTGCAGCTGTTCGCGAACAACGTCACCGACAACAAGACTCCGTTCGCGGGCGTGCGCTTCTTCGACAGTAGCAACTACTCGGTCGCCTCGCCGCTCGTGCAGGGCCCGCCGCGCCGACAGCTCGGCGCAAGCGTGGGGGTGAATTTCTAACGGCGGCCGGTGCCCGCTCCCTGGCGTCGCACGCCGCCGGTCTCTCTCCCGCTTGCGGGAGAGGGTGCCCTGAGGGCGGTAGACGGTCGTGCTACCGCCCGCTCTTCGTTCGATCGGCGTCGATCTTGGCCTTGAATACGGTCCACGTCGTCGCGTTCGGGCGCTGGTCATCACCCGGTGGCGGCGCGGTGTATTCCGGATAGCGCGCGGCGATCTCGGTCTTCAGCACCGCGGGCAGCTCGTCATACCGCTTCAGCTTCGCGCCAACCGCGTTGAATACCAAGAGGCCGGGGCGGCCGCCCATCTTCATCCACGGCATCCACTCGGATACGCGCACCCAGCTGACCGTTGGGTAGGACGTCGCCGATCGCGGACCCAAAAGCTCGTCGGCCTTGGCGGAGAAATCGAAGATCTCCATCGCGTGGTATTTGTTGCCCACGAACTCCTGATAGGACCCGCCCAGCGGATTTTCGTAGAACAGCGGCACCTCGGTCGCCACCTGCACCCAGTCACCGTTGCGCGACACAGGCAGCGCGAACGGCCGACCGTCGGCGCCCATCGGCAGCATCGGGCGGCTGTTCACGGGATCGTTCGCGATATGCATCACGTCCACCCGCTCGCCGGTCCACGGGTTCTGCCACTCCCGCAGCACCTCGCCCGTCTTCGGATCGAGGAACAGCATTACCTCGCGGCTCACCTGGCGGAAGCCCAGCCCACGCTGCGGATCGCTGACGCTGACGCACTGGCGGATGTTCATGCCCTCGCCGGTGAACAGCAGCTTGTCGGGCTCGCCCGGCGTGCGCGCCCAGATACGTCCAGCCCAGTGGTAGACGGCCGGCTTGCCGTCCGCCTCGCCGCACTGGAGGCGCTTCATGATCTGGACCGCATCGGCCGGCTTCGCCGGATCAAGCGGGGCGGGGGGCGGCGCGGCGGACGCTGCGGCGGCATAGAGCAGGACGGCGGCGGCGGTCATGGCGGTGCGCATCGGTTCATCCCCTCGGCTGCAACGCCCCTTCATTACCGGGGCGAAGCTGTCCGGACAACTCCGGCTTTACGGTCGAGCCAGCGCCCCAGCGCGACCGTCGCGGCCGTCAGTGGTGGAACTGCGATCGCCGACAGCAGCACCTTGGCCAGCATCTGCCCGCCGAGCAGCGCGCCGACCGGAAATACTCCCCAGAACGCCACCGTCACGAAGATCAGCGTGTCGACCGCTTGGCTCAGCACCGCGGCCACGCCCGCGCGCAGCCACAGCAGCCGTCCGGGACGGCCACTGAGGCTGGTGAACACCGCGACGTTCAGCGTCTGCGAAATGCCGTAGGCGAGGATGCCCGCGATCCAGATGCGCGGGGTGCCGCCCATCATCAGCGTAAACGCATCGCGGCGCGCGGGTTCCATCGCGGGCGCCGCGGGCAGCGCCAGCACGATCTCGGCAAGCACGATCGCTGCCACCAGCGGTGCGAATCCGAAACGCACCAGCGCGGTGGCGGCGTCGCGACCGTGCAGCTCGGCGACCGCGCTCGCCAGCATCACCAGCAGTAGGAACGCGACCACGCCCGCCTCGACCGCGAGCGGCGGCAGGCCGATGAGCGGCCCCAGCGCCGAAAGCGGACCGAGCGACACCTGCTTGTTGCCGAGCACTCCGGCGACGCACACCATGCCGCCGTAGAAGACTGAAAAGGTTAGGAAGGACCGTTTCATCCGCGGGCGTTACGGGTGGGCGCCGGTCGGGGCAAGCGCCTCAGCCGCGGTGTTCAAAGCCCAGCCGCGCGGGCGTCACGTCGCGCCCATCGGCGTTCAGCACGCTGAGCCCCGCGCCCGCGCGGAGCGATCCGATGTGCGTCAGCCGCAGCTTCAGCCGGCGGCCGATCCGCTCGATCGCGGTGCGGCTGTGCGGCGATGCAGCGAACAGCAGCTCGTAATCGTCGCCTCCGGCGGCGAGCTCCAGCCGGAGCGTGCCCGCCGCCTCCGCCGCGCGCGAGACGGGCACGGCGCTAAGCGCGATCTCCACCGCGCAGCCGCTCGCCTCGGCCAGCCGCGCGGCGTCGAGCAGCAGGCCATCGGACACATCCATCGCAGCCGTGGCCACTCCCCGCAGCGCCAGCCCCAACGCGATCCGTGGCTCGGGCGTGCGATAGGCGGCAACGACCCGCTCGGCGTGGGCGGGGTCGGGCAGCGCGACCCCGCCGCGCAGCAGCGCCAGCCCCAGCGCCGCGTCGCCGATCGCGCCGCTGACCCACAGCTCGTCGCCCGGCCGCCCGCCGCCGCGCGACAGCGCCGCGCCCGGCGGCACGTCGCCCAGCGCGGTGAGCGACAGCACCGTCCGTTCCAGCCCGCCGATCGTGTCGCCGCCCAAGAGCGGGCAGGCGAACCGCCCGGCAGCTGCGCGCAATCCGGCAGTGAACGGCTCCAGCCACGCCCGGTCGCAGCGCGGCCCCATCCCCAGACCCAGCAGCGCACCCACCGGCCGCGCGCCCATCGCCGCCAGGTCGGACAGATTGACGGCGAACAGCTTGGCCGCGACCGTATCCGGCGGATCATCGGCCAGATAGTGCACGCCTTCCGCCAGAAGATCCTTCGTCAGCACCAGTTCGCGGCCCAGCGCGGGTGTCAGCACCGCTGCGTCGTCCAGCAGTCCGCGCGCCGCCGTGTGCGCCGCGATCGGGCGCAGCAGCTCGGCGATCAGCGCGCCTTCACGCAGCGGCCCGCACCTCGCGCGCCACCGCGTCCAGCACGCCGTTCACGAAGCCCGTATCGCGCCGCTCGTAGAAGGCGTGCGCCACGTTCAGATATTCGCTGATGACCGTGCCGACGCTGATGTCGGGCCGCGCGAGCAGCTCGAACACCGCCGCGCGCAGGATCGCGAGCAGCGGGCGGTCGATGCGATCCAGCGCCCAACCTTCGGCGATATGCGCTGCGATCAACCGGTCGATCTCGCCCGCGCGCGCCGACGCTCCCGCAACCAGCGCTGCGAAGAACTGCGCGTCGGGCGGAGCGAGCCGCTCGCCATCGACGGGCTCGTTCAGCCGCCACGCTGCGAACTCGTCCACCAGCCGTTCGGCGGGCGTGCCCGACATGTCGCGCTGATAAAGCGCCTGCACGGCTGCGAGGCGCGCGGTGGAGCGCGAGGGGCGAGCGGGTTGGTGGCGTGCGGATGGCATGGGCGAGGCCGCCAGTTAAGCGGCCCCGCCCGGTTCGGCTAGGCCCTGCGGCGCGCGACAGCCAGCGCCAGCGGCGCGAGCCCGAACAGCGCAATGGCCGCGGGCGCGGGCGTCGGCGTCGCAGCGATCTGCGGCACAGTCGCGAACGTGCCGAAGCGCTGGCTTGTGTCGATGCCCGTCACTCCGAACAGCCTCGTCAAAAGGTCGACGCTCAGTTGGCTGAGATTGAGCTGCGCCTGGGGATTGCCGAGATCCTGAGCGCCGCCGAAGGTGACGCCCGGCAGCACGTTGAACAGCGTCAGCCCGGTGCCCTGGCTGGCACCGCCGACGCTGACATCGCCCAGCACCGTGCCCGCGCCGAAGTCGATCACGAGGTTGCGGATTTCGGCCGTGGTGCCGGCCTGGGTGAGGCTGAAGCCCGATCCGTCATGCTCGATCGTGCCGGTCGCCCCGGGCACGCCCGACGTGATGGTGAGGTTGCCGCCGGTGATCGGGAACAGGATATCGAGCGGATCGGCCGACCGCAGCGTGGCGGTGCCGAGCACGCCCGGCACGATCGTGCCGAGCGGCGCAAGCACGCGGACGACCGTGGTGCCGCCGGTGACCGGAGCGGCGTGCGCGACGATCGGCGTGACGAACACTGCTGCTACTGCTGCTGCGATGATACGACGCATATCGGAGCCTCCTTGTTCAACAATCCGATGAGTATCGGCAGCATCAGCTTAGTCGACGCGACCATGCGGCTCTATTTCAGCGGCAGGCACCGGCCGCGAAATCGGCGCCGTTCGTCCCTTGACCGACCTTTAACTATTGCGAGACCGAGACGATTGCCCAATGCTAGTTACTTCGTTAGCGTATCGCGATGCTGGATTGGATCATTCCACACCCGACGGGCATAGAAGTTCCATCCGGTAGCTTCTGGATTGATCCGTCGCGCCCCGTGCCGCGTGCGGTCATCACCCATGGCCATGCCGATCATGCGCGCGGTGGCCACGGCGAAGTGATCGCCACGCCGGAGACGCTGGCGATCATGGAAGCGCGCTTCGGCCCGCAGGCGGGCGCGCGCCCGTTGTCCTACGGCGACACGGTGCGGCTGGGCGCAGTCGACGTAACACTGGCGCCCGCGGGCCACGTGCTCGGCTCGGCGCAGGCGGTGATGGATCACAAGGGCGTGCGCGTGGTGGCGAGCGGCGACTTCAAGCGCCGTCTCGATCCAACCTGCGAGCCGTTCCGCCTCGTGCCGTGCGACGTGTGGATCACCGAGGCGACGTTCGGCCTGCCGGTGTTCGTCCACCCCGAGACACGCGGCGAGATCGCGAAGGTGATCGACGCCTTGGCTGCCGAGCCCGACCGGTGCGTGCTGATTGGGGCCTATGCGCTGGGGAAGGCGCAGCGGGTGATCGCCGAACTGCGCCGCGCGGGGTGGGAGCGGCCGATCTACGTGCACGGCGCGATGATGCGGCTGTGCAATCTCTACCGCGATCTGGGCGTCGATCTGGGCGAGCTGCGGCCTGCGACCGGCGGCAACAAGGCCGAGATGGCGGGCCAGGTGGTGATTGCGCCGCCGAGCGCGCTCGGCGACCGCTGGAGCCGCCGCCTGCCCGATCCGATCACCGCGATGGCGAGCGGCTGGATGCGCGTCCGCCAGCGCGCGCGGCAGCGCGGGGTGGAACTGCCGCTCATCATCAGCGACCACGCCGACTGGGGCGAGCTGACCGATACCATCGCCGAGCTGCGCCCGCGGGAGGTATGGGTGACGCATGGCCGCGAGGAAGCGCTGGTCCGCTGGTGCCAGCTCAATCAGATCCGCGCCCGCGCGCTCGAGCTCGTCGGCCGCGAGGATGACGACGATTAGCTGGTCCCCCTGCTCGCATGACCTTCGCGACCTCCGGGCCAACGGCGCCGGCGGCTCGCGCCAGGGTTGACTTCGCCATCGCTCCGGCGCAGACGCCCCCGCTTAGACATCGGCCCCGCATCCCGAGTGCAGCGGTGGCCGCGTCCCGGCAGTGGCCGAAGGCGGCGCGAACCTCGGGCTTGGCAGCAACAGACGGATGAGGAATTAAGTGTCGAAGCGCATTAACGCGAAGTATAAGCTTGATCGGCGTATGGGCGAGAACGTCTTCGGGCGCCCCAAGTCGCCGGTCAACAAGCGCGAATATGGCCCCGGCCAGCATGGCCAGCGCCGCAAGGGCAAGCTCAGCGATTTCGGCATTCAGCTGCGCGCAAAGCAGAAACTGAAGGGATATTACGGCAACGTTACCGAAAAGCAGTTTCGCAAGGTCTATGACGAGGCCAACCGGATGCGCGGCGATACTTCGCAGAATCTGATCGGCCTGCTTGAGCAGCGGCTGGACATGGTGATCTACCGCGCCAAGTTCGCTCCGACGATCTTCGCGGCGCGCCAGATCGTTAATCACGGCCACGTGATGCTGAATGGCCGCAAGTGCAACATCGGCTCGGCGCGCGTGAAGCCGGGCGACATCGTCGAGCTTGGCCCCAAGGCGCGCGAGATGGCGCTGGTGCTTGAAGCGCAGAGCCTGCCGGAGCGCGACGTGCCCGAATATGTCGCGGTCGACGGCATGCGCGCGACCTATGTGCGCGTACCGACTCTCGACGAGGTGCCCTATCCGGTGAAGATGGAGCCGAACCTCGTCGTCGAATTCTACTCGCGATGATCCGGTCGGCGGCCGGGCCTAGCGCCCGGCCTGCCGCAGCCGCACGAGTTCGGAATAGACGACTGGCGGCACGCAGGCGGCGAGGCCCGCGAACAGCAGATCGGACAGGAAGCCGATCCACAGCCGTGGCTCGACAAACGTCCAATTTTCCTGCAATTTGAACGCGCTATCGGGCGTTGCGTGCGGGCCGAACATCACGAGCTGGATGAGCCCGATCGGCGGCAGCAGCCCCAGCGCCAGCACCAGCAGCAGCCCGGCGAGGCGGCTGCGGTGGCCGCGCGTCAGCTCGGCGGCGCGCTTCAAGGCATCGATCGGAGCCAACCGCTCGGCGACAGCGGCAGGAACCGCGGGCAGCAGCGCAGCCGTCCCGAACAGCAGCAGCGCCAGCGACACCATCGGCAGCAGCCCGTGGCTGCCGATCCGGTCGTCAAGCGCGAACGGCACGCTGACAAGCAGCGCAGCGGTCCCCAGCACCAGCGCGGTCAACAGCCCCGGCTTGGCCGCGGCGAGGCCGGCGGTGACGAATGCGCCCGGGCGCAGCTGCCCGTCGCGCAAGCCGACGACGATCCCGAACGCCACTGCCGCGCCATAGAGCATCAGGCACACGCCGAGCACGGTCCAGACGATCGTCCCGTCGTCGCCGCCGCCGATCCCGCCCGCCGCCGGGCCGAACGCCAGCGCCAGCACTACATCGGGCAGCAGCACCAGCAGGAAGCCCAGCAGCGTCACCGACGCGAACTCGTGCCACCACACACGCGTGATGATCCGCAGCGTATCGGCGATGTTGAGGCGGGGCGCGGGCGGAGACAGCATCGGTCAGCCGCCGCTGTATGGCCGAACGTCTTCGGACGCTATTTGATGATCGGCAGAATGCTGGCGAAATCGTCCGACCAGGGGCGGAAACGCGCGGGCGCGGCGATCGGCCGCCACTCGCCGGGCGGCAGGCGATCGATCACCGCGCGCGCCCGCTCATGCGACTTCGCCAGCAGGATCCAGTCGGCGCCGCTGTCATCGGTGCCGAAGCGCGCTCCGGGCTTGCCGCGCTCCGAGATCCAGCCGCTCCAGCCGTCGCGCGCAGCCATGGCGGCGACGACCGGCTCGAGCGCGACGAAGCGGTTGGAGATGTGGACGAGCAGCAGCCCGTCGTCGGCCAGCGCGCCGCGATAGGCGGCGAACGCCTCGTGCGTCAGCAGGTGAACGGGGATCGCGTCCGACGAGAAGGCATCGAGCGCCATCACATCGAACCCGCCCCTGGGTACCTCCGCGACGCGGAGGCGCGCATCGCCGAGCACGATCCGCGCATCGGGTGCACAGCTGCTGAGATAGGTGAAGCGCTTGGGATCGCGCGCGATGCGGACGACTGCGGGATCGATCTCGAAATAGGTCCATTGCTCGCCGGGTGTCCGCCAGCATGCGGTGGTTCCGGTGCCGAGGCCGACGACGCCGATGCGAGGCGGCCGCGCGAACAGCCGGGGCGCGGCGGCCAGCACGCGCCCCAGGCCCGAGCCGGGATAATAATAGGTGGTCGGCCGCGTCTTGAACTGCGGCAGCAGCGACTGTGCGCCATGCAGCGTCGTCCCATGCAGCAGCTCGCGCGTGCCGCGGCTGGGGCGGTCCTGAACCGTGTAGACACCGAAGAAGCTGCGCGTGCGAGCGCCGTCCGCCCGCGAGAGCATGACTGCGTGGATGCCACCAAGTCCGGCGAGTAGGCAGAGGAACGCCCACGCGAACATCGCCGGCCGCCCGATCGCCAGCAGCGCCGCGAGCATTAGCAGCGCAGCCAGCGGCAGCCGTTCCGTCAGGTCGCCCGGGCCCGCGACGGCGGTGCCGAGCCACCAGCCCAGCGCCAGCGAGAACAGCGGCAGCGCCGCCGTCAGCAGGCCTTGCAGCCGGCCGGTCCACAGCCGGCCGATCAGCGGCGACACCGGCGTCGCCGGCAGCAGCAGCGCCGCCGCGAGCAGCAGGATCGGATGCTCCCACGTCCAATCGAACATCACCGGCCCGGCAAGCGCCGGCAGCACGCCGCCGATCACGCCTCCGCCCGCCAGCCACAGATAGAAGCGCGTCGCCTGGCCGCCCTCGGGCGCGTCGGCCGCAAGTTCGGTGTGCAGCGCCAGCGCGATATAGAACAGCAGCACCAGCCCGGCGCCCGCGGCGATGGTCGCTGCTCCGCCCGCGACGAGGAACACCGGTGCACCGAGCACGATCAACAGCACCGGCGCCACGCGCGCGGGTTGCAGAACCGCCGCGCCGCCGCCGAACGCGATGATGAAGCTGAGCAGGTAGAGCGCCAGCGGAATGACCCAGAAGAGCGGCATGCTCATAACGTCGGTCGTGAGCCAACTCGTCGTCGAGATGAGCAGACCCGACGGCACCGCGGCGAGCGCCGCCCAGCGCAGCCGGCGCCGCAGCGGCACAGCGGCTGGAGCCAGCGCCGCGTCGACCGCGGCGGCGGGGGCGGCGCGCATCACCACCAGCCCGCCGAACGCAGTGAGCGCGGCGAGCGCGAGATAGAGGCCCGACCAGCCGGCGGTCTGCGCCGAGGTCGCAACGTTGGGCTCGACGATCAGCGGATAGGCGATCAGCGCTGCAAGCGACCCGGCGTTCGATGCGGCGTAGAGGAAGAACGGCCGCTCGCCGGTGCGCGCGAACCAAGCTTGCAGCAGCGGCGCCTGCGCCGCGACCGTCACGAACAGCGGCCCGACCGACAGCGCGAACAGCGCGGGCAGCCACAGCGCGGGGTTGGCCGACTGCCAGGCTGACGGCGGCGGCGTGACTGCAACCGGCAACGCCAGCGCCGCCGCCGCGAGCAGCCCGGCGTGCAGCGCCAGCTGCCGCCGCACCGGCAGCCTCGCAAGCAGATGCGCCCACAGATAGCCGACGAACAGCGCCGCCTGATAGAACAGCAGCGCGCTGTTCCACACGGCGGGCGCGCCGCCGAGCCGCGGCAGCACCAGCCGCGCGAACATCGGCTCCAGCAGGAACAGCAGGAAGCTGCCCATTCCGATCGTCACCGCAAACAGCGTCCTCAGCCGGCGGGCAGCCGCGGCGCGGGCTGCATCGGCGGGCGTCGCATCCACCATCGCATCGAACATCGCGCAGGCTTTAGGCCCGCGCGCCCCGGCGGACCAGCGCGACCGTCCGCCCCCGGCTCTGCGGCGGTGTCCCTCGGAGTGCTCGGCGGCGCTGCTGCGGCCGGGAAGCGCCTCCGCGCCCCCTCCGCTCAGCCGCCGATCAGCCGCGCTGCGTCGAGCGCGTGATAGGTCAGCACGCCGCGGGCGCCCGCGCGCCTGAAGGCGGTCAGCACCTCGACGATCGCGCGCTCGCGATCAAGCGCGCCCATCGCCGCCGCGCCCTCGATCATCGCTGCCTCGCCGCTTGTGTGGTAGGCAAAAACCGGCGCGGGCGATCCCTCGGCAACCGCGCGCAGGATGTCCAGATAGACCATCCCCGGCTTTACCATCAGGCTGTCGGCGCCCTCGGCCAGATCCAGCGCCGCCTCGCGCAGCGCCTCGCGCGCGTTCCTCGGATCCATCTGATAGTTGCGCTTGTCGCCCTTCAGCGCGCCCGCCGAACCGACCGCCTCGCGGAACGGGCCATAGAGGCAGCTGGCGTATTTCGCGCTGTAGGCCATGATCTGCGTGGTCGCATGGCCCGAGCTTTCGAGCGCGCTGCGGATGCGGCTGACGCGCCCGTCCATCATGTCCGATGGAGCGACGATGTCGGCTCCGGCGCGCGCCTGGATCACCGCCTGCTCGGTCAGCAGCACCAGCGTTGCGTCGTTATCCACCGTGCCGTCGGCGGCCAGCAGGCCGTCATGGCCGTGCGCGGTGTAGGGGTCGAGCGCGACATCGGCGAGCACGCCGACTTGCGGCGCGGCCGCCTTCAGCTCGGCGATGGCGCGGCACATCAGGTTCGCCGGGTCGAGCGCGGTGCGCGCATCGTCGCTGCGCCGCTCGCCGTGCGGGAACAGCGCGATCACGCGGATGCCGAGCGCGGCGGCGGCTTTCGCCTCGCGGCCAAGTTCATTCAGCGGCACGCGCTGGACGAACGGCAGCGAGCGAAGCCGCTCTCGCGGGCCTTCGGTCACGAACACCGGCCAGATGAAGTCTTGCGGAGTAAGCGTCACTTCCGCGTGGAGATCGCGGCTCCACGCGCTCATGCGCGTCCGCCGCAGCCGCGCGGCGGGGAACGGCGCTTCGATCATCAGCGTGGCTTCACTCGGACTGCGATCTCGTTGCGGCGGAGCGGCAGGGGCACCCACGGCGCATCGTAGAGATAGAGCACCGGGTCGCCATCGGGCGCCCACGGCGACTGGGCGAGCACGTCGAGCAGCTTGGCGCGCATCTTGGCCGCAGCGTCGCCGCGCGCCGAGCCGCTGAAGCGGTAGACGGCGACCGTCTCGGGCTCGGCCTCGACGATGCGGACATTGGGGTTGTCGGGCGTCGGCGCGCTCGCGCGGGTAAGGTTCGCTGGCAGGAAAAAGCGCATGCGCTGGGGCGCGTTCGTCGCGGCGGGGCCGACCTCCACGGGCACGGTCATCGCGATCTTCGATGCATTGCCGCCGCCGTCGCGGTTGCCGCCGAAGATATAGCCCGCCAGACGGCGGAATGCGCGGTCGCGGTCGTCGCCCGAGGGGCAGTCGGTCTCGGCGACCAGGCGTGCTCCATAGCGGCGCACGACGACGCCGCCGTCCAGCCGGTCGAGCACGTCGTAGCCTGGCGTTTCGGCATTCTCGCGCGCGCGGCTTGGCGCGATCAATCCGGCTCCGATCAGCCCCACAAGCCCAACTCCGATCAGGATATTCCGTTCGCGCTTCCCCGCCATGCCGTCCTCACCGTCTCGAACGATATCCTAGAGTGTTATGCATCAGCCGCACAGTCCCGCATCTTCGGGTGCGTTGACATCGTGGCTGCCACATCACACCCAAGGGCGGTCCCATGCCTGCCGACGACAAGAGCCCGATCGAAGCCTTCCGTCAGGCGCTTGTCGCAGCCACGCGCGCGATCGGCGGCGATGCGGAGCTGAACGTCAGCTACACCGCCGACCGTCCCGGCGGCACGGGCACGCAGGCACGCGTGCCGCAACCGGCGCGGTCGCTGCCGCCTGAACAGGTCGCCGAAGCGCGTGGCTGGGCCGATGCGCTGGCGCTGCGCCGCCGCCACCACAATGCCGCCGCGCACGGGGCAGCGCAGCCGCCCGCGGGGCTGGCGCGCGAGGTGTATGACGCAGTCGAGCAGGCGCGGATCGAAGCGCTCGGCGCGCGCGGCATGGCGGGTGTGGCGGCAAATCTCTCCCGCATGACCGAGGCGCGGCTGAAGGCCGACCCAATCGCGCGGGCGCGCAGCCGCGAGGAAGTGCCGCTCGCGGCGGCGATCGGGCTGATCGCCCGCGAACGGCTGACGGGCGATCCCGTGCCTAAGCCCGCGCGCGCGGGCGTGGCGCTGGTGCGCGACTGGGTGGAGGCGAAGGGCGGCGCCTCGCTCGATGCGCTCGCCGATACGCTCGACGATCAGGCGGCGTTCGCTCGCGAGGTGCGGCGGCTGCTGCAGGAGCTCGACCTCACGCAGGCCGAGTCCGAAAAGCCCGAGAGCGGTGACGAGGACAGCGAGGACGAGGCCCAGCAGGAGCAGGAGGACGGCGGCGACGAGGACCAGCCGCCGGGCGCCGACACCGGCGTCGACATGCGCGCCGAGGCCGAGGCGCAGCAGGGTGCCGAGACCGCGGCCAGCTCCGCCGAGACCGAGATTGAAACCAGCGAGGACGGCGAGATGGCAGGCGAGGGCGAGGAGCGCCCGAGCTACAGCCGACCGAACAGCCGCGCCTCCGATCTGTCGCCCGACTTCGCCTACCGCGCCTACACCCAGCGCCATGACGAAATCGTCGGCGCCGACGAGCTGTGCGATCCCGAGGAGCTGACGCGCCTGCGCGGCCATCTGGATGCGCAGCTGGTGCATCTACAGGGCGCGGTCACGCGGCTGGCCAACCGGCTGCAGCGGCGGCTGATGGCGCGCCAGAGTCGCGCGTGGGAGTTCGATCAGGAGGAAGGGCTGCTTGATACCGCGCGGCTGCCGCGCATCGTTACCAACCCGCTGTCCAGTCTCAGCTTCAAGATCGAGCGCGAGACCGAGTTCAAGGACACAGTCGTCACGCTGCTCATCGACAATTCGGGATCGATGCGCGGGCGGCCGATCAGCATCGCTGCGATCAGCGCCGACATCCTCGCGCGCACGCTGGAGCGCGTAGGCGTGAAGGTTGAAATCCTTGGCTTCACGACTCGCGCCTGGAAGGGCGGACGCGCGCGTGAGGACTGGCTCGGCGCCGGTCGACCGCCGCGGCCGGGTCGGCTGAACGACTTGCGCCACATCATCTACAAGGCGGCCGATGCCCCATGGCGGCGCGCGCGCAAGAATTTGGGGCTGATGATGCGCGAGGGCCTGCTGAAAGAGAATATCGATGGCGAGGCGCTGCTGTGGGCGCACGCGCGGCTTGCCGCCCGGCCCGAGGAACGGCGCGTCCTCATGGTCATCTCCGACGGCGCGCCCGTCGACGATTCAACGCTCAGTGTGAATACGGGCAATTATCTGGAGCGCCATCTGCGCCAGGTGATCGAATGGATCGAGACGCGCAGCCCGGTCGAACTCGTTGCGATCGGGATCGGCCACGACGTCACGCGCTATTATCGACGCGCGGTGACGCTCATGGACGCCGAGCAGCTGGGCGGCGTGCTGATCGAGCAGCTCGCCGGGTTGTTCGATGAGGAGCGACGCCGCTAGCGCGCCGATGCAGCCCGCCGTCGCGACGCCGGTTATTGCGGGGATGGCGAGCATTGCGGGCATGCGGTGGGGAGAGCGGCGGCGCGTGCGGCCTGCGTCGCTGCTGGCCGCCCTAATACTGCAAGCGCTGGTCGTCGCGGGCTTCGTGCTGGGCCTGTCGTCGCCAATCAAGCGCGCGGTCGAACGTAGATTCGAGGCGCTGCAGCTGGAGCCGCCGCGAGCACCCAAGCCGCCACCCGAACGCCCGCGTCCCCGCCCGCACGTCGCCCCCCGGCGCGCAGCACGCGCCGCCCCGTCCGCCGCCCGCGCCCGGCCGGTGGAGGTTGTCGCGCCGCCGCCGGTGCTGCCCGTCGTCAATCCGCCGCCGATCGCCAGCGCTCCGCTCGCGGCCGCAGGCCCCGACCCGTCGGCCGGCGCAGCCGCCGCCGGACCGGGAACGGGCGCGGGCGGCGAGGGGATCGGCCTGGGCGCGGGCGGTTCGGGCACCGGCGATGGCGGCGGGGGCGGGGAGGGCACGGGCGCGGTCTGGATCAAGGGCCGCATCCGCAATTCGGACTTCCCCCGCGATGCACTGCGGGCGGGCGAGGAGGGCCGGTTGACGACGCGATACACGGTCGGCGTCGACGGCCGCGTGACCGAGTGCGCCGTCGTGCGATCGAGCGGCAGCGCGGTCCTTGACGCGACGACGTGCCGCCTGATCCGCGAGCGATTCCGCTTCCGAGCAGCGCGCGACGCCGAGGGCCGCCCACGCCCCGACACGATCCTGGAGGACCACGAGTGGATCATCCGCCGCAGCGACGCTCCGCGCGAGGAGGTCTGGAATTAGTTGCCCGACGAACACGGATGGCGACAGCGGGTAGCCCAGGCCAGATCCGGTCCGGCCCGACATCAGCGCCAGCGGGCAAACGCCCGCTACGCCGCCGCCTTCAGGCCCATCGCGGCTTCTAGGTTCTCGACGATCTTGCCGAAAAACTGCTCGGTGGTCATCCAGCTCTGGTTCGGCCCGATCAGCAGCGCGAGGTCCTTGGTCATGTGCCCGGCCTCGACCGTCTCGACGCACACGCGCTCCAGCGTCTCGGCGAAGGCAACCACGTCGGGCGTGCCGTCCAGCCGCCCGCGATGCTTCAGCCCGCCCGTCCACGCAAAAATGCTTGCGATCGGGTTGGTGCTGGTGGGCTTGCCCTGCTGGTGCATCCGGTAATGGCGCGTGACGGTTCCGTGCGCGGCTTCGGCCTCGGCGGTCTGGCCGTCGGGCGTCAGCAGGATCGACGTCATCAGCCCCAGCGAGCCGTAGCCCTGCGCGACCATGTCCGATTGCACATCGCCGTCATAATTCTTGCACGCCCATACGAACTTGCCGCTCCACTTCAGCGCGCTGGCAACCAGGTCGTCGATCAGCCGATGCTCATAGACGATGCCCAGCTTGTCGAACTGCGCCTTGAACTCGGCCTTGTAAACTTCCTCAAAGATGTCCTTGAACCGCCCGTCATAGGCTTTGAGGATGGTGTTCTTGGTCGACAGATAGACCGGCCACTGGCGCTGCAGCCCATAGTTCAGGCAGGCGCGCGCGAAGTCGCGGATCGAATCGTCAAGGTTGTACATTCCCATTGCTACGCCGGGCGAGGGATAGACGAACACCTCGTGCTCGATCGTCTGGCCGTCATCGCCTTCCCACTTCATCGTCAGCTTGCCGGGACCAGGGACACGGAAGTCGGTCGCCTTGTACTGGTCGCCGAACGCATGGCGGCCGACGACGATCGGACTGGTCCAACCCGGCACGAGGCGCGGCACCGACTTGATCACGATCGGCTCGCGGAAGACGACGCCGCCAAGGATATTGCGGATCGTGCCGTTGGGCGACTTCCACATGCGCTTCAGGTTGAACTCGGTCACACGCGCCTCGTCGGGCGTGATCGTCGCGCATTTGACGCCGACCCCGTGCTCGCGGATCGCATTCGCGGCCTGCACCGTCACCTTGTCATCGGTGGCATCGCGGTTCTCGATCGACAGATCGAAATAGAGCAGGTTGACGTCCAGATAGGGCAGGATCAGCCGCTCGCGGATCCATTGCCAGATGATGCGGGTCATCTCGTCGCCGTCGATCTCGACGACCGGGTTCCGAACCGTGATCTTGGCCATGAATGCAGCAACCGTCCCAACCGTTTCCGGCCCGGCTTGTGAAGCCGAGCCGGAGCGCGGTCAACGGCGATGCTGCATCGCGGCGCTCAGCGCGGACGCGCCCGCAACAGCGGCAGGCCAGCCAGCCCGAACAGCATCAGCGCGGCCGCTGACGGAGCGGGGACGCGCACGCCCAGCGCGCGTTCGAAGCCCTCGGCCCACAGCGCGTGGACGGTCCCCGTCGGATGAAATTCGTTCCAGTAGGCAAAGCCGCCGATATTCGCCGCACCCGGCCCGCACGCCGCTGTCGTCGCCGCCGAGAGCGGAGCGTTCGTGTAGCACGGGTCGGTGAGGTTGGTGAGGCCACGGCCCGCTGCGTTCGCGAGCAGGCGACTGTTGAAGCCGTAGAGATCAAACAGCGTCACGTTGGCGCCGCCGAGGTTCAGGCCAGCGAGGCCCGATGCGAGAGACCTGTTATAGAGCTGGGTGAGAGTTGTCGCAGTCGGCGCGAGCGCCGGGCTGCCCTGCGTGAAGCGGGGCGTAATGCCGATATTGGGTACGTTGACGATCAGGAAGTTCGCCGCGCCCGCGCTGCGAAGCGACTGGACAGCCGCGAGCTCGGTCGCAACCGCGCCGCCGATCGCAGTTGCGCCCGTGCCCTGGATCGTCGCGTTGGCGACGTCGTTGCCGCCGATGAAAATCATGTAGAGCGCGTTCGGATCCGCGACGCTGCCCGTCGCCTGCCGGTAGACGCCAACCTGCTGCGGCAGGTTGATGTTGGCGGGTCCGCCGACCGCCTGCGACTGCGCAGTTGCGCCCGCGACGGCATAGTTGGTGCCCGGCACGAACGCCGCACCGCCATAGAGGCCGAACACGTCCCGGAAGCCCGTCACCCACAGCGAGGGACGCAGCGCGTAGCCGAGATACGAGGTCAGCGCCGCTGCCGCGGTCGGGCCGTTGGTGAAGGCGTTATCGAAGCTCGGCGGGTTGGGCAGGTTGCTGCGGAACAACACCTCGGCAAGGTTGCCGTTGTCCGACAGGCTGTCGCCGAACACGTAGACGGCGCTGTAGGCGGCGGCGTTCGCCTGAACAGTGCCGCTGACAATCAGCATGGCTGCGACGGCTGAGATGCGGAAATGCTTCACTGGCAAACCTCCCTGTTTTCTGCGCTGCGCTGGCGTGCGCGGCTTGGCCGCGCTCTGGTTTTCCCTCGCGGCGGCGGAAGGTTAGACGGGTGAAATGTCGTAGTCCAATGGCCCGTGCGCGCGCCCACGCTGCGGCCCGTTGACCCCGAGCTTGGAGCCCGGAATGAAGAGCGACAAACGAGGGGAGGGGATTGCGATGAGGAAGGCGTTTCTGGGCGGGCTGGTGGGCACGCTGCTCGCGGGGAGCGCGCTCGCGCAGGCGCGGCCGGGCGAGGCGGAGTTTCGTTCGCTCTACAAGGAGCTGGTCGAGACCAACACCACATTGAGCACGGGCAGCTGCACGCTCGCGGCCGAGCGCATGGGGCGCGGCTGAAGGCCGCCGGGTTTACCGACGACCAGCTGACGTTGTTCTCAACGCCCGAGCATCCGAAGGAGGGCGGGCTTGTCGCGGTCTATCCGGGCACCGACCCCAAGGCGAAGGCGGTGCTGCTGCTGGCGCATGTCGACGTGGTCGAAGCCAAGCGCGAGGACTGGACGCGCGATCCGTTCACGCTCGTCGAGGCGAACGGCTTCTTCTACGCCCGCGGCGCTGCCGACGATAAGTCGATAGCTGCGATCTGGGTCGACAGCCTGATCCGCATGAAGCGCGAGGGGTATCGGCCGCGACGCTCGGTCAAGCTGGCGCTCACCTGTGGCGAAGAGACGACCTACGCCTTCACCGGCGCCGAATGGCTGGCGAACAACAAGCGCGACCTGATCGACGCGGCGTTCGCGCTGAACGAGGGCGGTGGCGGCCGGCTCGATGCGAACGGCAAGCCCGAGGCGCTCAGCTTGCAGGTGGGAGAGAAGGCCAGCCAGAACTATACGCTGCTCGTCACGAACCCCGGTGGCCACAGCAGCCGCCCGGTTCGGCCCAGCGCCATCGCACAGCTAGCAGCCGCGGTGCAGAAGGTGGAAGCCTACGAGTTTCCCGTGCACCTCAATCCGGTAACGACGGCGTTCTTCGAGCAGACGGGCAAAGCGCTCGGCGGCGAGCGCGGGGCGGCGATGCAGCGGATCGCTGCGAACCCGCAAGACAGTGCGGCCGACGCGATCGTCAGCAGCGATCCGTCCTACCACTCGATGCTGCGCACCACCTGCGTGCCGACGCTGCTCTCGGCCGGCCATGCCAATAACTCGCTGCCGCAGCGCGCGACCGCCAACATCAACTGCCGCATCGCGCCCGGCGAAACTCCGGCCGAGGTGAAGGCGGTGCTGGAGCGCGCGATCGGCGACACGGCGGTGAGCGTGGAGATCGTGCCGCCGATCCGCCCGACGCCGGGCTCGCCCCCGCTCGATCCCAAGGTGATCGAGCCCGGCCGCAAGCTCGCGGCGGAGATGTTCCCTGGCGTGCCGCTGGTGCCGGTGATGTCGACGGGCGCAACCGACGGCATCTTCCTGTTCGCGAAGGGTATACCTGTCTACGGCGTGCCGGGCATTTTCGGCGAGGCCGACGGCAACGGCACCCACGGCCTCAACGGAGCGCATCCGCGTGAAGTCGCTGCTGGACGGCCGCGACTACCAGTACAGGTTGGTCAAGATCTACGCCGACGCGCGCTGAGCGCGGCTGCGAGATCGGCTGATTGGCCTCGGTTTAACCCTCGTCGTCCGGGCCCAGTTCGGGATCGAGGTCGCGGGGCCGGATGAAGCGGGTGATGGTGCAGCTGCCGCCCGCGAGCGCCGCCCAGCCGGCCGGTAGCGCCAGCTCGCAAAGCGTCGCGGTCGGGTATTTCTCGGTGACCGTGGCGCGCTGCGGGTCGGCGGCGGTGGCGAGCACGAGCGCCAGGTCCTCAAGACCCGGATTGTGGCCGACGAGCAGCACGCGCTCGGCCCTCACGGGCAGCGCGGCGGCGAGATCGAACAGCATCGCCGCCGACGCCATGTAGATGCGCTGCTCCCACTGCGGCGACAGCGCGCGGCCCAGCACCTCCTCGATTCCTGCGATCGTCTGGCGCACGCGCTCGGCCGGCGAGGCGACAACGTGATCGAACGCCAGCCGCTCGCGCGCGAGATAGCCGCCGATGACGCGCGCGGCGCGGCGACCGCGCTCGTTCAGCGTGCGATCGAAGTCGCGCGTCCCGCGGTCGCCCCAATCCGATTTGGCATGGCGCAGAAGCGTCAGGCTGGGCACCGATCCTCCCCCATTACAGCCAGTCCATGCGAGAGAGCGGCTAGAGGCGCAAGGACATCGCGAACGATGGCCTGCGCGCCCGCGAGCGGCACGCGCTCCACCACTACCCCTGACGGCAAGCTGACGAGCAGGCGCGACGGCACCGCCGCGCCCAGCATTACGAACACACCACGATCTTGACGGTTGCGGATGAGGCGGCCGAAGGCTTGGGCGATGCGGCTCTGGATGAGGAGGTCGTCAAAGACCTGCCCGCCGAAGGCCATGCGCCGCGCGGCGTGGAGCACGGTGCGACGCGGCCAAGGCACGCCCTCCATCACGATCAGCCGCAGCGCCTCGCCGGGCACGTCGACCCCGTCGCGCAGCGCGTCGGTGCCGAACAGCGAGGCGTTCCTGTCCGCCCGGAACAGGTCGACCAGCGTCCCGGCGTCGACCGGATCGACATGCTGCGCCAGCACCGGCAGCCCTTTCACTGCGAGCGCGGGCGCGATGCGCGCGTGGACGGCACGCAGCCGCGCGATCGCGGTGAACAGCCCCAGCGCGCCACCGCCCGCCGCCTCGATCAGCGCGGCGTAGGCGCCCGCCACGCTCGGCGCATGGCGGCGGTCGATGTCGTTCACGATCAGCACCCGCGCCTGCGCGCCATAGTCGAAGGGCGACGGCGTCGCGAAGCGGCGCGGCGGCGCGACGAGGTGCGCGGCTCCGGTACGATGTTCGGTATCGCGCCAGTCGTCGGTGTCGGCGAGCGCTGCGCCGCGCGCGCGCAGCGTCGCCGAGGTGATGAGGACGCCCTGCGCGGGCGCGAGCACGGCTTCGGCGAAAGGCTTGGTGGGGTCGAGCCAGTGGCGGCGGATCGCGACATCGAACTCGCGTGCGTCGTTGCGGTCGACCGCGAACCAGTCGACGAACGCCGGATCGGGCGGCCCAGCGACGCGCGCCAGCAGCATCAGCCACCCGCTGAGCTGCGCGGCGCGCCGCGACAGGCCGTGCACCGCCGCCTCGATCCGCGCGCGCGACGGCGGATCGAGCCACGGCGGCGGCGCTTCGAGGCAGGCCTCCAGCCGAGCGGACAGACGCGCAAGCGGCGGCTGCATCGCTTCGAGCGCGCGCGCAGCCGCGCCAGCCGCGACGATGACTGCGGCCGTCGGCTCGGCGATCTCGGTCTCCAGCGCGAAGCCCGTGTCGCCGGGCTCGGCACGCGCCAGCACCAGCGCGCGCACCGCGTGCAGCAGTTCCTCCACCGGCCCCTGCGGCGCATCGGCGACGCGGCCCAGCCAGCCGTCGGCGGGGAGCGCGGCCGCGGCTTGAACGAGTTCGTCGAGCGCCTCGCGCACCGGGTCCTCATAGCTCGCCGCGTCGGCCAGCCGCGCCGCCAGCCCGCGGCGCCGCCCGCGCGTGGTGCGCTCGGGGCCGAGCAGCCAGCGCCGCAGCTCGATCGCTTCGCCGCCCGAAAGCTCGATGCGGAACGCGCCGTCGGCTGCATCGAACAGATGATGCCCCTCGTCGAACACGATGCGCGTCATCTCGCGCCCCTCATTCGCTGCACGCGCTGCATGCGCCATCACCAGCGCGTGGTTGGCGATCACCACATCGGCGTGCGCGCCTGCGCGCGCGGCGCGTTCGATGAAGCAGGACTGGAAATGCGGGCAGCCCGCATAGACGCACTCGCCGCGGCGGTCGGAGAGCGCAGCGAGCGCGCCGCGGCCGAACAGCGGCGGCAGCCAGCCGGGCAGGTCGCCGCCGACGAGGTCGCCGTCCTTGGTGTAGCGCGCCCAGCGCGCGGCGAGCTGCGCGAACAGATAGGCGCGCCCGGCGAACGCGCCGTGCATCGCGTCCTCAAGGTTCAGCAGGCACAGATAATTCTCGCGCCCCTTGCGGATGACCACGCGCCCCGGCTCGGGCGCCAGCCGGACCGCGTCGCGCGCCAGCTGACGCTGCAGCGCCTTCGTGTAGGTGCTGACCCACACGCTGCCTCCCGCCGCCTTGGCCCACGCGAGCGCGGGGGCGAGATAGCCGAGCGTCTTACCGATCCCCGTCCCCGCCTCGGCGAGCACCGCGTTTGGAGCGCCCGCCACCGCTCGCGGCGCGAATACGGGCGCGACAGCGGCTGCGTAGGCGCGCTGGCCGGGCCGGTCCTCCGCGCCCGCGGGCAGCGCGGCCGCAAGCGCGGCCTGCACTACCTCGGGCTCCAGGCTGATCGCACGCGGTTTCGGCGGCGGGCCGCGATCCTCCCAGCGGGGCAGCGCGCTGAACAGCGTCGGCTCGGGGCGGCCGGGCGGCGGGATGCGCCGCAGCACCTCTGGCGCCCACGACCAGCGCCCGCGCGCCAGCGCCTGCGCGCTGTCCCACGCGCCCGCCGCATGGCGCCAGCCGGGTGCGCCGATCTGGGCAAGCAGCGCGGCGGCGGCTTCGCGCAGAAACGCGGGCTCGGCCGACGGCGCGGCAGGAGCGGCAAGGCCCAGCAGCTCGGCGAGGCCCGCGGCGCTCGGCACCGCGAAGCGCGCCGGATGGACGAATGCGAACAGTTCCAAGAGGTCGAGGCCCGACAGCTCGGGATAGCTGAGCCGCGCGGCCGCGAGCGGGGCGTTCAAGATCAGGTGCGGCGTGTCCGCGACTGCCCGGATTGCAGCCGCGCGGCTGACCTGTTCGGCCGCCAGCCCGAAGGGTGCGAGCCAAAAGCCCGCGGGCGAAGCGGTAAGGGCGGGAAGGGCAAGCACGGGCGAGCTTTAACCTTAGGGCCGCTTCGCGCAGACGCCAGCCGCTGCCGGCGCGACGGCGCGGTTCGGGCCTCTCGCCATCAACGGGGGACGACGTGTCAGCGCGGCGGGGCCCGAAGGACAGCGCGATCCGCGTTGACGCCGCAGCGAGGCACGCTCCGCCGTTCAACCGTAGCGCGGCCGAGCAGAGTGTCCGGGTTGCTGGTAAACGGCACGGACGTTCGCGCCGTTCGCGAGCCCGGTTGTGCCGCTGCCGCATTGATCGGCCTGCGTTCCCCCCGCTAAGTTCCCGCGGTTGTCGCGCGATATCAAGGCGCGCAGCGCAAGGGAGGGACAGCTGTTGATCGTCGCCATCGCACTCGCCGCGGCTGCGGCTGCGGCTGCCAGCGCCACGTCGGCCGAGGACGCCACGCGCGCCGCCATCGCCCGTGTCGAGCAGATCGATCCCATGGTGAACGCGGTTCGTGCGCTCGATCCGACCGCAATCGCGCAGGCGCGCGCGCTCGATCGGCAGCGGAGAGCGCGTGGGCCGCTGTTCGGGCTGCCGATCCTCATCAAGGACAATATCGAGACGGCCGGGCCGCTGCCGACGACCGCCGGCAGCATCGCGCTTGCGGCGAACGTCACCAACCGCGATGCGCCGCTCGTTGCCAGGCTGCGCGCGGCGGGCGCTGTGATCCTCGGCAAGACCAATCTCAGCGAATGGGCGAACTTCCGATCGTCGAACTCGATTTCGGGCTGGAGCGGAATCGGCGGCCAGGTGCGCAATCCCCATGCGCTCAACCGCACGCCCTGCGGCTCCTCCTCGGGCAGCGGCGCGGCGGTCGCGGCGGGCGAGGTGACGGCAGCGATCGGCACCGAGACCAACGGTTCGATCACCTGCCCCGCGGCGATCAATGGCATCGTTGGGCTGAAGCCAACCGTCGGCCTCGTCAGCCGCACGCATATCGTCCCGATCGCCGCGACGCAGGACACCGCGGGGCCGATGACCGCCGATGTGACGACCGCAGCGCGCGTACTGACTGCGATCGCCGGCAGCGACCCGGCCGACCCGGCGACCGTCGAGGCCGACCGCCACGCGACCGACTACGGAGCTGCGCTGAAGTCCGACGCGCTGAAGGGCAAGCGCATCGGCGTGCTGCGCTGGGCGGTGGGCGCCGATCCGCGTGTCGCGGCGGTGTTCGAGCAGGCGCTGGCGGTGCTGCGCGCACAGGGCGCGGAGCTTGTCGACATCAAGACGTTCAACGGCAATCCGAAGGTCGGGACGCCGCAGCTCAACATCCTGTTGACCGAATTCAAGCCGGGCGTGAACGCCTATCTGGCGACCACGCCGCCGGCGGTGCGCACGCGCACGCTCGCCGACCTGATCGCGTTCAACAGGGCCGACGGGCGCGAGCTGGGCGTGTTCGGGCAGGAGCTGTTCGAGCGGTCCGAAGCGTCGAAGGGGCTGGCCGACGCCGACTATGTGAAGGGCCGCGCGGAATCGAAGCAAGCGGCCGGGTCGGACGGGATCGACGCGATGCTGAAGGAGGCGAAGGCGGTCGCGCTGGTCGCGCCGACCACCGGCCCGGCCTGGCTCATCGACGCGGTCGGCGGCGATCCGCGCGGCGATCGGGCCGGCGCGGGCTACCTCGCAGCGATCGGCGGCTATCCGCACCTGACCGTGCCGATGGGCGCGGTGCGCGGGCTGCCGCTTGGCCTCAGCTTCATCGGCACGGCGTGGAGCGAGGCCGAGCTGCTCGCGCTTGGCTACAGCTACGAGCAGGCGGCGAAGGTGGAGCTGAAGCCAACGTTCCGCGCGAGCGTCGAGGACGACGGCACGATCGGCCCGCTGATGCGCCCGGCCGCGCGCTAGAGGCTGCGCAGGATCGCTGCGGGGCGGGCGCCGAGCGTGCGCCAGCTGGCGAAGAGCCCGGCGCCGAGAACCAGTGCCGCCCCGCCAGCGACCGTCAGCGCAAGCTGTCCCCAGGCAGGCGCGAACGGCAGATCGAGCACGCGCCGCAGGATCAGCGCGCCAGCGCCGGTGCCGAGCGCCAGCGCGATCAGCGCGACCGACAGGCCGAGCGCGCCATATTCGATGGCGCCGGCGCGGAGCAGCTGGCTCCGCGTGCCGCCGAGCACCTTCAAGAGCGTCGCCTCGTAGGCCCGCCGCCGCGCCTGCGCAGCGAGCGCTCCGACGAGCACCGCCAGGCCCGCGGCGATCGCTACGCCCGCCGCCGCGCGCACAGCGAGCAGCACCTGGTTCAAGACGCCGTTCACGCGGCTGACGGTCTCGCGCACGCCGATGACGCTCGCGGTTGGCACCGCCTGCGCCAGCGCGCGCCGCACCGCCGCCTCGCGCCCCTTGTCGGCAAGGCTTATCGTGACGACCCAGCTGAACGGGGCATCCTTCAGCGCCGCCTCGTTATAGACGAACATGTACTGCAGCGTCGCGCGCCGGAAATCGAGGCGGCGGAGGTTGGCGATCTTGGCCTCGATGTCGGCGCCGAGCACTGCGACGGTGATCGTGTCGCCGATCCTGAGGCCGAGGTTTGTCGCCTGGTCGGCGTCCATGCTGACAAGCGGCGGTCCCGCATAGCCCTTCTCCCACCAGTGGCCGGCGACGACCTCGTTCCCCTCGGGCGGCGTGTCCGAGTAGGTCAGGCCGCGGTCGCCCTGCAGCACCCAGGTGCCGGGCGGGATGTTGCGCAGCTGCGAGACCGGCACGCCCCTGACCGCAGTCACCGGACCGCGCAGCGAGGGTGCAGCGTTGATGTGGCTGCCGCGCGCCTGGCCGTCGACCGCCGCGCGGATCGCGTCGATCGAACCCTTCGGCGCATCGAACACTACGAGGTCGGGGGCGTTTGCCGGAAGCGCGCGGCGGATCTCGGCCGTCAGGCTCGACTCGATGACGGCCAGCGCCGCGAAGATGCTGAGGCCCAGGCCCAGCGCCACCACCAGCTGTGGCGCGGTCGAGCGCGGGCGGGTGAGGCTGCCGAGCGCCAGCCGGGCAAGTGGCCCGCTCGGCTGCGGTGCGCGCCGCGCCGCCCAGCGCAGCGCGTAGGCGGCTGCGGCGAGCAGCGCGATCAGCCCCAGCACGCCGCCGATGAACCCGGCCGCAAGCGCGCTCGCGCCCGACGCCGCGACCGCCAGCGCGATACAGAGCGCGCCGACGGCGACGGCGCCGACCGCAGCGCCGCGCGCGGGGCGGGCAGGGGCGTCATCGACCTCCGAGCGCAGTAACCGGGCGGGCGAGGCGAGCGCGGCGCGGCCGAGCGGCCACAGCGCGAAGGCGGCCGCGACCAGCAGCCCGTAGGCGCAGGCCAGCAGCAGCGGCAGCGCATAGAAGCCCGGCCGCGGTGCGACGGGCAGCAGCCCGGCAAGCGCCTTCAGCGCCAGCCACGGCGCCAGCGCGCCGAGCGCCGCGCCGGTGAGGCAAGCGACTGCGGCGACGATCGCGATCTGGACCAGGTAGCTCATCCCGATCAGCCGCGTGCCCGCGCCCAGCGTTTTCAGCGTCGCGATGGTGCCGAGCTTGCCTTGCAGATACGCTTGGACGCCTTGGCCGACGCCCACTCCCGCAACCGCAAGCGCAGCCAGCGCGACGAGCGTCAGGAACGTGCCGAGGCTCGCGATGAACCGCGTCAGGCCCGGCGCGGCGTTGTCGCGCGTGCGGACGTCCCAGTCGCTGCCGGGCGCAGCAGCCTTCAGCCGCTCCGCAGCGGCACGCGCGTCGGCACTCGGAGCGATGCGGATGCGGTAGGCTTCGGTGACGATGGAGCCGGGCTGGATCAGACCCGTCTCGGCGAGACGCCCGCGCGGCAGCATGAGCGTCGGGCCGAGCGCGAAGCCCGCTCCGGCGCGGTCGGGCTCCTCGGCGAGGATGCCCGCGACCGGGAAGCTCGCGCGGCCGACGCTCACCGTGCCGCCCGGCCGCACGTCGAGCGAGTCGGCAAGATCGGCCGCCAGCACGACGCCGCGCGCCAGCGCCGCCTGCAGCGATCCGCCGCCCGCCAGCGCCGCGGCGCCATAGAGCGGATAGCCGCCGTCGACCGCCTTCAGCTCGACGAGGCTGCGCTTGTCCCCCGCTCCAGCCATCGCGCGCATCCTGCTGACGTGGCTCACCGTCCCCGCGCGCTCCATCGCGGCGCTCTCGGCCGGCGTTGGCTGGCGAAACGGCAGGCGCACCTCAAGGTCGCCGCCGAGGATCGCCTGCCCCTGATCGCGCACGCTGGCGATGATCGCCGAGGAGAGCGAGCCGACCGCAGCGATCGCCATCACGCCGAGCGCGAGGCAGACTGCAAGCAGCCGCAGCGCCCCGAGGCCGCCGCGCAGCTCGCGCACCGCCAGCCGCAACGCCAGGCTCATTCCGCGGCCCGCGCCTGCCGCCGCAGCGCGGGGCGCAGCGATACGATACGGCCGTCGGCCATCTCGGCGACGCGGTCGCAGCGCTCGGCAAGCGAGCGGTCGTGGGTGATGAGCACAAGCGTCGCGCCGGTGGCAGCGCGGCGCGCGAAGATCAGCTCGGCGATTTCGCTGCCGGTGCGCGTGTCGAGATTGCCCGTCGGCTCGTCGGCGAACAGCACCTGCGGCGTCGGCGCGGTCGCGCGAGCGATCGCCACGCGCTGCTGCTCGCCGCCGGACAGCTGCGCCGGGTAGTGCGTCAGCCGGTGGCCCAGCCCGACTGCTTCGAGCTCGGCCGCTGCGCGCTCCGCCGCCCGAGGCAGGCCCTGGAGTTCCAGCGGCACGCGCACATTCTCCAGCGCGGTCATCGACGGGATCAGGTGGAACGCCTGCAGGACAATGCCGATCCGCCCGCGCCGGGCGCGAGCCAGCCCGTCCTCATCGAGCGCGGTGAAGTCCTCGCCACCGACGATGACCGTCCCGCCGCTAGCCTTCTCCAGCCCGGCGAGCACCGCCATCAGCGACGACTTGCCCGAGCCCGACGGGCCGAGCACGCCGAGGCTCTCGTCGGCGGCGAGCGCCAGGTCGACTCCGCGCAGGATGTCGACTCGACCCGATCCGCTGCTCAGCGACAGGGTGACAGCGCGGGCATCAATGACAATCTTAGGCTCTGACATGCCGATCCTTCGTTCCGCGCAGCCGCTATCTAGGGCCGCCGCGCCACTCCGCCACTGGCTGCTGGCCATCGTCGCCCTCATGGGGCTCGCGCTGCCCGCCGCCGCGCAGCAGCCATCGCCCGCTGCCGAGCCGGTGATCCTCGCATTGGGCGACAGCCTGACCGCGGGCTACCAGCTGCCGAGCCAGGACGGCTTCACCGCGCAGCTGGAGCGCGCGCTGCGGGCGCGCGGACGGGCGGTGCGCGTCCACAACGCAGGCGTCAGCGGCGACACGTCGAGCGGCGGGCGCCAGCGATTGCAGTGGGTGCTGAACGGGCTGAAGCAGAAGCCCGCGCTCGCCATCGTCGAGCTGGGCGCGAACGACATGCTGCGCGGCATCGACCCATCGGTCACGCGCGCCAACCTCGATGCGATCCTAGCCGAGTTCCGGAAGCGCGGCATACCCGTGGTGCTGGCTGGAATGTTCAGCTCGCCGACGCTCGGCGTGGACTATGTCGATCGCTTCAACCGGCTCTATCCCGATCTTGCGAAGAAGCACGGCGCAACGCTTTATCCCTTCTTCCTGAAGGGCGTGGCGTTCAACCCGCCGCTGCTGCTGCCGGACGGGCTGCATCCGAACGCGCGCGGCGTTGACGTGATCGTGCGCAACATGCTGCCCACCATCGAGGGCGCGTTGACCAAGGCCAATGCACCGGCTGTTCGTCGCGGTTGAACCGCCCGAGACCATCAAGGATCAGCTGATCGGCGTGATGGAGGGCGTCGTCGGCGCGCGCTGGCAGGCGTCTGAGCGGCTGCATCTGACCGTCCGCTTCATAGGCGAGGTCAATGGGCGCGTGGCTGAGGACATCGCCGACGCGCTCTCGCGGCTGGAGCATCCGGCGTGCGCGGTGGCGCTGGCGAGCGTGGGCGTATTCGAACGGCGCGGACGGCCGGAGGCGATCTGGGCAGGGCTGGCGCCGCACCGGCCGCTGCGGGTGCTGCACGACAAGGTCGACCGTGCGCTCGCGATGGCAGGCGTCGCGCCCGATACGCGAGCGTATCTGCCGCACATCACCGTCGCGCGCCTGCACGGCGGATCGGCTCCGGTCGGAGGTTGGCTGGCGGCGCACGGCGCGCTTGCGAGCGAGCCATGGCCGGTGGACGAGCTCACGCTCTACGAAAGCCACCTCGGCAAAAGCGGCGCGCACTACCAGCCGGTGCTGCGGGTGGCGCTCACCCGCTCCTTCGCGGCTGAGCCGCTCAACCCGCAGCGCTCGGCGGCGCTCCGGCTCAGGACGGCTGCGTCTCGCCCGGGTTGCCCGCTTGCTCCGGTGCCGTCGCGGCGCGCGCCTTGGCGACGCTGACCAGCGCCGGGCGGAGCAGCCGCTCTTTCAGCATGTAGCCGGCCATGAACTCGGCGGCGACATGGCCAGCGGGATGCTCGTCGCTCTCAACCTCGGTCATCGCTTGATGGCGATTGGGATCGAGCGGACGGCCGACTGCTTCGACGCGCTCGACGCCGTGGCGCTGAAGCACGCGGTGCAGCTCGCGCTCGGTCGCCTCGACGCCGTCGACCAGCGCTCGCACCGCAGCGTCGCCGCGCGCCTCTGCGGACACCGCTGCGACCGCGCGCGCGAGATTGTCGGCAACCGTCAACAGGTCGCGCGCAAAGCCGGTCACCGCATAGGCGGCGGCGTCGTCGCGCTCGCGGCTCAGCCTGCGGCGGACATTCTCGGTCTCGGCGTGGGCACGCAGAAGCTGGTCCTTCAGGTTCGCGATCTCGGCGTCGCGCGGATCGAGTTCGGCAGCTGGCGCCTTCACATCAACGGCCTCTTCAGCCATCGCGGCGGCGTCCTGCGGGGAAACGGTGTCAGTCTCTGTCGTCATTGCACAAGCCTGCTGAGCGTGATCGCGGTGAAATCGACCAATGGAACGATCCGGGCGTAATTCAGGCGCACCGGGCCGATCACGCCGACCACACCCACAACGCGCCCGTTGGCGCGATAGGGTGCAGCGATGACGGACGAGCCCGACAGGCTGAACAGCCGCGTCTCCGCTCCGATAAAGACCTTGCATGCCTGCGACGCAAGAGCGACTTCGAGCACGCGCGCCACGTCCTCGCGTTCCTCAAGGTCCTCCAGCAGCAGCCGCGCGCGTTCAAGGTCGGCGACATTGGCTGGATCGAGCAGGTTGGCCTGGCCGCGGACGATCAGGATCGGGCGCTGGTCGCCGTCGGCGCTCCACACCGCCAGCCCGCGCTCGGCGATGATCGCGGACAGCGCGTCAAGCTCGGCACGCCGTGCGCTGACCTCGGAGCGCAGGCGCTCGGCCGCTTCGCTGAGCGTCAGCCCTGCCAACCGGGCGTTCACGTAGTTCGATGCGGCGATCAGCGTCTCGGGCGGCGCGCCTGGCGGCAGCTCGACCACGCGGTTCTCCACCGTCCCGCCCTCATGCACCAGGATCGCGAGCGCGCGGCTTTCGCCCAGAGGCGCGAAGCTCAGCTGGCGAAGCGGCGCATCGGTCTTCGGCGCAAACACCACGCCCGCGCAGTGCGAGAGCCCCGAAAGCACCTGCGTCGCCCCGGCAAGCAGTTCCTCGATCGGCGCGGTGCGGGGCCACACGCCCGCCTCGATCCGCGCCTGCTCGTCGGCGCTGAGTTCGTGCGTCTGCATCATGCCGTCGACGAACAGGCGCAGGCCGAGCTCGGTCGGCATCCGCCCCGCGCTGGTGTGCGGGCTGGAGAGCAGGCCGAGTTCCTCAAGATCCTGCATCACGTTGCGGATCGACGCGGCGGACAACCCCAGCCCGGCGAGCTTGGACAGCGTGCGACTGCCGACCGGCGCGCCGGTTTCGATGTACGATTCGACGATGTTCCGGAAGATGGCGCGGGCGCGCTCGGAAAGCTCGGGGACGGTCGGCTGCATCGGTGGCCTCGCGCCTTAACCTAGTGATGGTTGCAGTGCACGCAACGCGGCCTGTAGGACGGCGGACACCCCCTGGCAGACGATTGGAACACCCGATGCGCCCCTCCGGCCGCGCGCCTGACGAAATGCGTGTGATCACGATGGAAACCGGAGTCTCCGCCCACGCCGAAGGGTCGTGCCTTGTCAGCTTCGGGCAGACGCGCGTGCTGGCTACCGCGACCGTCGAGGAGAAGGTGCCCGGCTGGATGAAGGGCAAGGGGCGCGGCTGGGTGACGGCCGAATACGGCATGCTGCCGCGATCGACGCACGAGCGCAGCCAGCGCGAGGCGGTCCGCGGCAAGCAGGGCGGGCGCACGCTGGAGATCAGCCGCCTGATCGGCCGCAGCCTGCGCGCGGGCGTCGACCTTGAGCTGCTCGGCGAACGGCAGATCATCCTCGATTGCGATGTGCTACAGGCCGATGGCGGCACGCGCACGGCGGCGATCAGCGGCGCGTGGGTTGCGTTGAAGCAGGCCGTGGTGCGGCTCGGCCTCGCAGCCGATCCGATGCCCGCGCGCGTCGCGGCGATCAGCTGCGGCGTGACCGAGAACGGCCCGGTGCTCGATCTCGACTATGCCGAGGACTCGGCCGCCGACGCCGATGCCAATTTCGTGTTGCTGGAAGGCGGGCGATTGATCGAGGTGCAGGCGTCGGCCGAGCGCGCCGCGTTCGACGAAGAGACGCTGCTGCGCCTGCTGCGGCTGGCGCGCATCGGGGGCGTCGCGATCATGGACGCCCAGGCCCGCGCACTGGCGCGGTGACCAGCGCGGGTGCGCGTCGCAAGATCGGCTGATGACAGCAGCTTCCGATGTTCGCCGCAGCCCCGCGCATCGGCTCGCCGCGCAAAACCGCCAAGCCGCCCGCCGCGGCGATCCACCTAGTCATCGCCGGTCCTTCGATGATCACGCGAGCGTCGCACGCCCGCCGCCTGCGCACGCGTCAGCTTGGCTCCAGCCCCGCCTGCGCAAGCACCGCCCCCGCCAGATGCAGGCTGCCAGCGATCAGCACGACCGGCGGACCGCCCGGGCCGGGCTCGGCGGCGATGCGGCGCAGCGCTGCCTCGACCGACTCCGCCGCCTCGGCGTGCAGTCCGAGAGCGCGCGCCTCGGCGACCAGCTGTTCGGGCTCGTGGCAATGGTGGTCGGGGATGGGGACGGCGTGGACCGCGCTCAGCCGACCCGCGAACGCCTTCAGGAACGACCCCGGCTCTTTCGCGGCCAGCATTCCCAGCACCATGTGCAGCGGCCGCGCAGCAAGCCTGTGCCCGCGAAACGCGTCGGCCAGCGCGCGCGCGGCGGGGGCGTTGTGCGCGCCGTCCAGCCACAGCTCCGATCCGGCGGGCAGGAGCCGCCCCAGCGGGGTCCTATCCAGCCGCTGCAGACGCGCGGGCCAATCGGCCCAGCCCAGCCCCGCGCGGATCGCGCTTTCGGGCACGTGCACCTCGTCCTGCGCGCGCAGCATCGCGACCGCCAGCGCGGCGTTGTCGGCCTGGTGCGGCCCGGCGAGCCGCGGCACCGGCAGATGCAGCACGCCGCGCGCATCACGCAGATGGAGCGCGTGCTTGTAGACCGCCGCGTCCCAATCGATGCCGCGCTGCACCAGCCGCGCACCCGCCAGCCCCGCGATTTCGGCCACGCGCCCCGCAACCGTGCGCGGATATTTCGAGGTGACGAGCGGCCGCCCGCGCTTGGCGATGCCCGCCTTCTCGGCGGCGATCTGCAGGATCGAGCTGCCCAGCCAGCGCTGGTGATCAAGGCCGAGCTGCGCGATCCCGGCCACCGCTGGCTCGGGCACCACGTTCGTCGCGTCGAGCCGCCCGCCCATGCCGACTTCCACCACGCAGCCGTCGGCGGAAGTTTCGGCGAAGGCCAGGAACGCGGCGGCGGTCGTCAGCTCGAAGAAGCTCGCCTCATGCCCGGCATTCGCGTGCAGCGTGCGGCTCAACAGATCGGTGAAATGCTCGTCGCTGATGAGCTTGCCCGCGATGCGGATGCGCTCGTTGACGCGCACCAGGTGCGGCGAGGTGTAGACGTGGACCTGCAGCCCCGCCGCCTCCAGCATCGCGCGCAGGAAGGCGACCGTCGAGCCCTTGCCGTTGGTGCCCGCCACATGGAACACCGGCGGCAGTCGGTGGTGCGGCGAGCCCATCCGGACGAGCAGCGCCTCCATCCGCGCGAGTTCGAAATTGGTCTCGGCCGGCGCCAGCAGCTTGGCGCGCGCGAGTTCAGCGTCGAGGCCCGGATGCGCCGAGCGGGCTGCGTCCCACATCAAGCCGCCGCCGCGGGCGCCTTGGTCAGCAGGCGGAGCAGGCGGCCGAGCGTCGACGCAAGGGCGGGCCGCTGGACGACCATGTCGAGAAAGCCGTGCTCCAGCAGATATTCGGCGCGCTGGAAGCCGGGCGGCAGCTTTTCGCGGATCGTCTGCTCGATGACCCGCGCGCCCGCGAAGCCGATCAGCGCGCCGGGCTCGGCGATCTGCACGTCGCCCAGCATCGCGTAGCTCGCGGTGACGCCGCCCGTGGTGGGATCGGTCATCACGACGAGATAGGGAAGCGCCGCCTCGCGCAGTTCGGCGATGGCGACGGTGGTGCGTGGCATCTGCATCAGGCTCAGCGCGCCCTCCTGCATCCGCGCGCCGCCGGCAGCGGTGAACACCACATAGGGCGCGCGCGCGGCGAGCGCGGCCCGCGCTCCGGCGATGAAGGCTTCCCCCACCGCCATCCCCATGCTTCCGCCCATGAAGGCGAAATCCTGAACGCCGACGATCGTCTGGACGCCGGAGATCAACCCTTGCGCAAGCGCGAACGCGTCGGTCTCGCCGGTCTTCCTGCGGGCTTCCTGCAGCCGGTCCGGGTAGGGCTTCGTGTCGATGAAGCGCAGCGGATCGGCTGCCACGCCGGGCGACGGCAGGCGGCTGTGCACGCCGCCGTCAAAGGTCTGCGCAAAGCGGTCGGCGGCGCGGATGCGGTGATGGTGGCCGCATTTGGGACAGACGCTGAGGCTCGCGACGAACTCCTTGCGGTAGAGCATCTCGCCGCAGCCGGCGCACTTCACCCACAGATCGTCGGGCGTCTCGCGCTTCTGGTTGTCGAGGCCGAGCGCGGCTCGCTGGCGGGTCAGCCAGCTCATCGCGCACCCACGATCGCGGCCTTCAATTCGGCGACCTGCGCGCGGACGCGGCCAGCGATGTCGTTCGCGCCCTCGGCATGCGCTGCGGCGATCGTATCGACGATTGCCGACCCGACGACGACGCCGTCGGCATGGCTTGCGGCGGCCGCGGCCTGAGCGGGCGTGCGGATGCCGAAGCCGACCGCGACGGGCAGGCTGGTGTGCCGCTTCAGCCGCTGCACCGCGCGCGCGATGCTTTCGGCCTCCGCCGAGTTCGCTCCGGTAATCCCAGCCACACTGACATAGTAGAGGAACCCGCCCGCTCCGTCCAAGACCGCCGGCAGCCGCGCGTCATCGGTGGTGGGCGTGGCGAGGCGGATGAGATCGAGGCCGTGCGCGGTCAGCGCGGGGGCGAGGTCGGCAGCCTCCTCGGGCGGGAGATCGACGACCAGTACGCCGTCGACGCCCGCCGCCGCTGCATCTTCGGCGAAGCGGTCCGGCCCGTAGGCGAGGATCGGGTTGGCATAGCCCATCAGGATCAGAGGCGTTTCCGGATGCCGCGCGCGGAACCCCGCCGCCAGCTGAAGGACGGTCGCAAGCGTCGTCCCCGCCTTCAGCGCCCGCAGCGACGCAGCCTGGATCGCCGGCCCGTCGGCCATCGGATCGGAGAAGGGCATTCCCAGCTCGATCACATCCGCGCCGCCGTCGACAAGCGCGTCGAGGATCGCGGACGTGTGCGAAGGGTGCGGATCGCCCGCGGTGACGAAGGCGACGAGCGCCGGGCGGCTGAAGGCGGAGCGCAGCCTCCCCGCTGCCCGGTCGCTCACGCAGCCGGTCGCTGTCGCCGTCCCGCTGATGCGAGCGAGTGGCCGAGCCGCTGACAGGGACGGGGGAGGGCACTCAGCCAATCGCCACTCCCAGCGCATCGGCGACGGTGAAGATGTCCTTGTCGCCGCGCCCGCACAGGTTCAGCACCACCACCTCGTCGCGCCCCATCCTCGGAGCTTCGCGCATGGCCGCGGCGAGCGCGTGCGAAGGTTCGAGCGCCGGGATGATGCCCTCCAGCCGGCACAGCAGCTGGAACGCGTCCAGCGCCTCGGCGTCGGTGGCGTGGGTGTAGTCCACCCGTCCGGAATCGCGCAGCCACGCGTGCTCCGGCCCGATCCCCGGATAGTCCAGCCCGGCGCTGATCGAGTGCGCCTCGGCGATCTGGCCGTCGGCGTCCTGCAGCAGGTAGGTCTTGTTGCCGTGCAGCACGCCCGGCACTCCGCCCGCCAGCGACGCCGCGTGCGCTCCGGTCTCGATGCCCCTGCCCGCCGCCTCGACGCCCAGCATCCGCACGTCGGCGTCGTCCAGGAACGGATGGAACAGGCCCATCGCATTCGATCCGCCGCCGATCGCGGCGACCAGCAGATCCGGCCCGCGCTCGCCCATCGCTGCCAGCTGCCCGCGCACCTCGCGGCCGATCACCGACTGGAAGTCGCGCACCAGCTCCGGATACGGATGCGGGCCCGCGACCGTCCCGATGATGTAGAAGCTGTCCGCGACATTCGTCACCCAGTCGCGCAGCGCCTCGTTCATCGCATCCTTGAGCGTCCGGCTGCCCGACGTCGCGGGCACGACCTCGGCGCCCAGCAGGCGCATCCGGAAGACGTTGGGCCGCTGCCGCTCGATGTCGCGCTCGCCCATGAAGATGACGCACGGCAGCCCGAAGCGCGCTGCGACGGTGGCGGTCGCGACGCCGTGCTGCCCCGCGCCGGTCTCGGCGATGATGCGCGTCTTCCCCATCCGCCGCGCGAGCAGGATCTGGCCGACGCAGTTGTTGATCTTGTGCGCGCCGGTATGGTTGAGCTCGTCGCGCTTAAGATAGATCTTCGCGCCGCCCAGATACGACGTCAGCCGCTCGGCGAAATACAGCGGTGAGGGGCGGCCGACATAGTGGGTCAGCAGCCAGTGATACTCGGCCCAGAAATCCGGGTCCTGCTTGGCATCGCGCCACACCGCCTCCAACTCAAGGATCAGCGGCATCAGGGTCTCGGCGACATAGCGGCCGCCGAACGGGCCGAAATGGCCGCGCGCGTCGGGGCCGTGGGCGAAGGATGTGGGGGTCAAAGCTGTCCGGCGATGTGGAGGAACTCGGCGATCTTCTGCGGGTCTTTGACCCCCGGCGCAACCTCCACCCCGCTTGAGACATCGACGGCGCGCGCTCCTGTCACGCCCACTGCATCGCCAAGGTTCGCCGCATCGAGCCCGCCCGCGAGCATCCACGGCAGCGGCGGGCGCGAGTCCGCCAGCAGCTGCCAGTCGAAGCGCAGGCCGTTGCCGCCGGGCAGAGCGGCGCCGGCGGACGGCTTGGCATCGAGCAGCACGCGGTCGACGACGCCGCGCCAGCCGCCGGTGGCGGCAACGTCGGCGGCCGTGCGGACGGGCAGCGCCTTCCACACCTCCACACCATGCCGCGCCTTCAGCGCCGCAGCGCGCGCGGGCGGTTCAAGTCCGTGCAGCTGGATCGCGGTCAGCGCGGCCGCGCGAACCGCACTGTCGATGAGCGCGTCGTCGGCGTTGACGAACAGCCCCACGCGGCCCACGCGCGGAGGCACGCGCGCGGCCAGGCGTGCGGCGAGGTCCGGGCAGACATTGCGCGGCGAGGGCGGGAAGAACACGAAGCCCACCCACGCCGCGCCGCCCGCCACGGCAGCGTCGACGGTCCCGGGCGTCGTCAGCCCGCAGATCTTCGCCTGCACCGGCATGTCTACGCTCCGCCGCCGCCATCGGTCAGCGGTGCCCAGCTGATGCCGCCCGCCCATTCGCCCGCCGCGGCGGTGAAGGCGAACACCTCGCAGCGCGCCCACACGCCCGCGCGGAAATACGGATCGGCTTCGATATAGGCGCGCGCCGCCTCGGCGCTGTCGGCTTCGACGATGCCGAGCGACGCCGCGAAGTCGCCCGCGGGCGTCCGCAGCGGCCCGGCAAGCTTCAGCGGCTGCAACGCGCCTTCCATATGCGCCAGGTGTGCGGCGAGATGCTGCTTGCGCAGCAGCGCAGCGCCCGGCGCATCGAAGCTGAGGATTGCCCACAGCGGCACGGCCTAGACCTCGGCCAGGCGGCGGCGGTAGGCGCGTGCGACGACCGGCAGCGCGAACAGCGGCAGCGCACCATAGAGCAGCGGAGTGACGGCCATCGCGAGCGCAAGGTGCGCCTCGCCGAACGCGTGTTTGGAAAGCGCGCCCACGGTCGGCGGCCCGAGCAGCAGTCCGGTGATCGAGATCGCCATATAATAAAGCGCGACGATGCTGCCGCGCAGTGCGGGCGGCGCGATCTCGATGAGCGCGATGATCCCCGCCGCTGTGACCGTGGCGATGCCGAGCGACGACAGCGCCAGCCCGACGAAGGCGGCCGTGGGAGTCGGCATCAGCCACGCGACAGCGCTCAGCGGCACCATCAGCAGAAAGCCCGCCATCAGCATGCGAAACGCCGCGTCGCGCACCCCGCGGCGCTTCAGCCAGTCGATCAGCGCGCCCGTGCCGAACACCGCCGTCGGACCAACGATCAGATTGATGGTGCCGTTCACCCTTGCATAATCCGCGGGTGCCCAGCCGAACGCGCGGCGGAACGTCTCCGGGCCGAAGCCGCCTTGGCTGTAGGCGACAATGGTCATCACGCAAACAAGCGCGACCGCTCCCCCGAACGCGCCGAAGCGGCGGCCGACGAGCGCGAACACAGCTCCGAACCCGCCGACGACGCGCGGGCCGGAGCGGCGCGCGGGCTCCGGCACCATGAGGAACAGCGCCGCGAGCAGCAGGCCCGGCAGGCCGACCGCGATGAACGCGAAGCGCCATGGCTCGGTGCGGCCCAGCACGGGCAGGGCGACCCCGCCCGCCGCCAGCCCCAGCACCTTGGCTCCGATGATCGCTGCCAGTCCGGCCCCGATCGCGAGCGCGGCCGAGTAGACCCCGACCGGCTTGCCGCGCCGCTCGGGCGGGAAGCTGTCGGAAATCATGCTGAGCGCGCACGGCGCCAGCGCAGCCTCGCCGAAGCCGACGAGCATCCGCGCCACGAACAGCCCCGCGAAGCCCGTCGCTAGCCCCGAGGCAGCGGTCGCGAGGCTCCAGATCGCGATTCCGAACGCCAGGATGAGCGTGCGCGGGCGCCGGTCTGCGAGCCAGCCGAGCGGCAGGCCGATGGTTGCGTAGAAGATTGCAAAGGCCGGCCCGGCGAGCAGGCCGATATCGCTGTCCGAAAGCCGGAAATCCGCCTTGATCGGCCCTACGAGCAGCCCGAGCATGTACCGGTCGATGAACGAGCAGACGTAGGTGACGGTCAGCAGCGCCACCAGCGCCCACGACGTCAGCGGGCGAGGGTAGGGCGCGTCGACGACCGGGGCGGGCGCGAGCGCGGCGGCGGTGCTCAAGCGGTGCGGCTCGTGATGGTGTAGATGACGACGAGGTGGTCGTCGGCGTCGACGATCCCGATCTCGCGCCCGGTTCGGCCGTCGGGCGTCTTCAGCACCTCCTCGGGATAGACCTGCAGCCCCAGCGCCGTGGCGCCCGCGACGACTCGGTCCGGATCGGGCACCTCCATCACCACCGCCGCGCGGCGCGGGCGCGGCACCGGGTAGAGCGGCGCGCCGGTGACTTCAGTCAGCGCCAGGCAGCGCTCCTGCGTCGGGCTGGAGAGCGTGCAGAAGCGCAGCCGCGCGCCTGCGGGAATGTCGAACACGGGGATCGAATAGCTCTCGTCGCGGTGCGCCAGCACGTAGGCGACGCTTAGCCCCAGCACGTCGCGGTAGAAGCCGAGCGCGCGCTCCAGATCGGCGACGACCAGCGTCGCGCGTTGCAGGCGTGGGCCGGTTGGCGTGGTGCTCATCCGTGAAAGCCTAACCAACTCGCCGCCGCCTGTCGCCCCTTGCCTACAGGTGCATCGTGCCGTCGATCACCGTCACGCAGCCGCCGGTCAGCCGCACAATGTCGCCGCGCAGTTCGACCTTCAGACGCCCGCCGCGCGCGCTCGCCTGGTGCGCGCTGAAGGCGGCGCGGCCGAGGCGCTCGGCCCAGTAGGGCGCGATGATCGCGTGCGCCGAGCCGGTGACGGGGTCCTCGTCGACGCCGGCGCCCGGAGCGAAGACGCGGCTGGTGACGTCGGCCTCGCCGCCCGCAGCCGTGGCGATCACCAGCACGTCGCCGCCGGGCAGCGCCGCGAGCGCACGGAAGTCGGGCTTCAGCTCCAGCACCTGCTCGGGACGCGCGAAGACGCCGACCACGTAATCGTGCCCGCGCATCAGCACCGCTTCGGGCACCGCGCCCAACGCCCCGGCAAGGCCCGGCAGCTCGGACGCGGTGGGCGCCATCGCTGGCAGGTCGAGCGCATAGCCGTCGCCCGCCCGCTCGACCGCGAGCACGCCGGACCTGCGCGTGACGAAGGTAACGCGCTGCCGCCCGGGCGCGTCGCCCAGCGCCACATGCCCGCTCGCAAGCGTCGCGTGGCCGCACAGCGCCACCTCGACCGCGGGCGTGAACCAGCGCAGTTCGAAGTCCGCCGCACCGCTTGCATCAGGCAGGTAGAAGGCCGTTTCCGCGACGTTGTTCTCGTTCGCGATCGCCCGGAGCGTCGAGTCGGGCAGCCACTCCGTCAGCGGCATCACGCAGGCCTGGTTGCCGGTGAACGGGCGCTCGGCAAAGGCATCGACCTGGGTGAAGCGAAGCTGCATGGCCGCCGCCCTAGCCGGGCCGACGCGGTGCTCGAAAGTCACCGAAGGGTGCCGGCTCCGCGCGTCACCGCCAGCTCGGCGGCCTGTTCCTCATTGGTCAGCACCGCGCGCGTCATCCGGAAACGCCCGCGCTCTCCGGCGAGCGCCCACTCGCCCGCCGCCTCGGCGCCGTCGGCCTCGATCGCGCCGCGATAGCCGACCGCGTGGGCCGCATCGCTTTCGCCGTCATATTGCTTGGTGAAGCGGAACGCGGTGCCGCTGCGCGATCCGCGCACGATCGCGTGAAGCGTCGGCGCGGTGCCCGCGATGTGGTTGGGCTCGCTCACCTCGCCCGCGAAGCCGCCGCCGCCGTCCTCTTCCGCAAGGTTCGCGATGAAGCGCACCGGCGCGCGCCCGTCGGCGTAGAAATACTGGCCGAACCACGCCCCGGTCATCCGCAATGGGTCCACGCGTCCACTCCTCCAGCCCACCGGCCATCATGCCCCAGCCAGCGGCGCGTGCAAGGCCCGGCGGCTTCGGTTCGGCGCAGATGCGAGCGCGGCCGGCGTGGGCGTCAGCGCGTGCGGCGGCGGCGGCCGAGTGCGAGCGCGCCGAGCCCGCATGGGGTCCGCGGGTCAGCAGCCGCTGGCCGGGGCGCACCAGGCCGAAATCGAGCCGCTGCGTCTGCGCCGCATCTCGCGCGATGCGGATAACAACCCTCCAGGCCCTAGTCGCCTGCTGGCCGGCGAAGTGTGATGTCCGCCGACACCCTTGCCGCGGCAGGCGCCGCGGGCGAGAAGCGCTCCATGAAATTCTTCGCCGACACCGCCGACGTTGCCGAGATCACCCAGCTGGCCGAGACCGGGCTGCTCGACGGCGTCACCACCAACCCCAGCCTGATCCACAAGGCGGGCCGCAACTTCCTGGACGTCGTGCGCGAGATCGCCGCCATCGTTCCCGGCCCGGTCAGCGCCGAGGTCGTCGCGACCGACTATGACGGCATGATGCGCGAGGCCGACGTGGTGCGCGCGATCGCTCAGAACGTCGCGGTCAAGCTGCCGCTGACCCCCGCGGGCCTGTGCGCGTGCAAGCGGCTGACCGATGAGGCGGCGATGGTGAACGTCACGCTGTGCTTCAGCGCCAACCAGGCGCTGCTGGCGGCAAAGGCCGGTGCGACCTTCATCTCGCCCTTCGTCGGCCGCCACGACGATGTCGGTCAGGACGGCATGGAGCTGATCGCCGACATCCGCACGATCTACGACAACTATGACTTCCGCACGCAAATCCTGGTGGCGAGCGTGCGTCACCCGATCCATGTGCTGCAGGCCGCGAAGATCGGCGCCGACGTGATGACCGCGCCGCCATCGGTCATACGCGCGCTGTTCAATCACCCGCTGACCGACAAGGGCTTGGCGGCGTTCCTGGCGGATTGGCAGAAAACCGGGCAAACGATCGGCTGAACCCGGTTTTCGGTCATCGTTGCCCGAAACGTCGGGCATTGTGTCGGGAAGGCGCTCGGTGTTCGATCGCGGCGGGCCCTTCGCCGACGGGGGCGTCTACCCCGCCGGCCTGCACGTCCCGTCGCGAGAGACTGCATGAGCACATCCGCTACTGCGAGCGCCCCCGCCGAGCCGCTGATCGCGCGCTGGCTGGCTTGGCTGGAGCATGGCCGCCGCCGATCCCCGCACACCATCCGCGCCTATGCCGTATCGCTGCGGCACCTGACCGGGTTCTTGGCGCCCCATCTTGGCGGGCCGGTGACAGAGCGAGCGCTCGCCGAAATGTCCCGCGCAGATTTCCGCGCCTTCCTGTCCGCGCGGCGGGCCGACGGAGTGAGCCAGGCGGCGGTCGCCCGCGACCTCGCGGCGATCCGTGACTTCTTCGCATTCGCCGCCGAGCATCGCGGCATCGATCCGCCCGGCCTCGTCGGCCTCGCCAGCCCCAAGGTGCCCAAGCGCGCACCGCGGCCGCTGGGCATGGGCGAGGCCAAGCGCCTGATCGCTGCCGCAGCCGACGAGCCGGACGAGCCCTGGATCGCCGCGCGCGACAATGCGGTGCTGCACCTGCTCTACGGCGCGGGCCTGCGCGTCAGCGAGGCTCTTGCGGTTCAGCGGGAGGCGCTGCCGCTCGGGAACACGCTCAGCGTCACCGGCAAGCGCGCCAAGACGCGGATCGTGCCGCTGCTCCCGCAGGTGCGCGAGGCGGTGGAGGCCTATGCGCGCCTGCTGCCGTTCGCGCTGGCGCCGGGCGATGCGCTGTTCCGCGGCGCGAAGGGCGGCCCTCTGGATCCGGGGCTGGTGCGCGTCAGCGTCCGCCGCGCCCGCGCGGCGCTGGGCCTCCCGTCGACCGCGACGCCGCACGCGCTGCGCCACAGTTTCGCGACGCATCTGCTGGCGCGCGGTGCCGACCTGCGCGTGATCCAGGAGCTGCTGGGCCACGCGAGCCTTTCGTCGACGCAAATCTACACGGCGGTCGACGCGGCGCACCTGCTGGACGTCTATCGGCATTCGCATCCGCGTGCGTGACGGGGGGCGATCGCAGGGGACGCAAGCCGTGAGCAAGGACCGCTCGGCCGGGCGTTCTGCAGTCGGCCGTCGAAGGCGTTGAACGAGGCCCGGCTGTTCCGGATCGCACCTGCTCCAGGTGCAGTTGACGACGCGGGCAGTTCAAGGGTCTGGCCCTCACCCCAACCCCACGACCTCCCCCTCGCGCCCCAACCCCATCCCCTCCGCCGCTGGCACTTTCGGCAGCCCCGGCATGGTCATGATGTCCCCGCACACCGCCACCACGAAGCCCGCGCCGGCGGACAGGCGGACCTCGCGCACCGGCAGCATGTGGCCCAGCGGCGCGCCCAGCGCGGCCGGGTCGGCGGAGAAGCTGTATTGGGTCTTGGCGATGCAGACGGGCAAGCCGCCGAAGCCCATCGCCTCGAAGCGGGACAGCTGGCCAAGAACCGAGGGGTCGGCGCTGACCCCGCTCGCTCGGTAGATTTGCCGCGCGACGGTCTCGATCTTGGTCAGCAGCGGCAATTCGTCCGCATAGAGCGGGGCGAAGCGCGCCGTGCCGCTGTCGGCCAGCGTCGCTGCACGGTCGGCCAGCTCCACCGCGCCGCGGCCGCCATCGGACCAGTGGGTGCACACCACCGCGTCCACCCCAAGCGGCGCTGCTGCGGCGCGGATCGCGTCGAGCTCGGCATCCGTATCGGTCATGCAGCGGTTGACCGCGACCACCACGGGCACGCCGAACGCACGCAGGTTCTCGATGTGGCGCGTGAGGTTGACCGATCCGCGCTCCACCGCTGCGACATCCTCGGCGCCCAGTTCCGCCTTGGCGACGCCGCCGTTCATCTTCAGCGCCCGCGCGGTCGCGACGAGCACCGCGGCGGCGGGCTCCAGCCCGGCCTGTCGGCACTTGATGTCGAAAAATTTCTCCGCGCCCAGGTCCGCGCCGAACCCGGCCTCGGTCACCACATAGTCGCCAAGCTGCAAGCCGGCGCGCGTGGCGATGACCGAATTGCAGCCATGCGCGATGTTGGCGAACGGCCCGCCGTGGATCAGCGCCGGGTTGCCCTCCAGCGTCTGCACCAGGTTGGGCTTGATCGCGTCCTTCAGCAGCACCGTCATCGCGCCCACCGCCTTCAGCTCGGCTGCGGTCACCGGCTGCCGGTCGCGCGTGTAGGCGACGATGATCCGCGCCAGCCGCGCCTCCAGGTCGGCCAGATCCCCGGCGAGGCACAGGCACGCCATCACCTCGGAGGCGACGGTGATGTCGAACCCCGTCTCGCGGGGCTGGCCGTTCGCCACGCCGCCCAGCCCGACGACGAGGTCGCGCAAGGCCCGGTCGTTCACGTCCATCACGCGCCGCCAGACAATCCGGCGCGTGTCGATGCCGAGCGCGTTGCCCCAATAGACGTGGTTGTCGATCATGGCCGCCAGCAGGTTGTGCGCGGCGGTGATCGCGTGAAAGTCGCCGGTGAAGTGAAGGTTGATGTCCTCCATCGGCGCGACCTGTGCGCGTCCGCCGCCGGTCGCGCCGCCCTTCTGGCCGAAGCAGGGGCCAAGCGACGGCTCGCGCAGGCACAGCACGGCGCGGCGGCCGGTCATGTTGAGCGCGTCGGCGACGCCCACGCTGGTGGTGGTCTTGCCTTCGCCCGCGGGGGTGGGGTTGATTGCGGTGACGAGGATCAGCTTGGCGCGCGCGGGGGCGCCTCGCAGGAAGCCGAGATCGAGCTTGGCCTTGTCGCGGCCATAGGGCTGAACCGCGTCCTCGGGCGCGCCCAGCCTGGCGGCGATCGCACTGATCGGCCGCAGCGCGACGCTGCGCGCGATCTCAAGGTCCGTCGCCATCCCCGCTCCCCGCTTGCCGACGCGCCCGTCATACCGGCGGGAGCGCGCAGTGCCTACCGGACAGCCGCGGACGGGCAACTTTGCGATCATCGACCCGCGCCGAGCGCGACGGCTTCGTGCTGTCCTCGCGGTCGATCCGGACCTCCCCCGAGGCGGGGAGGATCTAGCTTACCGGCTCCACCAGTCCCGGATCGATCATCCGCATCAGCGCGTCGGCGGAGCGCATCGCGAAGCGGATCGTCTCGCTCTTGCGGCGGGCCGGGGGAAGCGGCGACCACGCAGCCTCGCGCAAAATCGCGGCGTCGTGCCAATCCGCGACGATGAGCCCGGCGCGTCCGTGGCCATAGGCTTCGGTCTCGAACAGAGCGAGCGGGAAGCCGGGCGGCACGGCCCAATAAAACCGATCGCAATAATCGAGATAGCCGCGCCACTTCGCGTCCTGTCTAAGGTCGGCCGTGCTGACCTTCACCTCGACGATCGTCAGCCGCCCGCATCGCCCCAGTGCGACAAGGTCGGCGCGCTGGCCGTTGCCGAGCGGGCATTCGGCAGCGCAGGCCAGCCCCATGCGCCAGAACAGGCGGGTGAGGCCGCGTGTCACCTCGGCTGCGGTGGGCGCGTCCTCCATCGGCGCGCGGTGAGCGGGGACGGAGGATGCAAGGCCCTGCATGGCGCGGACGATAGCGGAACGCAACGCGAACGGGCAAGGCGCGGTGGCTGGCGTGTCGGCCGGTCGACCGCCGGTCTCGCGCGGCCGGGGAGGGCGGTCCGGCAGGGCTTGCGTGCGGGTGGCGGCGGCTGGCGTGGGTTCCGCACCGGCAGCGCCGCCCGGCGCGGCGCCTATTGACCGTTCACCTGCTGCACGCGCGCCGAGGTGGGGCCGGTGGGCGGCGCGACGATCGGATCGGCGGTGCGCACGTCCCAGCCACCGCCAAGCGCCACGATCAGGTTCACCGCCGCCGCTTGCGCGTTGAAGGCCGTGGTGATCAGCGACCGGCGCGTGTTGAGCGCGGTGGTCTGCGCGACGATGACCTGGCTGTAATCGACCTGGCCGGCCTTATACTGGTTGCGCACCAGTGCCTCGGCCTGGTCGGCGGCACGGCTTGCCTGCTGCGACAGTGCCACTTCGTCGCGGAAGATGCGCGTGGCGAGCAGATTGTCTTCCACATCGGCGAACGCGGTCAGAACGGTCTGGCGATAGGTGGCGATCGTCTGGTCGCGCTGCGCGCGCGCCTGCGCGACGAGCGCTTGGCGACGGCCGAAGCTGAACACCGTCTGCGCGAGGCTTGGGCCGAGGCTGTAGGTATTCGCGGCCGCGGCGAAGAGATCGCCAAGCGTCGAGCTGGTCTGTCCGACATTGCCGCTCAGCGTCAGTTGCGGGAAGAACGCAGCCGATTGCACGCCGATCTGCGCGTTCGCGGCCTGCACGCGCCGTTCGGCGGCTGCGATGTCCGGGCGGCGCTGGAGCAGCGCCGACGGCACGCCCGCGGGCGGGACGGGGGTGACGGGCTGCCAGTCCTGCCGCTGGGCGATGGTGAGCGCGGCCGGCGGCCGGCCGACAAGGATCGCGATCGAATGTTCAAGGACCCCCCGCGCGCGCCGGTTGTCGCGTGCGGAGACCTGCGCGTTCAGCAGCTGCGTCTGCGCCTGGACGACGTCGGTCTTGGCGGCGATCCCGGCATTATAGCGGTTGGTGGTGATCTGCAGGTCGCGCTGGAAGGCGGCAGCGCTCGCGTCGAGGGCAAGCGCATCGGCATCGAGGCTGCGCAGCTGGAGATAGCTGGAGACGAGCTGCCCCGTCTGCGCGAGCCGGACATTGGCGATGTCCGCCGCGGCGGCTTCGGAACTGGCGCGCGCTCCTTCGATGTTGCGCCGGACCTGGCCGAACAGGTCGATGATCCAGCTGCCCGTCGCCTGCAGCCGGTAGGCGTTCCCCGATCCGCCGAGCGCCACTCCGCCCGCGCGGTTGGACGACGCGCCGACGCCCGAGTTGGTGAAGGTCGCGGTGCTCCCGATCGTCGGGTACAGGTTGGCGCGGTTCTGGCGCAGCAGGCCGACTGCCTGGCGATAGGCTGCGAGGCTCTGCTCGATCGTCTGGTTGTTGCGCTGCAGCTCGTCGACCAGCGCGTTCAGTTCGGGGTCGCCGAACAGCGTCCACCACTGGCCCCTGTCGATTCCGTCGAGCGGGGTGGCGGTCTGGAAGCCGGGCACGCTTTCCTTGAACGCGGGCGTGATCGGCGTTGTCGGACGCACATAGTTGGGCCCCGCCTTGCACGCGGCGAGGAGCAGCACCAGAGCGAGCGGCAGGCGGGCGGATGTCGATGTCATTCGGCGGGAACGGCCTGGGGTGGGAGTTGCGGAGCGCGCGCGGCGCGGCGGGCGGCCTTGCGCGCGTCGCGGCGCTTGCGCCACGTGCGGATGCGGTCGAGATAGAGATAGACGACCGGGGTGGTGAACAGCGTCAGCATCTGGCTGGCGATCAGCCCGCCGATGATCGCCACACCCAGCGGCTGGCGCAGTTCGGAGCCTTCGCCGAAGCCGATCGCCAGCGGCAGCGCGCCGAAAATCGCAGCGAGCGTCGTCATGATGATCGGCCGGAAGCGCAGCACCGCGCCCTCGCGGATCGCCTGCATCGATGTCAGCCCCCGTTCGCGCTCGGCGACCAGCGCGAAGTCGATGATGAGAATGGCGTTTTTCTTCACGATGCCGATCAGCAGCACGATCCCGATGATGCCGATGAGATCGAGCGGCATATCGAGCGCCAGCAGCGCCATCAGCGCGCCGACACCCGCCGAGGGCAGGGTCGAAAGCACCGTGAACGGGTGCACGAAGCTCTCATAGAGGATGCCGAGCACCAGATAGATCGTGAGAAGCGCGGTCAGGAACAGCAGCGGCAGGTTGGAGAAGGTGTCGCGGAACGCCTTCGCCGTGCCCGCGCTGTCGCCGCGCACGCCGGGCGGCATGCCGATCACCTGCTCCAGTCGCACGATCTCCTTGTTGGCTTGGCTGAGCGTCTTGCCCGGAGCGAGATTGTAGCTGACGGTCGTCGCGGCGTCGGTATTCTGATGGTTGACGCTTGTCGGCGCGGCGGCGAGCGCGATGCTCGCGACCGTCGAGAGCGGCACCGCGCGCTGCGGCGCGGTGGAGATCGACACGCCCGACGGCGAGCCGCCGCCGCCCGCGACCGCGGTCTGCGCGAGGCTGGGCGCCAGTGCGTTCGCCGGGCCCGCTCCGGGCTGCGCGACCGCGGGCCCGGTCGACACCGCCGACTGCCCGGTCGCCGAGGTGTCGACCTGGAATGCGCTGGCGGTCACGCCCGAGAGCGGCCGGCCGCCAACGTAGACATTGTCGAGCGCGGCTGGATCGCGGCTGAATTTCGGATCGACCTCCATGATGACCCTATACTGGTTCACCTCGTTGAAGATCGTCGCCACGCCGCGCTGGCCGAAGGCGTTGTAGAGCGCGCTCGAGATCTGGCGGTTGGTCAGTCCCAGCCGCGCCGCCGCGTCGGCATTGACGTTCACATATTGCTCGACCCCGCGATCCTGCTGATCGGTGTCGACATCGGTGAAGAACGGACTGGCGCGCATCGCATCGGCAAGCCGTTCGGCCCATTTGCGCAGCTCGGCCGGATCGTCCGAGAATAGCGTGTATTGGTAGGCGGAATTGCTGCGTCGGCCACCCACGCGAAGATCCTGCACGTTCGTCAGGAAGGTGCTGGCGCCCGTGATCCGCGCCAGTTTGGGCCGCAGCCGTCCGGTCACGACATCGCTGTTCGGCCGCTGGCCCTTGGGCTTCAGGTTGATGAACATCTGCGTGCCGCCGAAGCCGCCGCGCCCGCCGCCCACCGTCGCCGTCACCGTATCGACCGCCGGATCGGCCTGGATGATCGCGACGATCTGCTTCACCTTCTGCTGGCTCGCCTCAAAGCTCGCCGACTGGTCCATGCGGATGCCGCCGAACAGCTGGCCGGTATCCTGCTGCGGGAAGAAGCCGCTCGGGCTGTTCGCATAGAGATAGAAATTGAGCCCGATCGTCACCGCGAGCATCAGCAGCACCAGACGCCGGCGGTCCATCGCCCAGCCAAGCGCAACGTCATAGCGGCGCTCGATCGTGGTGAAGCAGCGCTCCAGCCAGCGTGCCACCCGCCCGTGCTCCGCGCCGACCGCGACGAGGCGCGCGGCGAGCATCGGCGTCGTCGTCAGGCTGACAACGAGGCTGATCGCGACCGAAACGGCGAGCACCACCGCGAACTCGCCGAAGATCTTGCCCGGGATGCCGCCGAGCAGCAGCAGCGGCAGGAAGACCGCGATGAGGCTCAGCGTCATCGCGACGACGGTGAACGTCACCTCCTTCGCGCCGCGCAACGCCGCGGTCATGCGGTCCTCGCCCGCCTCGACATGCCGCGCGATGTTTTCGAGCACCACGATCGCGTCGTCGACGACAAACCCGGTCGCGACGACGAGTGCCATCAGCGAGATGTTGTTGAGGCTGAGCCCGAGGAGATACATGCACGACAGCGTGCCCATCAGGCTGGCGATGACGGCGATTGCTGGCACCACCGTCGCGCGCCACGATCGCAGGAAGATCGCGACGACGAGCACCACCAGCCCGACCGAGATGACGAGGCTGATCTCCACTTCCTCAAGGCTCGCGCGGATCGTCCGCGTTCGCTCCGCCGCCACGCTGAGCTTGATGTCGGCGGGAAGCGCGGCCTGGATCGCGGGCAGCTGCGCGCGGATTGCGTCGACCACCTGCACGATGTTGGCACCCGGAGCCTGCGTGATGCGCGCGATGACAGCTGGCTGGCTGTTGAAATAGCCGGCGGTGTTCACGTCCTCCGGCCCGTCATAGACGTTCGCCAGATCCCGCAGCCGCACAGGCGTGCCGTTGCGGTAGGCGACGATGAGCGATGCGTAATCGGCTGCCTTCTGCAGCTGGCGGTCGGTGTAGATGACGAACCGGTCGCCGCCGCCGGTGACGATGCCCTTGGGCCGGTTGCCCTGCGCCGCCGCGATCGCCGAGCGCACGTCGTCGCCCGAAATGCCCAGCCGCGCCAGCACGAAGGGGTTGAGTTCGATCCGGACGGCGGGAAGCGAACTGCCCGCGATGTCGACGTCGCCGACGCCCGGCACCTGGGCGATGCGCTGCTGGATGATGATCGAGGCTTCGTCGTAAATCTGCTGCGGTGATTTCGTCTTGCTGGTGAGCGCGAGGATCAGGATCGGCTGCTGCGCGGGGTTGAACTTGCGCCAGGTGGGGTTCGACCGCAGCGTCGCGGGCAGGTCGGCGCGCGCGGCGTTGATCTGCGCCTGGATATCGCGGACCAGCCCGTTCACGTCGCGCTTGTCCGACGCCTGGAGGACGATGCCCGTCTGCCCCTGGCTGGACGAGCTGGTCATCTCGGTCACGCCCGCGATCGTGCCGAGGCGGCGTTCGAGCGGGGTGGCGACCGAGGTTGCCATCGTCTCCGGGCTGGCGCCGGGCAGGTTGGCGATCACGAAGATCGTCGGCAGATCGACCGTCGGCAGCGGCGCTACCGGCAGCGCGCGATAGGCGAACAGGCCGGACGCGATCAGCCCCAGTGTCAGCAGCAGCGTCGCGATCGGCCGCCGGATGAAGATGCCGGGCAGATTCATGCAGCGCCCGCCGTCACCGGCGCGCCGCCCGAGGTGGACGGCCTCGAGCCGCTCCAGCGCTGGGCGAGGCGGTCGAACACAACATAGATCGTCGGCGTCGTGAACAGCGTGATCAGCTGGCTCAGCAGCAGCCCGCCCACGATCGCGAGGCCCAGCGGCCGCCGGAGCTCGGCGCCTTCACCGCCCGCCAGCATCAGCGGCAGCGCGCCGCCGATTGCTGCAACCGTCGTCATGAGGATCGGCCGCAGACGAACCAGCGCAGCGCGGTGGATCGCCTGGAGCGCGGTGCAGCCCTCCTCGCGTTCATATTCCAGCGCGAAGTCGATCATCATGATCGCGTTCTTTTTGACGATGCCGATCAGCAGCACGATGCCGATGACCGCGATGATCCCGAGGCTCTGGCCCGCGAGCCACAGCGCGATGAGCGCGCCAATGCCGGCCGACGGCAGGGTCGACAGGATGGTGACGGGGTGGATGAAGCTCTCGTAGAGCACGCCGAGCACGATATAGACGACGACGACCGCCGCGAGCAGCAGCACCAGCGTCCCCGACAGCGACGACTGGTAGGCCTGCGCCGAGCCCAGGAACACTGGCTGCACCGATGCTGGCAGGTTGAGACGCGAGAGCTCGCGCTTCACCGCGTCGACCGCGTCGCCGAGCGCGTAGCCCGGCGCCGGATCGAAGCTGACCGTCACCGCCGGGAACTGCCCGGCATGTTCGATGACCAGCGGCGCCGTGCCCTGCCGCACCGTGGCGATCGAGGTCAGCGGAATGGCCTGGCCGCTGGCGCTGGTGAGATAGAGGCCCTGCAGAGCGTCGATGCCGGGTAGCGTCTGGCCGCTATTGAGGATCACGCGGTTCTGGCTCGTTTCGGTGAAGATCGTCGACACGATGCGCTGGCCGAAGGCGTTGTAGAGCGCGTCGTCGATCGCCTGCGCGGTCACGCCGACGCGCGCGGCCGCATCGCGATTGACGCTGACGAAGATCGCCGCGCCGTTATTCTGCGCCGAGCTCGATGCGTTGCGCACCTCGCGCGTGCGGTTGAGCGCTGCGACCAGCTGGTCGGCGGCGTCGGACAGCTCGGCCGAGGACACGCCCTGCAGCGCCATCTGATACTGCGCGCGCGCAACGGTCGATTCGATCGTCAGATCCTGCACCGGCCGCAGGCTGACCGACAGCCCGGCGACGTTCAGTGCGCGCCGGCGGATATGATTGAGGATCGTATTGAAATCGGCGCTGCGCTTGGCGCGCGGTTTCAGCGCGATCAGCAACCGGCCCGAGTTCAGCGTGGCATTCGATCCGTCGACGCCGCGGAAGCTCGCGACGCTCGCCACATCGGGATCGGCCATGATCGCTTCGTCGAGATTGGTGACGAGGCCGCCCATGCGATCGAAGCTGACGCTCTGGTCCGCCAGCACGACGGCTTCGACCAGGCCGGTATCCTGCACCGGGAACAGACCCTTCGGCATCCCCGCATAGAACAGCCCGGTGACGACGAGCGTCGCCGCGAACACCAGCAGCACCAGGCCCTCGCGCTTCAGCGTCCAGCGGAGCGCGCGGTCGTAGCGGCGGCTCAGCCCATCGAACGCGCGGTGCGCGGTGCGCTCGGCCCAGCCCTCGCGGCGGTCGCGCTTCAGCATGCGCGCAGCCATCATCGGAGTCAGCGTCAGGCTGACGACGGCCGAAATGACGATGGTGACCGACAGCGTCAGCGCGAACTCGCGGAACAGTCGGCCGACGACATCACCCATGAACAACAGCGGGATCAGCACCGCGATCAGGCTGACGGTCAGCGACACGATGGTAAAGCCGATCTGCCGCGCGCCTTCGATCGCTGCGGGGAAGGGGGCCATGCCCTCCTCCACCTTGCGCGCGATATTCTCGATCATCACGATCGCGTCGTCGACGACGAAGCCCGATGCGATGACGAGCGCCATCAGCGTCAGGTTATTCAGGCTGGAGCCCAGGAAATGCATCGCGATGAACGCGCCGACGATCGATAGCGGGACTGCGATACCTGCGATGATCGTCGCCTGCGGACTGCCAAGGAACAGGAAGATGACGATCACCACCAGCACGACGGCCAGCACCAGTTCGAATGCTGCGTCGGTGACCGATGCGCGGATCGAGGTGGTGCGATCCGACAGCACCTGGATCTTGATCGCGGGCGGCATTGTCGCCTGATAGTCGGGCAGGTCGCGCTTGATGCGGTCGACCGTCGCGACGACGTTCGCGCCGGGCTGGCGCTGGATGTTCATGATGATCGCCGGGACCGCTCCGACGCTTGCGCCAAGCTCGCTGTTCTCGGCGCCGAGCGTGATCTGCGCGACATCGGACAGCCGCACCGGAGCGCCCGAGCGGTAGGCGACGATGAGCGAGCGATATTGGTCGATCGTCAGCAGCTGGTCGTTCGCGTCGATCGTGTAGCTGCGCGCGGGGCCGTTCAGCGTGCCCTTGGCTCCGTTCGCATTGGCGTTGCTGATCGCCGAGCGCACCGTTTCAAGGCTGAGGCCGTAGCTCGCCAGCGCCTGCGGGTTTGCCTGGATGCGCACAGCGGGCCGGTTGCCGCCCGCAAGCGTCACCAGCCCCACGCCGTCGACCTGGCTGATCTTCTGCGCCAGCCGATTGTTCGCGAGCGCCTGCACCTGCGTCAGCGGGAGCGTGTCGCTCGTCAGCGCGAGTGTCATGATCGGCGCGTCGGCGGGATTGACCTTGGCGTAGATCGGCGGCGCGGGGAGGTCGGGCGGCAGCAGGTTCTGCGCCTGATTGATGCTCGCCTGCACCGATTGTTCGGCGACATCGAGCGGGATCGTCAGATCGAATTGCAGCGTGATGATCGACGCACCCGCCGCGCTCGTCGACGCCATGCGGACAAGGTTCGCCATCTGGCCGAACTGCACTTCCAGAGGCGCGGTGACGTTCGTCGCCATCACGTCGGGCGACGCGCCGGGGTAGGCGGTTGTCACCTGGATCGTCGGGAAATCGACCTCGGGCAGCGCCGATAGCGGCAGCGAGCGCAGCGCGACGAGGCCGCCGAGCAGCATCGCCACCATCAGCAGCGCGGTCGCGACCGGGCGCAGGATGAACGGCGCCGAGATGCCGCCCGCATCGCGCACCGGTGAGGGTTCGTCGGCGCGCGGAAGGTCCGCGGGCTCGCGCCGCGCCGGGTTGGGCTCGGCGCGGGGCAGCGCCGGCTCGATATCAGCCACGCGGCCCGCCCGGCCCGCCGGTGGCCGCTCCGCCCGCCGCGCCGTTACTGGTAGCAGCGCCATTGCCCGCTGCGCCCGGGCGGACCTCGCCGCCTGCGGGCGCGCCACGGACTCCGCCCTCGCCGCCGCGATCACCGGCCGGAGCGCCTGCGCCGCCGCCGCGCGCGCCATCGGGGCGGGGTCCGCCGAAGCGCCCGCGCCAGCCGCCCTGGCCGCCCGGTCCGGCCGCAGCGCCACCGCCGCCGCCCTCGCCGCGCATGCCGAAGCGCCCGCCCGGCCGGTCGCCGCTCAGCCGTACCGGCGCTCCATCGGTCAGCCGGTCGCTGCCCTCGATCACCACGCGCTCGCCGGGCCGCAGCCCGGACAGCACCGCCACCTTGTCGCCCGCCGCGGGACCGAGCTTCACATAGCGGACGTGCGCGGCGCGATCGGGCCCGACGACATAGGCATAGTCGCCGTTCGATCCGCTGCGGAACGCCGCCGCCGGAGCGACCGGAATCTGGCTCAGCGTATCGACCGTCAGATCGACATTCACGAACTGGTTGGGGATCAGCGCCGAATCCTCGTTCGTCACCCGCGCCTTGGCGCGGAGCGTGCCCGTGGTTGCATCGACCTGGTTGTCGAGCGCGAACAGCCGCCCCTTCGCCAGCACACGGCTGCGCCCGCGGTCGTAGAGCGTCACTGGCAGCACCTCGCCGCTGCGGAATTTCTGCGCAACGGGCGGCACCTGGTCCTCGGGCAGCGCGAAGGCCACGTCGATCGGCGCCACCTGCGTCAGCGTGACGATCGCGTTGGCCTGACCGGCGGTTGCGTAGTTGCCGATATCTACCTGCCGCAGGCCGACCCGGCCCGCAACCGGCGCGAGCACGTTCGTGAAGGACAGGTTGACCTCCGCCGCGCGTACCGCCGCCTCGTTCGCGGCGACGAGCGCCACCTGCTGGCGGACCTGCGCCTCCTGCGCGGTGACCTGCTGCTGCGCGATCGAGTCCTGCTGCAGCAGCGTGCGGAAGCGCTGCAGGTCGAGGCGGCTGTTCGCCAGCTGCGCCTGGCTTTGCGCCAGCGTCGCGCGCGCCTGGTCGAGCGTTGCCTGGAACGGCCGCGGATCGATCTTCGCCAGCCGCTGGCCCTTGCGGACGAGCTGGCCCTCGGTGAAGTCGATCGCGACGATCTGGCCCGAGGCCTGCGGGCGCACATTGACCGTCGCGATCGGCGTCACCGTGCCGAGCGCAGTGCGAACCATGGGGACGTCGGCGACCTCGACCGGCGCCAGCGTCACCACCGCCGCGCGTCCGCCGCCGCGCCCGCCGCCCGCGCCCGGAAAGCCTCCTCCACCGCCTCCACCCTGCGCCGCCGCCTGCGCGCGCTGATCCGTCCGCTTGGCCGATGTCGTCAGCCACCATGCCAGCCCGCCGATTGCTGCGATGCCTAGCAGCACAAACAGTAGGCTCTTCCAATCACGCCGCCGTCGCGTGGGCGGAGCGTCATCCACGATTACAGGGGCGGCGGGCTGGTTTCGGACTTGCATGTGGGGTGAAGGATTTCCGCGATGAACGGGGCGGCATGATGGCCGCCTCCGCATTGCTACGCTGCTACTACTGTCCTGCCCGCGCTGGAAGCGGCCTGAACGGGTTCCGTTTTCGACAGACGCCGTCTGTGCAAATCCTGCAAATCTGTGGCGGCAAAGTAACGGTGACGTTGGTGCGGCAAACGGTCCTAAGCGGAGCTAACATCCGTAAATACAGCACCTCGCGCGGAGCTTACTTACCCCGCGCGCGGCGGTGCTTCTCCAGATCGAGCACCGTGGTCGCCGCACCCTCGGGCAGCAGGTTCAAGCGCCGCGCCACCTCCTGATAGGCTTCGACCTCGCCGCCGAGGTCGCGGCGGAAGCGGTCCTTGTCGAGCTTCTCGTTGGTCCGCATGTCCCACAGGCGGCAGCCGTCGGGGCTGATCTCGTCGGCGAGGATCACGCGGCTGAAGTCATTCTCCCACAGGCGGCCAAACTCCATCTTGAAGTCCACGAGCTTGATGCCGACGCCCGCAAACAGGCCGGAAAGGAAATCGTTCACGCGAATCGCCATGTCGGCGATGTCGTGCATCTCGTCCTGACTTGCCCACCCGAAGGCCGCGATGTGCTCTTCGGTGACCATGGGGTCGCCGAGGCTGTCGTCTTTGTAGTAGTATTCGAGGATCGAGCGCTGAAGTTGCGTGCCTTCTTCGATGCCGAAGCGCGTGGCGAGGCTGCCTGCGACGACATTGCGCACGACGACCTCGATCGGGATGATCTCCACCTGCCGCACCAGCTGTTCGCGCATGTTCAGGCGACGGATGAAGTGCGTGGGGATGCCGATGCCACCCAGCAGCGTGAACAGATGCTCGCTGATACGGTTGTTCAGCACGCCCTTGCCACTGATCGTGCCCTTTTTCTGCGCGTTGAAGGCGGTGGCGTCGTCCTTGAAATACTGGATGATCGTGCCGGGCTCGGGCCCTTCGTAGAGAATTTTCGCCTTCCCCTCGTAGATCTGGCGGCGGCGCATGGGGCAGGCTCCTTCGACTCTGGGGCGCCAGAGCGGCCGGTGGGCCAGGCGGCGGCGCAACATGTTACGCCCCGGAGGCGATGTGCGGTCGCGTCCGGGGCGGCTGGCGCTTCAGATAGCCGACGAAGCCGCGGGCGGCAACGTTTGGCTGCTTACCCCTGTTAAGCAGGCACCGTGTTTTCATCCCTGCGGGCCGAGGTCACGGTCTGCGCGCCCGCAGTTCGTCGCGGATCTCTGCGAGCAACGTCTCGGTGGGCGTTGGCTCAGCAGGAACAGGGTCAGGGGTTAGCGCCGAGCCGACTATGCGGTTCGCCACGCGCACCAGCCAGAAGATCACGAACGCCAGCACCAGGAAGCGCACGACCGCGCTCAAAAACGCGCCCCAGCCGAGCATCGCGACGCCAGCCTTCTTCAGGTCGGCATAGGATCCGGGATCGCCTTTGAAACCCGCGGGGATCGGGCCGAGACGGACGAAATAGCTGGAGAAGTCGAGGCCGCCCAGCACCGAGCCGATCACGGGCATGATGACGTCTTCGGTCAAGCTGGTAACGATCGCTCCGAACGCTGCGCCGATGATCACCGCGACCGCCAGATCGAGCACATTGCCCCGAAGGACGAACGCCCGGAATTCGCTCAGCATTGCCGCACCCTCCGCTATTGCCGCTGTTCGCGAGTGGCCGGTATGCCAGCCGCAAGCCCGCGCGACAAAGGGCGACCGGAGGGAGGACAGGAGGTCTCATGAACAGGTTCATTGTGCTGGCGCTCGGCCTGCTGCTCGCGAGTGGCGCGGCGCGCGCCGAAACCGTCGTCGTAACCGCGGCACGGATGCTCGATGTGGAGCGCGGTGCTTACGTTGCCGATCCGCAGATCATCATCATTAACCGCCGGATCAGCTCGGTCGGACGGCGCGGCGCGGCGGTGCCCGATGGGGCGCGGCGCGTGGATCTGCCCGGATTGACGCTGCTCCCGGGCCTCATCGACATGCACGTCCACCTGACGAGCGTTGCCGAGATCGGCGGGCGGCGGCAGCTGGACTACACCGACCGCTTCTGGACGGCGGTGGGCGTAGCGAACGCGAGGAAGACGCTTGAGGCCGGCTTTACCACGGTCCGCAATGTCGGGTCGGACGGGTTCGAGGATGTCGGCCTGAAGCAGGCGATTGAGGGCGGCTTCATCCCCGGCCCGCGCATCGTACCCGCGACCTACGCGCTGGGATCGACGGGAGGGCATTGCGACGACACCGGCATGCCGCCGCGCTATGACCAGCGCCAGCCGAGCGTGTTCAATGGGCCGGAGGAAGCGCGCCAGAAGGTGCGCTGGGTGGTGAAATACGGCGCCGAGGTGATTAAGATCTGCGCGACGGGCGGCGTGTTCAGCCACGCTGACACCAACGTCGGCGCGCAGCAGCTATCGGCAGCCGAGATCCGGGCGATCACCGATGAGGCGCATATGCAGGGCATCCGCGTGGCAGCGCACGCTCACGGCGACGCGGGCATCCGGGCAGCGGTGGAGAACGGCGTCGACACGATCGAACATGCGAGCCTCGCGTCCGCCGAGACCATCGCAATTGCCGCCAAGAAGCCCGTCTGGTTCGGCATGGACATCTATAATGACGACTACATCCTGTCCGAAGGCGAGAAGAACGGCGTGATGGCCGACAGTCTGGAGAAGGAGCGCCAGATCGGACGCAAGCAGCGCGAGACGTTTCGGGCAGCGCACAAGGCGGGTGTGCGGATGATTTTCTCGTCAGACGCGGGTGTGTATCCGCACGGGACCAATGCCAGGCAGTTCGCGACGATGGTGGAGTGGGGCATGACGCCGATTCAAGCGATCCGCGCCGCGACCATCAATGCAGCCGAGGCGCTGGGTCGTCCCGGTGACGTTGGAGCGATCGCCGCTGGCCGCTACGGCGACCTGATCGCGGTCGACGGCGATCCGCTGGCCGACGTGCGCGTGCTGCAGAACGTGCGCGCTGTCGTGAAGGGCGGCGAGCTGGTCAAGGCGCCCTGAGCGACGGTTCAGTTCGGCGACAGGATGAAGTCGGCGACGGCTGGCGCGAGGCCCGTGGCTAGCGGCAGGTTCGGGTCGCCATAGCTCGCGAAGTTCGCGTCATCGTCGGCCGGGACGCTTTTCATTACGTGGTTCATCGTCGGCAGGACGACGACACGGGCGTCGGGATCGCCCGCGCGCAGCATCTCGGCCTCACGCTCCCGCACCTGCAGATCGCGGCCGCCCGCGACGATCAGCACGGGCTTCCTCACCCGGCTGAGCTCGGATGACGGATCGAAGCGCAGCTCGCTCATCAGCAGCTTCTGCGCGCTGGGGCCGAAAGCGCCCATCAACGGCGCTGGTATGCGGCCAGCGGGGACGAGGCGACCCGATTCCAGCTCACCGAGGATTTCCAGCGCCTTGGGCAGCAGGTCGGAGCCCGCCGCCTGGCGGCCCAGCTGCGCGCGAATGGTGTCGCCAAGCGGCTGGCCGGGGGTGGAAACGAGCACCAGCCCGCATACCAGCTGGCCCTGTGCCGCCTGAAGCGCGATCAGGCCGCCTTCGCTGTGGCCGATCAGCCACGCGCACGGGCGCCCGGTGGCGGCGGTCGCCGCCGCAACCCACGCGCGAGCGTCGGTCGCGTAGTCGGCCAGCGTCAGGTCTTCCGCATCGTCGGCGGCGGTGCTGCCGAACAGACCGCGCTTGTCCACACGCACCGTGGCGATGCCGCGCCGGGCCAGCGCCTCGGCCAGCAAGCGGTAAGGCTGCGCGCGGATGCCGAGCGTATTGTTGCCGTCGCGATCGGTTGGGCCCGAGCCGGGCAGGATCACAGCGACCGCTCGGACGTCGCCCGCGGGCAGGGCGAGCGTCCCGCTCAGCGCCCCCTTCGGCCCGGGCGCCGTGATCGAGCTTTCAGCGGCGAGGGCACAGGGGGCGGCGGTCATCAGGCACAAGGCAGCGGCGATGGGGCGGAGCATCGCCGCGCACTAGCGCGTCATGCCGCCCGCGCCCAGCCGCGCACGCGAGCTCAGGCGCGGAGTGCCTCGACGCCGGGTAGCGCGCGACCTTCCATCCATTCCAGGAACGCGCCGCCCGCGGTCGAGACATAGCTCAGCTGATCGGTGACGCCCGCGGCTGCGAGCGCTGCCACAGTATCGCCACCGCCCGCGACTGAGATCAGCGCACCAGCTTGACTCTGCGCGGCGGCGTGGCGCGCGAAGCTGAGCGTCGCTGCATCGAAGGGCGGCAGCTCGAACGCGCCCAAAGGGCCGTTCCAGACGAGCGTCGCGCAGGTCTTCAGCGCGTCGGCGAGCGCCTCGACCGCCGAAGGGCCGAGATCAAGGATCATCTCGTCGGCTGCCATTTCGTGGACGTTCACCGCGCGATGCTCGGCGCCCGCCTGAAACGCACTTGCGACCACGACGTCGTAAGGCAGGTGGACCGTGCAGCCGCTTGCTTCGGCCGCGGCCAGCACTTCGAGCGCCTGGTGCTTGAGCTCGTGCTCGCACAGCGACCTGCCCACGTCGACGCCGCGCGCGGCGAGGAAGGTGTTCGCCATACCGCCGCCGATCATCAGATGCTCCACGCGGCTGACCAGGTGCTTCAGCGCGTCGAGCTTCGTCGACACTTTGGCCCCGCCGACCATCGCTGCGACCGGGCGCCGCGGGCTGCCGAGCGCGCGTTCCAGCGCATCGAGCTCGGCCTGCATCGCGCGGCCCGCGTAGGACGGCAGCAGGTGGGTGACGCCCTCGGTCGAGGCGTGCGCGCGGTGAGCGGCCGAGAAGGCATCGTTCACATACGTGTCACCCAGCTTGGCGAGCTCGGCGGCGAAGGATGGATCGTTCGCTTCCTCGCCCGCGTGGAAGCGCGTGTTCTCCAGCACTGCAACGTCGCCGTCCCGAAGATCAGCGCTCTCCTGCGCGGCGACCTCGCCGACGCAATCGTGGACGAAGGTGACTGGGCGCCCGAGCACGCTCGACAGCGCCCTCGCCACGCGGTGCAGCGACTGGCTCTCGTCGTGGCCTTTCGGCCGCCCGAAGTGGCTTAGTACCAGCACCGCCGCGCCGCGATCGGCCAGTTCACGGAGTGTCGGCACCAGCGCACGGAGGCGCGTGTCGTCACTGACGTGGCCGTCGGCGACGGGCACATTGAGGTCGCCGCGCACCAGCACGCGATGACCGCGCAGATCGGCGGGCAGGTCGTCGAGCGTACGGAAAGCCATTGGTGCAGCGTCTCTTTCGTTTCTCGCTCTTACACCGTCATCCCTGCCAAAGCTGGGATCCGACCGGCCGACGCGAATCTCGCGTCACGCGGCCAGGCGCCAGCTTGCGCTGGAATGACGTTGCCTAAGTGGTTGCGCCTAGATCAATCTCCCCATCGCTGCCACCACATCGGCCATGCGGTTCGAGAAGCCCCATTCATTGTCGTACCAGCTGACGACGCGGACGAGGCGGCCCTCGATTACCGCGGTTTCCAGGCTGTCGACGGTCGAGCTCGCGGGCGAGCCGTTGAAGTCGCAGCTGACCAGCGGCTCGTCGGTGTAGGCGAGGATGCCCGCAAGCGGCCCGCGTTCCGCCGCGGCCTTCAGCGCAGCGTTGACCTCGTCGCGCGTCACCTCGCGCCCGGGGACGAAGGTCAGATCGACCAGGCTGACGTTGGGCGTGGGCACGCGGATTGCCGACCCGTCGAGCTTGCCTTTGAGTGACGGCAGCACCTCACCCACCGCACGCGCCGCGCCGGTGGTCGTAGGAATCATGTTCAGCGCCGCCGCGCGTGCGCGGCGCATGTCCTTGTGCACCTGATCGAGGATTTTCTGATCGTTCGTGTAGCTGTGGACGGTCGTCATCAGCCCGCGCTCGATGCCGAACGTTTCGTGCAGCACCTTGGCGACAGGCGCGAGGCAGTTGGTTGTGCAGCTGGCATTGGAGACGATCGTGTGCGCGGCGGTCAGTGCGTCATGATTGACGCCGTAGACCACCGTCATCGCATGCGTGTCCTCCTCGCGCCGCGTGATCGGCGCGGAGACGAGTACGCGCTTGGCACCGGCGGTAAGATGCGCCTGCGCCTGCTCGGCTTTGGTGAAAATGCCCGTGCATTCCAGCGCAATGTCGACGTCCAGTTCGCCGTGTGGAAGCTTCGCCGGGTCTTTCTCGGCAGTGACGCGGATGCGGTGGCCGTCGACGACGATCGCGGCGACGTCCGAACGCACGTCGCCGCGATAGGGGCCGTGCACGCTGTCGCGCGCGAACAGCATTGCGTTCGTCTTGGCGTCGGCGAGGTCGTTCACGGCCACGATCTCGATGCCGTGGCGGTTGTCTTGAAGAATGGCTCGCGCAACAAGGCGCCCGATTCGGCCAAAACCGTTGATTGCAACCCGAAGGGCCATGACACGTCTCCGCGGGGATCGTTGGGTATGCGGCGCTGCGGAGGACCGCGTTTTGCCGCCGTTGGCCGCTCGTTGCGGCCGCCGGAATGTTCGTAGCGCGGCCAGCCGCGAAGGCGCAACCCTGCGATTCAGCCGTTTACGACCGGAACTAAGTTAAGCAAATTGCTAACGCGAGGGCGTCACCAAATTGGTGCAATTTACTTGGGAAACAACGTTACGACGCTGTAAAGGCGTTTTCAGGCCGCCGTGACGGTCAAAGGAAATGGGAGCGAACAATGAACAGACGGACCATGTCCGCGTTGGCGGCCGCGCTTGCCTTGGTTATGTCGGCGGAGGCAGACGCACTCGTCTATCGTGGATCATCGCGGGACGGTGTGATCGGCGCGACCTACACGATCGAGACCGATGGTACGATCGGCCGTCTCCGCAGCGCCAACATCATCGGCTTCACAGTCGACATGCAGCTTTATGGATATAGCACCTACTTCACCAGCGCGGACTCGATGCTGGAAGCAAGTACGCTCGACACCGAGGAGGTGATGTTCGCGACACCCACCGCACTGCACTTCGATTTCCGCAAGAACGCCTCGATCGCGTTCAAGCACGGAAATGACGAGTTCTGCATCAACGGCGACTGGCTGGAAAACTGTCTCATCCCGAACACGTTCGCGTTCATGAACCTCGTGGACCAGGGCCAGCTGATTACCATCGACCAGTTCTGGCCAATGGACATCGCGCAGCTGGTCGAAGCACCCGCCGTCCCAACGGCCATGCCGGGAGGGCTGGCGCTCATGGGTCCGGCGCTGCTCGGCCTGAGCGCGATGCGCCTGCGGCGGCGATAGGCGCGCGGCATCGGAGCGGCGGGCTTGCCATCGCGGGCCGGGGCGGGGATGAGGCGCGGGTCCGCTTTCCTTCCAGGCCCGTCATGCCCCGCCGCACTGATATCCAGTCCATCCTCGTCATCGGCGCGGGGCCGATCGTCATCGGCCAGGCGGCGGAATTCGATTATTCTGGAACGCAGGCCGTCCGCGCGCTGAAGCGCGAGGGCTACCGCATCGTGCTGGTCAACTCCAACCCGGCCACGATCATGACCGATCCCGAGTTGGCCGACGCCACCTATATCGAACCGATCACGCCCGAGATCGTCACCAAGATCATCGCGGCAGAGCGGCCCGACGCGATCCTGCCGACGATGGGCGGCCAGACCGCGCTCAACACCGCGCTGGCGCTGCACGCCGACGGCACGCTGCACAAATACGGCGTGCAACTGATCGGAGCGCAGCCGCACGCGATCGAGACGGCGGAGGACCGGCAGAAGTTCAAGGCGGCCATGACTGCGATCGGGCTCGAAAGTGCGCGGTCTGCCATCGCACACAGCCTCGACGAAGCGCTCGCAGCGTTGGAGACGGTCGGCCTGCCCGCGGTCATCCGCCCGTCCTTCACGCTCGGCGGCACCGGCGGCGGAGTAGCCTGGAACCGCGAGGAATTTGAGGAGATCGTCGCCGGCGGTCTCGCTGCCAGCCCCACCAGCGAGGTGCTGATCGAGGAATCGCTGCTCGGCTGGAAGGAGTACGAGATGGAAGTCGTGCGCGACCGCGCCGACAACGCCATCATCGTCTGCTCGATCGAGAACATCGACCCGATGGGGGTCCATACTGGCGACAGCATCACCGTCGCGCCCGCGCTGACACTGACCGACAAGGAATATCAGCGCATGCGCAACGCCTCGATCGCGTGCCTGCGCGCGATCGGGGTGGAGACGGGCGGGTCGAACGTGCAGTTCGCGGTCAACCCGGCGGACGGACGCATGATCGTCATCGAGATGAACCCGCGCGTGTCCCGGTCCTCGGCGCTGGCGAGCAAGGCGACAGGGTTTCCGATCGCCAAGGTCGCCGCGCTGCTGGCCGTTGGCTACACGCTCGACGAGCTGCCGAACGACATCACCAAGGCGACCCCCGCCAGTTTCGAGCCGGCGATCGACTATGTCGTGACAAAGATCCCGCGCTTCGCGTTCGAGAAGTTCAAGGGCGCGGCCGACACGCTTGGCACCTCGATGAAGAGCGTGGGCGAGGTGATGGCGATCGGGCGGAGCTTCCCGGAATCGCTCCAGAAAGCGCTGCGCGGGCTGGAGACGGGGCTGACCGGGCTGGACGATGTTACCGCGCTGCAGGGCGCCTCGCGCGACGAGTTGGCAGCGGCGCTGTCGACCGCGCGGCCGCTGCGCCTGCTCGCGGCGGCGCAGGCGCTGCGCGAGGGAATGGAGGCGTCCGAAATCTGCCGCATCTCGGGCTTCGACCCATGGTTCGTTGCGCAGCTGGAAGCCATCTTGCTCGCCGAAGCCGAGGTGGTGCACGAGGGGTTACCCGACGACGTGGCCGGACTGCGACGGCTGAAAGCGCTTGGGTTCAGCGACGCGCAGCTCGGGTCGCTATCGGGCCGGACCGAGGCCGAGGTCCGTGCCCTCCGCCAGTCACTCGATGTTCGTCCGGTCTTCAAGCGGATCGACACCTGCGCCGCCGAGTTCGAAGCGCTGACGCCCTATATGTACTCGACCTACGAGGCGCCCGCCTTCGGTCGGTCCGAAGACGAATCGCAGCCGAGCGCAGCGAACAAAGTCGTGCTCCTCGGTGGTGGTCCCAACCGCATCGGCCAGGGGATCGAGTTCGACTATTGCTGCTGCCACGCGTCCTTCGCGCTAAAGGACGCCGGCTTCGAGACCATCATGATCAACTGCAATCCGGAGACGGTCTCGACCGACCCGGAAACCAGTGACCGGCTTTATTTCGAACCGCTGACGGCCGAGGACGTGCTCGCAATCCTGGAAGCGGAGCAAGCGAACGGCACCCTGCTCGGCGTCATTGTCCAGCTCGGCGGCCAGACTCCACTGAAGCTTGCGCGCGCGCTCGATGCGGAGGGCATCCCCATCCTCGGCACCAGCCCCGACGCGATCGACCTCGCCGAGGACCGCGAGCGCTTCGCTGCGCTGGTCGACAGCCTAGGCTTGAAGCAGCCGCCCAACGCCATCGCGCGCAGCGAGGCCGAAGCGCTGGCCGCCGCCGAACAGGTCGGCTTCCCTGCGCTCATCCGCCCGTCCTACGTGCTCGGCGGGCGCGGCATCGAGCTCGTCCACTCCGCCGCGCAGCTGAAACAGTATATTGCCGAGGCCGTGCAGGTTTCCGGCGACGCGCCGGTGTTAATCGACCGCTACCTGGCCGACGCAATCGAGGTCGACGTCGACGCGATCGCCGACGGCGAGACAGTGCATATCGGCGGCGTGCTCCAGCATATCGAGGAGGCAGGTGTGCATTCGGGCGACAGTGCCTGTTCGATCCCGCCCTGGTCGCTGCCCGCCGAAACGGTGAACGAGATCGAGCGGCAGACGGCGGCGCTCGCCGGCGCACTCGGCGTCCGGGGCCTTATGAACGTGCAGTTCGCGGTGAAGGACGGCGAAGTCTATCTGATCGAGGTCAACCCGCGCGCCAGTCGCACCGTGCCGTTCACTGCCAAGGCGACGGGCGTGCCGCTCGCCAAAATCGCCGCGCGCGTGATGGCTGGCGAAACGCTCTCCAGCTTCCGGCTGAGGGACGCGACCCCCACCGACTACATCGCGGTCAAGGAATCGATTTTTCCGTTCGCGCGCTTTCCCGGATCGGACCCGGTGTTGGGGCCAGAGATGAAATCGACCGGGGAGGTGATGGGCATCGATGCCGATTTCGCGACGGCTTTTGCCAAATCGCAGCTAGGCGTGGGCGTTCGCCTGCCAGCGAGCGGGCTGGTGTTCGTGTCGGTCAAGGATAGCGACAAGGCCTGTGCGGTCGAAATTTGCAGACAGCTCGCGGCCGAAGGCTTTGGCCTGATCGCAACCGCCGGCACGCAGCGCGCGCTCGCAGCAGCGGGTTTGACGGCCGAACGGATCAACAAGGTCGCCGAAGGGCGCCCGCATATTGTTGATCGCATCCGCGATGGCGCGATCGCGCTGGTCGTCAATACCACCGAGGGCGCGCAGGCGATGCGCGACAGCCAATCGATCCGCGCCGCGGCTCTACAGCATCGCGTTCCCTATTTCACAACGGCCGCGGCCAGCTTAGCGGCGGCGCACGCAATACGGGCGCTTGGTGAGCGTCCGCTTGAAGTCAGGTCGCTGCAGGCCTATCATCGCGGGCTGAGCGCGGAGTTCTGAATAGTGTGATGGGCGTTGGTTCGGCGGCGGTCCGTTCGGGACCGCGGCCTCCGGCCGCTATTCTGCAGGACGCGCTCGCGCTGACGAGGAGAGACACAATCATGGCGACGATCGAGAAGCTGCCAATGCTGGCCGAGGGCTATGCCCGCCTGCAGGATGAGCTTCACCGCCTGAAGACCGTCGAGCGCCCTGCGATTGTCGAGGCGATCGAAGAAGCCCGGGCGCACGGCGATTTGTCCGAAAACGCCGAATACCATGCCGCGAAGGAACGCCAGGGTCAGAACGAGGCAATGATCGCCGACATGGAGGATCGGCTGGCGCGCGCTCAGGTGATCGATCCGACGACGCTGAGCGGCGACAAGGTGGTGTTCGGCGCAACCGTCAAGCTGATCGACGAGGACGATAAGCCGCTCCAGTACCAGATTGTGGGGGAGACTGAGGCCGACGCCAAGGCCGGCCGAATCAGCTACAGCTCGCCCGTCGGCCGAGCGCTGATCGGGCGACGCGTGGGTGACGAGGTTGAAGTGATCACCCCCGGCGGCGAAAAATATTACGAAATCGAGGCAGTCGAGTTCGTCTGAAACCTGCCCAAGGCAGTCTGGCGCAGTTTCGTTGCGCCGGGTTTCCATGTTTACGGAAATGTCCTATGGTTTTCCTTGGTTTCGCACCGGGGGACAGACATGGGGATTCGTGCAGGTTTTCCGATTCTGGTTGCACTGGCCGTTGTTACAGGTGACGCGCAGGCGTTGACGATCTCCGCAACGTCGGGGGTGCTGCGCACGGTGGGCGGGGTCGAGCAGGGCAGGATAAGTCCGCAGGCGGGCGTGACGACCGAGACGATGGATGCGTGCGGCGCCACGACGGGCTTCGATGGCGATTTCCTGGTCGGCGCGGGTACCGTGTTCCACCGGCGGCTCGCGCCCGACCAGAACGCCGGGTGCTATCTCAGCGTCGGCAACAACCGTATCGTTTCGTCCAGCCGCTTTACGCTGCCGACGGCCCCGTTTGGCCAGCGGATCGACTATATCGGCTTTTACGTAGGCTCGCCGGACCCGTATAACTTCATCTCCTTCCTAGATGGCAACGGCACGCCGATCAATCTTGGAAGTTACGGTGTGGAACTCGACGGGACCGAGATGACGACGCTCCCGGGTGGTCCATCGTCGGTGCCTTTGCCGACCCCGGTTGCATCAACTTACCTTGAGTTCTTCTTCGCCGCCGCGGACACGCAGCCGGTACGCATCCAGTTCAGAAGCGAGAACTATGCGCTGGAAGTGGACAATATCAGCTGGCGTTTCGTTCCGCTTTCGCAAAACATCGTAGCTAATTCGCTGGTCGACGCAGAAACCCTTAACGTCGTCGCGACGCCGGCTCCGGGGTCATATTACAGTTTTGTTGCGATGTTGGCGATCGGGAAGCTCGTTGTTCGCCGCAGATCGATCAACCGTGCCTTCAACATCGGGAACGGTTGAACTCCCATCTTCCCACGACCGGAAACGAGCGCTAAGGCCCTCCCAGCCTAACAGGGAGTTCCCACGCTCATGCGTTCACGTGTCAGTGCACTCGCTCTTGTCCTCGCGGCCGTAGCCGGGGATGCCTCAGCCAACTCGATCCGCTCGTTTTCGGGAATCGATGCCGGAAGCGGCACCCAGCGGTCCACGCAGGATCCCGGCGGTGGTAGCACCGAGACGTTTACTACCGGATCGACGTGCGGCATCGGGCTGAACGGTCCGCTGCCGCAGATTGCGCAGTTTGGCGCGAACTTCCAAACGATCAGCGGTACGTCGCGCGGGCAGTATCTCAATCCGGGCAACCAGACGAACCAGGTCGGCGCAGGCTCGCCCAACGCGACCAACTGCTTTCTTTGGGTCTATCCGCCTTCGGACGGAACGG
>JAVVHE010000007.1:0-128255 GCA_032249695.1 Sphingomonadaceae bacterium | reverse complement strand
CGGGGGGGTTTGTTGTTGTGCAACCCGCGCTTTCTGGGGCGCCCCCCCCGGGTGGTGCGCGGGCGCTCCGGGGGGCCCCGCCCTACGCCGCCATTTGAAAGGCTACGGACGCTCGTCCACGCCTTTATTCGGTCGGAGTGCGATGAGGCGGCAGTGCGGGTGGCGCTGAACGACGCGGCGCCGCTCTATCGAAGCGCGCCCGAGGCGCATGCGGCGAGGGCTTCGGGTTCGCTGGTGATCCTCAATTTTCTGGAAGAGGTTCTGCCGCGCGCTTTGCCGGAGGCGCGAGAGCTTGCCAGCGATCTGATCGAGACGACAATGAGCCAAGTCGGCAAGACGTTTTCGGAAACCTCGCCTTCGGATCACGAGATCGAGCGCTGCGCGGACGCGATGGCCGATATGTTTTGTGCGTATTTGAAGCAACTCGTGGCCGGGGCACCATCGGCACAGGCCCGCTGACGTCGGAGAGCGGGCGACGCAGCGGGCGTCAGCGCGGTCCGACCCCGCCGGCCGCGCAGACCCGCTTCCTTCCGGCCCGGATACGGTCCTCGACCCGGCGGATCGGGCAGGCCGCAGCCACGCAAGTTCGTGCCCCGGGGTGCCGTCTTACGCGGGCGATGCTGCTTCATGACGGCGAGATCGGTGCGCCCCAACCGCCCCTGGACGAGGAGACCGGGCTGCTGACCCGCGCCGCGTTCCTGGAGCGGCTGGCGTCGGAGGTCGCGAGCGGCGGTGGGCAGGGCGACGCGATCGGGCTGGTGATCGTCGACCTCGACTGGTTTGCCGACACCGCGCGCCGCCTCGGCCGCGCCGACGCGGGTGCGCTGCTGCGCGGCGTCGCGGGGCGGCTGCGCGGCGTGCCGGGTATCGCGCTCGCGGGCCGCTTCGACGACGACGAGTTCGCCTTCCTGATCCGTTCGCACCCGGCGGCGCTGGCCGCCGCCGCCGCGGTCGCCTGCGTGCGTGAGCCGTTCCGGCGCGGCACCGCTGCGATCGAGCTGACGGCGAGCGCGGGTTCGGCGCACTTCCCGGCCGATGCGCTAAGTCCCACCGGCCTGCTGCGCCGCGCCGAGGTGGCGCTGTTCTACGCCAAGAACAGCGGCCGCGACCGCGCGGTCGCCTACGAGCGCGCGATGCGCACCGAGCTCGCCGCCAAGGTGCGCACGAGCGTCGGCCAGGGCAATTTCGCGCTGCAATATCAGCCGATCGCAGCCTTGCAGCCGCCCGGCGGGCTGCTGGGGCTGGAAGCGCTGATGCGCTGGCGCCACCCCGAGCGCGGCGTGCTCCAGCCGGGAGCGTTCCACGCGCTGTTCGAAAATCCCGAGGTGGCGATGCTGGTCGGCCAGACCGCGCTCGACCAGGCGCTTGGCGAGGCGGGCCGTTGGCTGCGCTGCGGCATCGGCTTCGGCGCGCTCAGCCTCAACGTCAGCGCCGCTCAGCTGCGCCATCCCGATTTCGTCGAGCAGGCGGCCTCGCTGATCGTGCGCCACGCGGTGCCGCCCCGCTGCGTGCGGCTCGATCTGCCGGCGGTCGTCGCGGGCGACCAGGACCCGGCCGAGACGGCTGCAGCGATCGGCGCGATCCGCGAGATCGGTGTCGGCATCGCCTTCCCGCGTCCGGCGCTGCTGTGCGGCCTCTATGCGGGTCTGCCGCGCCCCGGCGACTGGCTGAAGGCGACGATGCCCGCCGCGCCCGACCTCGTCGCGCTGCTGGCGGGGGCGCGCGCCGGCGGGCTCACTCTGGTGCTGGAGCGGGTCGAGCGGCCCGACCAGCTGGCGCGCGCGCGCATGGCTGGTGCCGACGGCGCGCAGGGCTTCGCCTACTCGCGCCCGCTGGCGCCCGAGGACATCGCAGCCTTCGCCAGCGGCGCCTGACGGGTTGCGCCACCGCCCGCCGCGCGCCATCCGGTTGCCATGGTCCCACGCTACAGCCGCCCCGAGATGGCGGCCATCTGGTCTGCGCACGCGCGCTATCGCATCTGGTTCGAGATCGAAGCGCACGCCGCCGACGCGATGGCCGAGCTTGGCACGATCCCGGCCGACGCAGCGCGCGCGGTGTGGGAGTGGGGCGGCTTCGATCCCGATCGCATCGACGAGATCGAGCGCGAGACCAAGCACGACGTGATCGCATTCCTGACGAACGTCGCCGAGCATGTCGGACCGGAAGCGCGGTTCCTGCACCAGGGCATGACATCGTCGGACGTGCTCGACACGTGCCTGGCGGTCCAGCTCGCCCGCTCGGCTGACCTGCTGCTGGCGGGGCTGGACCGGCTCCTCGACGCGCTGCGCACGCGCGCCGAGGAGCACCGCCACACGCCCACCATCGGCCGCAGCCACGGCATCCACGCCGAGCCGACCACCTTCGGCCTGAAGCTGCTGGGCCACTGGGCCGAGTTCGCGCGCGGGCGGCAGCGCTTGCTCGCGGCGCGCGCCGAGGTCGCGACCGCCAAGGTCAGCGGAGCGGTCGGCACCTTCGCGCATGTCGATCCGCGCGTCGAAGCCCATGTCGCGGCGAAGCTGGGGCTGAAGCCCGAGCCGGTCGCAACGCAGGTGATCCCGCGCGACCGCCATGCGATGTTCTTCGCGACGCTTGCGGTGATCGCCTCGTCGATTGAACGGCTGGCGACCGAGATCCGCCACCTGCAACGCACCGAGGTGCGCGAGGCGGAGGAGTTTTTCTCGCCGGGGCAGAAGGGCTCCAGCGCGATGCCGCACAAGCGCAACCCGGTCCTGACCGAGAATCTGACCGGTCTCGCGCGGATGGTCCGCGCCTACGCGCTCCCGGCGCTGGAGGACGTCGCGCTGTGGCACGAGCGGGACATCAGCCATTCGTCGGTGGAGCGCTTTATCGGGCCGGACGCGTGCATCACGCTCGATTTCGCGCTCGCGCGCGCGGCGGGGGTGATCGAACGGCTGGTCGTCTATCCCGACCGCATGGCCGCCAACCTCGCCGCGACGGGCGGGCTGGTGCACTCGCAGCAGGTGCTGCTGGCGCTGACGCAGGCGGGGATGAGCCGTGAGGACGCCTATCGTGCCGTCCAGCGCAACGCGATGCGCGTGTGGGAGGCCGACGGCCGGCTCTCGCTGCGCACGCTGCTCGGCGAGGACGCCGAGGTCACCGCGAGGCTCAGCGCCGCCGAGCTGGACCGGCTGTTCAGCCTCGGCCAGCATTTCGCGCATGTCGACACGCTGTTCGCGCGGGTGCTGGGCAGCGCCTGACGCACATGGCCGGGCGACCGCGGTCATCGCGGCGCGCCGGTTTCGGCCCGTCCGCCGATGAGAACTCGGCCCGGGGCGGCGCGCCGGGTGTTGCGGTTGCCGGAACGAAGCGAGATGCACGTGCCGGGGCGCGCCTTGCAGCTGCTGCGGCCATGGTGCAGCCGCAGACCCACCAATCGTCACCAGCCTCTGTTGGGGCGAGCGTTGTCGGGCCGCGTGGACGGCCCTGGCTGCACGTTGCCGCGTCGTCGCCTCGTCCAGCGAACGCCGGCCGGCGCGGACCCACACAGGGCCTCCCACCAAGCCCACGCCGCACCGCTCGCGCCGCAGCGGGCGTCAGCTCGGGGGTGGCTCCCGGTTTCCCCACGGGGCAGGGCCCGTGATGCGGCAGGATGTCGCAGGCGATCCGCGCGGTCAGTGATGCTTGCGGGACTGCCGCCAGCGCTCCTCGTCGTGGCTGCGGCGGCGGGTGGCCGCGTGGAAATCGGGCGGCTTGCCGCGCACCCAGCCGATGAAGCGGGCGATCTCGGGGTGGTCGCGCAGCCGCTCGGGATCGGCATAGTCGCGTTCGAGCGCCGCGTTGGGGATCGCGGCGTGAATCGCGCGGTGGCAGATCGGGTGGATGGGCGCGGTCTCGGTGCCGCCGCGGCTCTTCGGGACCAGGTGGTGCTGCTCCACCCGCGCGCCCAGCGGCCGCCCGCAGAGCACGCACGGCTGCTGCGGGGCGGACGGAGTCGGATCGGGCGGGCCGGTCGGGCGGCGGCGCGGCATGACCGCCCCTAGGTGGCGCACGCCCGCGCCGGCTCCAAGCGGGTTACGCTTTGGTGCGGATCATGCCTTCGCCAGCGCCGGACGGAACCGAGAAATCGAACACTCGCGCAGTCATCGCACCGCCGGTGTTCTGGCCGCTCAGTCCGAACAGGAAGCCGTACTCGCCCGGTGCGAGCGGAGCGCGCGGCTGCACCTTGAAAACGCCCGGACGGATCAGCGTCGCATCGAACGCGACGCGATCCGAATCCATCACACCCGTCTTTGCGCCAGCAATATTGATGCTACCGACCCGCGCCTCGCGGCGGCCCTTCTTTTCCATCAGCTTCACGAGCGTGAACTCGTTAGGCGAGGTCGCGACTGCCGCCGCCCCGCTCAGCCACGTGCTCGCCTGCTGCGCCTGATTGGGGTTTGACTCGTCGAAGAAAAAATAAAATACCGGACGGCTATTCTGCACCGCGATCGGGGCCGTCGGGTTCTGGATGGTCGCCTTGATGCTCATGGAGGCGATGCCGCTGGTCAGAGCATAGCCGAGAATGCCCCCAGTCTTCGCCTGGTTGGAGACGGTTGCATTCATCCGCACCATCTTGGCCGGAACCGCCCCGTCCGAGAGCAGGTAGACACCCGAAGGATGCGGCACGCTGGGGTCGGGGGAGTCAACAGACATTGCCGCAGCGCCTGTCTGGCCGTTGCTGACAAGAGCGGCGACGACGGGGCTCGACAGGCCCTTGGCTTTTAGCGCCAGAAGCTGTTCGGTTGAAAGATCGAAGCGCTGGTTGGATGCCTTGATCTTTGCGATCAAGACTTCGTCGCCCAGCCCTGCAGAATGTAGAGCAAGAACATCTTCTACGCGCAAAGTGGTTGAGGGCGCGCTTTGCTGCGCAAATGTCGGTTCAGATACGGCGCATAGCGACACGACGCAGCACAGCGCCGCCGCAATCCAATGCAGCTTCATCTCATGTTCTCCAGCGATGTTGGGCGCACACCCCTCGCACCGAGCGCGGATTACAGACCCGTAATGTCACGGTCAATAACAAAGTGTAACCAGAACGAATGGCTTCCGTAGCGCCACGTGAGAGCGCGGCCCGCGGTTGTCGCTCCTGTTGCGGTGCAGCAGTGCGCGGCCTAATCTCGCGCGCACATGTCCGCCACGATCGCGCTCGTCGATGACGACCGCAATATCCTCACCTCGGTCGCGATCAGCCTGAAGGCCGAGGGCTATGTCGTCCGCGTCTATTCGGACCCGCAGGCCGCGCTCGCTGCGCTGACGACCGATCCGCCCGACCTTGCGGTGCTAGACATCAAGATGCCGCGCATGGACGGGCTGACGCTGCTGAAGCGCCTGCGCGAGGAGCAGGACGTGCCCGTCATCTTCCTCACCTCGAAGGCCGACGAGGAGGGCGAGGCCGAGGGGCTGCAGGCGGGCGCCGACGACTATATCGGCAAGCCGTTCAGCCAGCGGCTGCTGATCGAGCGGATCCGCGCGGTTCTGCGGCGCGCTTCCGCCCGGCGCGGGAGCGATTCTGCTGCCGCGGGCGATCCCGGCCCCATCGTGCGCGGGCGGCTGGCGATCGATCCGGCGCGCCACCGCGTGCACTGGGACGGCAGCGACGTGCCGCTCACCATCACCGAGTTCCTGATCCTTGAAACGCTGGCGCAGCGGCCGGGGATCGTCAAATCGCGCGACCAGCTAATGGATGCGGCGTACAAGGACGATGTCTATGTCGACGATCGCACCATCGACAGCCACATCAAGCGCCTGCGCAGGAAGTTCCGCGACGTCGATCCCGAGTTCAAGGCGATCGATACGCTTTACGGAGTCGGCTACCGCTTCAACCCGGGCTGAGCGCCGCGCGGTCAGCTGGCCGCTCAGGGCGCGGATCCTCGCGGTCAATTTCTTCGCGGTGCTGATGCTGCTCGGCGGCGTTCTCTATCTGGAAAGCTACCGCGAGCGGCTGATCGACGTGCGCCGCGCCGAGGTCCGCGGCCAGGCGCAGCTGATCGCGATGGCGGTCGCGTCCGATTCGCTTCCACAGGCGCGAAGCGACATCGGCGAGTTCGGGCGCGTCACCGGCAGCCGGCTGCGCCTTTACGGACCGCCGCCCGAGCGGCGTCTGCTGGCGGACAGCTGGACGTTGACCGGGCCCAATATTCAGCTGAAGCGCACGGCCGATCTGCCGTTCCGCAAACGGCTGGCGCAGGCGATCGATGTGGTGATCGAGGGGCTGACGGGCGCGCCCGCGCTCCCCGATTTTCCCGATCTCAACCGCTCGCCGCGCACCTGGCCCAGCCTCGCCAAAGCGAAGCCCGGCGTGCCGGTCGACCGGCTGTGGCGCGCTCCGGACCGGTCGCTTGTCATCACCGCCGCCGCGCTGGTGCCCGGGCGCGACACCGCGATCCACATGATCGTCAATGCGCGCGACATCACCTTCGCGGTTCGCGACGAGCGGTTGCACAGCTTCCAGCTGTTCCTCGGCGTGCTCGCAGCGACGCTCGCTCTGTCGAGCTTCCTCGCGCGCACGATCGCGGCGCCGCTGCAGGCGCTCGCTGCGGCGGCAGCGCAGGTGCGCGCGGGGCGAGCGCGCGAGGTGGTGGTCCCGACGCTGCCCGAACGGCGCGACGAGATCGGCCAGCTGGCCCGCGCTCTCGCCGAGATGACCGCGGTGCTGCGCCAGAAGATCGACGCCACCGAGAGCTTCGCGGCCGATGTCGCGCACGAGCTCAAGAACCCGCTCGCCTCGCTTCGCTCCGCGCTCGAAACCTACGAGCGGATCGACGACGAGGCGCTGCGGCGTGAGCTGCGCGAGCTGATGAGCGACGACGTACGGCGCATGACCCGGCTGCTGTCCGCCATCGCCGAAGCCTCGCGCCTCGACGCCGCGATGAGCCGAGCCCGCTTCAGCGCGGTCGATCTCGCTGCACTTGCGCGCGAGGTCGCCGCGAATACCGAGCTGGAGCGCGGCGTGACGATCATCACCCCCGCCGCCGGCGTGGCTGCGCTGGGCGATGCCGATCGGCTGGCGCAGATCATCCGCAACCTCATCGACAATGCTGTCAGTTTCTCGCCCGACGGCGGCACGATTCGCGTCGAGCTGACGGCCGAGGGCGCGCGATCGGTACTGCTGACCGTGTCCGACGAGGGGCCGGGCATCCCGCCCGAGATGATGGGGCGGATCTTCGAGCGCTTCTATTCCTCGCGCCCGCACGAGGAGGCGTTCGGAGTTCATTCGGGCCTTGGCCTTGCGATCGTGCAGGCGATTACCGAAGCGCATGGCGGTCAGGTGTTCGTCGAGAACCTGCCGACGCGCGGCGCGCGCTTTTCGGTGCGGCTGCCGCGTGCGTGAACCGGGGCGCCGCGGCGCGTGACGGAGCTGGTCCACGCGACGGCCGTGGCGCGCGACGGTGCCGCGGTGCTGCTGCTCGGACCGCCGGGCGCGGGCAAGTCCGATCTGGCGCTCCGGCTGATCGACCGCGGCTGGCTGCTCGTGGGCGATGACCAGGTGTTGCTGAAGGGCGCCGACGCGAGCGCCCCGACCGCAATCGCCGGCTTGATCGAGGTGCGCGGAATCGGGATCGTGCGCGTGCCCTATTCCGGCCCCGTGCCAGCGCGGCTCGCCGTGCAGCTTGAACCGCCGACCGCGCGCCTGCCCGAACCCGATCACTGGACGCACGGCGAACTGACGCTTCCGCTGGTGCGGATCGACCCGCGCGCTCCCTCGGCGCCGCTCCTCGTGGAACTCGCTTTAACGCACGCGCGCTCGGCGCTAAGCATGGCCGGTCAATGAGCGCGCCCCCGCCCCAGCCCAGCCCGTCCCACGGGCCGATCTTGCTGGTGACCGGGATGTCCGGCGCGGGAAAGACGACGGTTCTGAAAACGCTGGAGGACCTGGGGTTCGAGGCGGTCGACAACCTGCCGCTCGCGCTGTTGCGGCGTCTGCTCACCCCGAATTCCCAGGCCGAGCTCGACGACCGCCCACTCGCGATCGGCATGGACACGCGCACGCGCAATTTCGACGCCGAGCAGGTGGTGCAGACGATCAAGGCGCTGCGCGACGCCGGCGGCGCCGACGTGCGCGTGGTGTTCGTCGACGCGTCGGACGATACGCTTGCGAGGCGATTCTCCGAAACGCGGCGTCGCCATCCGCTTGCGCAGGATCGCGCGGCGAGCGACGGCATCCTGCAGGAGCGCGAACTGCTGATGCCGCTCAAACGTTGGTCCGACGTGACGCTCGATACGACCGATGCCAGCGTGCACGATCTGCGCCGCATGGTCCGCCAGCGCTTCGCGCCGCGGGGCCACGCCAGCCTGACGATCACGTTGGAAAGCTTCGGCTTCGCCGCCGGCATCCCGCGCGACGCCGATCTGGTGTTCGATATGCGGTTCCTGACCAACCCGCATTGGCAGGCCGAGCTGCGGCCGCTGACCGGCCTTGACGAACGCGTGCAGCGCTATGTCGAATCGGACCCGACCTTCGAGGGCGCGTTCGACAAGATCTTCGACCTGCTGACGATGCTGCTCCCGCGCTACCGGCATGAGGGCAAGGCCTATCTGCTGGTCGGCTTCGGCTGCACCGGCGGCAAGCACCGCAGCGTCTTCGTCGCCGAGCGCATGGCTGAAAAGCTGCGCGCTGCGGGCTACGCGCTGACCGTCACCCACCGCGACCTGAAGCGCCAGGGCGTCGATGCCGAGGAGTTCGGGCCAGTCGACGCCGTGCCCGACCGGCAGGACTTCATGGAGCCCGAACCCGCGTGATCGGCCTCGTTCTCGTGACCCACGGTGAGCTCGCACGCGAGTTCCTGGCCGCGATGGAGCATGTCGTCGGCCCGCAGGCCGACATCCAGGCGGTGTGCATCGGCGCCGACGACGACATGGAAGCGCGCCGCGCCGAGATCGCCGAGGCGGCCGATCGGGTCGATTCGGGCGCCGGGGTGGTGCTGCTGACCGACATGTTCGGCGGAACGCCCTCCAACCTTGCGATCAGCCTGATGGGGCGCGGCCGCCCCGTCGAGGTGATCGCGGGCGTCAACCTGCCGATGCTGATCCGCCTCGCCTCGATCCGCAAGACCGCGACCGTCGCCGACGCGGTCGAGGCTGCGCAGGAAGCGGGCCGCAAGTATATTTCGGTCGCCAGCCGCATCCTCGACGGGGTGGCGTGAGCGGCCGCGTTGCCGCGACCGTCACCATCCGCAACAAGCGCGGTTTGCACGCGCGCGCATCGGCGAAGTTCGTGACACTGGCAGCGCAGTTCGATGCAGCCGTGACCGTCGCACGCGACGGCAGCAACGTGGCGGGCACGTCGATCATGGGCCTGATGATGCTCGCCGCCGCGCCGGGCGACACGATCGACATCGCCGCGACCGGTGCGCAGTCCGAGGAGGCGCTCGCCGCGCTGGTGAAGCTCGTCGAAGACCGGTTCGGCGAGGATTGAGGCGGCGCCTTCGTTCCGGTCGAAGCGGTCGCCGGGCGCGAGTTCGGCGCGCAAGCCGCCCAGCAGCGTGCCGCCAAGGCCGTGGCCGCAGACGATCACCGGAACCGGGCCGGGCGAAGTGGGCGGATCGAGCTCGATGGCCGCGTCGCGCGCCCCCGCCGCATCGCGCCCAACGGCTTCGCAGGTGCGCGCGAGCGCGGGCGGTGCGACGAGGCCGAGGTTCAAGGCAGCGCGGATCATCAATCCTCCCCTGCCCTCCCGTTCCGCCGCGCCGCAGCGGCCTTCCCCCCGCCACGCGGTCAAGCGCTGCATTCCCGGCACGCACGCTCTGGCCTACACCGCCCGCCATGCACCAGCCCGGCCGCCGCCCGTGACGCCCTCCGCACGCGCACAGGCGGCGATCGAGGTGCTCGATGCAGTGCTGGCCGCAGCGCGTGAAGGCGGGGCGGCGGCCGACGTTGTCATTGAGCGCTATTTCCAGGCGCGCCGCTATGCCGGTTCGGGCGACCGCCGCGCGGTGCGCGAGCTCGCCTTCGCGGCGATCCGCGCCTTTGGCGAGCCGCCGCCGTCGGGTCGCGCGGCGCTGATCGGCTATGCGGCAGCGCACCAGCCCGAACTGTTCGGTCTGTTCGGTTCCGGCCCGCACGCCCCCGCGCCGCTCGCTTCCGGCGAGCGCGAAGCCGCGCCGCTGCCCCACCCGCTGCCTCGCTGGCTGGAGCCGCTGTTCGCCGAAGCGTTCGGCGCGCAGGCCGCCCCCGAGGCGGACGCGCTGCTCGCCCGCGCGCCGCTCGATCTCCGCGCCAACCGGCTGCAGGGCGGACGTGCCGCCGCGCTCGCCGCGCTGCCCGAGGCCGAGCCGACGCCGCGCGCGCCCGACGGCCTGCGCCTGGCCGCGGGCACCGCGATCGAGCGGCACCCGGCCTATCTGGCGGGGCTCGTCGAGGTGCAGGACGAGGGCTCGCAGCTCGCAGCGCTTGGCGCCGGGGCCGAGCCGGGCATGACCGTCGTCGACCTGTGCGCTGGCGCAGGCGGCAAGACGCTCGCGCTCGCCGCCGCGATGGCGAACGCGGGGCGCATCGTCGCCTGCGACACCGACCGGCGCCGCCTCGGCCAACTTGGACCACGCGCCGCACGCGCCGGGGTGACGATCTCCGAACCGCGCCTGCTCGATCCGCCGCGCGAGGCCGCTCAGCTCGCCGACCTCCGCGGCAGCGCCGACCTTGTGCTGATCGATGCGCCGTGCTCAGGCAGCGGCACGTGGCGGCGCAATCCCGAAGCGCGCTGGCGGCTGACCGCGCCACGGCTGGAGCAACTCGCCGCGGTGCAGGCGCGGCTGCTCGATCTTGGATCTGCGCTGGTCGCGCCGGGCGGGCGGCTGGTCTACATCGTTTGCTCGGTGCTGCCGTCCGAAGGGGCGCAGCAGGCGGACGCGTTCCCCGCGCGCGCACCCGGTTTCGCACCCGCCCCGCTCGGCGCTCCGCTCGCTCCGTCGCACGCCGCGCTCTTGACACCCGCACGCGCCGGTACGGACGGGTTTTTCATCGCAGCCTTCGCGCCCATCTGTTAGGCTTACCGCTCACCCAACCCCGATGGGAAAGTTCCTGATGCGTTATAAGCTGATGCTCGCCGCGCTGCTGATGTGCGCAGCCTCCGGCACCCGGGCGCTGCCCGCTGCCGAGACGGTCAAGCCCAAGTCGGCGGAGCTGGCGCAACAGGGCTTCAGCCTGCTCGCGGCGGGCAAGCCGGCCGATGCGGCGGCCACGTTTGAAACCGCTCTCGCGGTCGATCCGATGAACGTGAAGGCATTCATTGGGCTGGCGCGCGCGACGCAGGCGCAGGGCCTGCCGGGCAAGGCGATCAAATACTACCGCGAGGCGCTGCAAATCGAACCCAACGACCTCGACGCGCTGGAAGGCCAGGCCAGCGCATTTGCGGTGCGCGGTGCGACGGCGCGGGCGCAGATCAATCTCGCGCGGATCGAGAAGCTGTGCGGCGCGAACGACTGCCCCGCCGCCAAGCGCGTGCAGGCGGCGATCGCCAAGGGAGCAACCGCCGTGGCCGCCGCGACGCCCAAAGCCGCCGCGCCGACCAACTGAGAACGACAAGGGGGCGGCTGAATGAGCGATGACATGATCGACACGGCGCGAAGTTCCGCGGCGCCCCGCACGCTCGGCGAGCGGCTGCGCGCAGCGCGCGAGGCGAAGGGCCTCAACCTGCAGGATCTGTCGACGCGGACCAAGATCCCGGCGCGGCAGCTGAACGCGCTGGAGAACGACGCGCACGAACAGCTGCCGGGGATCATCTTCGCGGTGGGGTTCGCGAAAAGCTATGCGCGCGAACTCGAACTCGATCCCGAGGAAGCGGCCGCGCAGTATCGCGCCGAGACGACGCGCCCCGCCTATGTCGCGCCGAACGTCAGCTTCGATCCGATCGAGCCCGAGCGGCTGCCTTCGCGCCGGATGGCGTGGGTGGGCGGCGGCATCGCGCTGGCGCTCGTGGCTGGAGTGATCATCTGGTACCAGAAGCGCTCGTCCGAGCCGGTGACGATCGCCGATGGCACGCCCCCGGCGGCGCCGGCTGCGCCCGCCCCGGCACCCGCTGCCCCGCCCGCGGACGGCTCGGCTGGTGCCGCGCCCGCCGGCGGGTCGGCGCAGCCCGCGCCGCCGCCGGGCCAGCTGCCCGCGTCGGCCAGCGGAGCGGTTGCTCCGCCGCAGCCCGCGCCCGGGCAGCAGCAGCTTGCGCCGCAGAGCGGGGGCGGCACGGTGGTGCTGACCGCCAAGCAGGATGCGTGGATCCAGATCACCGACCGCTCGACCAAGCAGAAGCTCGTCTCGCGCACGCTGAAGCAGGGCGAAAGCTATAGCGTGCCGCCCGGCGACCTGACGCTGTGGACCGGCCGCGCGGGCGCCATCGACATCCGGGTAGGGGGGCGCGCGATCCCGCCGCTGGGTGGCGAGGCGGAGACGATCCGCGACGTCAGCCTCACGCCCGGCAGCCTGCTCGGCCGCGCCGCAGCCGCTGCGCCGGTGCCACAAATCCGCCCCGCCCAGCCCTGACGATGCGCGCGATGCTGAAGTTTCTCGCCACGGCGTCGATCCTTGTGTTCGCGGCTGCGCCTGCATTCGCGCAGGCCGATGACGCCAGGACGCTGGACCGCCGCCTGAAGGCGATCGAGACCGACGTGCGCGCGCTGAAGCGGCAGGTGCTGCCATCGGGCACGCAGCGGCTGATCGAACCCGAGGTCGATACCAGCCGCGCCGACCCCGCCGCTCCGCCGCCCGAAAAGCCCGCGAGCGCGAGCGTGGTGGCCGACCTGTCGACGCGGCTGGGTGCAGCCGAAGCGGGGCAGCGGCGCCTGACCGCGCAGATCGAGGAACTGACCGAGCGCGTCCGCCGCCTGGAGACCGAGCAGGCGAAGCTGCGCGGCGACCTGGAAGCGCGGCTGGCGAAGCTGGAGGCCGCGGCGGCGCCCGCGCCCGCCGCGGCGGGCGCGGCGCCCGAGGCGAGCTCGCCGCCAAGCGCTGCGAGCACAGCGACGCCGCCGAAGCCGGCTGCGAAGCCCGCCGATGCCGCCACGAGGCCCGCGACGGCGGTCACCAAACCGGCCGAAGACGCGCGGGCCAAGCCTGCGGTGGCAAGCGCCAAGACTGCGGACGAAGCCTACAAGCTCGCCTACGCCCCCGTGGAGGCGAAAGATTGGCCGCGTGCCGAGACCGAGTTGAAGGCGTTCATTGCCAAATATCCGAAGCACCGGCTGGCGTCGTTCGCGCGCTACTGGCTCGGTCGCACCTATTACGCCGAAAATCGATATGAGGACTCGGCACGCGCGCATACTGCGAACTACGACGCCGACCCTAAGGGAGAGCGCGCGCAGGAGAGCCTCTACTGGGTTGGGCAGAGCCTCGTCCAGCTGAAGCGGCTGGAAGCGGCGTGCCAGGTCTATGATCTTGCGCGCAAGGTCTATGATACCGAGCTGAAGCCCGAGCTGAAGCCGCAATTCGCAGCCGCGCGCACGCGGGCGGGGTGCCCGGCCTGACGCTGAGCGCCGACGCGCTTCGGACCCCGCTCGCTGCGTTCGGCGTGCTGCCGGAGGATCAGCTTGCGCTCGCCGTCTCGGGCGGCCCGGACAGCCTCGCGCTGCTGCTGCTCGCAGCCGAGGCGCGGCCCGGCCGCGTCATGGCACTGACCGTCGACCACCGTCTGCGCGCCGAAAGCACAGCCGAAGCTGCTGAAGTCGCCTCGGCCTGTGCGGCGCGGGACGTGCCGCACGCGACGCTGCGCTGGGAGGCTCGACCGGGCGGCAACGTGCAGGCCGAAGCGCGAGCGGCACGCTATCGGCTGATGGCGGACTGGTGTGCGTCGAACGGCGTCCGCTGGCTCGCGACCGCGCACCATGCCGACGACCAGGCCGAAACGCTGCTGATGCGCCTCGCTCGCGGCAGCGGCGTCGCTGGCCTCGGCGGGATCCGCCCGCTCCGCCCGCTCGCGCGGGGCTTGACGCTGGTCCGCCCGCTGCTCGGCTTCGCCAAGCGCGACCTCGCTGCGATCGTGAAGGACGCTGGCCTCGCCGCGGCCGACGACCCCAGCAACCGCGACCCGGCCTACGACCGCACCGCCGCCCGCGCACTGCTCGCCGCGACTGAATGGCTTGATCCCAAGCGCCTTGCCGCCGCAGCCGACCACGCGCGCGACGCAGCCGATGCCCTCGACTGGGCCGCCGAGCGGGCGTGGGAGGGCCGCGCCGAATGGCACGGCCCGGACCTGACGGTCGACGCAGCCGACCTTCCGCGCGCGCTGCGCTTCGCGCTCTTGCAGCGCGCAGCCGCAGCGTTCGGCGCCGAGGCCGACGGCCCCGAGCTTGATCGCCTGCTCGCTGCGCTGAGCGACGGCGAGACAAGGACCGTCGGCTCGGCGCTGGCAGAGGGCGGCGCGCTGTGGCGCTTTCGCCCAGCGCCGCCGCGCGCGCGCTAGATCGTTCGCCCGCTCAGGCCGCCTGGGCCCGCGGCGGCGTCGGCGGGCGGCTGATCGTCGAGGGCGTGACCATCAGGAACGCGCTCGGAAGCCGCCTGCGAACGCTTTCGGCGAACGCCACCGCAGCGCCCTTGCTTTCGAACTCCTCGTCGATCCGGCCGTGATTTTCCTGGACCAGCCAGTGGCCGTCGTTGTCCTCGCCGACGAGCAGCACCGTCGGCTCGTGGTGCCGCCCGGGGGGCGGATTGTGATAAACCATGAACATCGCGCTCCAACGTGGGCAGAGAGGTGGGGACCCACCGTGCCGCCATCAATCCTCAAGACCGCCCCGTGGTTGCGCGGCTTGACCCCGCCGCGCCGCTATCCGTAGCGCGTGCGCCCATGCCCGATCGCGCCCGCCGTCCAAAGGTCCACGTCACCACGCGCCTGCCGCCGGCGGTTGAGGCGCGCATGGCCGAGCTGTTCGAGACCGAGATCAACCTCGATGGCGCGCCGCTTGATGCGCACGGGCTGCGCGCGGCGGTGCGCGATTGCGATGTGCTGGTGCCGACCGTCACCGACCGGATCGACTCGGTCGTCCTTTCCGCCGCGTCGCCGCGTCTCAGGCTCATCGCCAATTTCGGCGTGGGCGTGAACCATATCGACCTATCCGCGGCGCGCGCGCGCGGCATCCTCGTTTCGAACACGCCGGGCGTGCTGACCGACGATACCGCCGACACCGCGATGGCGCTGATCCTGTGGACTCCGCGCCGCTTCGCCGAGGGCGAGCGCATCGTGCGCGAGGGCGCATGGCGCGGATGGAGCCCGTCGGCGATGCTTGGCCACCGCGTTACTGGCAAGACGCTCGGCATCATCGGCCTGGGCCGCATCGGCCGCGCGGTCGCGGCGCGCGCGCTCGGCTTCGGGCTGAGGGTCCGCTATCACCAGCGCCACCGGCTGCCCGCCGCCGCCGAAGCCGAGGCTGGCGGAGCGGTGTTCCACACCAGCCTCGATGAAATGCTGCCGCACTGCGACATCCTCTCGGTCAACTGCCCGCTCACCCCGGCCACGCATCACCTGATCGATGCGCGACGCCTCAGGCTGCTGCCGCCGCATGCGTATATCGTGAACACGGCGCGCGGCGAGGTGATCGACGAGGCCGCGCTCGCCGATGCGCTGGCCGACGGCGTGATCGCGGGCGCCGGGCTGGACGTGTTCGAACGCGAGCCCGAGATCGAGCCGCGCCTCCGCCTGCTGCCCAATGTCGTGCTGCTGCCCCACATGGGATCGGCGACGTTCGAAGGACGGCGCGCGATGGGCGACAAGGTCATCACCAACATCCGCGCGTGGTCCGATGGTCACCGCCCGCCCGATCAGGTGCTGGAGGGGTGGGCGTGAATAAGCCATTCACGGAACGTCCAGCGCCCGGCATGTGTTCTGGCGGCAGCTGAAACAACCGATGGAGTTCCCCGATGGTTAAGCGCACCTCACTTCTGCTGGTCGCAGCCGCCTCCAGCCTCTCGCTTTCCGCCTGCCAGACCGAGCAGGGCCGCCGTGCCGGTGTCGGCGCCGCTGTCGGTGCTGCGGGTGGCGCGGTCGTCGGCGCGCTTGCTGGGAACCCGCTCGCAGGTGCAGCGATCGGCGCCGGCGTCGGCGCGGTCGCGGGTGCCGCGACCGGACGCGACGGCCGCGGCGAATATCGCGATTACCGCGGCCGCCGCGATTACCGTGACGAGAGCGGGCGCGATTACTGGGTCGATCGCTACGGCAATCGCCACTATTACCGGCAGCGATAAGCCGGTGGCATCGGCGGCCATGCGCGGCTAGATGCCGTCGCATGGCCGCGACTGCCGTTGAAACGCTCAGCACCCACCGCTGCTTCGGCGGCTACCAAAGCTTCCATCGCCACCACAGCGCGTCGACGAACACGCCGATGCGCTATGCGGTCTATTCGCCGCCGGCCGCCGAAGCCGGGCCCGTGGGAGTGGTGTTCTGCCTGGCTGGCCTCACCTGCACCGAAGAAAATTTCACGGTGAAAGCCGGCGCGCAGCGCGTTGCCGCCGAGCACGGACTGATGCTTGTCATGCCAGATACCTCGCCGCGTGGCGGCGACGTTCCGGGTGATCCCGACGGCGCGTATGATTTCGGCGATGGCGCGGGCTTCTATGTCGACGCCACCGAGGCGCCGTGGAACGCCAACTACCGCATGTGGTCCTATGTGACCGACGAACTTCCGGAGGTGATCGCTGCGCAATATGCGAGCGCGGATCTTGGCCGCATGGGCGTGCTCGGTCACTCGATGGGCGGGCACGGCGCGCTGATCGCCGCGCTGCGCCGTCCGGAGCGTTTCCGCAGCCTGTCGGCGTTCGCGCCGATTGCCGCGCCGTCTCAGGTGGCGTGGGGCCGCAAGGCGCTCTGCCGCTATCTTGGCGGGGATGCGGACGCCTGGCGCGCCTATGATGCGGTGGCGCTGATCGAGGACGGCGCGCGCGTCGGGGACATGCTCGTCGATCAGGGCGAGGCTGATCCGTTTCTCGATCAGCTGCGCCCCGATCTCCTAGAGGCCGCCTGCGCTCGAGCGGGCATTGCGCTCACTCTGCGCCGTCATGAGGCCTATGATCACGGCTATTTCTTCATTGCGAGCTTCATCGCGGATCATCTGCGCTGGCATGCCGACCGTCTGCGCTAGTTGCGGACTCGTCAGCTGCGCCCCCACTTGCGGCTGGCTTCTGGCCGAACGGAACCAGCGCCCACAGCCGCTCGTGCACGAAATACAGCGCGATTTTGGTGAACACCTCGGTTCCTGCGATCGCGCCCGCGACCTGCGCGTTGCCCGACCACAGCCAGCCCAGCAGGAACGTGTCGATCGATCCGACCGCGCGCCAGCTGAGTGCCTTGACGAAGCTGCGCGAAGCCCGCTCTTTGGCCCGGAACAGGATCACGGGTGGCGGTACCTCCTGAAGGACGCGGGCCGAGGCCCGGTAAGCGCTGCAGACTGCGGTGGACTCGTAGGGTTCGCAAGCGCGACTGCTGGTTCGGCGTGCAGCAAATGGGGTAAGCGGGTCTTCGTGAGGTCTTCAAGCGTCGCAATCCCGGCTCTGGCGCCTGGCTTGAACCGTGGCGCCGGCGCGTGCCGCCGGATCGTGGACGACGTTCGCCGGACTGCGCCGGGCGGATATGGTCGCACCGCTGCGGCTTCGCGTTTTGCCATTTCGGATCGCTCGTCCGCAACCGCCCAGTCATCCGACGGGGTGCAGTGATGGCCGGTCGCTTCGTGCCGCTCGCCGGCCGCGCCCAGCCGCGGTTCGCCGGAGTGAAGACGTTTTTCCGTCTGCCCGAGGCCGACCCGGCCGATGCGTTCGACGTGGCGCTGATCGGCGTGCCGTTCGACGGCGGCGTCAGCTACCGGCCGGGTGCGCGCTTCGGCCCCACGGCGGTCCGCGAGCTTTCGGCGCTTGGCCGCAATTTCCACATGAGCCGCGAGGTTGACTGGGTTCAGCGGCTGGACGTGGCGGACGTCGGCGATTGCCCGACCGTGCCCGTCAGCCGCGAGCGTAGCTATGCGCTGATCGAGGAGACGTTCGGGCAGCTCTTCGGCGCGGGCAAGCGCGTGATCGCAGTAGGCGGCGACCATTCGTGCACTTTGCCGATCCTGCGCGCGGCGGCGGCGATGCACGGCCCGCTCAACTTCATTCACTTCGATGCGCATCTAGATACCTACCCGGCCGCGTGGGGGGAGGAGTATCATCACGGCGCCTTTGCCCGCCATGCCATCACCGAAGGGCTGATCCGGCCCGGCGGCTATGCAATGATCGGCATTCGCGGTCCGCTCGCCGCGGCGGAGGACATGGCGTTCGCTCGCGAACACGGCATCCGCGTGCTGAGCGTCGACGATGTGCGCGAGGCGCCGATGCGCGAGGTCGTCGCCGCGCTGCCGCGCTTCGAGGACGGGCCGACATACCTCAGCTTCGACATCGATTGCCTCGATCCGGCCTATGCGCCGGGAACCGGCACCCCCGTTCCGGGCGGGCTGACGACGTGGGAAGCCCAGCGGCTGTTGCGCGGGTTGGCGATCGGCAATCTGATTGGCGGCGACGTGGTCGAGCTGTCGCCGCCCTTCGATCAATCGGGCATCACCGCGCTGGCGGCCGTGGACGTGATGTTCGAACTATTGACCCACATGGCGGCGGGTTAGCGGCCAGACCGGTCCCAACGCACGCGGTCGCCCCAGCTTGCGCTGGCATGACCGTGCATGGCGCTACTCAACGGGCGCCACGGGGAGGTCGATGTAGCTCGCGTCCGGCCCGCTCACGCTCACCTTCACGGTCGCCGGCTGATATGCGCTCGCCGGAGCATCGAAGATGTTCGGCACCCACGTCTGCGGGTTCCGGTCGTAAAGCGGAAACCAGCTCGATTGCACCTGCACCATGATCCGGTGGCCCGGCTTGAACACGTGGTTGGCGTGCGGCAGCGGCAGCGTGATCCTGACCGGCTCCCCCGGGACAATGCGCTCGGGCTTGGCTGGATCGTTGCGATAGCGTGCACGGATGATGTCGGCGGACACCATCATCTGATAGCCCGCCATGCCCGGCGAATATGGCTCGTCCTCCGGCCCGACATCGATCAGCTTCACGACGAAGTCGCCGTCCTCGCCGGTCGTAGTGAGGTTCAGATGTGCGACCGGTTGGCCGCCGATCTTCATGGGCGAAGTCAGCGGATCAGTCTGGAACACCAGCACGTCGGGCCGCGTCGCGACGTTGCGCTGATCGGTCAGCAGCCAGTTCTGCCAGCTGGTCCGGACGATGCCCGCCTGCACCGGGCGCGGGATATACGGCACCGGCTTAGCCGGATCGGAAACATAGCTCGCCGCCTCGCCCGCCGGCGCAGCGACGAAGCCCAGCTTGCCCTGCGGCTTCAGATACAGCGCGCGGCTGGTGTTGGGGCAGCCCTGCGCGCAGCTGAGCGGCCAATGCGCATAGGTGCGCCAGATATTCGTGCCCGTCTCAAACGCGGTCACATTGGCCGTCTTCGCGTCGGCGGCGCCGTCCTTCAGATGCGCGTCGAGGAACGGCTGCAAGACGTTGCGGCGGAACCACAGGCCAGTGTCCTGACCCCAGTTGACCGCGCCGATGCTGGTGCCATCGCCCATGCCCTGTCCGTGGAACCACGGGCCCATCACCATGAACACCTTCGATTGATCGGCGTCCTTGGGCTCGATCGCCTTCCAGACAGCCGGCGCGCCGTAGATGTCCTCCTGATCGAACAGCGAGTGGACCAACAGCGTCGGCACCTTCAGCGGCCGGTCGGCGAGGATGCGATCGACGGCCTGGCCCTGCCAGAAGCCGTCATAGGCCGGGTGTTCCTTCAGCGAGCGCCAGAACTTTATCTGATCCAGCCCGACAGCCGTGCCTAGCGCGCCGCTGTTCGGCCATTGCAGAAAATAGTCATACTCGTCGCGACCGGTCGACTTGAATTTGATGGCGTTCTTGCGGCTGCCGGCCTGGTTGAAGATATAATCGAATCCCCACGCGCGGAAGGCGCCGTGGTGGAACCAGTCGTCGCCCACCCAGCCGTCGACCATCGGGTTGAACGGCACCGCCGCCTTCAGGGCCGGGTGCGGATCGACCAAGCCCATCAGCGTCAGGAACCCGTCATAGCTGACGCCGGTGATGCCGACTCGGCCGTTGTTGTCGGCGACGTTCTTCACCAGCCAATCGATGGTGTCGTAGGTATCGGTACTGTGATCGACCCTGGTGGGGTTGAACGGTCCCACCAGGGGCCGCGTCATCACGTAATCGCCTTCGCTGCCGTATTTGCCGCGGATGTCCTGAAACACCAGGATGTAACCGCCGTCGAGTATCGTGTCATAGCGCCCGCCGAGCGCGACGCGGAGGCTCGTCGACTCCTCGCGTGCGGCGCGGCCTTCGGCGTTGTACGGCGTGCGGGTGAGGATGATCGGCGCTTTGCCCTGCGTTGACTTCAGCCGCAGGATGACGGTGTGCAGCTTGACACCGTTGCGCATGGGAATATCGACGACCGTCTGCGTGTAGTCGCGCCGATCGGGCGGCGTGAACTTGTCCGGCATGTCGCTAAAGCGGGGCGCAGCCGTCTTGGGCGCCGCAAACGCGGGCGTGGTGGCAGCGAGCAGCGCAAGCGCGGTGAACGTGTGGCGCAAATCATCCCTCCCGATCGTGAAGCGGCGACCCTTAGTCGCGCCGGGCCGGAAGGCAATGAGGCGCTTCGTGACGCGGCGGCTTCGGCAGGGCCTAGAGGCGTCCCCCGACCTCTTCGATCGCTCGCGCGGCAAGGCTGGTCTTCATCGCAGCGTCGCCATGTTCGCCGATCACGCGCGCAGCGGCCTGCGTGGCGAGATTTGCTGCACGCGCGCGCAGTTCCGCCTCCGCCGAGCGCGCGGCGGCGGCGATGCGGTCCTCGGCCTGCGCCGAGCGGCGGAGGATGCGAGCCTCGGCGTCGGCATGCGCCTTCTCGGCGATGCGCGCGGCCTCGGCGTGCGCCGCCTCGCGGATGCGCTGCGCGTCGGCTTCCGCCTGCTTGAGCTTTGCGGCATACTCGGCGTGCAGCGCCTCGGCCTCGGTCCGCAGCCGCTTGGCTTCGTCGAGCTCGGAGCGGACGCGCGCTGCACGTGCATCAAGCGCGCCGCCGATGGCGGACGGCACGCGCAGGCGCAGCAGGATCAGCGCGAACACCAGGAAGGCGAGGCCGACCCAGCCGAAGCCGTCGAGGCCCAGCAGCGTCTCGTGATGCGCGGTCTTGGCTTCGGCCTGCGTGATCGCCGTCGCCTCGGGCGTGCCCTGGCCGACTGCGGCCAGCGTCGCATCGCTGTGCGTGCCGTTGGAAACGCCGTTGCCACTTGGAGCGACGGGATCCTTGGTGACGACGGGCGGCTCGATCCGTTCGGCGGCTTGCATCAGCGGGCTCCTATCTGCGCGACGGCGCCGCGGACCAGCTCAGCGCCCGGCGCGACGCCGGTGAGCCGCTCCACGATCCGCTGCGCGGCGTCGATCGCCAGGCCGTCAAGGCTCGCGATCGCGGCGGATCGCTGGTCGGCAAGCTCGCGCTCCGCCGCGGCAATCTTCGCCGCGAGCTCGTCATCCAGCCCGCGCATCCGCTCGGCGGCGGCCCGCTCGGCGGCAAGCTTGGCAGCGGCCGCCTCGCTCATCGCAGCCGCGCGTGCCTCTTTCAGCTCCGCCTCCATCCGCTCAGCCGCAGCGCGCGCGTCGAGCCGCGCCTGCTCGGCCGCCGCGAGGTCGGCTGCGATCGCGGCCTTCCGGTTCTCCACCACGCGCGATACGCCGGGAAGCAGCGCCGAGACCGCCAAGTACAGCACAAGAAAGATCAGGAGCAGCCACGCCACCTGCGGGAGTGCGTTGGCCAGCTGGAATTGAGGCATCGGCTACTCCGCCCGGTCCGTCAGCTCGGCCGTCATCAGACGACGAACAGCAGGATGAGCGCGACGAGGAACGAGAAGATGCCGAGCGCTTCGGTCACCGCAAAGCCGAACAGCAGGTTGGGGCGCTGTGAGTTGGCAGCGGCAGGGTTGCGGAGCGCACCCTGCAGGAACAGGCCGAAGATCACGCCCACGCCCAGCGCGGCAAGACCCATGCCGAAAGTGGCGATGCCCGCTCCGAGGAGCTTGGCTGCAGCTGCGTCCATTGGTTCTAAGTTCCCTTCTTGGATCGTATTAGTGAGCGAGGTTGATCGAGTCGTTCAGGTACACGCAGGTCAGCAGCGCGAACACATAAGCCTGCACCACTGCGACCAGCAGCTCGAGCGCGTAGAGCATCACGTTCATCAGGAACGGCAGCGGCGCCAGCAGCATCGCCGCCCCGCCCGCCAGCCCAAGGCTGATGATGAAGCCGGCAAACACCTCCAGCAAGATGTGTCCAGCCGTCATGTTCGCAAACAGACGCACCGAAAGGGTCAGCGGCCGCGACAGATAGCTGATGATCTCGATGAGCACGATCAGCGGCAGCAGCACGATGGGCGTCTGCGGCGGCACGAACAGTTCGAAGAAGTGCAGCCCGTGCTTGGCAAAGCCAATGCCGATGCACAGCACGAAGATGAACGCCGCGAAGGCGAAGGTCACCGCGATGTGGCTGGTAACCGTGAAGCTGTACGGAAACAGCCCGACGAGGTTCGACACCAGGATGAACAGAAACAGCGCGAAGATGAACGGCAGGAACGGACGGCCCTTGGGGCCGATATTCTCGTCGATCATGCCGCCGACGAAATCGTGCAGTTCCTCGACCGCGGCCTGCCAGCGGCCCGGCACCAGCGCCAGCCGCCGGGTACCCATGAACAGGAAGCCGACAACCAGCAGCAGGATCAGCGTCATGAACCCGGCGCTGTTCGTGAAGCTTACGTCATAGCCCGCGAGCCGCAACGGCACGAGCGGCGTGATTTCGAACTGCTCCAGCGGATTGGCCACGCACTCAGTCCTGGTTTGCGTCCCGCGCCTCGGCGTCTACCGCAGCCTGCTCGCGGTTGACCGCGCGCATCAGGTTCCGGAAGCCCGCCGCCAGCCCGAGAAGGAAGAAAGCGATCAGGAACACCGGCTTTGTGTGGACCGCGCGGTCCAGCAACCAGCCGATGAAGCCGCCGACGAGCGAGCCCGTCACGAGCTCGAGCGCCAGCCGGAACCCGCCGCCCATCGCGCGTGCCGCGACCTCGCGGGGTTCCGGGGCGATGCGCGCCTTGGCTTTGCTCAGCCGCGCCCCAAGGTCCTGAAGGCGGTCGTGCTCGGGTGGCATCGGGAACTCCGCAGAGGCCGCGGGTCAACGCCACAGCCGCCGGGCCACGGGTGGCAAGCCACCGCGGCCGTTGGCGGCGCGTCTAGCCGTGCGTTGACGGTTGCGTCAACCGCTATGCTGCGGCGCGGCATAAGGGGGCGTCGCGCGCTGTCGCGAAAGCTCGTCATGGGCAACGGCGTGCCCGTCAGAGTGCGCGACCGCCCCGCCCGATTCGCTCGCACGCTGATGACCGCCGAACGGTTCCGCGCGACCTCGCTGCGGGCAGCCTAGATGGAGGTGCGGCATCCGCGCGGGCTGTTTGAAGGGCTGTCGCCATCCAGTGCCGACGAGGATCGGCGCGCAAAGCTCCGCGATTAGAAGGGTCTGCGAAGCGGGCAGGCCGCCGGGCTGATCGGTCCCGAGATCGTCAACGTGCTGACGGCTGGCAAGCCGTTTCGCTGCATCCAGCGCGGATCACCCTGCGGGGGCGTCCGCGGTCAGGTAGATGAGGCTCGCCTCCACCGTCACGCGGCCGTCCTCGTCACCCAGATCGGCGAAACGTGCCGCTGAGGCCGCGGCCAGCGCGCGGGTGAAGCGCGGGGCGCGATCGGTGAGCACGTTGGTCTCGCCGCCCGCGCGGAGATCTGCGATCAATGCGAACAGGTCGCGGTAGCGCAGCCGCAGCGGCTCCACGTCGACCACAGGGTTGGCAAACCCGGCGCGTTGCAGCAGGCTCGGCGCCTCGCGCGGATCGAGCATCGGGTGGGTTCGGGCATGGACGCCGCCAAACAGCAGTTCCTCTGCCTCGAACAATGCGCGGCGAAGCGGCGTCAGCTCCTCGCCGCCGGGCAGCACCGCGACGAACCGGCCGCCGGGGCGCAGCGCGCGGCGCAGCTGTATCAGCGCACCGGGCAGATCGTTGACTGTATGCAGCGCGCCGACGCTCGCGATCAGGTCGAACACGGCATCGCCAAACGGCAGCCGGTCCTCGTCGGCCTGCGCGCCGCGGGCGATCAGCGCGAACCGGTATCCGCAATCGAGTGCGATAACCGTCTCAGCGGGCAGCCGCCGCCCTAGCCGCCCGTCGCGGCAGCCGAGATCGAGCGCGCGGTCGAAGGCGCGCCCGCTTTCGGCCAGCCGCCCCGCGAGCTCGTCGGCGGCGTGAACGAACAGATCCGCCACTCGCGCGAAGCGGGTCGCCGATCGGTCGCGCCGCAGCCTGCGGCAGGAGCGGCTGAAAATTTCGATCATGGGCCCGGGCTAGAGCGGTAGCCGCCGGGCGCGGGCGCGCCTAGCATCATCACACATGGCTCACCCGCTCACCCGCGCAGCAGAGGCCGCTTTCGCGCTGGTGTTGCCGCCGCGCTGCCCCGGTTGCGGCGTGGTGGTCGATGCCGACGGGCGCTTCTGCGTCGCGTGCTTCGCGGGACTGGTGCAGCTGGGGCCGCCTTGGTGCACGCGCTGCGGCGAGCCATTTGCCGAGGCGGTGGAGCCCGGCACCGTCTGCGAGCGCTGCGCCGCCGAGCCGCCCGCCTTCGCCGCCGCGCGCGGAGCGGTCGCCTATGAGGATCGGGCGCGACGCATGGTGTTGAAGCTGAAACATGGCGACGCGACGCACCTTGCCGAGGCGTGCGCCGCGCAGATGCTGCGCGCGGGCGTCGACTGGCTGCGGCCCCCCGCGGTGATCGTGCCGGTACCGCTGTGGCGCTGGCGGCTCTGGCGTCGCGGCTACAATCAGTCGGCGCTGATCGCCCGCTCGCTCGCGCGTCGGAGGGGGCTGCCGGTGTTGCTTGATGGGCTGGTGCGCGTCCGCTCGACCCCCGCAAGTGGCGGCCTGACGCGCGCCGAGCGCTATGCGAATGTGGCTGGCGCTTTCGCCGTCAACCGGCCCGATCAGCTCGCGGGCCGCCCGGTCGTGCTGATTGACGACGTGATCACCGCGGGCGCAACGGCGCACGCCTGCGCGCTCGCGCTGACCGCGGCCGGAGCCGGACCGGTAAATGCGCTCGCCTTCGCGCGGGTTGTGCGAGGCGCCAGTCCTGCCCATTGAAGGGCAAAAGGAGACCGCTCCCAATGGCAAAGGTCGAAATCTATACGCAGTTCGGCTGCCCCTACTGCTCGCGCGCGAAGGCGCTGCTCAAGAAAAAAAGCGCGGCGTTCACCGAGTATGACGTCACGACCGACGGCGCGAAGCGCCACGAGATGCGCGAGCGTTCGGGCGGGCGGCACACGGTGCCGCAGGTGTTCATTGGCGGGCGGCACGTCGGCGGCTCCGACGATCTCGCTGCGCTGGAAGCCGCGGGCGGGCTCGATCCGCTGCTCGCCGCCGCCTGATGGGCGCCACGCTGCGCGCCGGACTGGTACAGGCGCGTACGGGGATCGCTCCGGCCGCCAACGCCGCCTGGATGCACCGCGCGCTGGAGCGGCTGGCTGCCGACGGCGCGGAGATCACCTTCACGCCCGAGATGAGCGGTCTGCTCGATCGTGACCGCCAGCGGCTGCTCGCGAACGCTCCAGCCGAGGCGGATGAGCCGACGCTCGCCGCCGCGCGCGAGGTCTCCGCTCAAACAGGCATGTGGATCGCGATCGGCTCGCTCGCAGTGCGCACCAGTGCTCCCGCACCCGCGGGAGAGGTGGCCGCGCCAGCGGCCGGCGGGGGCGACGAGGAAGCAGCGGGTGTGGGCGCCCCGCTTCTCGCCAACCGCTCGTTCCTGATCGACGGCACCGGCGCCATCGCCGCGCGCTATGACAAGATCCACCGCTTCGATGTCGATCTCGGCCCCGGCCAGCGCTACCGCGAATCGGCAACCTTCGCCGCTGGCAGCCAAGCCGTGGTCGCCGACACGCCGTGGGGCAGGCTCGGCCTGTCGGTTTGCTACGATCTGCGCTTCAACGCGCTGTACGACGCCTATGCCGAGGCGGGCGCGACGCTGATCGCGATCCCCGCCGCGTTCACGCGCCCCACCGGCGAAGCGCACTGGCACACGCTGCAACGCGCCCGCGCGATCTTGGGTCAGTGCTTTGTGCTGGCAGCCGCGCAGTGCGGCCGCCACGAGGACGGCCGCGAGACCTACGGCCACGGCCTCGCGATCGGGCCGTGGGGCGAGGTGCTGCTGGACATGGGCGATAGCGGCCCCGGAACCGCGATCGTCGAGCTGCCGCTCGGCGCGGTGGCCGAAACGCGGGCAAAACTCCCCGCGCTCGCCCATCGCCGCCCGTTCAACCCGTCCGCGTAGCGGCGCCGCTGCGCGGACGCCGGCGGCGCGATCGAGCCCTGCGCGAGCTACGCAGGTCCGCAACGGGCGCTCTACTCAAACTCTAGGATCGCCGCATCCACTGCAAGGCTGTCGCCCGGCTTTGCCAGCGCGGCCTTGACGGTCGAGGGGCGTTCGGCGCGCAGGATGTTTTCCATTTTCATGGCTTCGATCACCGCGAGCGGCTGGCCCGCCTCGACGCGATCGCCGGGTGCGACATTCAGCTGGGTCAGCAGGCCGGGCATCGGGCACAGCAGGAAGCGCGACAGGTCGGGCGGCGCTTTCTCCAGCATGTGCCGCGTCAGCTCGGCGACGCGCGGGCGATAGAGGCGCACCCGGTGTGACGCGCCGCGGGTGGCAAGCCGCCAGCCGCCGCCGCGCAGCCGCTCGACGCGGAGCACCAGTTCCTCGCCGTCGATGTCGGCTTCCACCAGCCGGTGGCCGGGCGTGTAGCCGACTTCGACCACCATCGCGCGGTCGCCTACCGTGATGCTCTCGCCCTCGATGCGCACAGGCAGGTGATCGTTGCCGACCACCGCCATCCATGCGTGCGGCACCGTCTGCGCGCCGTTCAGCTGGCCCGAGATGCGGCCCGCGCGCTCGGCCTCGGCGCATTCCAGCATCGCTGCGACCGCGACGATGCGCGCCATCAGCTCGGGGCTGGCGGCGGCGCCGGGAAATCCTTCGGGATATTCCTCGGCAATGAAGCCCGTCGTCAACGCGCCGGCGCGGAAGCGGGGATGCTGCATCAGCGCCGAAAGGAAATCGACATTGTGCCCCGGTCCGCTGATCTCGAAGCGGTCGAGCGCAGCCAGCTGAAGGTCCGCAGCGGCCTCGCGCGTTGGTGCCCAGCTGATCAGCTTGGCAATCATCGGATCGTAGAAGCGGCTGACTTCGCCCCCCTCCGCCACCCCGTCGTCGATCCGCGTGACTGCCGAGGCTCCCCGCGCCGGGGCCGGAGCGCGATAGCGGATCAGCCGCCCTGTCGATGGCAGAAACTCGCGATAGGGGTCTTCCGCATAGACTCGCGTTTCGATCGCATGTCCATTCAGCCGTATGTCGTCTTGACCGAACGGCAGCTTCTCGCCCGCGGCGACACGGATCATGCACTCGACGAGGTCGATACCGGTCACCTCCTCGGTGACGGGATGCTCCACCTGCAGGCGGGTGTTCATCTCGAGAAAGTAGAAGCTTGCACCCGTCGGATCGTCGCCGCTGACGATCAGCTCCACCGTTCCGGCGCTGAAATAGCCGACCGCCCGCGCCAGCGCGACGGCCTGCTCGCCCATGGCCTTGCGCATCGCGGGCGTGACGAACGGCGACGGCGCTTCCTCGACGACCTTCTGGTGGCGGCGCTGGATCGAGCATTCGCGTTCGCCGAGGTAGAGGAGGTTGCCGTGCTGGTCGCCGAGCACCTGGATTTCGATGTGCCTCGGGCTGGTGATGAACTTCTCGATGAACACGCGGTCGTCGCCGAAGCTCGCCAGCCCCTCGCGCTTGACTGCGGGGAAGCCCTCGCGGACGTCGGCCTCGCTCCACGCCAGGCGCATGCCCTTGCCGCCGCCGCCCGCGCTCGCCTTCATCATCACGGGGAAGCCGATCTCGGCGGCGATGCGGACGGCGTGTTCGGTATCGTCGATCTCGCCGAGGAAACCGGGAACGACATTGACGCCGGCCGCCTTGGCGAGCTTCTTCGATTCGATCTTGTCGCCCATCGCGGCGATCGCGCCCGGCGGCGGGCCGACGAAGGCGATGCCGGCGTCGGCACAGGCGCGCGCGAACGCCTCGCGCTCGGACAGGAAGCCGTAGCCCGGGTGGATGCAGTCCGCGCCCAGCGCCTGCGCCGCTTCGAGGATCAGGTCGGCGCGCAGGTAGCTCTCGGCGGCGGGCGGCGGGCCGAGGCGGACGGCCTCGTCAGCCTCGCGCACATGCGGCGCACCCGCGTCGGCGTCCGAATAGACCGCAACCGTCTTCAGCCCCATGCGGCGGGCCGTCCGGATCACCCGCCGCGCGATCTCGCCGCGATTGGCGATGAGGATTTTCTGGAACATCGCCACCAGCCTTAGCCGTGTGCCTTGCGGCGCAACAGTCCGGCACCACGGGTTGCGGCTGTGCTGCGGCGCGGCTAAGCCCACGCGGTCCATCGCCCCGGGGGGAAACCGGCCTTGGCCGTCCAACCATTCATCTTCTATCTGCTGTCAGGCTTCATCATTGCGTCCGCGTTGGGCGTGATCCTGTCGCGCAACCCGGTCCACAGCGTATTGTGGCTGATCCTCGCCTTCGTGAACGCATCGGGCCTGTTCCTGATGCTGGGCGCCGAGTTTCTGGCGATGATCATGCTCATCGTCTATGTCGGCGCGGTCGCGGTGTTGTTCCTGTTCGTCGTAATGATGCTGGATATTGACTTTGCCGAGCTGCGGGCAGGATTTACCAAATACCTGCCCTTTGGCGTGCTGATGGGGATCGTACTGGCAAGCGAGCTGGCGATCGCGGTCGCGGCGTGGCAGATCGTGCCCGCCGGGGTTGCCGCCCGCGCGACGCCAGCCGCGGCGATGCCCGGCCTTACCAACACGCAGGCGATCGGGACGCTGCTCTACACGCGCTATGTCTTCGTATTCCTAAGCTCCGGCATGGTGCTGCTGGTCGCCATGATCGGCGCAATCGTCTTGACGCATCGCAGCCGCGGCGACGTGCGCCGGCAGAAAGTGTGGCAACAGAATGCAGTCAGCACGCGCTCCGCGATCGATGTGGTGAAGGTCCCGGTGGGCGAGGGCGTGAAGCTGTGATCGGCCTCACCCATTACCTCACCCTCGCCGCGATCCTATTTACGCTGGGGGTGCTGGGCATCGTGCTCAACCGAAAGAACGTGATCATCATCCTGATGTCGGTTGAGCTGATCCTGCTGTCGGTCAACATCAACTTCGTCGCGTTCTCCAGCTTCCTGCAGGACTTCACCGGCCAGATTTTCGCGATGTTCGTGCTGACGGTCGCTGCGGCTGAGGCGGCGATCGGGCTGGCGATCCTGGTCATCTATTTCCGCAACCGCGGCACCATCGCGGTCGATGACATCAACCAGATGAAGGGCTGAGGCGCGGTGACGCTGCAGTTCATCCTCATCGGCCCGCTGGTCGCCGCGGCAATCGCCGGCTTCGGCCGCGACCTGCTGGGCCGCGCGGGCGCGCGCACCGTCACCACCGCGACCGTGTTCGTAGCTGCGGCGCTCAGCTGGTACCTGTTCGTCCAGCAGATCGCGGCGCCGTCGGCGGGAGCAGTGACGCTGCTCGACTGGTTCAGCAGCGGCACGATGCACGTCAACTGGCAGATCCGCTTCGATACGCTGACTGGCGTGATGCTGGTGGTCGTCACCACTGTGTCGGCGCTCGTCCATCTTTATAGCTGGGGCTATATGGACGAGGATCCGCAGCAGCCAAAGTTCTTCGCCTATCTCTCGCTGTTCACCTTCGCGATGCTGGCGCTGGTGACGGCCAATAACCTTGTGCAGCTGTTCTTCGGGTGGGAGGCGGTTGGCCTTGCCAGCTACCTGCTGATCGGCTTCTGGTATTACAAGCCGTCTGCAAACGCTGCGGCGATCAAGGCGTTCGTCGTCAACCGTGTCGGCGACTTCGGTTTCGCGCTCGGCATTTTCGGTGCCTATTATCTGTTCGGCACGATCGAAATCGATCCGATCCTCGCGGCGGCGCCGGCCATGAAGGGGGCGACGCTGGGCTTCCTGGGGCATCGCGTTGATGCGCTGACCTGCGTGTGCCTCCTGCTGTTTCTGGGGGCGATGGGCAAGTCGGCGCAGCTTGGGCTGCATACCTGGCTGCCCGATGCGATGGAGGGACCGACTCCCGTCTCGGCGCTGATCCACGCGGCGACGATGGTGACGGCGGGCGTGTTCATGCTGTGCCGCCTGTCGCCCCTGTTCGAACAGTCGAGCCAGGCATTGACCGTCGTCACCTATGTCGGGGCCGCCACCTGCTTTGTCGCGGCGACGATCGGCACCGTCCAGAACGACATCAAGCGAGTCATCGCCTATTCGACGATGAGCCAGCTGGGCTACATGTTCTTCGCGGCCGGCGTCGGAGCTTATGGCGCTGCGATGTTCCATTTGTTCACGCACGCCTTCTTCAAGGCGCTGCTGTTCCTGGGGGCGGGCAGCGTCATCCACGCGATGCACCACGAGCAGGACATGCGCTTCTATGGCGGCCTGCGGCGTGCGATCCCGGTCACGTTCTGGATCATGATGATCGGCACGCTGGCGATCACCGGTGTCGGCATTCCCGACGTGCTTGGACTGGGTTCGGACTTCGGCTTCGCGGGCTACTACTCGAAGGACTCGATCATCGAGAGCGCGTTCGCGCGCGGCACCCACGCTGGCCAGATCGCGTTTGTCGTGGGCGTGGTCGTCGCCCTGCTGACCAGCTTCTACAGCTGGCGGCTGCTCTTCAAGACCTTCGCTGGCACGCCGCGCTGGGCGGGCAGCGAGCATATTAAGCACGCGGCCCACCACGCCGACCCGGCGGACGAGCACGGCGACAGCCCTCACCACCCCGTCGCCGCTGCGCACGGCACCGGCGGCTATCATCCGCACGAGTCGCCGCTCGTCATGCTCGTGCCGCTGCTCGCGCTGGCGGTCGGCGCGATCGGCGCGGGTTTCGCCTTCCACGAGCTGTTCGTCGGGCCCGAGCGCGGCGAAGCCTTCTGGCATGGCAGCCTGGTCTATCGCGCCGCCTTCCAGGAATCGGCACACCACGTGCCTGCATGGGTGACGTGGTCGCCCTTCGCGGCGTGGGTGGCGGGGCTGCTGATCGCGATCAACAGCTATGTGTGGAATCCGCAGATTCCAGCCGGCTTCAAGGCGACCTGGGCGCCGCTGCACGATTTCCTGATGCACAAATGGTATTTTGACGAGCTCTATGACACGCTGTTCGTGAAGCCTGCCTTTGCGATCGGGCGGCTGTTCTGGCGCGGGGACGGCAGGGTGATCGACGCGGTCGGAGCCGACGGGCTGGCGAGCGTGGTCGGCGAAGGCTCGCTCGCCGCGCACCGGCTGCAGACGGGATATGTCTACACATACGCCTTCGTGATGCTGTTCGGCGTGGCGGGCTTCGCAGCCTGGATGATCGCGCGGGGGTAGGCGATGCTCACCATCATGATCCTGCTGCCGATCGCAGCCGCATTCGGCGTGCTGCTGGCGGGTGGCCGCGCGGGCGGGGCGGGCGCCAAGCTGGCGCGCTATGTGGCGCTGGGCGTCACGCTGGTGGAGCTGGCGCTGGGCGTTGCGCTGTGGGTCGGTTTCGATAGCGCCAACCCCGGCTTCCAATATCGCGAGCGGCTGCCACTGTTCGATCCGTGGTTCGCGTGGAGCCTGGGGATCGACGGCATCGCGCTGGTGCTGATCGCGCTGACCGTGTTCCTGATGCCGCTCTGCATCCTGGCGAGCTGGGAGAGCATCCACAAGCGCGTCCCCGAATATATGGCAGCGTTCCTGTTGATGGAATCGCTGATGATCGGCGTATTCGCCGCGACCGATCTGTTCCTGTTCTATATCTTTTTCGAAGGCGGCCTGATCCCGATGTATCTGATCATCGGCATCTGGGGTGGCGCACGGCGTATCTATGCGAGCTACAAGTTCTTCCTGTTCACGCTGCTCGGCTCGGTGCTGATGCTGCTGGCGATGCTGTGGATGGCGAGGGCTGCGGGCACCACCGACATCCCGACGCTTTTGACGCACGACTTCCCAAGTGGCGTGCAGACCTGGCTGTGGCTGGCCTTCTTCGCGAGCTTCGCGGTCAAGATGCCGATGTGGCCCGTCCACACCTGGCTCCCCGACGCGCATGTCGAGGCGCCGACCGCGGGATCGGTGATCCTCGCCGGCGTGCTGCTGAAGATGGGCGGCTACGGCTTCATCCGCTTCTCGCTGCCGATGTTCCCTGAAGCGAGCGTCGACCTCGTCTGGATCGTCTGGGCGCTGTCGATGGTGGCGGTCGTCTACACCTCGCTGGTGGCGCTGGTGCAGGCCGACATGAAGAAGCTGATCGCCTACTCGTCGGTGGCGCACATGGCGTTCGTGACCGCCGGGCTGTTCGCGTTCAACCGGCAGGGGCTGGAAGGCGCGATGATCCAGATGCTGTCGCACGGTCTTGTGAGCGGCGCCTTGTTCCTGTGCGTGGGCGTGGTCTACGACCGGATGCACACGCGCGAGATCGCCAGATACGGTGGCCTGGCCGAGACGATGCCGCGCTATGCGCTGTTCTTCTTCCTGTTCACGCTGGGATCGGTCGGCCTGCCCGGCACCAGCGGCTTCGTCGGCGAATTCCTGTCGCTGTCGGGTGCGTTCCAGGCGTCGTCGTGGCTGGTGCTGCTGATGACCACCGGCCTCATCACCGGCGCGGCCTATATGCTCTATCTCTACCGCCGCGTGATCTTCGGCGCGGTGACCAACCCGGACGCCGCGACAATGCCCGATCTTAGCGCACGCGAATACGCGGTCCTCGCGCCGCTTGGCCTCGCAGTGCTATATATGGGCATCCACCCCAATCCGATCATCGATCCCATCCGCGCTCCGGTCGGCCGCGTGCTCGCGCGGCTGGAAGCGGCCGGCCCGCCGAGGGAGCGCATCGAGCGCGCTCGCGCCGCCGCGGTCCGGCAGGCCGAGGCGGCACTGACGCCGGTTGCGGAAGCCCGCGCGGAGACGAACCGATGAGCCTGCCACCCAACATCGCGCTGACCGCGCCCGAACTGATCATCGGCCTCTCGGCATTGCTGCTGCTGGTGACCGCGGTCTTCCGGGGCGACCGCTCGCTCGCTGCGGTCAGCTGGTCGTCGGTTGTCGTGCTGCTCGGCGCCGGCCCGGCGATGCTGGGCCAGCCCGAGCGCGCGTTCGCCTATGGCGGGCTGTTCGCGGCCGACCGCTTCGCGCAGTTTCTGAAGGTGACGATCTACGCCTCCGCGGCGGTGTCGATCATCCTCGCGGTGCCAGCGCTGCGCCGCACCGCGCAGGGGCGCTTCGAATATCCGATCCTGATCCTGCTGTCGGTGCTGGGCATGAGCCTGATGGCGTCGGCCGCCGACCTCTTGACGCTCTATATCGGGCTCGAGCTGCAGAGCCTGGCGCTCTACGTTCTCGCCGCGTTCCAGCGGAGCGACACGCGTTCGTCCGAGGCGGGCCTGAAATACTTCCTGCTCGGCGCGCTGTCGTCGGGCATCATGCTGTTCGGCATCAGCCTGGTCTACGGGTTCGCCGGCACGACGCAGTTCGCCGCGGTGCACACCGCGCTCGGCGGCCATGCGCTGGCGCTCGGCGCGCTCGTGGGCCTGGTGTTCACGATGGTTGGGCTGGCGTTCAAGGTGAGCGCAGTCCCGTTCCACATGTGGACACCCGACGTCTACGAGGGCGCGCCCACGCCGGTTGTGGCGTTCTTCGCCGCAGTACCCAAGGTTGCCGCGATGGGGCTGTTCACGCGGCTGCTGCTGGAGGCGTTTGGCGGAGCGCAGGACAGGTGGCAGGCCATCGTCGCGTTCATGAGCGTGGGGTCGATGTTCCTCGGCGCGGTCGGAGCGATCGGGCAGACCAGTTTCAAGCGGCTGATGGCCTACTCGTCGATCAACAATGTCGGCTTCGCGCTGATCGGCTTGGCGGTCGGCGGAGCGGCGGGCGCTGCATCGGTGCTGTTCTACATGGCGATCTACGTCGTGATGACGATCGGAGCGTTCCTCGCGATCCTGGACCTGCGCGATCCCGACGGGCGCCAGATCGAGGACATCGCAAGCCTCGCGGGCCTCAACGCCCGGCACCCGGGCCTGGCGGCGGCGCTGGCGTTCATCATGTTCAGCCTGGCGGGAATCCCGCCGTTGCTGGGCTTTTTCCCGAAGCTGGCGGTTTTTCGCGCTGCGATGGACGCGGGGCTCTACCCGCTCGCGATCCTCGGCGTCGTGGCGAGCGTGGTGGGCGCCTACTATTATCTGCGGATCGTCAAGACGATGTATTTCGACGAGCCGCGCACCGCGTTCGGGCCGCGGCTGTCGACGGTGAACGGCGCGCTGCTGCTCGCCTCTACGGCGGCGCTGTCGCCGCTGGGCTGGCTGGCGCTGTCGCCGCTGTTCGCAGCCGCGCAGGTCGCCGCGGGGACGCTATTCCCGCGCTGAGAGACGCCGTTGCAGCTTTGACGGGGCCCTATACGTTCCGGCTCCATGACAGGGCGCTTAATTGAGTTCGATAGCCTCGCCTCGACAAACGACTATCTCGCCGCGAGCGCTTTGGCCCTTGAGGATGGCACCTGGGTGCGCGCGGGCGTGCAGACCGCCGGGCGCGGGCGACAAGGGCGGCCGTGGGCGCCAGGCCCGGGCAATCTGTTCGCGTCGGTGCTGGCGAAGCCGCGCCCGCGCGAGGGGCCGCCGCAGCAGCTGAGCCTGGTCGCAGCGGTGGCGCTCTATGACGCCGCGGTGCCGTTCGCGGGGCGCGCGCGGCTCAGCCTGAAATGGCCCAATGACCTGATGCTTGTGGGCGGCAAATGCGCGGGCATCCTGCTGGAGCGCGTGGGCGAGGCAACGGTGATCGGCTTCGGCGTGAACCTCGCGAGCGCGCCTGCGGGGCTGGGGCGCAAGGTCTCGTGCCTCGGCCAGGGCCGCAGCCCACCGCCCGATGCGCATGCGTTCTGCCGCCTGCTGATCGAGCAGTTTGAAATCTGGCGCCGCCGCTGGGCGCAGGACGGCTTCGCTCCCGTCCGCGCACACTGGCTGGCGCACGCGACGCCGGTTGGCTGGTCAACCTCGGTCACCGTCGGCGGCACTCTGCGCGAGGGCAAGTTCGCGGGGCTGGCCGACGACGGCGCGATGCTGCTCCAGACACCCCAGGGTGTGGAGACGATCTATGCGGGCGACGTGATCGAAGGCTAAGCGGGCGGGCTATGCTGCTCGCGATCGACGTCGGAAACACGAATATCGTCTTCGCGCTGTGCGAGGGCGGCGAGATCGTCCGCCAGTGGCGGCTGGCGACCAATCCGCGGCGCACGGCGGACGAATATACCGTACAGTTGCAGCAGCTCTTCGAGCTCGACGGGCTGCAGCGCACCCAAGTGACGCGCGCGCTGATCGCATCGGTGGTGCCGCAGGCCATGTTTGAGCTGACCCGCCACGTGCGCGGCTTTTTCGGCGTGGAGCCGCGCGTGATCGGCCAGCCGGGCGCCGACCCGGGCCTGCGCGTCGCGCTGCCCGATCCGGCGCAGGTTGGAGCCGACCGGCTGGTGAACGCGGCCGCCGCGCTTGCCATCGCCGAGCCGCCGATCATTGTGATCGACTTCGGCACCGCGACCACCTTCGACTGCGTGTCCGCGGGCGGCGACTATATTGGCGGCGTCATCTGCCCGGGCATCAACCTCAGCATGGAGGCGCTGTTTGCTGCCGCGGCGCAATTACCGCGGATCGCGGTCGAAGCGCCGGCGCTTGGCACGCCTGTCATCGGCACCACGACGGTGCACGCGATGCGCTCTGGGGTGTTCTATGGGTATATCGGCCTCATTGACGGGCTGGCGGAGCGCATTACGTCCGAACTCGGGGGCCGTGCGGCGGTCATCGCAACCGGGGGCCTGGCACCGCTGTTCCGTGAGCATTGCGGGGCGATCGGCCGGGTGGAGCCCGATCTCACGATCCGCGGCCTGATGCTGATTGACGAAAGAAACACACCCACCTGATGACACCCAAGAATGAGCTGATCTTCCTGCCGCTCGGCGGCAGCGGCGAGATCGGCATGAACGCGAACCTCTATGGCTGCGACGGCAAGTGGCTGCTCGTCGACCTCGGCATGACCTTCGCCGATTCGGAGTTGCCCGGCATTGACCTCGTGTTTCCCGATCTCGCCTTCATCGAGGAGCGTGCGAAGGATCTCGTCGGCATCGTGCTGACACATGGGCACGAGGATCATATCGGCGCGATCCCCTATCTCGCCGCCGATCTGGGCGTGCCGCTCTATGCGACGCGCTTCACCGCGGGCCTGATCCGCCACAAGCTCGCCGACGAGGGCGTGGACGGCGAGCTGAAGGTCCACGAGGTCGAACGCGGCGAGGTGGTCACGCTCGGGCCGTTCCGCATCCGCCATGTGCCGCTGGCGCATTCGATCCCCGAGGGCAACGCGGTGCTGATCGAGACGGCCTATGGCACCGTCTTCCACACCGGCGACTGGAAGCTCGACGATGCGGCGGTGATCGGCGCGCCGTCGACCGAGGCCGAGCTGACGCGGATCGGCGACGCGGGCGTGCTCGCGCTGGTGGGCGATTCGACGAACGTGTTCCATCCCGAGGCGTCGGGCAGCGAGGCGGGCGTGCGCGCTGGGCTGGAGCAGGCGGTCGCCGCCGCGCGCGGACGCGTGCTCGTGACGACATTCGCGTCGAACGCCGCGCGGCTGCACACGCTGGGCGAGGTCGCGCGCGCGACGGGGCGGCGCGTGGTGCTCGCGGGACGCAGTGTCGAGCGCAACCTCAAGGTGGCGCAGGGCGCGGGCTATCTGAGCGACTTTCCCGATGCGGTGAGCTTCGACGAGGCCATGACGCTGCCGCCGCGCGACGTGCTGGTGATCGCGACCGGCGGCCAGGGCGAGCCCCGCGCTGCGCTGGCGCGGATCGCCGACGGCACGCATCCCGTGAAGCTGGTGCGCGGCGATCGCGTCATCTTCTCGACGAGCCAGATCCCGGGCAACGAGGGCGCGATCGGCCGCGTGCAGAACGCGCTCGCCGCGCTTGGCGTCGAGATCGTGACGGCCGCCCAGGCGCATGTCCACGTGTCGGGTCATCCCGGGCGCCCCGAGCTGGAGGCGATGTTCCGCTGGATCCATCCGCGCATCGCAGTGCCGGTGCACGGCGAGCGGCGCCATCTGGAGGAGCACGCCCGCCTCGCGCGCGCCTGCGGCGTGCCGCACGCGGTGGTGCCGGTGAACGGCGCGGCGATCCGGCTCGCTCCGGGTGCGCCGACGGTCGTCGCGCATCAGAAGGTCGGACGGTTGGTGCTCGATGGCGACGTGATCCTGCCAGCCGATGGCTCGACGATGGTCGCCCGGCGGCGGCTTGGCCTGCAGGGCTATCTCGCGGTGACGCTGGTGCTGTCGGGCAAGGGGCGGCTGGCGGCGGAGCCGGTGATCCACCTGCAGGGCGTACCGGTGGAGGAAGATCGCGGCGAATTCATCGCCGATTGCCGCAAGGCGGCGCGCGAGGCGGTCAATGGCGGCGGCCGCTCCGACCGCGAGCTGGAGGACGCTGTGCGCCAGGCGCTCCGGCGCGTGGCGCGCGAATGGACCGGCAAGAAGCCGCTGATCGACGTGGCGCTGGTGCGAGTGTCGGGAGCCGTCTGCCAGTGAAGATCACCTCCGCCGTGATGATCTATCTGCTGTTCTGGTCGCTGACGCTGTTCGCGGTGCTGCCCTGGCGTGTGCGGACCAGCGACGAGGCGGGCGCGCGCCGCGTGCCCGGCGAAGCCGATTCGGCGCCGCACAACCCGCGACTGGGCTGGAAGCTCAAGTGGACAACGCTGATCAGCTCGGTGCTGTTCGGGCTGTATTATCTGAACTTCACGCACGGCTGGATCGAGCTGGGCAGCATCCGCTGGCTTCAGCCGCCCGAGCACCTGATGCGCTGAGGCGCAGCTCGGCGGAGGGTGTGCGCGGGCTCCAATCGTAGCTCGAACGCTCGTCACGGGGTCAGCGCCGGCCGCTCCGATCGCCCGCCCCGTGGCGACGGCCGGTGCCGCACTACGCCGCCGCCGCGCCCTCCACGCCGGAGCGGCCGAGCCCGAAGCGGCGCAGCTTTTCAACGAGCGTCGTCCGCTGGAGACCAAGGAGGCGCGCGGCGTCGGCGACGCAGTGCCCGGTTCGATCGAGCGCACAGGCGATGAAGGCGCGCTCGATGCCGGTGAGTAGGCCGCGGAGGTCGATCGAGCCGCCAGCGAGCGCGAGTTCGGGCGACACGGCGGCGACACCGCCAGAGTAGAACGGGCTGATATCGCAGGAACGGTGCCGCGCCGCGTCAGCCGCTGCCGACCGACCGGCGGTGTCGATGGCGGTGGGTTCGGACCGGTAGAGGAGGCGCCCTGCGCCGGACGCCAGCCCCGGGCTCCAAGCCGCAGCTTCGTCGCCGTGCGGGCGCAGTTTCAACGCGCTATCCCTTCCCGTGAACACCCAATCTCTGGCATCGCCGATGTGCAACGGGTCTGACGCCGGCAGGCGAGGATCGGTTGCTGCCGTCGCACGCTGCGGGTTCATGGGCGGTGCAGGCCGCCCCCGCCTCGAGTCGTCATGCACGCGCCCGCCCGCGGGGCAGGTCGGGCGAGCGGAACGCGTTGCCCCAGGCGGGGCGCTCGGCGCTCCATCCGACAGCCCGGCGCTGCGAAGCCTAGCCCCGTCCGGCAGGGCCAGAGCGCCGTGCACTCGAGCGCTGTGGCCGAGGGGATGGAGGTCTGGAACCGCGACGTGACCGGAAGACGAGGTCTCGCGGCGAAGGCACTCGACCTCGGCAAGGCGATCGTGGTCGTCGTGGAGACGCTCGGGACGGGCCGGAATGAACCTGCGCCTAGCGGCGGCCGCGTCATGCGAAGCCGCCTGCGCGGTCCGCGTCAGGCCCAGCGCTGCGTCAACACCTGCTGCGTCGACTTCGCGGCCTGCCCAGCGGATGGCGGCGCGCTCGACGAGGTTGCGAAGTTCGCGGACGTTCCCCGGCCAGTCGTGTGCCGCCAGCCGGGCGAGCGCTTCGGGGGTGAAGCGAGGCGCGCGTGTCGGCCCGAGCGCGCGCGCGAAATGGCGGACGAGAACGGGAATGTCGTCGCGGCGGTCGGCGAGCGCCGGCATCGCGATCGGGAAGACGCAGAGACGGTAGAACAAATCCTCGCGGAAGCGGCCCGCGAGGATCGCGGTTTCAAGGTCGCGGTGCGTCGCGGCGACGATGCGCACGTCGGCTTCGATCATGCGGGTGGAGCCGACACGTTCGAACCGGCGCTCCTCCAGCACGCGGAGCAGCGCGACCTGCATGTCGAGAGGCATCTCGCCGATCTCATCGAGGAACAGCGTGCCGCCCGCCGCGGCCTCGAAGCGGCCGATGCGCTGCGCCTGCGCGCCGGTGAACGCGCCCTTTTCGTGGCCGAACAGCTCGCTTTCCAGAAGCTCGCGCGGGATGGCGCCGCAGTTGACCGCGACGAACGGCCCGCGTGCGCGCGGGCTGGCGGCGTGGATCGCGCGCGCGGCGAGCTCCTTGCCCGAGCCCGAGGGGCCGGTGACCAGCACGGTCGCCTCGACCGGCGCGACCTCGTCGATCAGCGCGCGCAGCTCGCGCATCGCGACGCTGTCGCCCACGAGCAGGCCCTGGGCGGTTGCGGTGGCCGGAGCGGGCCAGCTGACGGACATATGGCGGTCTCCCCAAGCAGTCGGTGCCGGTTCTTTGGCGCGGGCGTCGGCGCGCCGCCACCGATGACCCGTCCGCTTTGGCGCGAAGCCGCTCAATACGCGCCAATTCGGTTGGAACGCGCTCGTCAGCGATCGAGATAGAGCAGCGTGATGCTGATCCGCCGGTTGCGGGGGTCCGCCGGGTCGCGCGACGCGACATGCTCGCGGTCGGCCACCCCTTCCAGCCGCGCGAAGCGGGTGATCGCGATGCCCGATCCTTCTAGCGCAGCGCGCGTCGCCTCGGCGCGGGCGACCGAGAGCTTCCAGTTGTTCATCGTGCCCGGCCCGTAGCGCAGACCATCGGTGTGGCCGCGCACAGCGACGGGGTTGGGCAACCCGGCCGCGCCGCGCGCGACCTCGCCGATCAGCCGCCGTGCCGCGGGATTCAGCCGGTCGGTGCCGAGCGCGAACATCGAGAAGCCCGCGCGATCGAGGATCTCGATCCGCAATCCCTCGCGCGTTTCGGCGATCTGCAGCTGGCCCTTCAGCGCAGCGAGCGAGGGGTCGGCGTCGAGCCGCATCATCAGCGCGCGGCGCAGTGCCTCGAAGGCGGCGCGGTCGGCTGCGCGCAGGTTGGGCGCTGCGGCGGCGTCGCGCTGGCCGGGCGCGCCGGGCGACGGGGAGGCGAGCACCTTCAGGTGCCCACTCGCTGCACCCGGCGCCCCGCCGGTCCGGCTGGCGAGCGAGCGGCCGGCGAGCAGGCCGTTCGAACCGCTCGATTTCGATTGCAGCTTGACGAGCGTTGGAGCGAAAAAGTCAGCGATTCCCTTGCGTTGCTTCTCGGTCGTCGCTCCGACAATCCACAGCAGCATGAAGAACGCCATCATCGCGGTTGCAAAGTCGGCGTAGGCGACCTTCCAGGCGCCGCCGTGATGGCCCTCGTCGTGATGCTCGGCATGCCGGACGACGATGACGGATTCCGGCGGCGGCGCCTCGGCGGGGCGCGGCGGCGTGGTCTTGGCGGCCGCAGGAGTGGGGCTCATCGCGCCTGCAACCCCTGGAACACCTCGGCGAAGCTCGGCTGGTTCGCTGCCGAGATGCCGGTGCGCGCAGCCTCGATCACGAGCGGCTGCGGATGCTTGGCAAGGCTCGCGAGGATGATCTGCTTGACCGCCCGATAAAGCTCGGCGTCCTCCTCGATCACGTGCTTCAGCCGGTGCGCGAGCGGGCTGACGATGCCGTAGGCGATGAGCACGCCCATGAACGTGCCGACGAGCGCCGAGCCGATCATGCCGCCGAGGATGGCGGGCGGCTTGTCGATCGACGCCATGGTTTTGACGACCCCCAGCACGGCGGCGACGATGCCGAGCGCGGGGAACGCGTCACCCAGCGACTGCAGCAGTTGGGCGGGCCGGAGAGCTTGCCGGTGATGGTTCCGGATGGCGTTGTCGACCACCTCTTCGACCGCGCGGAGGTTCAGATTTCCGCTGGAGATGAGCACCAGGCGCAGCGTGTCGGTCACTAGCGCCACGAAGAAATGGTCTGCCAGCAGCTTCGGGTAGGCCTTGAAAAGCTCGCTCTGCGCCGGCTCTTCCACGTGGCTTTCCAGCGCTACGGGGCCCTCCGTGCGCAGGATTTTCATCAGTTTGGCAGTCAGAAAAATGGCCTGGAGATAGTCCTCGCGGTGATAGGTAGGACCTTTAGCAGCCTTTATGACCCCGCGCGCGAGCGCCTTCAGGCCCGGCATGCTGTTGCCGATCACGAGGCTGCCGAGCGCTGCGCCGCCGATGACGATCAGCTCGTGCGGGATCGCTTCCAGGATCACCATCACGTTGCCGCCGGTCAGCGCGAAGCCGCCGAACACCATCACGAGCAGAATGACGAGCCCAATCCCGACCAGCATCGAATCGTCCCACAACACCGACGCGGGCGGCAGCCCGCGGCACAGGATGGGGAGACGGCTGGCAGCGGCGCGGCTTGCGGGTGATCCGGCGAATCTTTGACGGGCGGCGGCGATCGTTTGGCGCCCGGCCCAGCGCGGCGCCGCCGCTAAGCCGTCGCGCGCGGGCTAGCGCAGCTGATCAAACAGGCTGAGGCGGCTGACCTGTGCGTAGGTCTGGCGGCTGGCGTCGAGCAGCAGCATCGCGCGCTGCATCGACGTGATCTCGGCGGCGAGGTCGGCGTCGGTCAGCGCCGAACGCGTCTCGACAAGCGCCTGGTTCTCAGCGTTGATCGCATCGCGCTCGGTCTCGATGCGCGCCAGCCGCGCCCCGGCGGACGCGCGCGCCGACGCGAGCTGGTCGACGAGCGCCCCCGCTCCGGCGATCGTCGCATCGAGCGTCGTCGCGCGTTCTTCGGGCGTCAGCGCTGCAGCCGGGTCGATGGGCGGAGTGAGCGCAGCAGCGAAGCGGTCGATCAGATCGAAGGCCGAGCTGCCGTCCGGCAGCGCCAGCAGCCGGTCGCCGCCGAAACCGGCGGCGACCGCGGTGCCGTCGTCGGAGCCAATCACGTCGGGCTCTCCGAACCCCTGGTAGCGCACCGCCCCGGTCGCAGCGTCGCGCGCGAAGGCCGGTGCCGACGCGCGCGCGCCTGCAAAGAGCGACGTGCCGCTCGCATCCTGCCCGTTCATCAACCGCAGCACCGACGCCGATAGCTCGCGCGCTTCGGCTGCAAGCGCAGACTTCAGGCCGTCGTCGGCGGTGTCGGATCGCGCCTGCAGCGCAAGCTCGCGCAAGCGCACGATCTGGTCGGTCACCGCGCCGAGCGTAGCGTCGGCAGCGGTCAGCCGCTGGCCCGCGACCTCCAGCCCGGCGAGCGAGTCCTGCCGCGCGGCGCCGCGGCGCGTGAGCGTCGCCGCCTGGCGCGCCGCAGCCGGATCGTCCGACGCGCGCGCGAAGCGGCGGCCCGTCGAAACCGCGGCCTGGCGCGCCGCGACCTCCTCGGAGAGGCTGCGCATCCGCTCGGTCTGCGCCTGCAATTGGGCGCGGCTCGCGTTCACCATCATAGCGCTCACCCGATTGCGAGGATCGAATCGAAGATATCGCGCGCCGCCTGCACGATGCGCGACGACGCCTGGTAGGCCTGCTGGAAGCGGATCAGCTTGGCAGCTTCGGTGTCGAGATCGACTCCGCTCGCCGCCTCCTGCGCCGAGCGTGCCGCGCTTTCGATCGAGCGCGCGCTGGCGAGATCGTCGCGCGCGCCGGCCGCAGCGCGGCTGAGCTGGCCCGCGGCGCGGTCCCACTGTTCAGCGTAGCCCGGAGCGCCGCCCGTTCCGACGAGCGCTGCCGACAGCCGCCGCATGGCGCCGCCATTGCCGGGCGTCAGCGCGGCCGAGGCGACTTCGAACACGTCGCCCGCGGCTGGCGTGCCGGTCACTTCCAGCCTGAACCCGGCGCCTGCGATCGGCGTGCCCGGGGTGAACGGCTGTTCGGGAGCAAGGAGCGCGCCTGCGCCGTCGCGGACCTCGACACCACCGCTTGGGGTGAACACGAAGCGGTAGCGTTCGGCGGGCGGCAGCGCCGCAGATGCGTCGGGCACCACCGCAGCGCGCGCTTTGCTGCTGTCTGCAGCCGCCGGGACCACGGTGAACGGCTCGGCGGCTGCGACGCGGCGGGAGTCGCTGATGCCGAGCGTCAGCGCGGCTGCGCCGCTCTGCTCGGCGATAAGGAACAGGTCGCCCGGGGCGGCAGCGCCGCTCGGTTCGACGCGCAAACCGTCGATGGTCAGCGGTCCGGGGCCGGACACCTCGGCGCTGCCGTCGGCGCGCGCCAGCCGCCAGCCGGTCGCGCCGCCCTCAAACGCCAGCACATAGCCGTCCGGGGCGAGCGGAACGGCCGGGTCGCTGCGGCTGAGCGCGGGCGCGGCCGATCCGGCGTTGGCGCCCGCGGGTACGGCTGCGAGCACGGTCGTTGCGAACAGCGGGGCGCCGCGCGTTCCGCTGAGGTCCGCGCCCGATTGGTGCGCTGCGTTGACTGCGCCCGCAAATGCCGCCGCCAGGCCGTTCAGCGCCGCGGTAGCGTCGACCGCGCGGGCCGCTGCAGCCAGCAACCCGCCGATCGAACCGCCGACGATCGCGACGCGCGCCGATCCGCCTTCGCCCGCGATCCGCACCCCCGGCGGCGTCCCCGGATCGAGCTCGACAAGCGCCGCGCCCCGGGGGCCGACGAGCATCGGCCCGAAGCTGTCGCCCAGCCGCACCGTCACGGTGCCGCGTGCGCCCTCGCTCACCTCGATGCCCGCGCGCTCGGCGAGATCGGACAGCAGCCGGTCGCGCTCGTCGAGCAGCGCGGCGCGCGGGCTGCTGCCCTCGCGCGTGTGGACCAGACGCTCATTGATCGAAGCGAGGCGGCCGGCGGTCGCCTGGAGATCGGCCACCTCGCTGCCAAGCTCGGTGTTGAGCGACCTGCTCTGCTCGCCAAGCGCGCGCGCGGTCGCACGGAAGCGGCCCGCCACATCGTCGGCGGCAGCGAGAAACAGGTCGCGCTTGACCGTCGATGCCGGATCGGCGGCGACCGCGGCGGCGGCCGAATTGAACGCGGTCAGCGTCGGCGAGAGGCCGCCAGCCTCGGGCTGCAACGCTGGTTCGATGCGCAGCAGCCAGGTGTGCGTCGCCTCGAGCGCAGCGCGCGTCGATTGCGCGTCACGCAACCGTGCAGCGGCCAGCCCGTCCCGCGCGCGCCGCAGCTCGGCCACGCGCACGCCCAGCCCGGTGCCGCGCGCTGCATCAAGCGGGCCGGCGGGATCGGACGCTGCGCTCGCCAGCCGCACGTCGCGCCGCGCGAAGCCGGGAGCGTCGGCGCCGGCGACATTCTCGCCGACCGCGGCGAGCGCGGCGCGATAGCCCGACAGGGCCGAGCTGGCGATCGTCAGCAGATCGGTCACTTCGCCGCCCCAATCTGGTTGAGAACGCCGATGGGCGCGCGCTTGGCAAGTTCCACCGCCAGATGCTGATCGAGCATCGATCGCCACGAGTCGCCGCGATCCTCCAGCAAGCCGCTGCCGGGCGCGCTGGCGCGCATCGACGCGAGCACCTGCGCCAAGAATAGCGCCTCAAAACCCGCGGCTGCCTCGTTCGCGGCGGCGGAGCGTGGGTGGGCCGCGGGGTTTGCGGCAAGGGCGGGGGGCGGGACCATCATCGACCGGGCAAGACGGCCCGCGCGGCCGGGCTTTCAGCCGCAATCGCCTCCGATCCGGCGCGAGTTGGTCAGACGGCGCGCGCCCGCACGCCCAGCCGCTCCAATTCCACCGCGATGCAATGGCCCTCGACAACCTTCAGCCCCGCTGCCTCGGCGCGCGCCACCGCTGCGTCGCAGCGCACGCCCAGCTGCAGCCACACCGCCTTCGCGCCCACCGCGATCGCCTGGTCAACCGCGTCTCCGGCCTCCTCGGAGCGGCGAAAGATGTCCACGATGTCGATCGGCACGTCGATCTGGCCGAGTTCGCGCCAGACATACTCACCGTGAACGCGCTCGCCGGTGATGACGGGGTTGACCGGCAGCATCCGGTAGCCGTGCGCCTGGATCGTCTGCATCACGTGGTGGCTCGGGCGGTCGGGCTTGTCCGAGGCTCCGACGACGGCGACGGTCGCGGATTCCTCCAGAAGCGTTGCGATCTCAGCGGCGGACGTCAGCTTCATCGAGCACCTCGAGGCGTTCCATCACGCGATGCGCGAGCGCATCGAAATGTCCCGATGGCTGAGGCGTGCCCGCGTCGGAGGCGGCCCGCAGCGCCGGATCGAGCGGCAGGCGCGCGAGCACCGGCAGGCCGAGCTCGGCCGCCGCGCGCTCCACCCCGCCTTCGCCGAAAATGCGCGTTTCGGTGCCGCAACACGGGCAGCGGAAGCTGGCCATGTTCTCGACGAAGCCGAGGATGGGCGTGCCAAGCTCCTGAAACAGGTTGAGCGCGCGCTCGGCGTCGATGAGCGCCAGATCCTGCGGCGTCGAGACGATGACCACGCCGTCGGGCTTCACCTGCTGCGCCAGCGTCAGCGTGATGTCGCCCGTGCCCGGCGGCATATCGATGACGAGGGTGTCGATGCCCGACCAGTCGGCATTGTCGAGCATCTGCTTGAATGCCGAGCTTGCCATCGGCCCGCGCCAGGCGACCGCGCGGCCGGGATCGGCCATCAGCCCCATGCTGAGCACCGCGATGCCGTGTGCGCTAAGCGGCGCGATCAGCCCCGCCTCCAGCCGCGCGCGCCCGGTAAGACCCAGCAGCATCGGCGCCGAGGGGCCGTGGATGTCAGCGTCGAGAAGCCCCGCGCGGCGGCCGATGCGCGCGAGCGCGATGGCGAGGTTGGCGCTGACGGTCGACTTGCCGACGCCGCCCTTGCCGCTGGCGACCGCGATGACGCGATCGGGGCGCGGCGCGGCAGGTGCGGGCGCCGCGGGCTTCGCCGCCGCGGGCTCGGGCCTGCGGTCGGCGGTCGTCACGATTCGCACCGCGCTGACGCCCGGCGCTGTCTCGACCGCGGCACGAACGCGCGCCTGCAGCGCGGCGGCGTCCTCCGGGCTTAGCCCGCCCACCTCCAGCACCGCGCTGACCAGCCCATCCGCGTGCTTCAGCGCGCGCAACCGGTCGCCTGCGATGCTCTTCGCCGCAGTCTCGATGCCGCGCCCGTCGCCCAACCGCTCACTCCTCGCAAAGCCCCGTCCCGCCCTATATAGGCTGCGAAAGAGCGGACGAGCGGAGATTGGATGCCCTGGCAGAATAACGGCGGGTCTGGCGGGCCCTGGGGCGGCGGTGGCGACAGCGGCCCGCCCAAGAACCCGTGGGGCGAAAAGAACCCGCCGCCGAAGCAACCCGGCAACGGCGACCGCTCCACGCCCGATTTCGACGAGTTCATCCGCCGCAGCCAGGAACGGCTGCGCGCGTCGTTGAATGGCGGCGGATCGGGCGGCAGCATGGGCGGGCGCGGCAACGTGCCGTGGGTGCTGATCTTCGGATCGCTGGTGCTGCTGTGGGCGGTGTTCACCTCGAGCTACCGCGTCGGCCCGCAGGAGAAGGCGCTGCTGCTGCGTTTCGGCAAATATGTCGACACCGTAGGTCCGGGCCTGCACTTCAAGTTCCCCGCGCCGATCGACACCGTATTCAAGGAGAACACCGAGGAAAACCGCAGCATCGACATCGGCGCCGGAGAGAAGGGCGAAAATCTGATGCTGACGGGCGACCAGAACATCATCAACGTCGCCTATACGATCCGCTGGAAGATCAAGGATCTCGCGAAGTACCGCTTTGAGCTCGCCGAACCCGATTCGACGGTGCAGGAGGTGGCCGAGAGCGCCATGCGCGCCGAAATGGCGCATGTGGACATGGGCGCGGCGATTGGATCGCAGCGCGCCCAGATCGCCGAGCAGGTGCGCAGCCGGATGCAAGAGATCCTGAACGGCTATCAATCGGGCATCGAGATTGTCGGCGTCGATATCCGCAACGCCGATCCGCCTGCCGCAGTCGACGACGCGTTCAAGGAAGTGACCGCCAGCCAGCAGAAGGCGCAGGAATATCTGTCGCGTGCGCGCGCCTACGCGCAGCAGACGATTGCTCGCGCGCAGGGTGAGACCGCGCAGTTCAACGCGCTCTACGCGCAATACCGCCTTGCGCCCGAGGTGACGCGCAAGCGCATCTACCTCGATACGATGGAAGATGTGGTCAAGAAAAATGACAAGACGATCATCGATTCGCGCGGCGTGACGCCGTACCTACCGCTGCCGGGCGCGATCCGCCCGCCCGTCGCCCCGGTTGTGGTGCAGGGAGGCGCCAAGTGAGGCTGCCCTGGCTCGGCTGGCTCGCGCTCGCCGTCGTCGCGCTCGTCATCCTGTCGGCGAGCGTCGTCATCGTTCCGGAGAACACGCAGGCGATCATCACGCGGCTTGGCAAGCCCGACCGCATCGCCAACGAGTATGATCCGGCCAAGCCGATCGGCAACAGCGGCGCCGGGTTGACGATTAAGGTGCCGTTCATCGAGAACGTGATCTTCGTCGACAAGCGCATCCGCGACCTCGACATGCCGTCGCAGACGGTGCTGTCGATCGATCAGCGCCGCCTAGTTGTCGATGCGTTCGCGCGTTACCGGATCGTCGATCCGCTGCGCATGTATGTGACCCGCGGCAGCGCCGAGAACGTGGCGACACAGCTTTCGAACGTGCTCGCCTCGCGTTTGCGGAATGAGCTCGCCAACCAGCCGTTCGCAGCGCTGCTGAGCCCCGAGCGCGGCGAGCTGATGGAAAACATCCAGCGCAGCGTGAATCGCGAGGCTGGCAAGGTCGGCGTCGAGATCGTCGACCTGCGGATCAAGCGCGCGGACCTGCCGCTCGGCGCGCCGCTGGAAAGCGCCTATGGCCGCATGCGCGCCGCGCGCAATCAGGAGAGCCTGACGATTTTGGCGCAGGGTCAGAAGCAGGCGCAGCTGATTACCGCCGACGCCGACGCGACGGCTGCGAAAATCTACGCCGAGAGTTTCGGACAGGATGCCGAGTTTTACGGCTTCTACCGCGCGATGCAGGCCTATCGCGCCGCTTTCGCGGACGGGCGCGCCAACCTGGTGCTCAGCCCGGACAATGAGTTCCTGAAAGAATTCGAAGGCCGGTCGGCGCGGCGTTGACGCAGTCCCGGAACATTCACGGTCACGCAAGCATGGCGATTCTAGCCAGCCGCCCATGACGAAGAGAGGACAGATCCCCGTGCGACTAGCCTACGCGCTCACCATTGGCGCGCTGCTCGCAGGTTCAGCGGTCAGCGTTGCGCAAACGCAGGGCGACGCGGCGCGGACCCCCGCCGCGCCCGCCGCAGGCTCGAACACCCAAACCGACCGCGGCCCGCAGAACGCGCCGGGGCGGATGAACATCGCGCCGCCGAACGGCGCGCCGATGAGCTTCGCCGACACCGTCGCGCAGCTGCAGCCAGCGGTGGTCAACATCTCCACCACCCAGCGGGTCGAGGTGGGCCGGATGGGTTCGCCCTTCGGCGGCGGCACGGGCAATCCGCTGGAGGATTTTTTCCGCCGGTTCCAGAATCCCCAGCAGCAGGGCGATGACGGCCAGCCCGTCACGCGCCGCGCAACCTCGCTCGGCTCGGGCTTCCTCATCTCGGCCGACGGCTACATCGTCACGAACAATCACGTTGTGACCGGCCGCAACCAGAACGATCCGGTCGATACGATCACGGTCAAGCTGAACGACGGGCGCGAATTTCCGGCGAAGCTGATCGGGCGCGATCCGGCGGTCGACGTGGCGCTGTTGAAGATCAACGCCACCGGCCTGCCCTATGTCCGCTTCGGTGACCGTGACCGCGTGCGCGTGGGTGACTGGGTGCTGGCGATCGGCAATCCTTTCAACCTGGGCGGCACCGTCACCGCGGGCATCGTCTCTGCGCTGCACCGTGACATTGGCGGCCAGTTCGGGACGTACATCCAGACCGACGCATCGATCAATCAGGGCAATTCGGGCGGCCCGCTCTTCGATCTGCAGGGCAACGTCGTCGGCATCAACACGATCATCCTGTCGCCGACCGGCGGCAATATCGGCCTGGGCTTCTCGATCCCCGCCGACGTCGCCAAGCCCGTCATCGACCAACTGCGAGCTACGGGTCGCGTGCGCCGCGGCTATGCGGGCGTGCAGATCCAGCCGCTGGACGAGAATATCGCGGCGGCTCTTGGCCTGCCCAAAAATTCGGGAGAGATCGTCGCCAGTGTCGAGCCGACGGGGCCTGCGTCGCGCGCGGGCATTCGCCAGGGCGACGTGATCGTTGGCGTTGCTGGCGAGGCGGTGACCGAGGACAACCGCCTGTCGCCGCTTATCGCCAAGCAGCGCATCGGATCGACGGTGCCCGTGGAGATCGTCCGCAGCGGCAAGCGCATCACGGTCAATATGGTGATCGCCGAGCGGCCGAGCGAGCAGCAGCTCGCAGCGAACCTCGGCCAGGGCGACGATGACGAGTCAACTGCCGCCAAGCCGAAGCAGGAGGAAGGCCAGACGCAGGCTCGCGCCTCGCTCGGCATCACGCTGCAGGCGCTGACGCCCGAGCTGCGCTCACAGCTGCGGCTTGGGAACGACGTGCAGGGCGTGGTCATCGCTGCGGTCAACCAGAGCAGCGACGCAGCCGAAAAGGGCCTGCGCCGGGGCATGGTGATCCGGTCGATCAACCAGCAGCCCGTGACGACTCCCAGCCAGGCGGCGGCAATCGTCGCGCAGGCCAAGCAGGCGGGGCGCAAGACGGTGCTGATGCTGGTGCAGCAGGGCAATAACCCGGCGACGTTCATCGGCGTCGACCTGATGGGCAACGACAACAAGGGCTGAGCCGAGGTGTCCGAGGCGCGGCCGTTGACGCTCGCCGCGCCCCCGGCCACAGCCGCAGCGTGAAGCGCCGATCGGGCCTAGACCGCGAGCAGACCGCCGCCTGGGGCCCCAATACGCGGGCCGTGCGCGGCGGGACCGCACGCACCGGCCACGGCGAGACCGCCGAGGCGATCTTCCTCACGTCGGGTTTTGCCTATGAGAGCGCAGGCGAGGCGGCGGGCCGCTTCGATGGCTCGCTGACCGGCCCGACCTATTCGCGCCTGCAGAATCCGACGGTTGCGATGCTGGAGGAACGGCTCGCGCTGATGGAAGGCGCCGAGGCGTGCCGCACGATGGCCAGCGGCATGGCCGCGATGACCAGCGCGGTGCTGAGCCACCTGTCAGCGGGGGACCACGCCGTGGCAGCAGCGACCATGTTCGGATCGTGCCGCTGGCTGTTCGATCAGCTGCTGCCACGCTTCGGCATCGCGACAACGATCGTCCCAGGCCCAGACCCCGCCGAGTGGCGTGCCGCGATCAAACCGAATACGCGGCTGTTCTTTTTGGAGACGCCCGCCAATCCGACACTGCACCTGATCCCAATCAGTGAGGTCGCGGCGATCGCGCATGAGGCCGGTGCGATCCTCATCTGCGACAATGCGATCACCGGGCCGACCGTGCAGCGCCCGCTGGAGCACGGCGCGGACATCGTCTGCTACAGCCTGACGAAGTCGATGGACGGCCAGGGCCGGGTGATGGCGGGTGCGGTGCTCGGCTGCCGGGAGTGGATCGAGGGCACGTTGCTGCCCTTCACGCGCAACACCGGGCCGACGCTGTCGCCCTTCGCTGCGTGGGTGGTGCTGAACGGGCTGACGACGCTCGACCTGCGGATGGGGCGAGCCTGCGCCACTGCGGCGAGCCTTGCGGCGACATTGGAGGGCCGAGGCGTGTGCGTCACCTATCCGGGCCTTGGCTCGCATCCCCAGCACGCGCTCGCTGCCGCGCAGATGCGGAGCGGCGGCGCGCTGATCGCGCTGTGGCTGGACGGGCGCGAGCAGGCGTTCCGTTTCCTCGATGCGCTGACGATCATCGACATTTCGAACAATCTGGGCGACGCGCGATCGATGATCACGCATCCGTTCACGACCACGCACACCGGGGTCGGTGCCGACACGCGCCGCGCAATGGGGATTACCGAGGGGCTGCTGCGCTTCTCAGTGGGGCTGGAGGACGAGGCCGATCTCGCCGCCGACCTGGTGCGCGCGGCGGACGCAGCGGGCCTGTGAACAAGCTGTTCCCCTATGCCGAGACGACCGACGGCATCACCGTGCGCGTCAACCCCAGTTTCCTGCCCGATCAGTCAGACCCGGGAAAACCGCTTTACGTGTGGGCGTACCATGTCCGCATCGAGAACGGCGGTGCCGAGAACGTGCAGCTGATCAGCCGCCACTGGATCATCACCGACGCGCGCGGCGGCGTGCAGGAGGTGCGCGGGCTGGGTGTCGTCGGCGAGCAGCCGGTGATCTCGCCGGGTGAATCGTACGACTATGTCTCGGGCTGCCCGCTCGGTACGCCATCGGGCATCATGAAAGGCAGCTACCAGATGCGTTGGAGCGGCGGCGCCGATTTCGAGGTCGGAATCCCTGCATTCAGCCTCGACAGCCCGGCGGCGCGCACTCGCCCGAATTGATCCATGCATCGTGTGCATGGCTGCTTCACCGTGCCGCCCCCTTTTGTCCCGACGGGCCGTGCCCCATATCGCTTTTGCTGCGTTGCAGCACGGCTCGGATCGCTCCTCCCCTCCCTCGCGATCCGGGTTGCCCTGGCGGCTCCTCCCTCCCTCGCCGCCCGGGCTTTCCGCTCCTTGAGCGGAGAAATCTGACCTGGGCCGGGGCGTTCGCGCCCCGGCCCCTTTTTTTGTTTAATGCAGGCCCGTAGTCTCGGCCGCACATGTTCCGCTCGACCTCGGCGATCCCGGCGCGGCTGCCCGACGATTTCGGCCGCCGTTTCGTCGTGTGCGTCGATACCGAGGAGGAATTTGACTGGCGCAAGCCCAAGCGGCGCGACGCGACCTCGGTGCGCGCGATCCGCGCGCTGCCCGCTGCGCAGCGTCGGATGGAGGCCGCGGGCGTGTGCCCAGCCTATCTGATGGATTTCCCCGTCGCGCAAAGCGTCGAAAGTGCGGCGATCATCGGCGAGTTCCTGGCGCGCGATGCGTGCACGATCGGTTCGCAGCTGCACCCTTGGGTCAACCCGCCCTTCGATGAGCCGATGGCGGTGCGAAACAGTTTTCCAGGCAACCTGCCGCGCTCGCTGGAGCGCGCCAAGCTGTCGGCGCTGACCGAGCAGATCGCGGCGAGCTTCGGCCGCCGTCCCGTCGTATACCGCGCCGGGCGTTATGGCATCGGCCCTAACACCGCCGCGGTGCTCGATGAGCTCGGCTACCGTATCGACTGCTCGGTTCGGCCGCTGTTCGATTACGGCGCCGAGGATGGGCCGAGTTTCTGGCGCGCGCCGATCTGTCCGCACTGGCTGGGACCCGAGCGGCGCTTGCTGGAGCTGCCGTTGACCGCGGTGTTCGTCGGCGGGCTGGCGCGTCTCGGCGCGCCGCTGTTCCGCGCGGGCGAGCGGCTGCCGCCCTTGCGGGCGGCGCTGGCGCGCGGGCGGCTGCTGAACCGCGTATCGCTGACGCCCGAGGGTATGCCGTTGTCGGAGACGCTGGAGGGGCTGCGGCTGCTGATCGACGAGGATGTGCGCTTTTTCTCGATCGCGTTCCACTCGCCCTCGGTCGAGCCGGGGCATACGCCGTTCGTGCGCGACGCGGACGATTTGAAGCAGTTCTATGGCTGGCTCGACGGCGTGTTCGACTTCTTCGCAGCCAACGGCGTGCAGGCTGCAACGCCCGAGTCGGTGCTTGCCGAGGCCGAGCGCGGCGAGATGCTTGCAGCGGCGCGCACCGCCGCCTAACCGCGCGCATGGTTGGGCCTGTAGCTCAAGGGTAGAGCTGGCCGCTCATAACGGCTTGGTTGCGGGTTCGAATCCTGCCGGGCCCACCACACGTTAAGCCCTATTTACATCGTGACACGACCACGTCATGAGAAGATGTTACGTGGGGTGTGGGTATGCGTGGAGGGCGTTTCGAGATATGGATATGGTCGATGACGCCGTGGCGTGGCTCGCCAGTCATCCGGGATTTCTGGTGCTGCTGGCGTTGGCGTTGATCGCTGGAGCGATCGGGTACGAGCGCCGCCGCTCGGACGCCTAGCGGCTAATTTTTTGCTCGCGCGCTCTTGCGGCCGCGAATGACGCTGAGGGTTGTGCCGGACCCATGCGGCACCGCGTTGATGGTGAGCGTGTCCTCGCCGCGCGCGAGGCCGAGCATCCGGGCATTGCCCAGGTTGACGTCCGTGCGGACGGTGTAGCCGCCAGCCTTCGCCTGATCGCGCAGATAGGCGATCACGGCGCCGGGGCCGTCGACTGCCTCGATCTTCAACAATGCGCCGTCTTGCGCCGCAGTCCCCTCCACCACGCGCGCCCCCGGAGGCAGCGGTAGGCCAAGACGGGGATCGGTCGTAGCGGCTCTGGAAGCGGGCGGAGGATCCGCCGCCCGCCGCCGTGCCGGTTCGGGCTGCCGGTCGCAGGCCGACAGCAGCACACTGCCGAGGATCACGCCGGACAACCATCGCTGCATGGGATGCCTGAACTCCACTTGGCCTTTCCTGCCCGAAACCATAGAAGGCCGCCACGCCACAAGGGGAGAGACGGACATGCGCTGGAAACTTGCGATGACGGTTGGGCTTTCCGCGATTGCCGCTGCGGCGGTTGCCGCTCCGGTCGGTGCGCCGTCGGCTTCGCTTGAGGCGGCGCTGAAATCCTCGACGCGCAGCCCAGCCAATGTCGCGCGCGACCGTTATCGCCATCCCGCCCAGACGCTTGCGTTCTTCGGACTGAAGCCCGGCATGACCGTTGTCGAGATCGCGCCGGGTGCTGGCTGGTATACCGAGGTGCTGGCGCCCGCGATCGGCCCCAAGGGCAAGCTGATCCTCGCGGGGCCCGATCCCGACGCAGGCGATCGCCAGGCAGCGGCGGCCAAACGATTACAGGCCAAGCTTGATGCGAACCCCGCCTACAAGAACACGACGATCTATCCCGTCCGCCAGAGCACGATGGATGTGGCGCCCGCGGCCTCGGCCGACATGGTCGTGACCTTCCGCAACGTGCACAACTGGATGGCCGACGGCAGCGCCGAGCGGATGTTCGCCGCGTTCTACCGCGCGTTGAAGCCCGGCGGCGTGCTGGGGCTGGAGGAGCACCGCCTGCCTGAGAATCGCACGCAGGACCCCAAGGCCTCGACGGGCTACGTCAAGGAAAGCGTCGTGATCGCCATGGCGGAAAAGGCCGGGTTCAAGCTGGCCGGCCGCAGCAATGTTAACGCCAACCCCAAGGACACCGCCGACTATCCGAAGGGTGTCTGGACGCTGCCGCCCAATTATGCCGAGGGGCCGGACAGCAAGGCCAAGTACGACGCGATCGGCGAATCGGACCGGATGACGCTGAGGTTCGTCAAGCCGCGCTAACCCTCAATCGCCCGGCGCCCGGCGCCCGGCGCCCGATCGGGCGCCGGGTCATCGGGTGGGGTAGTTGGGCGCCTCGCGGGTGATGGTCACATCGTGAACGTGGCTTTCGCGCAGGCCCGCGTTGGTGATGCGCACGAATCGCGCACGTTCGCGCAGTTCGGTCAGCGTGCGGCTGCCGGTATAGCCCATCGCCGCCTTCACGCCGCCGGTCAGCTGGTGGAGCACGTCGCGCGCCGGTCCCTTGTAGGGCACCTGGCCCTCAATCCCCTCGGGCACCAGCTTCATCGTATCGCGCACTTCCTGCTGGAAATAGCGATCTGCCGAGCCACGCGCCATCGCGCCCATCGATCCCATGCCGCGATAGGATTTGTATGCGCGGCCCTGATAGAGGAACGTCTCGCCCGGCGCTTCCTCGGTGCCCGCCAGCAGCGAGCCCACCATCACTGCGTCCGCGCCCGCCGCGAGCGCCTTGGCGATGTCGCCGCTGGTTCGCACGCCGCCGTCGGCGACCACCGCCACACCAGCTGCACGCGCGACGCTCGCCGCGTCGAGGATCGCGGTGAGCTGGGGCACGCCGATGCCCGCTACGACGCGCGTGGTGCAGATGCTGCCCGGGCCGATGCCGACCTTCACTGCGTCGGCGCCTGCGTCGATCAGCGCCTTGGCGCCATCGGCGGTGGCGATGTTCCCGGCCATGACCTGCACCGAGTTCGAAAGCCTTTTAATCCGCCGCACCGCCTCGGACACGCGATTGGAATGGCCGTGGGCTGTATCGACGACGATCAGATCCACCTCGGCCTCGATGAGCGCCTCGGTGCGTGCGAAGCCCTCCTCTCCGGTGGTCGTCGCCGCAGCGACCCGCAGCCGCCCGGCGCCGTCCTTGGTGGCGTTGGGATACGTCACGGCTTTTTCGATGTCCTTGACCGTGATCAGGCCGATGCAGCGCCACTCGTCGTCGACGACCAGCAGCTTTTCGATCCGCCGCGCGTGCAGCAGGCGCCGCGCCTCGTCCTGGCTGACCCCGGGTTTGACGACCGCGAGATTCTCGCGCGTCATTAGCTCGGCGACCTTCTGGCCCGGGTTTTCCGCAAAGCGAACATCGCGGTTGGTGAGGATGCCGATCAATCGACCGGGGCGGCCCGGTGGCGCTGGCTCGACGACCGGAATGCCGCTGATGCGGTGCCTGGCCATCAGCGCGCGCGCTTCGCCGAGCGTCTGGTCGGCGAGCATCGTGATCGGGTTGACGACCATCCCCGATTCGAAGCGCTTCACCTGGCGCACCGCCTCGGCCTGTTCGGTCACGGTGAGGTTACGGTGCAGCACGCCGATGCCGCCGGCCTGCGCCATGACGATCGCCATCTCCGCCTCGGTCACCGTGTCCATTGCCGCCGACAGCATCGGCATCGCGAGCTGGATCGTCGCGGTCAGCCGCGTCGAAATGTTCGCATCGGTCGGCAGCACCGCGCTTTCGGCTGGCGCCATCAGCACGTCATCGAAGGTCAGGCCAAGCGGGATGTCCATCGCGGGCCTATAAGGGCTGCGCGGTGCCCCTGCCAGCACCGGCTGGTCGATGATCGGAGCGCAGGGATCGACGCAGCAAAACGGCGGACGGTCGCGAAGCCGCCCGCCGCTCAGCTCTAAAGTAACGATTATTATGCGCTCTTCGCGCCGCCGGTATTCACATAGACTTCCCACCAGCGCGCAAGTTCACCGCGAGGCCCACTTTGCACCTTTCCAAATGCTGCAAGCGCGGCCTCCTTGTTACCCGCCAGGGCGTTTGCAATACCGATCCGCGTGTTCACCAAATCGGCATTCTCACCGCCCTTTTCCAGCGCGAGGTTGTAGAGCTCGGTTGCCTTCTGATACTCGCCGTAGCCAAGATATGCATCGGCTGTGGTGCGGGCGGGGCGGCCGGTCTTGGCGGTCCGCGCCTCGCGCTCGGACGTGGCGAGCGTGGCGCGGTCGGACGTCGCCTTGGTCGCGGTCAGCGCGGCAAGCTCCTTGCCCATCTGATTGCCCGGCGGCACCACGCCCTTCTGCTGGCCTTCTTGCAGGACTGATCGCGCCTCGCCCGGCAAACCACGCAGCAGCGCCTGGTTCGCGTAATCGAGATAGGCACTCTGCCCATTAAGCGCGCCAGCAGCGCGCATCAGGCGGTAGGTATCAAGCTCAAGCTGCTCGTCGCGGGCATTGCCCTGGACGCCGCGGATCGAAAGCAGGCCCTGCTCCCAGTTCTTCGCAGTCGGGTATTCCTTCACCAGCGCCATCGCCGCGGGCTGCAGCAGCGCATTTGCCTTGGTATCGTAAGCGAGCTGGTAGCGCATCGCCAAAATGTCTTCCGGCGTCTTCTGACCCGCGGCCTGATAGGCTGCCGCCGCCTTGTCGACCACCGCGAACGCCTTCTGCGGCTGCTTCAGCCTGTAATAGATGCGCGCGAGATCGCTCGCGACCGCGGTATCGTTGGGGTTCGCGCCAAGCACACGCTCGTACACATCGGCGGCGCGCTGGTAGTCGTTAGCCTGGATCGAAAGCACGGCGAGGTTCTTCTCGAACTTGGCGCGATCCTCCGGCTTCATGATCGGGCTGGCGATCGCGCTTTCAAGTCCTTCCCGCAGCAGCGCGTTGTCGTTCTTGCCCTGAGCGATGCGCACCTTCAGGATCGCGATCTGATACTTGTCGCCTTCCGTCAGGCCCGGCAGCGCCTCGGCTGCGCGGACGCGCTGCAGCGCTGCGTCCCATTGCTGGCCCGAAATCTCAGCCTCGATGCCGATTGGGTCGCCCTTCTTCTGCGGAACGCCGATCGCCTTCAGGAAACTGGGGCTGAACTGCTGTGCTGGTGCTGCGGGCTTTTCGTCCTTCTTGGCAGCGTGAGCGGGCATGCTGGTAAGCGCCGTGAGGCTGAGCGCGGCGAGCGCCACCGTCGCGGCGCGGTTCAGGCCATCGGTCTTGTTCATCGTCGTCGGTCCCCTAGGGATAAGGTCAGCGCCGCAGCCAAGCCCCGAAAGCCGGGAGGCCGCTTCGCCCATCTCATCCGTAGCGCATGGGGCGCGGCGGCTGAATAGTGGATTGCGGGCACGCGCCCGGCCGTTTGCAGCCGGGCGCGTCCCGTCGGCCGGGTCAGCGCGTGAGCTGGTCGGCCTTTCTCTCCATCTGGTCCGCCTTCTTGTCGGCCGATTGCTTCATCGCATCGGCCTTCTCGCCGGCGCGCTCCTTCATCGCGTCCGCGCGGCGGTCGGCATCCTTGCGGATCTCCTTCGCGCGCGAATTCAGCTGATCGGCAGCGCTTTCTGCCTTGTCGCTGGCAGTGGTTGTCGCGTTGTCGATGGCATTTCCGGCGCGATCGGCGGTGTTCGAAACCGCATTGCCCGCCGCGTCGAGCGACGTGCCGATGCTGTTGGCAGCGTTGCCCGCCGCGGTACCGTCAGTCGTGGTGGTCGTCGTCGTCTGGGTCGTGCCTTCGCTCGTCGTGGTTGTTTCGGCCTTCTTGTTGCAGGCGGCGGTCAGCGCGAGCAGCGCGGCGGCGGTCAGCAGAGTCGTCGTCTTCATGGATGGCTCCTGTCGATGTTTGAGGCTGCCACAACGGATGGGGAACGATTTCGGCCCCGCGGCGCGTGCGTCAGCTTTCGGCGGATTGCGGGATGCTCGCGGCTGGGGCGGCCGGCTCGGAAGCGGGCGGCGGCGCGGCGCGCGTTTGCTCGGCCGCGGGCGGCGGGTTCGGCGCGGGCTTTTTCGGCGCCGCCGCGCTCTCGGCGGGCAGCACGAGCCTTTCGCCCGCGCGGGCGTTGTCGGCCGCGGTCCACACAGCGTCGGCGACCTGAGGCGCGGTGACGTCGGGGCTATCGGCGGGCAACGCGCCCGATCGGCGCACGACCTCGCCGCGCTTCTTCCCTTGGCCTGACGGGGGCGGAGCGGGCGGCTTCTTGCCGTCGTCGCACGCTGCGAGCACCAGCGCGGTGCCGACCGCGGCCAGGCCCAGACGCCTCACTCGGCCGGCTCCGCGTCGTCAGCGATATGCGCGACCGAGACCACGTGCTCGCCCTCGGCCACGTCGAGCAGCTTGACGCCGCGCGAGTCGCGGCTTGCCACCAATCGCACCGACGCGGCCGACGTGCGGATCAGCTTGCCGCGATCGGTGACGAGCATGATCTCGTCCCCGTCTTCCACGGGGAAGCTGGCTACGGCCCGCGCCGTCGTTCCGTCACTACGCGCAAGGTCGATGTTGCGGATGCCGATGCCGCCCCGATTGGTGCGGCGATATTCCGATGCGGGCGTGCGCTTGCCCAGGCCGTCGCTGGCAACCGTCAGAATGACCTCCTTTGCTTCCGATTCCGAGCCGTGGAGGATGGTGAGGCTGATCACGCTGTCGTCCTCGCGCAGGCTAATGCCGCGCACGCCTGTCGACGTGCGTGACTGGAACTCGCGCACGGCAGTCGCGGGGAAGCGGATTGCCTTGCCCAGTGCGGTGGCGAGCAGAGCGTCATCGCTCTCGTCGCACAACGCAACGCCGATCAGCCGGTCGTCGGAGCCATCCTCGAACCGGATCGCGATCTTTCCTGCGTTCGGCACGTTGGTGAACGCGTCCATGCTGTTGCGGCGGACAGTACCGCTGGCCGTCGCGAACATGACGTGCAGGGTCGCCCACTCCGTCTCATCCTGCGGCAGTGCGAGGACTGTCGTAATACGCTCGCCCTCAGCCAGCGGCAGCAGGTTGTTCATGCTGCGTCCGCGCGCGTTCGGACCGCCCTCTGGCAACCGCCAGACCTTCATCCGGTAGACGCGGCCAAAATTGCTGAAGAACAGCAGCGGTTGGTGCGTGGTGGCGACGATCAGCGTGGTGATCGCGTCGTCGTCCTTCATGCCCGCGCCGGTACGGCCTTTTCCGCCGCGTCCCTGGGCGCGATAGGTGCCGAGCGGCGTGCGCTTGATATAGCCGCCGAGCGTCACCGTCACCGCCATGTCGACCACCGCGATCAAGTCTTCGTCTTCGATATTGTCGACCGAATCGACGATCTCGGTGCGGCGCCTCGAAGGATAATCCGCGGCGACCTCCTCGAACTCGCGACGCATCACGCCATAGAGGACCGCACGGTCAGTCAGGATTTCAAGCAGACCTTCGATTGACCTCGCAAGCTCGCGCAATTCCTCGCCAATTTCGTCGCGTCCCAGCGCAGTCAATTTCTGCAGGCGTAGATCCAGGATCGCCTTCACTTGCGCGTCGGACAGGCGGTACACCTCGCCCAGTTCCTCGTCGGCAATCGCTTCGACGAGGCGCAGATATGGCCGGATTTCCTCGACTGGCCACGGGCGCGCCAGCAGCGAGGCACGCGCTTCAGCCGGGGTGGCGCTGCCGCGGATGATCCGCACCACCTCGTCCAGATTGGTGACCGCGACCGAGCAGCAAGTGCGCACGATCGCGCGCTTTTTGCAGCTCAAACTTCGATCGGCGGGTGATGACCTCCTCGCGGAAGCGGATGAAGTGCGCGAGGATGTCCTTGAGACCGAGAAGCTCGGGTCGCCCGCCGACGAGCGCGAGGCTGTTGATCGAGAAGCTCTGTTGCGCAGGTGTATGCCGCCACAGCTGATTGAGCACGACATCGACATTCCCGTCACGGCGCAGGTCCATGACGACACGTACGCCCTCGCGATTCGACTCGTCGCGGACGTCGGTGACGCCTTCGATGCGCTTGTCCTTCACCGCCTCGGCGATCTTCTCGACAAGCGCGTTCTTGCCCTGCTGGTAGGGAATCTCGGTCAGCACGATCGACCGCCGCTCGCCGCGCCCTTCCTCCACCGTATGGCGGCTGCGGATCAGCACGCTGCCGCGCCCGGTATGGTAGGCTGCGCGCGCTCCGCCCGAGCCGAGGATGATGCCGCCGGTCGGGAAGTCGGGGCCGGGGACGATCTTCATCAGCGCATCGACGTCGAGCGTGGGGTCGTCGATCAGCGCCAGACACGCCGCGACCACCTCGCCCAGATTGTGCGGCGCGATGTTGGTCGCCATGCCGACCGCGATGCCGCCCGCGCCATTGACCAGCAGGTTGGGGAAGCGCGCCGGAAGGACGGTCGGCTCTTTCTCCTGCCCGTCATAGTTGGGCCCGAAGTCGACTGTATCCTTGTCGATGTCGGCGAGCAGCTGGTTGGCGATCTTCGCCAGCCGCGCCTCGGTGTAGCGTTCGGCCGCGGGCGGATCGGGGTCCATCGATCCGAAATTGCCCTGCCCGTCGATCAGCGGCGCGCGCATCGACCACGGCTGCGCCATGCGCGCCAGCGCCTCGTAAATCGGCGCGTTGCCGTGCGGGTGGTACGAACCCATGCAGTCGCCGACGATCTTGGCCGACTTTCGGTAGGGTTTGTCGGCCGTGTAGCCCCTGTCCTCGCACGTCCACAGGATGCGCCGTTGCACCGGCTTCAGTCCGTCGCGAGCATCGGGCAGCGCACGGCTGACGATCACGCTCATCGCGTAATCGAGGTAGCTCGCCTTCATCTCGTCGACGATCGAGATGCCGCGAATGTCGTCGGGCTGGGCGGGCGGCGCGGAGGGCGTATCGGCCAAGGCTGGTCCTGCGATGTGCGAAGTCTGTGAACGATCTAGTCGCTCGGGCGCGCGATGGCCACCGCTCGACAGCGGGATGGTGCCCCTTTAGCCGCCGGAATGTGACGCCTGCCGACCTTGCCCGCCAGACGGCGGTGTTGATCCCCGCGTTCAACGCCGAACGCACGCTGGCGCGCGCGCTGGCGAGCGTCGCCGCGCAGGGCATGGCGGTGGCGCAAGTGATCGTCGCCGACGACGGCAGCAGCGACGGCACCGCCGCGCTCGCCGAGGCGCACGGCGCGCGCGTCGTCAGGCTGCCACGCAACGGCGGGGTCAGCGCCGCCACCAACGCCGCGGTCGACGCGGCGGCTGAGCCGCTGATCGCGTTCCTCGATGCCGACGACGAATGGCTGCCGGGCAAGCTCAACCGCCAGCTTCCGCTGGTGGCCGACCCGGCGGTGGCGTTCAGCTTCACCGGCCATATCGAGATCGATCCGGCCACGGGCGCCATCGTCGCCGAGGCGGGAAACGCGCCGCTGCCGCACCCGCCCGCCGAGCTTTGGCGCGCGCTGCTGCGCCGATCGATCATTGCCAAGCCGACCGTGATCGCGCGGCGCGACGCGCTGCTGCGGGCGGGGCTGTTCGATCCGCGCATGGCGGTGGCGGGCGATCAGGACATGTGGCTGCGCCTAGCCCAGTCGGGCCCGGTCGCGCAGCTGCCCGAGCCGCTGACTCGCGTGTGGAACGAGCCAACCAGCCTGACCTATCGCTATGCGCGGAACGATCTGGCGTTTGTGATCCCGATGATCGAGCGCGCGCTGGCCCGCGCAGGCGACCGGCTGAGCGAGGCTGAGCGGCGCGCGGTGCTGGCGCGGCGCTGGGCGGCGGCGGCGCAGAACCTCGCAGGTGCGGGCGACTGGGCGTTGGCGCTCGGCGCCGAACTGAAGGCGCGCCAGCTGGGCGGCGGCGACCCGAGGAACTGGCAGCGCATCCTCGCGAGCGTGCCGCTGGTGAAGCGCTTGCGGGGGCGGGGATAGGGCGTCCGGTCCTCCCCCGCCCGCGTGGACGGTTGCGGTTGCGCAGCGGTCGGCATTTTGGGGTCAGTGTTGCGGTGGAAGGTATTGCCCAGACCGGCTGCCTTCGCCTGCCACCGCCCCGCTAGCCGGGGGAAGGGGCGTCGGGCGAACTCAGCCGACCTTTTCTTTCACATACCGGCCTGGCGCGTCCTCGATGCCCGGACCCGGGTCGCGCGCCGGCACCTTGCCGCCGCTGCGCGCGGCGATCCAGCGGCCCCAATCGGGCCACCAACTGCCTTTCACTTCGGTTGCGTGCGCGCTGAACTCTTCCAGCGTTGCTGGCGGGCGCTCGCCTTCGGGCAGCACCCAATGCTGGTATTTGCCGCTAGTCGGTGGATTGACCACGCCGGCCACGTGGCCCGAGCCTGCGAGCACGAAGCGCAGCTCGCCCTGGAAATGGCCGGTGATTCGATAGACGCTCGCTGCGGGCGCGATGTGGTCCTCGCGTCCTGCCTGGACATAGGTCGGCGTGCGCACCGCGGAGAGGTCGATTGGCGTGCCCTCGAGGGTGATCGCGCCCGGCGTCGCCAGCTTGTTGTCGCGGTACAGGTCGCGCAGATAGGCCATGTGCCAGCGCGCGGGCACGTTCGTCGCGTCGCTATTCCAATAGAGCAGATCGAACGGCATATATTCCTTGCCGAGCAGATAGTTGTTGACGACGTAGCTCCAAACAAGATCGTTGGCCCGCAGCGCGCTGAAGGTGGAATACATGAAGCGCCCGTCAAGATAGCCTGCGCCGTCGGCGATCGCCTCGATCGCTTCCAGCTGCTTGTCCTCGATGAAGACCTTGAGCTCGCCCGCGTCCTTGAAATCCACCTGCGCGGTCAGGAAGGTCGCGCTTGCCACGCGGTCCGCCTCCCCACGTGCCTCCAGCCACGCCAGCATGGCCGCGAGCGTCGTCCCCGCCACGCAATAGCCGATCATGTGCGAAGCTGGGTGCCCGGTCGCGGCGCGCACCGCGTCAAGCGCTGCGAGAAACCCCTCGCGCACATAGGTTTCGATGGTGGCGTCGCGGAACTCCGAGCCCGGATTGCGCCACGAGACCACGAACACCGTCAGTCCCTGGTCAACCGCCCAGCGGATGAAGCTCTTCTCGGGCGTCAGATCGAGGATGTAGAATTTGTTGATCCACGGCGGCAGGATCAGCAGTGGCGTTTCGTGCACCTGGTTTGTGGTCGGCGCGTACTGAATCAGCTGGATCAGCCGGTTTTCGAAGACGATCTTGCCCGGAGTTGCAGCGATGTTCACGCCGACTTCGAACGCGTCCTCGTCGACCATTTTGACGCGACCGGCCGACAGGTCGTCCAGCATGTGCTGCAAACCGGAAATGATGCTCTCGCCGTCGGACCTCAACGCCGCGTCGACCGCATCGGGGTTGAGCCACGGGATGTTCGCCGGGCTCATCGCATCGAGGAACTGGCGCGTGGCGAACAGGATGCGGCTGCGCGCTTGATCGTCCAGCCCGGGAGCGAGCTTGGCTGCTTCGATGACCGCGCGCGTGGTCAGCAAATACGCTTGGCGGATCAGATCATAGACTGGATTGGTTTTCCAAGCATCGCTGCGGAAACGCTTGTCCTTGTCGGCCGCCGTGGCTGCGTCGGATTTGGGCTCGCCCTTCAGGAAGCTGTTCCACAGTCCGAGCGCCTGGGCCCAGTATTCGCCCTGCAGCTTGGCGACGCGCTCGGGATCGTCGGCGAGGCCCTTCGCCGCCGCGCTCCAGTCCTCCATCAGCGTCTGCGCATAGGCCTGCGCAAAGGGCGATGGGGCCTGCGCCTCCTTCGCCCAGTGTTCCAGCATCAGCTGCTGGGCCCGGCCGGCGAGCAGCGTGAACTGGCGCAGCTTGTCGGCTGCATCGGGCGTCAGAGCGGCGACCGGCGTGTCGGCCATCGGGCTGGTCCTTTCGCGCGGAGGATGGAATGCAACCGATAACGCGCCGCGGCGGTTGCAAGAAGCGCCTTCGCAGCGTGACGAGCCCCCGCGACACGCGCTAAGGTTGCGTCCGGGGCGGAAATCGCCGCTCCCTAGATAGGAGATGAGGCACCCATGAAGACCCTCGTTGCCGCAGCCGGCTTCGCCGCTCTCGCCGCGATGAGCGCGCCCGCGCTCGCCCAGGATAACAGCCTGCCGCTATGTTCGGCGACGGTGCGCGACAAGTGCATGCAGCCCGCCCGCGCGCAGGCGATGGCTGCGGATACCTACAAGGGCGGCGGCAAGGACAACAGCGCGATGATGGGCGCGAGCAGCGGCCATCATTCCGCTAAGGCGCACCACCGCATGGCCCACAAGCGGACGAAAACCGTGAAGAAAACGACGACGACGACGACGCCTGCCAAGGCCGACTCCGCCGCCCAGCCGATGTAATCCCGATCGGGCGCGGGGGCAGCAGCCTCCGCGCCCGCCGAGGCGCGATCGTGGACGAAGCCGAATTCTACCGCATCCGGCGGCTGCCGCCCTATGTGTTCGCGCAAGTGAACGCGATGAAGGCGGACGCGCGCGCGGCCGGCCGCGACGTGATCGACCTCGGGATGGGCAACCCCGACTCCGCGCCGCCGCCGCACGTCATCGCCAAGCTCGCCGAAGTCGCAGCCGATCCGTCGGCGCACGGCTATTCGGCGTCAAAAGGGATCCCGGGCCTAAGGCGCGCGCAGGCGGCCTATTACGCACGGCGATTCGGGGTGGAGCTTGATCCCGAGCGCGAGGTGGTGGTGACGCTCGGCTCGAAGGAGGGGCTGGCGAACCTCGCGCAGGCGATCACCGCTCCGGGCGACGTGGTGCTGGCGCCAAACCCCAGCTACCCGATCCACGCCTTCGGCTTCATCATCGCGGGCGCCAGCGTGCGCGGTATTCCCGCCTCGCCCGGCCCGGCCTTCTTCGAGATGCTGGAGCGCGCGGTCCGCTACACCGTTCCCCGTCCGCGCGTGCTGGTGATGGGCTATCCCTCAAACCCCACCGCCGAGGTCGCGTCGCTGGATTTCTACGCCGAGGTCGTTGCCTTCGCGCGTGAGCACGGGCTGTGGGTGCTGAGCGATCTGGCATATGCCGAGATCTATTTCGACGGCGTGCCGACGCCTTCGATCCTGCAGGCGCCGGGCGCGAAGGACGTGGCGGTCGAATTCACCTCGATGAGCAAGACCTATTCGATGGCCGGCTGGCGCATCGGCTTCGCGGTTGGCAACGCGCGGTTGCTCGCGGCGCTGGCGCGGGTGAAATCATATCTGGACTACGGCGCGTTCACGCCGATCCAGGCGGCTGCGGTCGCCGCATTGAACGGCCCGCAGGACTGCGTCGATGAGATCCGCGACCTGTACCGCCGCCGTCGCGACGTGCTGGTGGAGAGCTTCGGCCGCGCCGGTTGGGAGGTGCCGTCCCCGCGCGCATCAATGTTCGCCTGGGTGCCGTTGCCGCCCGCGATGCGCGGGTTGGGCAGCCTCGAGTTTTCGAAGCAGCTGCTGACCCATGCGGGCGTGGCGGTCGCGCCGGGCCTGGGCTTCGGCGAGGAGGGCGACGGACACGTCCGCATCGCGCTCGTCGAAAACGAGCATCGCATCCGACAGGCCGCGCGCGGAGTACGAAGCTACTTGCGCAGCATGGGGGTGAACGCGGCGGCGTAGCGCTCGCGATCGGCGAAGGCGCGTCGCAGCAGGCTTGTGCGCCGCGTGCGTGCCGACGGACCGTAGCGCGTGATCGTGCATGGCCATGACGCGGCCGTGATCGTGGACGCGGCGCCGTTCGATCGGACGCGGGAGCGGCGGAATGACGCGCGGCTCGTGGCATTTGATGGCCTCAGCCCCGATCGCAGACGCGGAGTTTGATCGGATTGAAGTCACCGCGCGCCGTTCGCGCGGTCGAGCTTTGCGGGGCGTCCTGATCGACACCAACGTTCGGTCCGAATCGCGCCGTCCATCGCCGTCACGACGCATGGCGTCGCCGCGCCTGTCGCGGTGTTCGATCGCTCGTGCAGCCGTTACCCGCAGCCGGATCGCCCCGAATGGTGCCTCGCGAATGTTTCGCCCGGCGATCTGCTCGCGGCGATCCGCGCTGGCTGTGGACGGGGTTCCGCGCCCGAAGCCGCGCTGCGCTGCCGCAACGAACGCCTCACAGCGGCAGCAGCGCCGCCACGACCTCGCGGCCCTCGGCCAGCAGCAGGTTGAACGTGCGGGCGGCGGCGCGGCTGTCCATGAACTCCACCGCGATGCCCCGCGCGGCGAGCGCTGCCAGTGTGGCGCGCGGCGGACGCTTCAGCGCCGCCCCGGTGCCAAGCAGTAGGATCTCGCAGGGCGGCACCTGTGCGAAGTGATCGGGGGCAAGGTCCTCTACCCGGCCCGGCTCCCAGTCGATCGCGGCCCGGGCATGGACGATGATGCCCCCCGCGCTCGCCCGGTCGCCGATGCGGAAACCGCGGCCGACGAAACCGTCGATGCGGCCGGCGGGCTTATCGTCGGGGGTGAAGGCTGGCATCGCGCCCGGACGAACGCTCGTGTCGCCGCGTCAGGGCCGCGCGGCGCGCTCGGCTGCGGCGTCGCCGCCGCCAAAGCTCGTGCGGCCGATGCCGACCCAGATCAGCAGCGGAGCGGCGATATAGATCGACGAATAGGTGCCGATGAAGATGCCGAGCAGCATTGCCGCCGTGAACCCGCGCAGCACCTCGCCGCCCAGGACCAGCAGGATCGCGAGCGCGATGATCAGCGACAGCGACGTGACGATCGTGCGGCTTAGCGTTTCGTTGACTGACAGATCGAGCAGCTCGGCCAGCTGCATTTTGCGAAACTTACGCAGGTTTTCGCGGATGCGATCGTAGACGACGATGGTATCGTTCAGCGAATAGCCGATGATCGTCAACACTGCGGCGACGATGTTTAGATTGAATTCCAGCCGCGTTATCGCGAAAAAGCCCAGCGTGATCGAAACGTCGTGCACCAGCGACGACAGCGCGCCGACGCCAAACGCCCATTCGAAGCGGAACCAGATATATAGCGCCACCAGGAACATACCGACGACGGCAGCAATCGCGCCGTCGCGGATCAGCTCACCCGAAACCTTGCCAGAGACGGTCTCGACGCGGCGGACGCTCGCGTCGGCGTGGCGGGCCTTCACTGCATCGGTAACCCGCGCGACGACTTTCTGCGTTGCGCCTTCCTCGCCCGGGGGCAGCGGCAGGCGGATGGCGACGATGTTCGGGCCGCCGAACTCCTGAATCGTCGGCTCGCCGACTCCCAAGGCGCCGACGGTACGGCGCAGATCGTCGAGCGGCGCGGCCTGCGCGAAGCCTACTTCCATGGTCAGGCCGCCGGCGAAGTCGACGCCGTAATTCAGGCCCTTCACGGCCAACAGCGCCCAAGAGCCGAACACCAGCGCGAGGCTGAGCGTCAGCGCCGCCCAGCGAAGCCGCAGGAAGTGGAAGTTGGTGTTGTCGGGGACGAGTTTCAGCAGGCGCATGGGGTGTCCAACCAAAGGATCGGCGCGGGCGTCACAGCACCAGCTCCGCCGGGCGCTTGCGGAGCCAGCCCGAGATCAGCAGGCGGGTGAAAGTGACGGCGGTGAACACGCTGGTGACGATACCGATGGTCAGCACGACGCCGAAGCCCTTGATCGGGCCCGAGCCGAGGATGAACATCACCGCCGCGGCGATGACGTTCGTGAGGTTCGCGTCGAAGATGGTGCGGCTCGCCTCGCGATAGCCGGTTTCCACCGCCTGCACGATGCCCCGACCGCGCCGCCGCTCCTCGCGGATGCGCTCGTTGATGAGTACGTTCGCGTCGACCGCCGCGCCGATCGTCAGCACCAGCCCAGCGATGCCCGGCAGCGTCAGCGTCGCTCCCGTCACGCTCATGATGCCGAGGATCAGCAGGATGTTGAAGACGAGCGCGATGCACGCATAAACGCCGAAGCGGCCGTAGGTGACGAGGATGAACAAGGCGACGGCGATCGTCGCGACGACGGCGGCAAGCGTCCCCGCATGGATCGAATCGCGGCCAAGATCGGGCCCGACGGTCCGCTCTTCCACTACCGTCAGCGCCACCGGCAGCTTGCCCGATCGCAGCAGCACTGCGAGTTCGTTCGCCGACTGCGTGGTGAAGTTGCCTTCGATCACCCCTGATCCGCCGATGATCGGCGACTTGATGACCGGCGCGGAGATCACCTGATTGTCGAGGATGATCGCGAACTGGCGGCCGACATTGTCGGTGGTCGTCTTGGCAAAGCGCCGCGCGCCGGTGCTGTCGAAACGGAACTCCACCACCGGCAGCCCGTCCTGCCCGAAGGTCTGGCGCGCGTTCACCAGCTGGTCGCCGGTAATGATCGCGCGGCGGTTGACCGCGATGCGCGCGCCCGCGCCCCCGGCGCGCGAGCCCTCGGCATAGGGCAGCACCTGGCTCCCCGGCCCGGCGCGCCCCGCGGCCAGGTCCTCGGGCGAGACGGTCGTATCGACCAGCTTGAATTCCAGCTTGGCGGTCTTGCCGATCAGCGCCTTGAGCGCGGCGGGGTCCTTCAGGCCCGGCACGTCGACGCTGATCCGGTTGGCGCCCTGCACGCGGATGTCGGGCTCGCGCGTGCCGAGTTCGTCGATGCGGCGGCGGATCACTTCCAGCGCCTGCGTCATCGCCGAACGCAGCGCGGTGCGCTCGCCAGCCTCGGTCGGCGTCACGACGACGCGCGTGCCATCGATCACCGACACATCGAAGTCGCGCTGGCCCGAAAGACCGTCGGGTCGGGTGATGCGGCGCACGCGCTCCACCGCTGCATCAAGCTGCGCGGGGTTGCTGACCGGGAAGCTGAGGCGCCCGCCCGCGAGGCTCATCTCGCCGGTCGCGATGCGCTGCGCGTCGTCGCCGCGGCGCAGCTCGCCACGGACTTCCTCCTCCAGCGTCTGCAGCCGCTGGCGCGCGACCTCCTCGGGGCTCGCTTCCAGCATGATATGGCTGCCGCCGCGCAGATCGAGGCCAAGATTGACCTGTTGGCGCGGCGCGAACTTGGGCCAGCTGGCAACCTGCGTTTCGGCGAAGAAGTTGGGCAGCGCGAGCACGGCGCCCATCAGCAGCACCGCCCAGATCGCCCAGCGCTGCCAAGGTGCAAACGCGAACATCAGGCTTTTGCGTCGTTCGCAGGCGCGGGCGCGCCGCGCGGGCGCACTTCGGAGACCATCGCCTTCACAACGCGCGCGGTGACGCCCTTGGCGAGCTCCACGTCCAACTCGGTATCGCCGACCTTCGTCACGCGCCCGATCAGCCCGCCCACGACGACCTCGTCGCCGCGCTTGACGCTGTCGAGCATCGCTCGGTGCGCCCTGGCGCGCACCTGCGACGGGCGGATGATGAGCACCCAGAAGATGACGAAAAGCAGCAGCAGCGGCACCATCTGGATGGCGAAGGCGCTGCCCGAAGGCGCGCCCGCTGCGGCCTGCGCGTAAGCGGGGCTGATGAACATGGTTGGGTTTGGAGCCTGGAAAGACGTCGAACGTTAAAGGACAAATCTCAGGCGGGCCATGTAGCAGCCACGCGGCGTTGTGCAATGCGGGACGGGCGCGGGTTGCCGCCGCTCAGCCCAAGCCCTAGAGACTTGGTCTGGATTATGGTTCCGCCTAACTGATGTTGACCCAGCGCGCCCGCTACGCGCTCCGCGCTCTGTTCGCGTTGGCCGAGGCGCCGGACAGCCGCCCGGTTCCGATCAGCCGGATTGCCGACGAGCAGAACGTGCCGCGCAAGTTTCTGGAAATCATCCTCGCCGAACTGAAGGCGGCTGGGCTGGTTGAAAGCTATCGCGGCAAGATGGGCGGTTACCGACTGGCGCGTCCTGCGGCGACGATCACTTTCGGTGAGGTGATCCGGCTGGTCGACGGCCCGCTGGCGCTGGTGCCGTGCGTCAGCCAGTCCGCCTACCAGCGCTGCGTCGATTGCCGCGACGAGGAGACTTGCGGCATCCGCCGCGTGATGGCCGAGGTGCGCGAGGCGGTCGCCCAGGCGCTGGACGGCACGAGCATCGTCGCAGGCGCGCGCTCTGGCCTGTTTCCGGCCGGCATTGCAGCCTGAACCGTCAGCCCCAGAGACCGTCCCGCCCCGCCGGGTTCGCGACGAATGGGAACTGTCGCCGCCCGCCGGCAGCCCCGTTCGTCGACGTCCGCCCGGGCGGCCTGCCGGGACTCGCGTTCAGACCATCGCGGGACGTAGCCAGCCGGCCGAACGGCTCTGCGCCGCGGCTGGCGCTTGATGCGGGCGAAACGCCGACTACGTTGTTGCGGTAACACAGGGCGAGGGCGAGACACCATGTTGAACATCCGACGGATTGCACTCGTGACGGTGCTCGCGGCGGGCACCGCGGGCTGCGGGGTGAACACGATCCCCGCGAAGGAGGAGGCTGCCAAAGCCAAATGGGCTGACGTGCAGAACCAGTATCAGCGCCGCGCCGACCTCATTCCCAACCTCGTCAGCAGCGTGAAGGGTGCAGCCGCGAACGAGCGCGGCACGCTGACCGCGGTCACCGAAGCGCGCGCCAAGGCGACGCAGATCCAGCTGACGGGCGATCAGCTGCGCGATCCCGAAGCGATGAAGCGCTTCGCCGAGGCGCAGGGCGAAGTCAGTCGCGCCATTTTGCAGGTCCGCCAGCTGCAGGAGGCTTATCCGGACCTCAAGACCAACGAGAACTTCCTGCAGCTGCAGTCGCAGCTGGAGGGAACCGAAAACCGCATCTCCGTGGCGCGACGCGACTATAACGCCAGCGTTCAGGACTATAACACCACAATTCGCCAGTTTCCCACTGCGATTACCGCCAAGCTATTCTACGGCGCGAAGCCGCTGACGCCGTTCGAGGCGACGACGCCCGGCGCTGACCAGGCCCCGAAGGTGAGCTTCTGAGGCTCACCGCCCCGGGCGCGCTGAAGGCGTTTGCCGCGCTGTGCCTTGCGCTGCTGGCTCTGGCCGCAGCGTTGAGCCCGGCGCGCGCCGAGCCGAGCTTCCCGAAGCTGGAAGGCCGCGTCACCGACGCTGCGAATATCATCCCGGCGGGTAGCCGTGCCGAGCTTGACGCGAAGCTGCGCATGTTTGAGGCGCAGACCGGGCGCCAGTTCGTGGTCGCGACCATCCCCGACCTGCAGGGCTATGACATTGCCGACTACGGCTATCAGCTCGGCCGGGCGTGGGGCATCGGACAGAGGGGGCAGAATAACGGCATCCTGCTGATCGTCGCTCCGAACGAGCGGCGAATCCGGATCGAGGTTGGCTACGGGCTGGAGGGCGATCTTCCTGACGCCGTCGCCAGCTCGATCGTGCGCAACGACATCCGGCCGCGCTTCAAGGCGGGCGATCTGCCTGGCGGCATCAGCGCGGGCGTCGATGCGGTGCTGAAGCAGCTGCAGCTGCCGCCCGACCAGCGCGCAGCAGCCGCGGCGCGCGCCGCGAGCGAAGAGCACCGCTCGGCCCGCAGCAGCGGTCCCGGCGTCGGCACCGGCCTGGTGATCCTTCTGATCCTGGTGTTCTTCGTCCTGCCGTTGCTCGCGCGATCAGGCCGCCGTGGCAGTGTCAGCGGCGTGCCGATCATTTTCTGGCCGGGTTCGTTCGGCGGCGGGGGAGGCGGCTGGGGCAGCGGCGGCGGCGAAAGCTCCAGCGGTTCGGACAGCTTCTCGGGCGGCGGCGGCGATTTCGGCGGCGGCGGGGCGAGCGGGGACTGGTGATGGGGCGGCTGACCTCCGACGATTTCGCCCGCGTCGCCGAGGCGATCCGTGCCGCCGAGACGCGCACCAGCGGCGAGATCTTCTGCGTCGTTTCCGACCGGCCCGAGCGCTATTATGGCGCTGCCGCAACCTGGGCGGCGGTCGCGGCCTTCACCGTTCCGCTGATCGCGATCCTGCTCGGCTTCCAGCCGTGGAGCCTGATTCCCGAATGGAGCGACGGCCCGCCGCCCTCGGCGCACATCGCCGAGGCGTTCCTGGCGGTGCAGCTGGCGACCTTCTTCGCGGTGCTGGCGCTGATCGGCTGGACCCCGCTCGAACGGCTGATGACGCCCAAGCGCGTGCGCCGGTCGCGGCTACACCGCATCGCGGTCGATCAGTTCCTCGCGCGCGGGCTGCACCACACCGCGGACCGGACCGGTGTTCTTGTGTTCCTGAACGTGCCCGAACGCTACGCCGAGGTGATCGCGGACAGTGCCATCTATGCGAAGGTTCCCGCCGATCACTGGGCAGCGTGCGTCGCCGAGCTGATCCGGTCGGCGAAGGCGGGCGACATCGGCGGCGGCTTCGTGCGCGCGGTCGGGCTGGCGGGCGACGTGCTCGCCGTGCATTTCCCGCCGGGCGCACTCAATCCGAACGAGATCCCGGATGCGCTTGTCCAGATGTGAGGTGCTCCGGGTTGGCCCACCCGCCGCAGATCGCGCGCGGCGGACCGCTCCAGCATCAGCGCGCAAGCAGTTTCACCCACACGCCGCTCGCGCGAACGTCGCGCATTTGGGATAGATACGGACGGCTCCAGCGGGCGGGGCTGGCCGTGATCGGTGACCGAGGCAAGCGCTCGATGACACCACGCGCGGCACGGTGGAGCCGCGGCGCGCAGGCCGCCGACGAGGGGTGACAGCGCTGCCGCAGCGCCTAGACAAACGGCCATGCCCTCGTCGCTGAGCTTCACCCTTCTCGCATCCGACGGCCGCGCGCGGCGCGGGCGCCTGCAGACCGCGCGCGGCACGGTGGAGACGCCCGCCTTCATGCCGGTCGGCACCGCGGCGACCGTCAAGGCGATGCGGCCCGAGGACGTGCGCGCAAGCGGCGCCGAGATCATCCTGGGCAACACCTACCACCTGATGCTGCGCCCCGGCGCCGAGCGCGTTGCCCGGCTGGGCGGGCTGCACCCGTTTATGGGCTGGGACCGCCCGATCCTCACCGACAGCGGCGGCTATCAGGTGATGAGCCTCAGCGATCTGACGCGCGTGACCGAGGATGGTGTCGAGTTCCGCAGCCATCTGGACGGTTCCAAGCACCTGCTCAGCCCCGAGCGGAGCATGGCGGTGCAGAGCCTGCTGCGATCGGACATCGTGATGGCGTTCGACGAGCTTTCGCGGACCGATGCTCCGCTGGATGCCCAACAGGCAGCGATGAAGCGGTCGATGCGCTGGGCCGCGCGCAGCCGCGACGCCTATGTCGGGCCAGGGGCGCTGTTCGGCATCCAGCAGGGCGGGCTCGATGAGGCGATGCGCGCGACTTCGGCGGAGGCGCTGCGCGCGATCGGCTTTGATGGCTACGCGGTTGGCGGGCTCGCGGTCGGCGAGGGGCAGGCGGCAATGTTCGCGACGCTCGACTTCGCACCCGGCCAGCTTCCGCAAGACAAACCGCGCTATCTGATGGGGGTGGGCAAGCCCGACGACATCGTCGGCTCGGTTGAGCGCGGGATCGACATGTTCGATTGCGTGCTGCCGACGCGATCGGGCCGCACGGGCCAGGCGTTCACCGCCGACGGGCCGCTTAACATCCGCAATGCCGCGCACGCTGAAGCCGAGGAGCCGCTGGAGTCCGGCTGCCCGTGCCCGGCCTGCACGCGCTTCGGCCGCGCCTATCTGCACCATCTGGTCCGATCGGGCGAAATCCTGGGGGCGATGCTGATGACCGGGCATAATCTGTGGTTCTACCAGCGGCTGATCGCCGGGCTGCGCGCAGCGATTGTCGACGGCACGCTGACCGCATTCGCCGAGGCGTTCCGGGCACGCTACCGCTCGGCGCGGGCCGGCGCCGCTCGCTGACCGCGATTGACGCGCGCGGCGAGCGAGCGAGCGCGCTGTCGATCAGCTCGAACAACAGCCTCGGTACGCTATGGCTCGCGCCTCGGCCGCGTTATGGCCGCGCAACCAAACTTCGTCGGTGCGCTTCAACTTCGCTCACGGACTCGCCGATTTCTCCAGCTTCGCTCGGTCCGGACGCCGCAGCCCTCCGCGTCCCGCCGGAGCGGAGACGGTAGCTTATAGCTCCACGCCCGCTGCAATGGCTTCCAGCTTGCGAACGCGTTCCTTCAGGTCGGCGATCTCGATGCGGTTGGCCGGGCTGGCCGGGCCGCCGGTCGTGGCGCCCAGCTCGCTCCGCTTCCAGTCGATCCAGCGGCGGAAGGCGCTGGATGCAGCGACGGCGAGGATGGTGATCGCCGCCAAGGTGCCGCCGGTCACGACGGCAAGGCTTTCCCATGCAAGCATGTTGTCAGCTCCTCAAATCCTCGATCTGTTGCGACAGGCGGCGCGGCTGGTCGGTCGCGATCCGCTCGAGCACTTCAACCCGGTCACGCAGGCGCGCGATCTCTCCATAGAGCGCGTCCATTTCGGGGGGCGGCGCCGACACGCGCGGCTGGCGGTTGCGCAGGGCCTGCCACACGCCGGCCGCCAGCAGGACCAATGTAACGGCTTCCCAGAACACCACGGCAGGTTCTCCTCAGTCCGGTGTCGCTGTCGTGCAGCGGTGGTTCAGTTCGCTCGGGTGGTCAGGCTGACGATCTCGCGGTCGAGCCGGTTCGCGGGATCGGTCGCGATGCGCTCCGTCGTCGCCATGCGCCCCTCCGGCCGTGTCAGCTGGCTCTTTGATCGTCCCCGCCCGGCCACTGGCATCAAGCAGCCCATCTCCATCGCAGCTCTCTCCGTTCTTCTCAGCGCCGCAGCGCTTCGATTTCGTCGGCGACGCGCTTGGCGGGATCGGTGACGATCCGCTCCAGCACAGCGACACGCTCTTCCAGCCGCGTGACCTGGCCGCGCAGCCGCTCGTTCTCGTTTGTCAGCAGCTGCTGCGCTCGCTGCGCGTCGGGGCTGCCGCCAGCAGGCTCCACCCACTTGCCGCGCGAGCGGATCGGGTATCCGCGGCGGATCGCCATGTAGTCGCGGAGTAGTTTATAACCAAAGACGATTATGAGAATGAATACGGGTACTGAAATGCCGAGTGCACCAAGCAAGGTGTCGGACTTTTCGCGCTGATGTTGCCGCGAGTAGTCGCCGCGATCGTCGGAGCTGTAGCTGGTCGTCACGGTCCCGCCGTCGCTTGAGACAACAACCGCGCCGTGCTTGGCGCTTCCTTCGAGGTTCTTTGCGCCTGCCTCGCTGATCGAATCGGCCTTTGCCTTGTCGGCTGCGGCCTGCGCCGCGTCGGCTGCCGTCCGCACCTGGTCGAGGGCTGCCTCAGAGGCGGTGCGGCCAGCCTGCTCGATCGGCGGCGGCGGAGTGATTGTGTCCTGCATCGGTCGTGGTCCTGCCTGTGATTGGTGCGGGTCGGCGCGTCAGCGCAGCCCCTCGATCTCGGTCTCCAGCCGCTTGGCCGGGTCGGTCGCAATGCGCTCCAGCACCGCCACTCGCTCCTCTAGGCGCGTGATCTGACCCTTTAGCGTAGCGTTCTCGTTCGCCAGCAGCTCGATCTTGCGGCTGTCGGCGAGCCCCGCTGCGTCGAAGAACGCGGCGAACTTCTCACCACCGCGTCGTGCTCTCCAGTCGAGATCGGATGCTCCTGCCTTGACCCGGATCGCTGTCGTAATGCCACGACCCACAATCAAAATGGCGAGCAGGCTTAGGATGGTCTCGGGACTGCCCCAACTCATTCTATCCTCCGGCCCTGGCGGGCGATTTGGTTCAGCGCAGGCTGTCGATCTGGCTGGCTAGGCTGGTGTTGCTGCTGACCGCGTGGGCTTCGATGTCGCGCAGGCGGCGATCAATCTCGCGGAAACGGCTGTGGACGTCGCGGATGGACCTGCGGGGCGCCACGCGCACCTCGGTCCAGAACTTCTTCGCCTCCGGGTCCTCCGATCGGTCAATCGCGTAGAGCGAGGCGGGCTTCACCGGTGCGAGCCACCAGACCAGAAAATAGAGGAAGAACGGCACGCCCAAGGTCATCATGGCTGCGATCCAGCCGATGCGGACCAGCAGCGGGTCGATCCCGAAATAGTCCGCGATGCCCGAGCAGACGCCGCCAACCTTGCCGTTGACCTTGTCCAGGTAGAATTGCGTGCGGCGAGGTTCCATCAGTGCCTCCGATCGAAATCGAGTTCGCGCACGGTCTGCGGAGCGGCGATCCGCTCCTCACGCCAGCGCGGGTTGTCCGCGGTCATGATGCGTTCGATGGTCTGCACGCGATCGTCCAGCTTGCGGGCGGTTTCGTACAGATCGTCGAGGAGCTTCTCATCTTGAATTGTCAGTCCCTGATTGCGCCGCCACTGCGTCATATAGTGGAGGATCAGCCATGGAAGGCCGACGAACAGCGTCGGGACAACGACAACAGCGGTCCAGTCCATCTCAGCCCTCCCGCCCCATGCGCGCCTTCAGCTGTGCGAGTTCTTCCTCGACGGCGTCGTCCGAGCGCAGCTCGGCGATCTCCTCTTCCAGCGTCTTCGGACGGCCCAGCTCCAAGGCGTCGGCGCGGCCTTCGACGATGTCGGCACGGCGATCCAGAATCTCGAACCGGCTGAATGCCTCCTCGGTTTTCGATCCGTTGAGGACAGTGCGCAGGCGGAACCTGTTTTCGGCCGATTCCAGACGGCTCATCGCGTGCGTCTGGCGGGCGCGCGCCTCGCGCAGCTTCTTCTCCAGCTTGGCGATGTCGGCCTCGTAGCCCTTCAGCGCCTCGTCGATCATCTCGATCTCGCGGCGAGTCGCCTCGGCAACCTGCCCCAGCTTCGCCTTCTCGATCAGCGCGGCCTTCGCGAGGTCCTCGCGGCCCTTCGACAGCGCCAGCTCGGCCTTCTCGGCCCAGCTCGCCTGCGCGTCGTCCAGCTTGCGGATGCCGCGGCGCAGCTCCTTCTGGTCGGCGATCGACCGAGCGGCCGATGCGCGGACTTCGACCAGCGTCTCCTCCATCTCCGCGATGATCAGGCGAATCATCTTCGCTGGATCCTCGGCGCGATCGAGGAGATCGGTGACGTTCGCTGCGATGATGTCAGCGGCGCGGGAGAAAATGCCCATGGGGGTCCGGTGTCCTTCAAGCTTGAGCGTGGCCATGATAGCGCAGCCTGCGTCAGGCTGCGATCATACCGGGCGCCAGCGCGGGCGCGGCTGCAGCGGCGATCAGCAGCGTGCCCATCACGGCCGCGGCAACGGTGGCGAAAAAGCCGTTCTTCAGGTTGGTGCGCATGGCGAGTTTCCTTCCGATCTGAGGCCCGCCGGATGATCCGCCGGGCTTGTCCCATGCTTTGCATCGGCCGTGCCAAGTGCCTTGCGGGCGGTTTGGCAGCGATTTGGAGCAAGTTTCCAGCCGTGAACGAACACGGAAAACTGCGACTTTCGTGTCCTTGATCGGCTGGGACCGGCCCCGACCGCCGCAGCGCACGCGCCGCGGGGCTGCGATGGCCTAGCCAACGGTTGGTGAAAAGCGCTAAGAGTTGGCATGGCCAGTCCTTCACAACTCGTCGGGCAATCGTCAGCGTTCCTCGACGCGATCGAGCGCGCTTCGCTTGCAGCCCGGCTCGATCGCCCGGTGCTGGTGATCGGCGAGCGCGGCACCGGCAAGGAACTGATCGCCGAGCGCCTCCACCGGCTGTCGGCACGCTGGGACGGGCCGCTCATCGTGATGAATTGCGCGGCGCTGCCCGAGAGCCTCATCGACTCGGAGCTGTTCGGGCACGAGGCGGGCAGCTTCACCGGTGCTTCCAAGCAGCGCGCGGGACGGTTCGAGGAGGCCGACGGCGGCACGCTGTTCCTGGACGAGATCGGCACCCTCAGCGTCCCCGCGCAGGAGCGGCTGCTGCGCGTCGTCGAATATGGCCAGCTGCTGCGGGTCGGCGGATCGCGGCCGGTCACCGTCGACGTACGGCTGGTCGGGGCAGCAAATGTCGACCTGCCCGCGCTAGCCGCCGAGGGGAAGTTTCGCGCCGATTTGCTCGACCGGCTGAGCTTCGAGGTGATCACGCTGCCGCCGCTGCGCGTGCGCGGCGAGGACATTCTGGTCCTGGCCGAGCATTTCGGGCGGCGCATGGCGGCCGAGCTGGGCTGGGCGCGCTTTCCGGGCTTCGCATCGGCGGTGCGCGAGCGATTGGAGCGCCACAGCTGGCCGGGGAATGTGCGCGAGCTGCGCAATGCGGTGGAGCGCTCGCTCTATCGCTGGGGCGACGAGACGACGCCGATCGGCGAGATTGAGCTCGACCCGTTCGAAAGCCCGTGGCGGCCCAAGGGCGAGACGAGCGCGCTGTCGCGGCGGCCCGATGCCGCGCCGATCGACCCGATCGCCGAGGCCGCCGCCGAACCCGCCGACTTCCGCGCGGCGGTCGGCGCCTACGAGAAGCGGCTGCTGGAGCGCGCGCTCAGCCGTTGCCGCCACAACCAGCGCGCGGCCGCCGCCGCGCTGGGGCTGAGCTACGACCAGCTGCGCCATTGCCTGAGAAAGCACGGGATTCTGGAGCGGAGCAGCGCGTGACTGTGCCCTCCCACGTCAGGCGGGAGGAAGGGGGCGTAAGCTTCAGTAGCGCTGCACCGCTCCGCTGAGGCTGTCGATCAGCCACAGGTGCAGCCAGCCGTTCTGCACCAGATCGCGGACCATCGCGTGCTTGGCGATCACGTCGGCGACCGCCGCGCGCGGCGCTTCGATGACGACGTTCAGTCGCTGCGGCTCGTGCATCAGCTTGCGGCCATCGTGCAGCGACTGCCACGGTAGGCCGACTCGCAGGTCGCCCGCGTTCCCTTCCAAGACGCCATGCTGACCGCAGACATTGTGCAGCGTTTTGTCGCCGCAGCCGAAGGCGCGGTTGTCGGTCGTCGAGCCGAGATACTGCAGGTTGATCCAGCTCGCGACGACCATCGGCGCGGTCATAATGAGCTCGAGCACCTTGAAGCCGGTGTCCTCGCGCCACTCATAGCTGTGCAGGAACGCGCGCCCGCCGAAGTCGCGCCCGCGCGTGCGGCTGCGCGGCGCGGCGATGAAGGCGGCGTTGCCCGCCAGCCCCCATTCGGGCCGCACCTGGCTCCAGTCACGGCTACGCTCGTGGATGGCACTGTGAATGTCGGAGTTCGGCTCCAGCCCTAGCGCCCCCGCCCGCTCGGCGCGCGCGCACTCCGATGCAGTGCCCAGCGCGGCGCGCAGATAGCGCAGGTCGTCGGCGTGGCTGCCCGGCACTTCGTTCACGTCGAACAGCGTGATCTCGTCGGTCGTGGTGTCGTGCAGCGCCGGCACGAACCACGTCTCGTAGCTGATCGTGATGCCGCGCTTGACCAGGCTCTCGCGCACCGCGGGGTCGTTAAGGATCGCAGCCGCGACGCGAGCATTCGCCTCGCCGGTGTGCCCGCCGCAGGCGCCGCAATCGAGGCCCGCGGCGTGCGGGTTGTTGACCGTCGTCGATCCGTGGCCCGCCAGCAGCACGATCCGCGCGAAATCCTTTGTCAGGCTCATCGCGCGCAGCACCGCCTCAGCCATGTCGACGCGCTGCTTGGGATCAAAGCCTGTCATCTTGCCGCCGACGATCTTCGGGTCGATGCGCGGGCCCAGATGCTCGCGGTCCTCGGGATCAAGGCCGTCATAGCGCGGGTTGGGGGCGGGCCGGGTGAGGCCGAGACTGTCCGACACCAGCTTGGGCGCGAACAACAGACCGTTCGTCTCGACGAAGGTGAAGCTGCTGACGGCCGACAGCTTGAACGCCTTCCACATCTTGGCGGCGCGGCGGCGGAGCAGACGCAGGCCGAGCGCCTCGGTCTCGTGCTCCTCGCTCGCGCCCTTGATCGTCTCGGTGATTGAGAAGGCGGGTGTCAGTAGCACCGGGCAATGCGCGTTGCCGCGGCTTTGGCCGATCGGCACGTAATCGATGGGAAAGCCGAAGAAGCCGGCAAAGCCGATCGTCTCCACATCGGGCATCACGGCTTCCAGCGCCCGGCGATAGACCTCGGAGCGAACGTCGATGCAGAAGGCGGCCTGCAACGGCTTCTTGGTCGCGGGCGCGGGCAACACCGGCGCCCCCTTCAGCGCGTCGAGCATCGTGCGCTGGAACGCGCGCTCGAACGCATCGTGGAGCACCAGGCGGATCGTCAGATCGTGGTCGTCGGCGACGCGCTCGCCACGCGGCATGGCGGCGGCCTTCGCCATCTCCTTGGCCCAAGCCTGGCGGAAGGCCGGGTCGGTGCGCTCCTGATAGAGCGCGTAGCCCCATACCAGCCGCACGGCGAGCAACTGGATCAGCGTGTCGTCGGCCTGTCCGTATAGCCCCGCTACAAAGCCGACGCGGCGCGCGTAGGCGGCCCAGCCACCGATATCGAACAGCGCGCGGAACAGGTAGTCTTCCAGCGCGCTCTCGGGCAGCCCCTGCGCGGCGACGACATAGGCGATCGCGTCGATCGGGTTCTCGGGGCATGCCGCGACCGAGGCGCGGAAACGCTTGACGCCCATCGTCTCCGGATTGCGGTCGAAGCGCGCGGCCGCCCGCCACGCCTGGTAGAGCGGCAGCTTCTTCGCGGGCGCGGTCCAGGCGGCCTGGCCTTCATCGAAATAGGCGGCACAGAACTTGGAGATCTCGTCGACCATGAACGCGGTGCGCGCCACCTGGCGGTCGCCGCGCGCGAGGCGGTCGAGCGTGTCGGCAATCGTCGCAACGACCGCGCCCGGCCGCTCGGCCGGAGCGGGCTGGCGCGCCGCGGCCATGAGCTCGTCAGCGGTGGCGGGCACGCGCCACTCGGCGGGCGCCGCGGCGATCGCTGCTTGGAGGTCGGCGCGGCCGATCTCTCCGGCGGCGATCTTCGCGACGTAGAACTCGCGGCCCATCAGCGTTTCCGCGCCAGTGACGCGCCGCAGCTTGGCAGCGGTCACCGCAAAGCTGTGGTCCATGAAGCCGAAGAAGGGGTTGACCGCGACGAAGGTGGCGAGCGGCCACAGCGGCGCGACCCGACCGCAGGCGGCACGCGCCGCCGCCTCGATGGCATCGTGGGTGAGCGGGGCGCGCGCCGGGTTGTCGACGGCGGTGGCAAGCGCAGCAGCCATGGTTCAGGCCTTCCGGGCGAGGGGGTTGAGATGCTCGGCGGTGATCTGCGCCGGACCCGTGGGCCACAGTTTCAGCACCAGCCGGTTGGCGACCGTGTTCACGTAGAAGCCGTTCAGCGTGTGGACGTGGAGCGCGGCCCAGCGCGGCTCCGACTGGCCGGTCGACGCGACGTTCTGGAGGACGGTCACCAGCCCGAAAGCGATGACGACCATGCCCGCGATCACCAGCTGCGCCAGGCTTGCGGGAGCCGTTGCGGGCACCGAGGAGCCGAGCAGCCGCGTGACAGCGATCTGCAGGCCGAAATAGGCGCCTGCGACCAGCGTCGAGAGCATCAGCGCGCGCACCACGATGTAGAAGGATGGGCGCTCGTCGATCGCGTTCGCGATCAGGTGCGCGATCCCCATCATCACGACCGCGCCGAGCGCGAACACGCCCGGCTGCGCGGCCGGATCGAAGCCAAGCCCCATGCCCGCGGCCGCGAGCACGCCAACGAGCGCCAGCACCACGACGATCACCCGCGCCGAGTGGGGCTTGCCGCTGGGCGACGGGCTCCAGCTCGCGCGCGCCAGGTCCATGACCGAACCCGACGACAGAAAGGCGTGCGCCTTGTAGAGCGAGTGCGCAACGATGTGCAGCAGCGCCGAGGAAAAGGCGCCGAGCCCGCACTGCAGGATCATGAAGCCCATCTGCGCGATGGTGGAGAAGGCGAGCTGCACCTTGATGCTCGTCTGCGCCAGCATGACGATCGATCCAAACAGCGCGGTGACGCCGCCGACGACCATCAAGAGCGCCAGCGCCTCAGGCGACTGGACGATGACGGGCGCGAAGCGCAGCACGAGGAAGCCGCCCGCGTTGATGATCCCGGCGTGGAGCAGCGCGGAGACGGGCGTCGGCGTCTCCATCACCTCGGTCAGCCAGCCGTGCAGCGGGAACTGCGCGCTCTTTAGCACCGCCGCGCCCGCGAGGCACAGCGCGATGCCGGCGACCGCGTGGCCTGCGGCCGGAGCGGCGGCCTTGATCGCTGCGATGTCGAGCGTGTGGAACCCATCCCACGCGAGCAGCAGCGCACCGATCATGCACAGGTCGCCGAGCCGGGACGCGATCCACTTCTTGCGACTCGCGAGGATTGCGGCGGGCCGGTCCGGATAATGCACCAGCAGCTTGCCGAGCCCGTAGCTGGTTAGCGCCCAGAACACCGCGAGCGCAGCCAGATTGCCGCTGACGATCAGCGCCAGCACGCTTGCGAGCGTGAAGCCCAGCCAGCGCGTGAACGCTGCCTCGCGCGGGGCACCCGCCATGTAATTGCGGCTGTAGCGGATGACGACCGCGCCGACGAACGCCACCAGCACCAGCAGCGTGGCATTGAGCGCATCGACCTCGAGCGACAGCCCGATCCCGTTCGCGCCGATCGTCGGCGTGGCAAGGCTGCCCTCGACGGCAACCGCGGCAGCGGTCAGCAGCGCCGCGACGAATGCGAGGAGCGCAAGAGCGTTCGTGCTGCGGACGCTGCGCCGCGCCTCGCCGCCGACCAGCGCTGCGGTGAACAGTCCCACCGGCCCCACCGCAGCTACCCAGGGAAGTTCAATCACGCCCGCGCCTCCAAAAACCGTTTCGTAAGCGGGCGGCAGATAGGGGCCGCTTGATCGTTGGACTATTTCAATGTTTGTATTAGAACGTTCACTTGAGCAGAACGGACGGGGAGGCTGCCACGCCTGCGCTCAATTTCAGGCACCTGCGCTATTTCCACGCGATCGCGCATGCGGGCACGCTGACGGGCGCGGCGCGGCAGCTGAACGTGTCGCAGTCGGCGCTGTCGACCCAGCTCGCTGAGCTTGAGGCGAGCCTTGGCCATGCACTGTTTGCGCGCGAGGGGCGCCGGCTGGTGCTGACCGAAGCGGGGCGGATCGCGCTCGATTACGCAGATACAATCGTCCAGGCTGGCGACGAACTGGTCTCGACACTCGCGGGCCGCCCGCGCGCGAGCCGCCAGGTGCTGCGCGTCGGCGCGGTCGCCACGCTCAGCCGCAACTTCCAACTGAAGTTCCTTGAGCCATTGGTCCGCCGACCCGATACCGAGCTGATCGTCCGGTCGGGGGCGGCGCGCGAGCTGCTCGCGTTGCTTGCAAGCCACGCGCTCGATCTGGTGCTCGCAGCGGGCGACATCGCGCGGAGCCAGCCCGACATGATCGACCAACTGATCGAGGAACAGCCAGTCAGCCTCGTCGGCCGCCCCTCGCCCGAGCCGCTGCGCTTCCCCGCCGATCTGCACGGCGCGCGGCTGTTGCTTCCCGGCCCCGACAGCGGCGTGCGCGCAGCCTTCGATCGGTTGCTGGAGCGCGCGGGCGTGGTGCCCGCCATCACCGCCGAGGTGGACGACATGGCGATGCTGCGCCTGCTTGCGCGCGAGGCCGATGCACTGACGCTGGTGCCCCCGATCGTGGTTCGCGACGAGCTCGCCGCGGGCGTGCTGGTCGAGCGCCATCGGCTAGAGGGACTGACCGAACGCTTCCACGCGCTGACGCTTCGCCGCCGCTTCCAGCACCCGCTGGTGACCGAACTGCTGGCGCCGTACGCAGCGTGACGGTGCCGAGCGTTGCCCCGCCGCGTCGCGGCAGCCATATTTGGGGCTGATGCTCCGCCAATATGAACTGGTCGAGCGGGTTCGTGGTTACGACCCGGACGCCGACGAGGATTTGCTGAACCGCGCCTATGTGTTCAGCGTGAAGGCGCATGGCAGCCAGTTGCGCGCGAGCGGCGACCCCTATTTCAGCCACCCGATCGAAGTCGCGGGCATCCTGACCGACCTGCACCTCGACGACGAGACGATCGCAACCGCGATCCTGCACGACACAATCGAGGACACCGTCGCCACGCGGGACGACATCGAAAAGCTGTTCGGCGGCAATGTCGCTAGGCTGGTGGACGGCGTCACCAAGCTGTCGAAGATCGAAGCGCAGACGGATAATGAGCGCGCCGCCGAGAATCTTCGCAAGTTCCTGATCGCGATGAGCGGGGACATACGGGTCCTGCTGGTGAAGCTGGCAGACCGTCTGCACAATATGCGGACGCTGAAGTACATCAAGTCGGTCGAGAAACGACAGCGCATCGCGCGCGAGACGATGGAGATCTACGCGCCGCTCGCCCAGCGCATCGGTATGTACGAGTTCATGGAGGAGATGCAGGAGCTCGCCTTCAAGGAGCTGGAGCCCGAGGCGTGGGACGCGGTTACCAAACGGCTGGAGCAGCTGCGCTCGGGCGATACGGGCCGTGTCGAGCGCATCGCGCAGGGCATCCGCGAACTGCTGGCGAACGCCGGCATCGAAGCGCGGGTGACGGGTCGCGAGAAACGGCCTTTTTCGGTGTGGCGCAAGATGCAAGTGAAGCACATCAGCTTCGATCAGCTGTCCGACCTGATGGCGTTTCGCGTGATCGTTTCGGACGAGGACGCCTGCTACCGCGCGCTGGGCGCGATCCACCGCCGCTGGCCGCTGGTGCCCAACCGCTTCAAGGATTTCATCTCGACACCGCGGCGGAACGGCTACCGATCGATCCACACGACGGTGTTCCAGCGCGACAATGTCCGCACCGAAATCCAGATCCGCACTGCCGAGATGCACCATCAGGCCGAACTCGGCGTGGCCGCGCACTGGGCCTACAAACAGAATGTCGATGGCTCGGGCCCGGCAGCCAACTATCCGTGGGTGCGCGATCTTCTGGAAATCCTGGAGCATGCCGCGAGCGCCGAGGAGCTGCTCGAGCACACCAAGCTCGCGATGTATCAGGATCAGGTGTTCTGCTTCACGCCGAAGGGCGAGCTGATCCAGCTGCCTGCGGGCGCGACGCCGGTGGACTTCGCTTATGCGCTTCACACCGATCTGGGCGACACCACCGTTGGCGCGAAGGTGAACGGCCGCGTGGTGCCGTTGCGCTTCCGGCTTTCGAACGGCGACCAGGTGGAGATCCTGCGATCAACCGCGCAGCAGCCCGATCCGGCCTGGGGCGCGTTCGTGGTGACGGGCAAGGCACGTGCGGCGATCCGGCGCTATCTGCGCCACCGCGAGCGCGATGAGCAGGAGCGGCTCGGTGCCTCGATGCTCGAATCGATCCGCGCCCGGCTGAAGCCGAAGCCATCGGATGAACAAGTGCTGCTGGCGGTGCAGCGGCTGCGGCTGCCCGACCTGCCCGCGCTCCATGTCGCGCTCGCGAGCCATGGTGTGAGCGATTCCATGCTGCTGGACGCGCTCGCGCCCGAAGGCGGAAAGGTGCGGCGCCCGAAGCGCGGCGCGCTGGAGCCCGCGCCGATCGCGATTCAGGGGCTGATCCCGGGCGCTGCCATCCACATGTGCCCGCGCTGCACGCCGATCCCCGGCGACCGGATCGTCGGCCTGCGCCGCGCCGGCCAGGGAGTCGAGGTGCACGCGATCCAGTGCCCGCTGCTGTCCCAGGATGACGGTGCCGAATGGCTCGATCTCAGCTGGGGCGTGGAGGCCGAAACCCGCGTCGCGAAGATCGCCGCGGTTGTTTCGAACGAGCCCGGCAGCCTGGCGACACTCACCCGTATCATCGCGGAATCTGGCGCGAATATCGTCAATGTGACGACCCGCGACCGCGACCGGCACCACCACACCTACGTCATCGACCTGGAGGTCGATAACCTCGCCCACCTCGCCGCCATTGCGAACACGCTGCGCGCCGCCCGCGGCATCATATCCGCCGAGCGCGAGCAGGGGTAGCTTGGCGTGACCGGGCGCGTTAGGCGAGCGCGGTGACTGCAGGGGAGGTCTTGGCCGAGTTTCGCGCCGCGGGTGCGTTGCTGGAGGGGCATTTCATCCTGTCGTCGGGTCTACGCTCGCCCGTTTTCCTGCAAAAGGCGCTGGTTTTCGCCGATCCGCCGCGGACCGAGCGGCTGTGCCGCGCGCTGGCCGAGGCTGCGCGAGCGCGCTTCGGGCAGATCGACCTCGTCGTCTCGCCCGCGGTCGGCGGCATCATCCCGGGCTATGAGACGGCGCGCGCGCTAGGCTGCCGGGCTTTCTATGTCGAGCGCGAAGGCGGCCATTTCCGGCTGCGGCGCAACTTTCAGATCGACAATCGTGCGCGCATTTTGGTGGTGGAGGATATCGTTTCCACGGGACTTTCGCTTACCGAGACACTAGATTCGATCGCTTCGGAACCTGGAACGGTCGTCGGAGCAGCGTGTCTGATCGACCGATCGGGCAGCAGATGCGACCTTCGTGTCCCGCTCGTCGCGCTGGCGACACTCGACGTGCCCGCCTACCCAGCCGACGCGCTGCCGCCCGAACTCGCGGCGATGCCGCCCGTCAAGCCGGGGAGCCGCGGACTGTGATGCCCATGCCGACCCTTGTCCTGATCGCCGCAATGATCGTCGCCGCGCAGCCGACGCCCGAAGCGCCGCCTGCCCCTCCCGAATCGAACGCGACCGAGCAGCCCGCCAAGCCCGACACGCCTGCGATCATGCCGCTCGATTTCTCGCTCGCGCCGTCGGCCAAGCCTGCTGCGCCAAAGCCGGCGGCCGCTCCAGCCAGGGGGGCTGCGGCCGTCAAGCCGGTTGCCCCCGCCCGCACCGCAGCCCCAGCCGCGCCCGATCCTGGCGAGCGCGCGGCGCTCGCAGCGCTCAAGGTCGCGCAGGCTGCCAAATTCCGCGGAACGCTGCTCGTCGGATCGGGCGAAGACAGCTACACGCTGATCGTCGGCGTCCCCGATGGCGAGCGGCCGTTCGACAACGGCGATGGCCGCTGGCGCTGGGCGAGCATCACCAAGCAGATTGTCGCCGTGCTGGCGCTGATGGAGGTCGAGAACGGCCGCCTTGCGCTCGATGAGAGCGTTGCGAAGCATCTCGGCGGCATGAAGCTGCCCAACGCCGATACGATCACGCTGCGCCAGCTGCTGCAGCATACAACCGGCCTGGCGAGCGATGAGGATGGGCCGAAGGACGCCGAGGGACGCCCCCTCGTCTATGCCGCCGCCGCGCCCGAGCCTCCCGAGGACGCGATCCCGCCCGCCTGCCTGGCCAAGCCGCGCGCGGCGCCGGGTGACAGCTTTCAGTACAACAACTGCGATTATCTGGTCGTCGGTCGCATCCTGGAGAGCGTAACCGGCCGGCCCTTAAGCGTGCTGCTCGCCGAGCGCATTACGGTGCCGCTCGGCATGACCGAGACGCGGCTCGCTCCGCCCGGCCAGCGGCTGACGACGCCAGCCGGGCCCGACGCGGCGTGGACCGACGACGGCTATGACGAGACGCGCTTTGGCGCAGCGGCTGCGACCACCGGCCCGGCGAGGGACCTGTTCCGCTTCGATCGGGCGTTGGCTTCGGGGAAGCTGCTCAAGCCTGAGATGCTTGCCGAGCTTTGGCGCGGCAACCCCAAGCTGGGCTACGCGGCACTGGGTTCATGGACCTACACCGTGCCGCTGAAGGGCTGCGCGGCGCCCGTGCGGCTGGTGGAGCGACGCGGCGCCATCGGCAACGCGCAGGCGCTGAACGTCATCGCGCCCGACACCGGCCGCGTGCTGATCGCGTTCACCACCAGCCCGGCCGAATTCGGCGAGATCTGGCAGGGCAAGGGCCTCAGCTACGACCTCCTTTCCGCGGCGGTCTGCACCGGGAGCGCGGGATGAGCGGGCGGCTGCGGCTGGGGGTCAACATCGATCACGTCGCGACGATCCGCAACGCGCGCGGCGGTGACCATCCCGATCCGGTCAAGGCGGCGCTGCTGGCAGCCGAAGCTGGCGCCGACGGCATCACCGCGCATCTGCGCGAGGACCGGCGGCACATCACCGACGGCGACATCGAGCGGCTGGTGGCCGAGCTGACGCTGCCGCTGAACCTCGAGATGGCGGCGACCGACGAGATGATCGCGATCGCGCTGAAGCATCGCCCGCACGCGGTGTGCCTGGTGCCCGAAAAGCGGCAGGAGCGCACAACCGAGGGCGGACTGGACGTCGCGGGCCATCTCGACACGCTGACGCCGGTGGTGGCGCGGCTGGCCGACGCGGGGATGCGCGTGTCGCTGTTCATCGAGCCGGCGCCCGAGCAGCTCGCCGCCGCGCACGCTGCGGGCGCTCGGGTGGTGGAGTTCCACACCGGCCGCTACGCCCACCGCCGCGGCCACCCAAAGCACGAGGAGCTGGAGCGCGTTGCGATCGCCGCGCAGTTCGCAGCGCGCGACGGGATGGAGCCGCACGCTGGGCACGGGCTGACGTTCGAGAATGTCGGGCCGGTGGCAGCGATCCCCGAGCTCGCCGAGCTCAACATCGGCCATTTCCTGATTGGCGAGGGCGTATTCTGCGGTCTCGCCGAGGCGGTGCGCGAGATGCGCCGCCGGATGGATACGGGGCGTGCCTAATGCTCGTGCCCGGGCTCAGCTTGGAGTGGGGAACCGCGCGCAGCCCGGTGGTGGGGGGCCGCGGCGGATTTGGCGGGCTCGCTGGCGGCTAAGCCCGGCGCCGCGCCCGTCCATCACTCGCCTTCGGAGAGCTGCCCCTTTCCCCGATCGGAGATTGGGGACGAACGCGTGATGATCCTCGGTTTCGGGTCGGACCTGTGCTCGATCCCGCGGATCGAAGCAGCGTTGGCGCGGCACGGGGAGCGGTTCGTGCGGCGGCTGTTCACCGATGCCGAGATTGCACGGGCCGAACGGCAGCCGCTGACCCGCGCTGGCACCTACGCCAAGCGCTTCGCTGCCAAGGAGGCTGCGTCGAAGGCGCTTGGCACCGGCTTCGCACACGGCGTGTTCTTCAAGGACATTGGCGTCGTGAACCTGCCCGGCGGGCGGCCGACGCTGGCGCTCTCCGGCGGAGCAGCCGAACGCCTCGCACAGCTCACCCCGCCCGGCCATCGCGCCGAAATCTGGCTGACGCTGACCGACGACCGCCCGTGCGCCTACGCGGCCGTGCTGATCGCCGCGCTGCCGACCGAGCATGTGAACCTTTCGTGACGGCGCTGACAGGAGCGCCCCGGCCCGTCTAGGGCGATGCTGCCGCCTCAACATGGCGGCGCCATTCACGGAGAGCTTCGCTTGGCGACCCAGGCCGCTGCGCTCGTTACGCCCGCCGCACCCCCCCCCCCCGGCGCGGGCCGCAATTCGATGTACCGACGCCCACGCTGATGAAGATCCTTTTCGCCGCGGCGATCCTCGGCGGGATCGGCGTCGGCGTCAGCGGCTTTCTGACCGATCTTCGCGGAGTCGGCGAAGTGCTGGCGCCCGCGGCCTATGTCACTCTCGCGTCCGCGCTGTTCATTGCGCTGGGCTTCGAGTTCGTGAACGGCTTCCACGATACCGCCAATGCCGTTGCGACCGTCATCTACACGCACAGCCTGAAGCCGCTGCAGGCGGTGGTTTGGTCGGGGCTGTGGAACTTCGCGGGCGTAATGGCCTCGGCGGGCGGCGTCGCCTATTCGATCGTCAACCTGTTGCCCGTTGAGCTGATTCTGCGCGTCGGCCCCGGCGCTGGCTATGCGATGCTGTTTGCGCTGCTGCTGGCGGCGATCATCTGGAATCTCGGCACCTGATTCTTCGGCATCCCCAACAGCTCCAGCCACGCGCTGATCGGTTCGGTGCTGGGCGTCGGCGTGGCGAACCAGCTGCTCTCGCCCGGCCCCGCGCAGGCGAGCGGCGTCGACTGGAGCCAGGCGACCAAGATTTTCGAAGGGCTGGCGATGGCTCCCGTCATCGGCTTCGTCGGAGCGGGCCTGCTGCTGCTGATCGCGAAGGCCTTGCTGAAGAACCCGGCGCTTTACCGCGAGCCTGAGGGCGATACGCCGCCGCCGCCGGGCATCCGCGCGCTGCTGATCGCAACCTGCACGGGCGTGAGCTTCTTCCACGGCAGCAATGACGGCCAGAAGGACATGGGCCTGTTGATGCTGATCCTGATCGGCGTCGCGCCGACAGCGTTCGCGGTCAACCGCGCGGCGACTCTGGAGGACGGACGCGCGTTCGTCGCAGCCTCGGCCGACGCGGCGGCTGCCTTCGACCGGCTGAGCGGCGGCGCATCGCGGCCCGATCTCGCTGCGGCGCGCAAGACGGTCAACAGCGCGGTCAAGGCGAAGGAGGCCGACAAGCCGGAGGTCTACGCCGCGCTCGCGGCGATGACTGCGAACATCGGCGCCGAGGTTGAGCGCGCCGGCAGCGTCGCGCGTGTGCCTGCGGCCGCGACGACGCCGCTGCGCGACGACCTCTATCTGGTCGGCAGTGCGACGCGGATCCTGGGCAAGGCCAAGCTCGCCGACACCGAAGCCAAGCCGGTCAAGGCGCTCGACAAGGCGGTCGCGGGCGCGACACAGTATATCCCCACCTGGGTCAAGGCGATGGTCGCGCTGGCGCTGGGGCTGGGGACAATGGTGGGCTGGCGGCGGATCGTCGTGACGGTCTGTGAAAAGATCGGCAAACAGCATCTGACCTACGCGCAGGGTGCCTCGGCCGAGCTGACGGCGATGGCGACGATTTTCGCGGCCGACACCTACAAGCTGCCGGTTTCGACGACTCATATCATGTCGTCGGGCGTCGCTGGCACGATGACTGCGAACGGGTCGGGCCTGCAGTGGAGCACCGTGCGCGCGCTCGCGCTGGCGTGGGTGACGACGCTGCCCGCGACGATCCTGCTGGCGGGCAGCCTCTACGCGCTGCTGCAGGCGCTGCTGGCGTAGGATAGCTTTGCGGCACCGGCAGGAGTGGGCGCCGCGCGAGCGGCGGCCTGTCCGGGCTCAACCGCCCATCAACTCCGCCCGTCCCAGCTCGAACCCGCTCGCGACCCAACGTTCCTCGATGCGCTTGAGGCGTGCGGCGACGGCGGGGCCGGGGGCCATGCCCGCCGCGATCAGGTCGCCGCCCGATAGCGGCAGCTTCGGGCGGATCCACGCGGAGAGCGCGGCCAGCGCTTGAGGCGCGCGGCCTGCCAGCAGCCACAGATCGGCTGCGATCTCCGGCCCGTGCCAATAGGCGAGTTCGGACACGCTATCGGGCAGCGCGCCGCAGCGGAGCGCGGTTGCCGCGAGCCGCTTGCGTTCGGCGGTCGACAGCCGCAGCCGGTGCGCCACACGTTCCAGCGTTGCGGCGTCGGCGGGCAGTAGCGCCGCCAACCGCCGCAGCGGGGAGACGGCGAGCGCCGGCGGCGTCTCGGCACCCACGGCCGCAGCCTCGGCGCGCAGCAGCGCCGCCAGCGCGGCCACGTCGCGCAGCTCGGGCAGCACCGGTTCCAGCACACGCCCGGCGATCATCAGTTCAACCGTCGGCGCCGGGTCGGCGACCGCGAGCAGCTTCATCAGCTCGTCGCGCACGCGCTCGCGGCTGATCGCCATCAGGTCGTTGCGCCGCGCCACGCACGCCGCCAGCCCCTCGGGATCGGGTGCGCGGCGGCCGAAGCGCGCGTGAAAGCGGAAGAACCGGAGAATGCGCAAATGATCCTCGGCGATGCGCGCCGCAGCGTCGCCGATGAAGCGCACGCAGCCGCGCGCGAGATCATCCGTGCCGCCGAAAAGGTCGACCACTTCGCCGGTCAGCGGCCTCGCGTAGAGCGCGTTCATCGTAAAATCTCGGCGCGCAGCGTCCTCGCGCCAGTCGTGCGTGAAGGCAACCGTCGCGCGGCGGCCGTCGGTCGATACGTCGCGCCGCAGCGTCGTCACCTCGAACGGCCGGCCACCCGCGATCACTGTCACCGTGCCGTGCTCGATCCCCGTCGGTACGGCTTTCAACCCCGCCGCCTCAGCGCGTCGGATCACCTCATCGGGCGGGTGCACGGTCGCCAGATCGATGTCCGCGCTGGCGAGGCCCAGCAACGCGTCGCGCACCGCGCCGCCCACCATGCGCACCTCGTCGGCGGCCGCGCCCAGCGTCTCCAGCAGCGCCGCCGCCGCGGGCTCGGCCGCCCATGATTGCGGCGGCAGCTTCGCCGCGCTCACTCCCGCAGCCGCTTGCCGAGCTCGACAAGCATCCGCGCCGTCGCGCCCCAGATGCGCCGCCCGCTCCACTCGATGACATAAAAGCTGCGCTGCGCTCCCGCAAACTCGGTCGTCTGCAGCCGCTGGTTGGCGGGATGGGTCACGAACTGAAGCGGCGCCTCGAAGATTGCGGCGACCTCGGCTTCGGCGGCGATCAGCGGCAGGTCGGGCACCACGAGCCCCACCACCGGCGTCACGATAAAGCCCGTGCCGACCAGCACCGGATCGAGGCAGCCGATCACCTCCACCGCGTGCCGCGGCAGCCTGATCTCCTCATGCGCCTCGCGCAGCGCGGCCGCGGGCGCGTCGGCGTCGCCCGGGTCCTGGCGCCCGCCGGGGAAGCTGATCTCGCCCGAATGGCGGCGAAGGCCCGTCCGCCGCTCGGTCAGCAGCACCGTCGGCTCGTGCCGCTGCACGATCCCCACCAGCACCGCGGCGGGCGCAAACGGCTTGTCGGTCAGCGTCGGCAGCGGAGCGATCGGCTCGATGGGGCGGCCCTTCAGCCCTTCAAGGCTCCGGCGCAGGCGCTCCGCATCGAAGGCCAGCGCGTCAGCCGAGGGCGAAGGTGCATCCATTGCTGGTGATCTCGCAGCCGCCCTCCCCAATCGCAAGCTCGGCCAGCTCGAACGCGACCGGGCGCGCGAGCCGCGCCCACAGCCCACGCCGCACGTGGACGTAGGGCGCATCACCGCGCAGCTCGATCGCGTGGTCGGGGCCGGCCTCGATCACCTCGTCGGTGTTCAGCCGGAAGGCGATGCGGCGGTCTGGACCCGCGCCCTCGCTCGCCATCTCCACCGCGAGAAACGGTACGTCCTCCACCGTGATCGCCAGCTGCTCGCCGGGCGTCACCAGAACGTATGACCCGTCGTCCTCGCGCCGCAGCACCGACGCGAACAGGCGCACCAGCGCGGGCCGCCGCATCGGCGCGCCCTCGTGCCACCAGGTGCCGTCCGCCGCGATCCGGATGTCGATCGCGCCGCAATGCGCCGGATGCCACGTCTCCACCGGGCGCTCGATCGCCGCCACCGCGCCGGCGCGCAGGCGTTCAATGGGGCTGTCGTCAGCGTCCGTCGCCATGACGCCCGACTACCGACTGCGCGGCCGCCGCGCCACCCGCGCGTCAGCTGCCCTTCGGCGGCCAGCCCGGAGTCTGCGCGCCGCGCCAGGCTGCGACCATCTCGGCTGCGATCGACAGCGCGATCTCGGCGGGGCCCTCGGCGCCGATCGGCAACCCCGCTGGCCCGCGCACGCGGCCAAGTTCGCTCTCGGCGACGCCAGCCGCGCGCAAGCGCTCCAGCCGCCGCCGCTGGTTGGCGCGACTGCCGAGCGCCGCGATATAGTAGGCGGGGGATGCCAGCGCTGCGGCGAGCGCTGGATCGTCGATCTTGGGATCGTGCGTCAGCGCCACGATGGCGCTTGCCGGATCGGGGCGGAAGTCGGCCAGAGCCTCGTCGGGCCAGCGCACGTCAAGCGCCTCGCCACCGAAGCGCGCGCCCGCTGCGAACGCGCCGCGCGGATCGATCACCACCACCTCATGCCCCAAAAGCCGCGCGATCGGAGCCAGCATCTGCGCGATATGCACCGCGCCGACGATCGCCAGCCGCTTGGGCGGATCGTAGTGTGCGACGAATCGCGCAGGGCCGGGATCGTCGCCAGCATGCGCCGGGCCGCCCGCCAGATCGAAGCTGATCGCAAAGCCCCGGCCCGCGACGCGCGCAGCCTCCAATTCCCTGAACAGCGCTGGATCGAACTGGCCCGGCTCGATCCGCTGCACCAGGATCGCCACCTGCCCGCCGCAGCCCAGCCCTGCGCGCCACGCGGTCTCGTCGGCGACTCCAAACTCTAGCAGCTTGGCCTTGCCGCCCTCGATCACCTCCTGCGCTTCGACAACGACCTCACCCTCGACGCAACCGCCCGAAACCGAGCCTTCGAACAGTGTGTCGTCGCGGATCAGCAGGTGGCTGCCAGCGCGGCGCGGAGCCGAGCCCCATGTGCGAACCACGGTTGCGAGCGCGAGGCGGCTGCCGGCCTCGGCCCACTCGCGGGCAAGGCGCGTCAGGCGGGCAAGTTCGTCCTCCATGGCTCAGCGCCCGCTCAGCGCGAAGATCAGCACCAGCACCAGGATCGCGATGCCGCCCGCCCAGACGAGCATCGGCAGCCCGCCGGAGCGCTGCGGTTCGGGCGGCGGCGGGGCGGGGTTCACCAGCTCGGCGGTCGGTTGATCGGTCGCGGGCGCGGCGAGCGTCTGCGCGTCGCTGCCCACTCCGGCCTCGACCGCGCCGCGGTCCTCGGCGGCAAGCGTCTCGGCAGCGGCGTCCGCTCGCTCCAACTCGGCCTTCAGCGCGGCGAAGAACTTGTCCGCCATCTGCCGCGCGGTGCCCTCGATCAGCCGCGCACCCAGCTGCGCCAGCTTGCCGCCGGTCAGCGCGCTGGCAGTGTAAGTCAGCACCGTGCCGCCGTCCGCTTCGGCCAGCGCGACGTCGGCAGAGCCGCGCGCGAAACCCGCCGCGCCGCCCTTGCCTTCTCCCGACAGCGTGTAGCCGTTGGGCGGATCGAGGTTCGACAGCGTGATCGCTCCTGAAAAGGTCGCCCGCACCGGGCCGACCTTCGCCGAGACGCGCCCCTCATAGCGGTTCTCGCCCGCCGGCTCGAGCGATTCGACCCCCTCGATGCAGCGGGCGAGCAGTGAAGGATCGTTAAGCGCTGCCCACACGCGCTCGCGCGGCGCTGCGATGGCGACTTGCCCGCTGAGCTCCATTGCCCAAAACTCCTTGAAACTTCACGATTCGCACGCATGTCGTACCCGGCGCCCGCCGTGAACGCATGAACTTTGTTTCGAGCTGACTAAACCCGTGCTAGCGAACGTGAACAGCTTGGGCGATAGAGTTTGTTTGGTCTGGCTTATGGGGGAGCAGGTGCAGCTCGCAAGGGTGCAGCAGCAGCCGGGTGTTGTGGAGTCGGAGCTGACGGGGCGCGTCAAGTGGTTTGACGCGGTCCGGGGCTATGGTTTCATCATTCCGGAAGACGGCAGCGCCGATCTGCTCGTCCATTTCTCGACGCTGAAGGAGATTGGCCGCCGCGCGCTGCCCGAAGGCGCGACCGTGACGGTGATCGCCGTTGCGGGCGATCGCGGGCGGCAGGTGCGCCGGATCCTCGGCCTTGACTTGTCGACCGCGATCGGGCCGGACCCCGATGCGGACGGTCCGCAAGCCGACGCCCGGGTTGATCCCGCACGGCTGATGGACCGCGCCGGTGCATTCGAGGGTGTGACGGTCAAATGGTTCAACCGCCTGAAGGGCTATGGCTTCGTGGTGCGCGACACGGTGCCGGACGAGGACGTGTTCATCCACATGGAGACGCTGCGCCGCGCGGGCGTGCTGGATGTGGAGCCGGGCCAGCGGCTGCGGGCGCGGGTGGCGGTGGGGGACAAGGGCCCGCTCGCCGTCGCGGTGGAGCGCGACCGCTTGAGGCCGCACTAGCAGCGCTGCTGCTGGCGCTGCCGATTTCGGGCGCGGGCGCACAGGGGACGGAGACGCCGATCACGCAGGCGCAGACGGGCCTCAGCGTCATCCCACTGACGATCCGCGCGCGCGCTGGCGTGCATCGCTACCGCGTGGAAGTCGCCAAGACCGAGCGGCAGCAGCAAATCGGCATGATGTTCCGCCGCAACGTGCCGAAGGGCACCGGCATGCTGTTCCCGTGGAACAAGGGCCCGGCGTCCTTCTGGATGCGCGACACGCTGGTGCCGCTCGACATCGTTTATATCGCACCCGACCACCGCATCGAAAGCATCGTCACCGCAGTCCCGCTCGACGAAAGCCCGCTGCCAAGCCGCGGCCCGGTGGTCGCCGTGCTGGAGCTCGCGGGCGGCGAGGCTAGGCGCGCCGGGTTTGGAGTCGGCGACCGCGTGGAGTGGGCCGGAGGAACCGCGCCCCCGCGCTGATGGGCCTCGGCTGAGGGCGCCGGAGCAGCCGCCGACACGTTCGCCGCTGCTGCCGAGAGCGCGTTGCTCTGCGCCGTCCCTTCCACCGCGCTGCGTGCGGTCCCCCTCTCGGTACCGGGGAGGATCGAGCGCTTAACCCGTCGCTCCGCCCAGCACGGTGACGGCGCGGCGGTTGGCGGCCCAGCTCTGCTCGTTCGATCCTTCGACCTCGGGCCGCTCCTTGCCGTAGCTGATCGTGCTGATCCGCCCGGAGCTTACGCCCTTGCCCGCGAGATAATTCTTCACCTCATTGGCGCGCCGCTCGCCCAGCGCGAGGTTGTATTCGCGCGTCCCGCGCTCGTCGGCGTGGCCCTCGATCGTCACGCTGACGCTGGGATGTTTCTGCAGCCACGCTGCCTGAGCGTCCAGGATCCCGCGATTCTCGCCGTCGATCTCGTAGCTGTCATAGGCGAAATGCACCTTGTCCGATCCGGCCGAGCGGCGGAAATCTTCGGGACTTCCCGGGCGCACGCCCGTCTCGGTCACGCCGCTGCTCGATGACGGCGGGGTGGTCGAGCTGCTCGGCGCGGTCGTCGGCGGCGGTGGCGGCAGGGTCTTGGCGGTCTTCTTGCCGCAGGCTGCTGTCGCACACAGGCTTGCCATCAGCAGGATCTTGAGCGTCCGCATCTCGTCGTGCTCCTGTAACGGTTCACCGCCCGCTATGGGGCGGGTTTCTGGCGTTCTCAAGGGCGCAACGGTCCCCAGCCCGGATCGCTCCCTCCCAGCGGTGTCGGAATCATGCGCAGGTTTTGACCGGTCAGGTCGACGCTCATCAGCTTGGGCGTGCCGCCACCCTGCGGACTGCGGAAAAATGCGATCACACGGCCGTTGGGGGACCAGCTCGGCCCCTCGTCGGCCCAGCTGTCGGTCAGCACGCGCGCTCCCGATCCATCGGGGTGCATCACGCCCACTCGTAGCGCTCCGCCACCGATCCGCGTGAAGGCGATCCAGTCGCCGCGCGGACTCCACGCCGGAGTTGCATAGCGCCCCTCGCCGTAGCTGATGCGCCGCTGGCCCGATCCGTCGGCGTTCATCACATAAAGCTGCTGCGTGCCGCTGCGATCGCTTTCAAAGACGATCTTAGAGCCATCGGGCGAGTAGCTGGGACTGGTGTCGATCGAGGGGCCGTCGGTCAGTCGGGTCAGCGCGTTTGATTCGAGATCGAGCCGATAGATGTTCGCGACACCCGCACGTACCTGGCTCAGCAGCAGATAGCGGCCGTCGGGCGAGTAGCGCGGCGAGAGCGTGGTGCCGCTGAACTCGCCGACAAGGCTGTGGCGGCCCGCGACCGCGTCGTAGCGGTAGATGCGGGGCTTGTTGTTGGCGAAGCTCATATAAGCCAGCCGCGATTCGTTCGGCGCGAAGCGCGGGGTGAGCACGAGATTTTGGCCGTTGGTCAGGAAGCGGTGGTTGGCACCGTCCTGGTCCATGATCGCAAGCCGCTTCACTCGCCGGGTCTTGGGGCCGGTCTCGCTGATATAGGCGATCTGGCTGTCGAAATAGCCGGTTTCGCCCGTCAGGCGGCCATACACCTTGTCGGCGCATTTATGCGCGGCGCGGCGCCAGGCGGCGGGTGCAACCTTGAAGCCGTCGCGCGTCAGCTCCTGCTCGGCATAGGCGTCATACAGATAGCAGCCGACGGTAATGCTGCCGTCGCCGTTCTTCTCGACAAAGCCCGTCACCAGCGCCTGTGCGCCGACGGCGCGGATCGGAACGAAGCTGGGCTTCGTTACCTCGCCGTTCGTGACCGGAGCTGATGGGCCGACTGGCTTGAACAGACCCGAGGATTTGAGGTCGTTGCCGATCACGCCCGCCACCTGCATGCCGAGTGCTCCCGTCTCGCCCGCGGCGGTCGGAGCCGAGGCGGGTGTCGCAAAGCCGGGCACCGCGACCGGCAGCGGCTGCGACTGGCCCTGATTGATGTCCACCTTCAGCTGCGCCGCGGCGGGGTGGGCGACGCCAGCGGCCAGCAGGAGCATGAACGTCGTCCAGCGCCCGACCCGGAACGGGACTTCTCTGCACCGCACGGTGGGCGCGGCGCACCGGCCGGTCGCAGCCCTGACCCGGAACAAGGCCGAGCCGACGAGGGGGAGCGTGTGGGTCATCTGACGGTCCTCGGGTCGAAGGTCAGCTCGATGTCTGACCATTGGTCATAAAGCTCCGGCGGCAGCTTGAGCGGCGCGCATTGCAGAACGGCGCGGCGGGCGGAATCGTCGAATACGCGCTTGACGCCAGCGGGTGCGGCGCCGGTACCGCCGGTCACCTCGGGCAGGCCCAGCGGGCGGCCGTCGCGGCCCAGCCGCAGGCGCAGCGTCACGGTCTGGCCGCCCTCGACGCCGCTCGGCACGTTCCAGCACGGGATGATCTGCGCCCGAATCGCGCCCGCAAGCCCCGCCGCCTGCTGCGCCGCGATTTCGGCATTGGGCGGCGAGGGCGCGCCGCGGGGCAGATCGGGCGCGGCTGCGGGCTTGGCCGGCCTCAGGCTCGGCTTGCCGATCGCGCCCGCGAGGATGTCGTTGAGCTTGGGCGCCGGCTTATCGGCAGCCTTGGCGGTCGGCTTCGTGGGGCCGAGCGCCTGACCGATGATCGAGGACAGCTTTGCCTGATCGGGCCGCCGTCGCCCGCGCGGATCGTCGTCCACCTCGGGCTTCATCTCGGGCTTCGGCCTTGCCTTGGTCGGCGTGGCCGCCTCGGCAGGAGTCTTGGCTGCGAGCGGCTCAGGCTCGGGCTTCGACTTCGCGGCAGCGGGTTTTGCCGCAGGCCTGGGCGCGGACTGGGGCTTCGGAGCGGGTTCGGGCGCTAGCGGCTCAGGTTCGGCGGCTGCCTCGGGCGGGGGAGGCGTCGGCACGGGTTCGGGCTGCGGCGTCGGCTCGGGCGCGGCGGGCGACGCGACGGCCTTCGGCGCGGCGGCGATGTTCGAAAGGTCGACGCTCAGTTCCTCGGGCGGCGGCAGTGTCGGTGGCTGCATCGCCGCCTGCCAGCTCAAGGACAGCGCGAGGATCAGCGCCACATGCGCCGCACCCGCCGCCCACAGCGCGCGGCGTTCGCTCACCGCGCCGGACTCCGAGCCCCTCCCCGGCACGGGGACGTGGACGCCGCTTCAGCGGCGGCCGGCGGGGCCGCGACGCGCGCCGCCAACCCCACCGCCGGTCGGCTGCGCAGCCCGGCAGATTCCCGTATTGGGGAGGGGCTGGCGTGTCGGCTCACGCCCCGCCCCTGTTGGTTGGCCGGGCGATCAGGCTCACCTTGGTCAGCCCCGCGCCAGCGACCTCGCCCAGCACACCCAGCACCGTGCCGTAGTCGACCGATCTGTCGGCGCGGACCAGCACGCGCTTGTCGCGGCTTTGTGCTGCCAGCCGATCCAGCCGCGGCCGCAGCTCGTCGCGTGGCACCTCGTCCTCGCCGATGAAGGTGCGCCCGCGCGCGTCAATGCTGATCGCGATCGGCTTGTCCTCATTGGGGAGCGCCTTCGCGCGGCTGCCCGGCAGATCGAGCGGCACGCCAGCCACCAGCAGCGGCGCGGCGACCATGAAAATGATCAGCAGCACCAGCATCACGTCGACGAGCGGGGTGACGTTGATCTCGCTCATCGGCATGGCGCGGCGGCTGCGGCGCGCGCTCGGCGTTGCACCCGTCGCCATCAGCCGCCCATCCCATCCAGCTGGCGCGACAGCAGCCCGTGAAACTCGTCGGCAAAGCCCTGCAGCCGCGCTTCCAGCCGCCCGATGCCGTGCAGCAGGCGGTTATAGCCGATGACAGCGGGGATCGCAGCGAACAAGCCGATGGCGGTGGCAAACAGCGCCTCGGCAATGCCCGGAGCGACGACCGCGAGCGTGGTGTTCTGCGTGGCCGCGATCGAGGTGAAGGCGCGCATGATGCCCCACACTGTCCCGAACAGACCCACGAACGGCGCGACCGATCCGATCGTCGCGAGGATGTTCAGCCGGTCCGACAAGTCGTCGATCTCGCGCGCGACCGCGACGCCCATGATCGATGCGAGCCGCGCGCGCACGCCCTCGCGGTCGCGCACGCCGTGCGCGGTCGATGCGCGCCACTCGTCCATGCCCGCCACCAGCACCCGCGCGTGCGGCAGCGCGGATTTCTTCGCGCGCTCGGCGAACGGCTCGATATCCGGCGTCTCCCAAAAGCGCCCCTCGAACGCTGCAGCCTCGCGCCTGATGCGGCCCAGCCGGATCGAGCGATCAAGGATGATCGCCCAGCTCCAGACCGAGGCAAGCAGCAGCCCTCCCATCACCGCCTTCACGATGATGTCCGCCTGCATGAACAGCGCCACGGGCGACAGTCGCGCAGCGTCGGTGGCGAGCTGGAGCTGGTCCATCACCATGCCTCGCGCGCGGCTTCGACCATCTGCAGCCACGCGCTGCGCCACTCGGCGGGCTGGCGCTGGGGCCGCCCCCCGCGCGTCAGCCACGCGACGGTCACGGTGATCTCGGCCAGCAGCTCGGAGCCGCGCTCGACGCGCTGCTCGATCCGCGTATGCGCTGCACCGACCTCGATGGGGCGCGACCGCACGACAAGCGCATCGTCAAGCAGCGCCGGACGGAGGTATTTGATGGTCGCTCCCGCCACGACCCATACGCCCTCGCCGCGCGCGAGCATTCCCGCATGGTCGATCCGGCCAACCCGCAGCATCTCGGTGCGGGCGCGCTCGGCATAGGCGAGGTAATTGGCGTGGTACACGAAGCCCGATGCGTCGGTGTCTTGCATATAGACCCGTAGCGCGAACTCATGAACGGCGGGTTGCGACATGGGCGGGGCATAGGGGCGGCGACGCATGAGGGGCAACCCGTGGCGCCTGAAGCGTTACACTGCCGCGATGAGACGCCCGATCCTGCTGATGCACAATCCCGCCAGCCGCGCTGGGACCGAGGCTGCCGACGCTGCTGCGGAGCGGCTCAGCGCTGCGGGGTCGGTCATCGAACAGCTAGAATGCCCGGGGCGCGAGGAGACGATCGCGCGGCTGCGGGCCCACCATGCGCGCTACGCGGCGGTGGCAGCGGTTGGCGGCGACGGGACCATGAACACCGCCGCAAATGGCCTTGCGGGCACCGACACGCCGCTGGCGGTGATCCCGGCGGGCACCGCGAACGACCTGGCGCGCACGCTGGGCCTGCCCGACGATCCGGCCGAAGCGGCGGCGCTGATCGTCGGCGGCGTCACCCGCATGATCGACCTGGGCGAGGTCAACGGATGCTATTTCTTGAACGTCGCATCGATCGGGCTGTCGGTCGACCTCGCGCGGACGCTGACGCGCGATCTCAAGCGACGGTTCGGCAAGCTGAGCTATGCGATCGCCGCCACCCGCGTGGCGCTGGGCGCGCGGCCGTTCCGCGCGGCGATCGAGGCCGAAGGCGATCAGCCGCGGCCTGCGCGCAGCTACCAGATCGCGGTGGGGAACGGGCGCTTTTATGGCGGCGGCATGGCGATCACCGAGGACGCCGCGATCGATGATGGACGCCTCGCGCTCTACAGCCTTGAGACGCGCGGGCTGCTGCGGCTGGCGCTGATGCTGCCCGATCTCCGCGCGGGGAAACAGGGCGGTTGGAGCGAGGTGGAAACCGCCGAAGGCCGCTGGTTCGAGGTGCGGACGCGGCGCCCGTTGGCGGTCAACGCTGACGGCGAGATCGTCGCCGAGACCCCCGCGCGCTTCCGCCTGCACCGCCGCGCACTGCGCGTGTTCACGAGCGCCGCGTGAGCGGTTGCGGCAGCCGAGGGCGGGTGGCCGCCACGCGGTGGCGCATTTGACCCGGCGCGAGCGGCCCTTTGCGTGGCTGCTGTGGGCGGCGGCGGGGTCGGTGGCTGGGCTGCTGCTGGTGGCTTTCCTGGGCGCTGACGCAGCGATCATGGCGGCGCTGCACGGACCGGGCGGGCAGCCGGGCGGCCCTGCGTGGCTGACCAAGGCGGCGTTCGATCTGACTTCGCTCGGCAGCTTCGCGGTGTGGTCGCTCGCGGTCGCCGCGGCGGCGCTGATGGAGGCCGCACGCGGGCGGCGGCGGTTGGCGCTGCTGATGGGCGTGTCGGCTGCGCTGGGGGAGGGCGCGTCCGAGATGGTGAAACAGCTAGTCCACCGCCCGCGACCCGCCACGGCCGCGGCGCTCCAGACGTTCGGCCTCAGTTTCCCGAGCGGCCACGCGATGATGGCTGCGGTCGCCTATCTGACGCTCGGCGCCGTCGCCGCCCGCGCCGAGCGCACCGCCGCCCGGCGCCGTCTGCTGATCGCGCTCACGTTGGCGCTGGTCGGCCTGATCGGCGCCACGCGCGTCTATCTCGGCGCGCATTGGCCGAGCGACGTGCTCGCCGGCTGGACACTCGGCGCGCTGTGGGCCTGGGCAACTGCCAGGCTCGCCACTCGTATCACGCGCGCACACCGCGGCGAGGTTGCGGGGTGAAGCGGGTCGCCCGGAGCGGTCAAGCGCGCGCATGAGCGTCGTCTGGAGTGACCGGCTCGGCGACTTGCACGCATACCTCGACCGCATCGGCGAGGCCATTTGCACGGTCGCATCCGGCGCATGGATCCAGCTCCGCCGTTGACATCGCCGCGCCCGCGCCGCAGATGGCGGCGAGGCAGATCACGCTGGCCGACGAGGGTTCGTCCGCCAGCGCTTTTCGTGTTGGAGTGACCCCGCCCCGTGTTTGAAAGCCTATCCGAACGCCTCGGCGGTGTGTTCGACAAGCTCCGCGGCCGCGGCGCGCTGACCGAACTCGACGTGCGCGCAGCGATGCGCGAGGTGCGGGTGGCGCTTCTGGAAGCCGATGTCGCGCTCCCCGTCGCGAAGAAGTTCATCGACGAGGCCACCAACCGCGCGATCGGCGCCGAGGTGATCCGGTCGATCACCCCCGGCCAGCAGGTCGTGAAGATCGTCCACGATTGCCTCATCGAGATGCTCGGCGGCGAAGCCGAAGGACTGAATGTCGGTGTCACGCCGCCCGCGGTCATCATGCTTGTCGGCCTGCAGGGCTCGGGCAAGACGACCACGACGGCCAAGCTTGCCAGGCGACTGAGCGAGCGCGAGCGCAAGAAGGTCCTGATGGCGTCCTTGGACGTCAACCGCCCGGCCGCGCAGCAGCAGCTCGCGGTGCTGGGAGAGCAGACCGGAATCGCGACGCTGCCGATCATACCCGGCCAGCTGCCGGTGGAGATCGCGCGGCGCGCCCGGCAGGCCGCGAAGCTGCAGGGCTTCGACGTGCTGATGCTCGATACCGCCGGCCGCCTCCACGTCGATCAGGCGCTGATGGCCGAGATGAAGGCCGTGGCGGGCGAGAGCCGCCCCGACGAGGTGCTGCTTGTCGTCGATGCGCTGACCGGCCAGGACGCGGTGAACGTCGCCGCCAACTTTACGGCGGAAGTCCCCCTGACCGGCGTGATCCTCACCCGCATGGACGGCGACGCGCGCGGCGGCGCGGCCTTGTCGATGCGCGCGGTGACTGGCCGCCCGATCAAGTTCGTCGGCACCGGCGAGAAGCTGGACGGGCTGGACGAGTTTCACCCGGAGCGCGTCGCCGGCCGCATCCTCGGCATGGGCGACGTTGTCAGCCTGGTCGAGCGCGCGGCCGAGACGATCGAGGCTGAGGCGGCCGAGAAGCTCGCCGCCAAGATGGCCAAGGGCCAGTTCGATATGAACGATCTGCGCCAGCAGTTCGTCCAGATGAAGAAGATGGGCGGACTGGGCGCGATGGCCGGGCTGATGCCGGGGCTGGCGGGCGCGCAGAAGCAGATGGCCGCCGCGGGCGTCAACGAGAAGACGCTGGCACGCATGGAAGCGCTCATTCTGTCGATGACCCCGAAGGAGCGGCTGAAGCCCGAGTTGTTGAACGCCAAGCGCAAGATCCGCATCGCCAAGGGCGCCGGCCAGACGGTGCAGGAGGTCAACCGTCTGCTGAAGATGCACCAGGAGATGGCGGGCGTCATGAAGCGCATCAAGAAGATGGGCGGGCTGCAGAAGCTGGGAGCGATGTTCGGCGGCGGTGGCGCCAAGGGCCTTCAGGATGCGCTGGGCGGGCTCGGCGGAGCGGGCGGCGCGGCCGCGGGAGGCATGCCCGGCGCGCCCAGGCTTCCCGGTGGTCTGCCGCCGGGGATGGAGAAATTGCTGAAGCGGTGAGCGCGGCCGTCCGCGCCGATGCGTCATCCCGGCGCAAGCGGAGAACCTAACCGCAGCGCGAGGCGCACACGAAGACTTTCCGCTACCAGCGTTCGCTGGCATGACACGACCAAGTAAAGACTGAAACGACGAAAGGACCAACGACCCAATGCTTTCCATTCGACTGTCGCGCGGCGGCGCGAAGAAGCGGCCCTATTACCGGATCGTGGTGGCGGACGGCCGCGCGCCGCGCGACGGCAAATTCATTGAGAAGATCGGCACGTACAACCCGCTGCTGCCGAAGGATTCGGCCGAGCGCATCAAGCTCGATGCCGAGCGGGCGGCGCATTGGCTGGGCGTCGGCGCGCAGCCGACCGACCGCGTCGCGCGCTTTCTCGATGCGATGGGCCTGAAGCCGCGCGCCGAGCGCAACAACCCCAAGAAGGCCGAGCCCGGCGCCAAGGCGAAGGAGCGCGCTGAGGAGCGTTCCAAGAAGGCCGAGGAAGCCGCGGCCGGCGCCGAGGCCTAACCGCCCCGGCCGCCCGTGGCTGACACAGCTTCGGAGCCGTCCGGCTCGGGCGAGCGCAGGGTCGTGCTCGCGGCGGTCGCGGGGGCGCATGGCGTGGCGGGCGAGGTGCGGCTGAAGCTGTTCGCCGACAGCGCAGCCAGCCTGAAGCGCCACCGGCGCCTGCGTGCTGGCGCGGTCGAACTGACGCTCGTCGCGGCGCGCGCCGGGCCGCACGGCGTCATCGCGCGCTTCGCCGAACTGGCCGATCGCACCGCCGCCGAGGCGCTGCGCGGCACCGAACTCAGCGTTCCGCGCAGCGCACTGCCCCCGCCCGCCGAAGACGAAATCTACGTCGCCGACCTGATCGGCTTGCCCGCGCTCGCCGACGGAGCCGAGGTCGGCCGGGTCCGCGCCGTCCACGATTTCGGCGCGGGCGATCTGGTGGAAGTCGTGCTGACCGGCGGCCGCGAGGTGCTGGTGCCGCTCAGCCGCTGCGACATTGGCGCGGATGCGCTGACCGTCGACGCAGCGTTTCTGGAGTAGGCTCGGCCGGCAGTCACGCGCGAGCCATTCATAAGCGCGACCCCGGCTGAAGGCCGGGATGAGGTTGCGAAACGAGGGGACGCCCTCGCCTACCCCGCCGCAGCTTCCGCGAACCGCCGCAGCGCAGCAGCCACTCCGCGCGTCTCGTCCTCGGTGCCGACCGAAACGCGCAGTTCGCGGGTCATGCCTTGGGGCACCAGCCAGCGCGTGATGTAGCCGTCGGCCATCAGCGCCTTATACGCCGCCTCGGCGGTCACCGGGCCGTCTTCGGGAAAGCTCAGCATCACGAAGTTGGCTGCGCTGGGGATGACGCGGATGCCGTGGTTGCACAGGCCCGCCAGCTCGCCTTCCAGCCAGCGCAGCCAGCGGCGATTGTGATCGTAGCTGCGGCGCTGAAAATCCACGTCGGCCAGCGCGGCTTCCGCCCCCGCCTGCGCGGCCGAAGTCACGTTGAACGGCCCGCGGATCTTGTTGAGCGCCTCGATCACGCGCGCGGCGCCGTGGCACCAGCCGACGCGCGCTCCGCCCAGCCCGTGGATCTTCGAAAATGTCCGCGTCGTCACCACGTTCGGAGCAACCCGGCTCAGCGCCAGCCCGTCCTCATAATCGTCGGTCTCGGGATCGAGATATTCGGCGTACGCGCCATCGAGCACCAGCAGGATATCGGGCCGCAGCCCCGCGTGCAGCCGCAGCGCCTCGGCGCGCTTCAGCAGCGTGCCGGTGGGGTTGTTGGGGTTGGCGATCATCAGCACGCGCGTCTTGGGCGTCACCGCCGCCAGCAGCGCATCAACGTCAGCGCCATAGTCGCGCGACGGTGCCTCGACCGGCACCGCACCCACGCGCCGCGCCGCGATCGGGTACACGCTGAACGCATATTGCGGGATCAGGCACTCGTCGCCCGGCGCCAGGAAGGCGGTCGCGATCAGCTGCAGCAATTCGTCCGATCCGGCGCCGCACAGCACGCGCTTCGGGTCCAGGTCATAGCGCTGCGCGATCGCCGCGCGCAGCCTGGCGCTCGATCCCTCGGGATAGCGGTGCGCGGTCGCTTCGGCCGCACGCATCGCCTCGACCGCGGATGGCGGCGGGCCGAACGGGTTCTCGTTCGAGCTGAGCTTGATGAGCGGCTTGCCGTCGGGCGCGCTCGCCTTGCCGGGCACATAGGCGGTGATGTCGTCGATCCAGGCGTTCGGGCGGGGGGCGTTCATGGCGGCGGGCATAGCCGAGGCGGAGCGGCGCGTAACCTGCGATCGTTCCCGGCAGGGGGAGGGGGACCGCTCGCCGCAGGTGCGTTGGGTGAGCGCGGCGAAGCCGTCGCGCCGCGGCCTGAAGCGCCCGCGTCCCCGTCTCCGCGTGGCGCTCGGTCCCTCTCCCCGTGCCGGGAAGGATCATCTATGCCGCCGCCCGTGCTGAACTCCGCGCTCGGCCTTGGCCGCCGCCTGACGCTCCCCGATCCGCTGCGGCTTGATTCAGGGGTAGAGCTGGCGGGAGCCAAGGTCGCCTATTCAACCTATGGCGCGTTCGATCCCGACAACGCGGTGCTGATCTGCCATGCGCTGACCGGCAACCAGCACGTCGCCAGTCCCGATCTAAAGACAGGCAAGCCGGGCTGGTGGGAGGCGATGGTCGGTGCGGGGCGGCCAATCGATCCCACGCGCAATTTCGTCCTGTGCGCAAACGTGCTCGGCGGCTGCAGCGGCAGCACGGGGCCGTGCTCCACTCCGCCCGGAGCATCGCGGCCCTATGGCTCGGCCTTTCCCGCGATCACCATCGGCGACATGGTCCGCGCGCAGGCGGCGTGGCTCGATCAGCTGGGCGTCAAACGGCTGAAAGCGGTCGTCGGCGGGTCGATGGGTGGCGCGCAGGCGCTCGCATGGGCATCGCTGCTTCCAGAGCGTGTGCGCGCTGCGGTGGTGATCGCGTCGGCAGCGCGACACAGCGCCCAGAACATCGCCTTCCACGAGGTCGGCCGCGCTGCGATCATGGCCGACCCTGATTGGAACGGCGGCGACTATGACGGAGCGGGGCCGGTGCGCGGGCTGGCGGTGGCGCGCATGGCCGCGCACGTCACCTATCTCTCCGAACGCGCGCTGACCGAGCGGTTCGGCCGCCAGCTCCGCAATGCTGGGCAGTTCGAGGTGGAAAGCTACCTGCATCACCAGGGTGCGCGGTTCGTCGAGCGCTTCGATGCGAACAGCTATATCGCGATCACGCGCGCGCTCGATGCATTCGATCTGGCCGAGGCGCATGGTGGCAGCCTCGCGCGCGCGTTCAGCCCTGCGACGCGCTTCTGCGTGGTCAGCTTCGATAGCGACTGGCTCTACCCGACGGCCGAATCGCGTGCGATCGTCCGCGCGCTGAATGCCTGCGGTGCGCCGGTCAGTTTCGTTGAGCTCTCCAGCCCGCACGGGCATGACGCGTTCCTGCTCGATCAGCCCGATCTCCGCGCCGTCGTCGGCGGCTTTCTCGGCAGTCTGTGACGCTCCGCTCCGATCTCCGGCTGATCGCCGCCGAAATCCCGCTGGGCGCGCGCGTCCTCGATGTCGGCTGCGGCACCGGCGCACTGCTCGCCGAACTGCGCGACGTGAAGCGGATCGACGGGCGCGGGCTGGAGCTCGATCCGGCAAAGGTCAGCGCTGCGGTCGCGCGCGGACTGGCGGTGATTCAGGGCGACGCCGATCGCGATCTCGCCGACTTTCCCAGCAACGGCTTCGATTACGCGATCCTCAGCCAGACGATCCAGGCAATGCCCCGACCGGGGGCGACACTGACTGAGCTAAGCCGGATCGCAGCGCGCGTGGTCGTCAGCTTCCCCAATTTCGCGCATTGGAGCGTGCGGGCCGCGCTGCTCATCGGCGGCCGGATGCCTCGCACGCGCGCGCTGCCCGCCGACTGGCACGACACGCCCAACATCCACCTGTGCACCATCACCGACTTCGAACTGCTGGCCCGCGCGCTGGGTCTCGGCGTCCGAAGCCGCCGGTTCCTGAACGGTGCCAGCCCCAGTCTCGGCCTGCACCCCAACCTGTTCGCGCGAACCGCGGTCTATGTTCTCGAAAGTCTCACAGATCGCGTCCGATAAGCTCAGAAGTCTGCTTCAAATCGTCCACAAATCGTGCCTCGGCCTCTGCCATCGGCATCGAAACCGCGAAGAAAACGAGTGCCATGGCGCCTTTGACCTCGCCATTCTTGAGCACTGGGACGCCGATGGAGGAGGTCTTCCCCGGCACCGCGGTGTAGGAATTGGGCGCCTGCGTCGCGTAACCCTTGGCTCGGATCGAGGTGAGCAGCGTGTTGTGCGCTTCGATCAGCGCCGCCGCGTCGATGCCACGCTCGACGAGCACCGATTCGAGGATGAACATCCGGTCGCGCGTGGTCCACACGTCGGCCGCGAGTTCGATGAACGCATCTATCAAATTGTCGATCACGATGCTTTCGAAATAAGTCTTGCCTCGGCCGCCGATCTTGTGGCCGAAGGTGGGCGCTGGCGGGGCGGCTCTCTGCATCACGCCGCCCCTACTTCGCGCGGGGGACGGACGAAGCCTGCCGTCGCCTGCTTTGTCCGCGTTGCGGACACGCGAGCCCGCGGTCGCGCATCGACAACGTCAAAGGGAACGGCTGGCGCGCGCCGCTGCACGGCCTCAACTGGCTGCTCCGCCGCCGCGGCCCTGCCACCAGCCTCTCCCCGCACGTGGTCGCCTTCCTGCGCTTGGCCAGCCAGTCGGCAAGCGCCGCCCGCGACTATTCCCCCGCGGCCGTAGACGACCACCAACAGCCCGAACACCGGGCCAATCCGCGCTGCGTCCCAGCGGTAGGTGCGGATGAAGAAGGTCGCCACCTACGCGTCCATCGCGAAATTGGCTGAGGCGAGCAGTAGCACGCCCAGAAACAGCGGAAAGCAGCAGCTCCCACTCGCGCACTGCGAAACGGCCGACTTCGGCGAGCGCGACGGGGTCCCCGACGGCTAGCGTCCGCGGGGGCGGAACGCGGCGGCTCGAGCACCGTCAGCAAAAAATGCCGCGTAAAGGAAGCCGGGCAGCGCGGCGATCATGAAAGCAAGCTGCCGAGGCGGGGGCTAGCTGATCTGTCGGCGCTTGCTGTCGCGGGCCGTGTTGGCGATTTTGGCTAGTAGGTCGTTGAACGCGTCGTCGGATGGCGGGAAGGCGGAGCGCAGCGACTCGCCGATCGCGCCGAGCTTATCGCGCCCGGTACGGACTCGGATCGGCGCGTTCATGCGATCATCTCAGCCATCCGTGTTCCACATAATACACCGATACGCCCTTAATCTGTTACGAACAATCTTCGCAAATGCATCAATGTTGCCGCAAGAACGAAGGGCTCTAGAAGTTCCTACGACATCAAGGAGCCGCGAGCCAGATGGTTCCGCTCGCCGCGCCATAAGCGGTGGACTGTTGTGTGGACGCCACCTTGCGGGGCCGCAGCCATTTGGGCTTTGCAGCGAAGCCAACGGACCTTAGCGCCATGCGAATCGTGACAAACTTCCGCCCAGATCCGGCGATGCTCGCCAAGACCGAAACGCTGATCGAGGCGTTGCCCTATCTGCAGCACTATGCCGGGGCGGTGTTCGTCGTAAAATACGGCGGCCACGCGATGGGCGACGACGATGCAGCGAACCGCTTCGCCGAGGATGTGGCGCTGCTGAAGGCGGTCGGGATCAACCCTGTCGTCGTGCATGGCGGCGGCCCGCAGATCGGAGCGATGTTGACCCGGCTGGGCGTGAAGAGCGAGTTCATCGGCGGCCTGCGCGTCACCGATCGTGCCACCGCCGAGGTCGCCGAGATGGTGCTGGCGGGCACGATCAACGGCGAACTGGTCGATCGCATCAATGCCGCGGGCGGTCGGGCGATGGGCCTATCCGGCAAGGACGCGCGCTTCGTCGTCGCGCGCAAGGTGACGCGATCGGTCTCCGATCCCGGCAGCGCGATCGAGCGCGAAGTCGATCTTGGCTTTGTTGGAGAACCAGCATTGGTTGATCGTTCCGTGCTGGATACGATGATCCGCGCAGGCGTAATTCCGGTCATTGCGCCGATCGCGCCGGGTGACGACGGTCAGACCTATAACATTAACGCGGATACGATGGCGGGCGCGGTTGCCGTTGCCTTGGGCGCGGCGCGATTTTTCCTGCTGACCGACGTGCCAGGCGTGCTCAACCGGGATGGCAACTTGCTAACCGACCTGTCGAAGCCGGAGGCGGACGCGCTGATCGCCGACGGCACCATATCAGGCGGGATGATCCCGAAGGTCGAGACCTGCTTGTCGGCTGTAGCGAGCGGTGTCGGTGCAGCCGTCGTCATCGACGGGCGGGTGCCGCATGGCATCTTGCTGGAAGTGTTCACCCGCCAGGGCGCCGGCACCTTGTTCCGCCCCTGAAGCGTCTAACCGCGCGTATTGCGCGGCTCGGGGACTGGACCGCATCGCGGCTCTGGCTTTATGCGCTTTGCGACAGAAACGTGTGCGCGCTCGGGCGGCTGTGGCCCGATGCGCGAGCCCGCAGCGGGCCGAATGTCCGCCGCGCACGACAATCGGCTTGAGGAGGCTTATCGTGATGACACCCGCGTTCGGCTTGGAAGCTCAGGGGCTGACAACCCTGACCGGCCGCGTTCACTATAATCTTGGCACGGCTGCGCTGGTTGAGCACGCGGTGCGGCGCGATGAGGGGCTACTCTCGGCCGACGGGCCGCTGGTCGTCCGCACGGGCGCGCACACAGGGCGCAGCGCCAAGGACAAGTTCACAGTCCGCGACGCGGCGACCGAGGACACGATCTGGTGGGGCCGCGTCAACGCGCCGATGAGCCCGGAACATTTCGCCGAGCTGAAGCACGATTTTCTCGCGCATCTGGGCACGATCGACACGCTCTATGCGCAGGATCTCTATGGCGGTTCGCAGCCCGAATACCGCGTGCGCGTCCGCGTCATCACGCAGTACGCATGGCACTCGCTGTTCATCCGCACGCTCTTGGTACGGCCCGAGCAGGCCGAGCTGAAAGAGTTCGCGCCCGACTTTACGATCATCGACCTGCCGAGCTTCCGCGCCGATCCGGAACGGCACGGTTGCCGCAGCCAGACCGTCATCGCGGTCAATTTCAGTGAGAAGCTGATCCTCATCGGCGGTACCGAATATGCCGGCGAGATGAAGAAGTCGGTCTTTACGATCCTCAACTATCTGCTGCCCGAGCAGGGCGTGATGCCGATGCATTGCTCCGCGAATATCGGACCGGAGGGGTCGGCGATCTTCTTCGGCCTGAGCGGAACGGGCAAGACCACGTTGTCAGCCGACGCCAGCCGCCAGTTGATCGGCGATGACGAACATGGCTGGTCCGACACCGCGGTGTTCAACTTCGAGGGCGGCTGCTACGCCAAGATGATCCGCCTGTCGGCCGAGGCTGAGCCGGAGATCTACGCTACCACCAAGCGCTTCGGCACGGTGCTGGAAAATGTGATGATCGATCCCGAGACGCGGAACATCGATCTGGACGACAACACCCATGCCGAGAACACGCGCGGCGCCTACACGCTCGACGCGATCCCGAACCATGCCGCCGACAATCTCGGGCCGCCGCCCTGCAACGTCGTGATGCTGACCGCGGATGCCTTCGGCGTCCTGCCACCGATCGCCAAGCTGACGCCCGATCAGGCGATGTACCATTTTCTCAGCGGCTATACCGCGAAGGTCGCGGGAACCGAAATCGGCGTGACCGAACCGCAGGCAACGTTCTCCACCTGCTTCGGTGCGCCGTTCATGCCGCGTCACCCAAGCGTCTATGGCAACCTGCTGAAGGAGCGGATTGCGCGCGGCCATGTCGATTGCTGGCTGGTCAACACCGGCTGGACCGGCGGCGCGTACGGACAGGGGAGCCGGATGCCGATCAAGGCGACGCGCGCGCTGCTGAACGCGGCGCTCGACGGCACGCTGGCGGCGGGCGCGTTCCGGCGCGACCCGAACTTCGGCTTCGAGGTGCCGCTGAGCTGTCCGGGCGTGGATGCAGCGATCCTCGATCCGCGTGGCACTTGGGCGGACCCGGCGGACTACGACTTGCAGGCCAAGAAGCTGGTGCAGCTGTTCATCGACAACTTCGCCGAGTTTGAGGCCCACGTCGAAACCGGCGTCCGCGAGGCCGCGCCCAAGGCGGCGTAAGCGAGGCGGCCGTCTCCGTTCCGGGCGAGGGCAGCCGGGTATGGACACATCACGCAGAGCACGCGCCGCCTCGCCTGTCGTAGATGGAGCAGGATCGTGCGCCGAGCTCACCGCTCAGTTTCGAGAGCGCCCGATCTCACCTGCCGTCATCCTGAACTCGTTTCAGGATGACGTCTCGCGGCCGAACCGCTTCGCCAGCTGCAAGCGAAGGGACCGGCCCTGGCGGACGGACATCCCGAGAAGCGACCTTGAGTGAGGTTGCGGGCGACGTTGTGTTTTCGATGCCCGATGCGCACGGTCGGACGCGTGGCTTGTCGCAAGCTCCCCCGGATTTTTCTGTTCTCCGATCCACAGCGCGGCGACCCGATTGCGGCGATCGCCCGGCTGCCGCGCGGTGCAGCCGTCATCTTCCGGCACTATGACGCGCCCGACCGCGCGGCGCTCGCCCAGCGCGTGCGCGCCGCGTGCAGACGCCGGGGCGTGCTGTTCCTCCCCGCCGACGCGCCCGGCTCCACGCTGATGGGCGACGGGCTGCACCGCCCCGCTCATCGCGTGCGCGGTCACCGCCGCTGGCCGCCCGGCCTGCGCACCGCAGCCGCGCACGACAACGCCGAGCTGATGGCCGCCGCGCGCGCAGGCGCGGACCTTGTTTTCGTGTCGCCCGTCCACCCGACGGCCAGCCACCCCGGCGCGCGCAGTCTCGGTCGCGTGCGCTTCGCGTTACTCGCGCGCCGCGCGCGCATCCCCGTCGCTGCGCTGGGCGGCATGACTTCGCACCGTTTCCGCGCGTTGCGGGCGCTCGGCGCCGTGGCGTGGGGTGCTGTCGCCGCGCACCACCGCTGACCCCTGCCCACGCGGCCCGCGCGCGGCTATCTGCGCGCACATGGCCCTTGACGATCCGAACATTCGCGCGGCGATCCGCGCGCTCCACCGCGCGCCGGAGCCCGACGTGCTCGCAAAGCTGCTGCCTGCCGCGACGCTCACTGCGGACCAGCGCGCTCGCGTCGAGGCGCGGGCGCTGGGGCTGCTCGCCGACATCCGCTCAGCGCAGAGCGAGGGCTGGGTCAACCGGTTCCTCAACCAATACCGGCTGAACACCACCGAAGGCACTGCCCTCCTCGCGCTCGCCGAAGCGTTCCTGCGCGTGCCCGATCCGGAGACGGCGGACCTGCTCATCCAGGACAAGGTCGGGTCGGCCGACTGGGCGGCCCACGCGGGCAAGTCGGACAGCTTCGTGGTCAATGCGTCCACCTGGGGCTTAGTGATGACCCGCGCGCTGGTCGGCGGCGGCGAGGCGAGCGTCCTGAAGCGCCTGATCGCGCGCGCGGGCGAGCCGTTCGTGCGGCAGGCGGTCGGTGCGGCGATGCGGATGATGGGCCAGGTGTTCGTCATGGGCCGCACCATCGACGAGGCGCTGGAGCGCGCCGACGACCCGAACAATCGCGGCTTTACCGCCAGCTTCGACATGCTGGGCGAGGCGGCGCGCACATACGAGGATGCCCGTCGTTATTACGAGAGCTACGAGGCCGCGATCGACCGCGTGGCGCGCGCCGGCAACCGCGGGTACAGCGTGTCGGTCAAGCTCTCGGCGTTGCATCCGCGCTACGAAACCGCGCACGCGGCCGAGGCCGTGCCCGCGCTCATCGATATGGCAGCCGCGCTGGCCGGGCGGGCAGCGCAGGGCGGCATCGCGCTCACCATCGACGCCGAGGAGAGCGAGCGGCTGGAAATGAGCTTGGAGATCATCGGCGCCGTCGCCCGCTCGCCCGAAGCAAAAGGCTGGGACGGGCTGGGCATGGCGATCCAGGCCTACAGCCGCCGCGCGCGCGCGGTGATCGGCTGGGCGGACGAGCTGGGCCGCGAAACCGCGCGGCGGTTGAACGTGCGCCTGGTCAAAGGCGCTTATTGGGACAGCGAAATCAAGCGCACGCAGGTGGATGGCCTCAGCGACTACCCGCTGTTCACGAGGAAAGCCGCAACCGACGTCAGCTATCTGGCCTGCGCGCGGGCGATGCTTGCCAGCAGAAACATCGCGCCAGCCTTCGCCAGCCACAATGCCTTGACCGTCGCTACCATCCTCGAATGGGTCGGCCCGGCGCGGGACTTCGAGTTTCAGCGGCTGCACGGCATGGGCGAGGGACTTTACGAGCGGCTGGTGCGCGAGGAGGGCTATGCCTGCCGTACCTACGCCCCTGTCGGCGGCCACCGCGACCTCCTCGCCTATCTCGTCCGCCGGCTGCTCGAGAACGGCGCGAACTCGAGCTTCGTTCACCAGCTTGCCGATCCCGATGTCAGCGAAGCCGAACTGCTTGCCGACCCAGCGGACAAGATCCGCCGCGTCGGCGGCGCGCGCCACCCGTCGATCCCTGACCCGGCCAAGCTGTTCGCGCCCGAACGCGTGAACTCGGCGGGCCTTGACTTGGCCGACGCAGCGTTGCTCGCCGACATCGCGCGGACCGTGCGCGAGCACGGGCCGCGGTGGATGCGCGACGCGGACGCGCTGCTGCTCGAGGAATCGGACGCGCTGTTCGGCGCGCGCAACGAACTGAAGGACACGCATGACCGCTATGCCAGCGCGGCGGTATCCGCGGCCTGCGCGGCGCTCCCTCTATGGTCGGACACGCCGGTCGATGCGCGCGCCGCCGCGCTCGAACGGCTCGCCGACCTGCTGGAGGAGCATCGCGCCGAGCTGATGGCGCTGTGTGTGTTGGAAGCGCACAAAACGATCCCTGACGCGCTGGCCGAGGTGCGCGAAGCGGTCGACTTCTGCCGCTATTACGCCGCGCAGGCGCGCGTTCGCCTGCAGCCGGTCCAGCTCCCCGGCCCGACGGGTGAGCGCAACGAGCTGCACTATGCGCCGCGCGGCGTAGTTGCGTGTGTGAGCCCCTGGAACTTCCCGCTGGCAATCTTCAGCGGCCAGGTCGCGGCGGCGCTGGTGGCCGGCAACGCGGTCGTCGCCAAGTCCGCGCCGCAGACGCCGCGCATCGCAGCACGCGCCGTCTCGCTCGCGCGCCGGGCCGGGGTGCCGCGCGACGCGCTTGTTCACGCCCCCGGCGGAGCCGAGGTCGGCGCAGCGCTGGTCGCCGACGCGCGGGTGGCTGGCATCGCGTTCACCGGATCGACCGATACCGCGCGCCGAATCGCGCGCGCAACGCTCGACGATCCCAAGCGCCCGCTCGTGCCGCTGATCGCGGAGACGGGCGGGATCAACGCGATGATCGTCGATTCGACCGCGCTGCCCGAGCAGGTCGTGGCTGATATCATCACGTCCGCTTTCCGGAGCGCGGGGCAGCGCTGCTCGGCGCTGCGGCTGCTGCTCGTGCAGGAGGATGTCGCCCAGCGCACGCTGCACATGCTGAAGGGTGCGATGGATACGCTGGTCGTCGGCGACCCGGCCGAGCCGGCGACCGACGTCGGTCCAGTGATCGACGAAGCCGCGCACACGAGGCTGATGGCCTACCGCGCGAGCGTCCGTTCGCGCTGGGTGCACACAGTGCCAGCGCCCGAGACGGGCCATTTCGTGCCGCCGACGGTCATCGCGCTCGATCGGATCGAGGACTTGGCCGCCGAATGGTTCGGCCCGCTGCTCCACGTCGCCCGCTGGAAGGCGGGTGAGCTGGAGGCGACGATCGAGCGTGTAAACGCGCTCGGCTTCGGGCTGACGATGGGCCTGCACAGCCGCATCGCGCGAGCTGCCGAGTTGGCTCAGGCCCGCGCGCATGTTGGCAATCTGTACATCAACCGCTCGATGATCGGAGCGGTCGTCGGCAGCCAGCCCTTCGGCGGCGAGGGGCTCAGCGGCACCGGACCCAAGGCGGGCGGACCCAATTACCTGATGCGCTTCGCCGTCGAGCGGACAGTCAGCATCGACACCACCAGTGCGGGCGGCAACGCGAGCCTGCTCTCGATCGACGACGCGGGGCTGTAGGGCCGAGGGCTGCGTGTGGGTGCCGACGCTCGCGTCTGCACCGACAAGTCTGACAATCAAATGTCGGCCGGAGCCGGCGACTATCGGTGAGGCGCGGTCTCAACCGGTCCATCAAGGCCGCGCCGCAGCGCTTCGAGCGCGCCCACGATGTCATCGACACGGAAGGGCTTGGTGACGATGGGCACCGCGCGGAACTCGTCGAGAACGCCGCTTTCACCGTAGCCGGTGACGAACGCGAAGGGCTTGCCGCGCGCCTTCAGCAGCACGGGCAGCGCGTGCGCCTTCTGGCCGTTCAGGTTCATGTCCAATAGCGCGACGTCGAAGCCGTCCGTCGCGGCGGCTGCGACCGCGTCCTGGATGTTGCTCGCGGTCAGCGCGACGGTGCACCCCGCTTCCCGCACGGCGTCCTCCACCAGCATCGCGACGAGTGCCTCGTCCTCCACGACCAGCACCCTCACCGCAGCACCTGATCGCCGATCGGCAGCACGATTCGGCAGTGGAGCCCCGCAGGCTCGAACGAGACCGACACCGATGCGTCGCGGTCCACCGCTGCGGCGCGGCGGATGAGGCGGAGGCCGAAGCCCTCGCGCTCGGGGGGCTCGGCGGGCGGGCCGCCATATTCGTCCCAGTCGATCGTCAGCAGCCGCGCTCCGCCCGGCCCCAGCACGCCCCGCCAGCTGATCTCCACCCCGCCGCCCGCCGCCGAGAGTGATCCGAAGCGCGTCGCGTTGGTGGCGAGTTCGTGCAGCGTGATCGCCAGCGCCGAGGCGACGCGCGGCTCGACGATGACCGGCTCACCCGTCAGCCGGAAACGCTCGGGGCTGAACGGCCCGATCGCGACACGGATGAGCTCGTCCAGCCCCGCATTCGCCCAGCTTTCGCGCGTCAGCATGTCGTGCACGCCCGCCAGCGCCAGCAGCCGCCCCTCAAACGCTTCGAACGCTTCGCGATTCGAGTTGCGGAAGCTGTGGCTCGCGATCGAATGAACGGTCGCCAGGGTGTTTTTCACGCGGTGGTTGAGCTCGTTGATCATCGCCTGCAACCGCTCGCGCGTGCGTTCCTGCTCGGTCACGTCGGTGTTCGTTCCGAACCAGCCGACCAAACGCCCGCCCTCGTACAGCGGCTCCGCGCGAGTGACGAAGATGCGATAGCTGCCATCCGATCCGCGGCGGAGCGGGAAGGTCATCTCGAACGGCTTGCCGTCGGCGAGCGCGGCCATCCAGCGCCGCAGCATTTCGGGCAGCACATCGGGGTGATGAACGGCCTGCCAGCCCCAACCTGCCATCTGCTCGGGCGTGGTGCCGGTGTAATCGTACCAGCGCCGGTTGTACCAAAAGATCCAGCCGTCGGGATGCGCCATCCACGCGAGGTTGGGGATCGAGTTCGCAAGAGCCCGGAACTGGGCATAGCTGACCTCCGAATCGGAGACTGCATAGCCCGTGCCAGTGTTCATATCCGCCACGGCGGTCGCTCTAGCGGCGTGTGTCGATGACGCAACCCCGGCCGCACGGGTGCAGCGGCCGCCGCCAGGTCAGCGCCGCGCTGCGGCCTTCGCCTTGAACACGCCGATATTCGCCTTGGGCGCCGGCCGCGCGGTCGCGCTGGCGCCAGGCTTCGCATCGGCTGGCGCCGCTTGCGCGTCGTCGCGCGCCAGCTTGGCGAGCAGCTTGGCGAGACTGAGCACGCCCGCCAGCCGCGCGCGGCCGTCGGACCAGTCCTTCTCCACGAACAGCTTGCTGTCGGGCCGCAGCCGCGCCGCCCCCATGGCCTTCTCGACGAAGCGCATCACCGCGTCGGGCCGCGGCGGGACGTCGTCGCGGAACGTCACCAGCCCGCCCTTCGGCCCGGCATCGAGCTTCGAAACGCCAGCGCGCTTCAGCCACAGCTTGGTCTCGTAAATCGTCAGCAGATTGGCGGCTTCCTGCGGCAGCGGGCCGAAGCGGTCGATCAGCTCGGCGGCGAAGCTCTCGATCGCGGCCTTGCTCTCCAGCTCGTTCAGGCGCCGGTAGAGGCCCATGCGCAGATTGAGGTCGCTGACATAATCCTCGGGCAGCAGGATGGTCGAGTCGATGGTGATGGTTGGGCTGAACGCCTCGGCGGGCGGCGCCACGCCGGTCTCGAACGCCTTGGCGGCGACGATCGCTTCCTCCAGCATCTCCTGGTACAGTTCGAAGCCGACCTCCTTGATGTGGCCCGATTGCTCGTCGCCCAGCAGGTTGCCCGCGCCGCGGATGTCGAGGTCGTGCGATGCCAGCTGGAAGCCCGCGCCGAGGCTGTCGAGCGCGGCCAGCACCTTCAGCCGCTTGTCGGCGCTTTCGGTGATCGGCGCGTCGGCGGGTGTGGTCAGGTACGCGTAAGCGCGCGCCTTCGATCGCCCGACGCGGCCGCGCAGCTGGTAGAGCTGCGCCAGCCCGAACATGTCGGCGCGGTGCACGATCAGCGTGTTGGCGGTGGGGATGTCGATCCCGCTTTCGACGATGCTGGTCGACAGCAGCACATCATATTTGCGGTCGTAGAACGCGCTCATGCGGTCCTCCACCTCGGACGGCGACATCTGACCGTGCGCGCTGATCGCCTTCACCTCGGGGACGGCGTCCTTCAGGAAGCCCAGGATGTCGGCCATGTCGCCGATGCGCGGCGTGACGAGGAAGCTCTGCCCGCCGCGCCCGCGCTCGCGCAGCAGCGCCTCGCGCAGCACCGCGGGGTCCCACGGCATCACGTAGGTGCGCACGGCCAGGCGGTCGACCGGAGGCGTCGCGATGATCGACAGCTCGCGCAGGCCCGACATCGCCATCTGCAGCGTTCGCGGGATCGGCGTGGCGGTCAGCGTCAGCACGTGGACGTCGGTCTTCAGCGCCTTCAGCTTTTCCTTGTGCGTGACGCCAAAGCGCTGCTCCTCGTCGACGATCACCAGCCCGAGCTTCTGGAACTCGACGCCCTTCGCCAGCAGCGCGTGCGTGCCGATCACGATATCGACGGTGCCGTCGGCCAGGCCCTGCTTGCACGCTTTGGCCTCGGCAGCGCTAACCAGGCGGCTGAGCTGGCGGACCTGCACCGGGAAGCCCGCGAAGCGCTCACGGAAATTGGCGTAATGCTGGCGCGCAAGCAGCGTCGTCGGCGCGACGACCGCCACTTGGTGCCCCGCCATCGCCACCGCGAAGGCCGCGCGCAGAGCAACCTCGGTCTTGCCGAAGCCGACATCGCCGCAAACCAGGCGGTCCATCGGGCGGCCGCTCGCCAAGTCCTGCATCACGTCGTCGACCGCCTTCAGCTGGTCGTCGGTCTCGACGTAGGGAAAGCGGTCGACGAACGCGGCATAGGCATGGGCGTCGGGCAACACCTCGTCGGCCTGGCGCTGCGCACGTTGCGCGGCGGTGGCGAGAAGCGCGTGCGCGATTTCGCGGATGCGCTCCTTCATCTTGGCCTTGCGGCTCTGCCACGCCGCGCCGCCGATCTTGTCGAGCGCTACACCGTCCGAATCCGAGCCGTAGCGCGTCAGCACGTCGATATTTTCGACGGGCACGAATAGCGTCGACCCATCGTAGCTGAGCTTGGCGCAATCGTGCGCGGCGCCGCTGACCTGCACCGCCTCCAGCCCCTCGAAACGACCGATGCCATGGTCGCGGTGCACGACGAGGTCGCCGGGCGTCATGCCCTGCATCTCGGTGAGGAATGCGTCGGCTTTTCTGTTGCGGCGGCGGCGGAGGAGGCGTTCACCGAGCATGTCCTGCTCGGTCAGCACGCTGAGGCGCCCGTGCGCGAAGCCGTGCTCCAGCGGCACCGCGATCATCGGCACCCAGCCATCGGCGGCGAGTCCCTGCGCAGCCTGCCAGCTGTCGGTCTCGGTCGGCTTCTCCAGCCCGGCGTCCACCAGCAGCCCGCGCAGCCGCTCGCGCGCGCCGCGGCTGTAAGTGGCGAGGATCGGGCGGCGGCCCGTCTTCCGCTCGGCCTTCAGATGCTCGACGACCGCCTCGTAGACATTCGCGCCCTGCGCGCGCTCGGGCGTGAAATCCCGCGGCGGGCGGGCTTCGAGGTCGAACACATCGGCGCCCTCGGCAGCGAAGGGCGAGGCGAGGTGCATCGGGCGAAGCGCGGCGAGCGTGCCCCATTCGGCTGCGGTCAGGTACAGGCGTTCGGGCGGCAGCGGGCGGTAGCCGCCCTTCGTTCCGCCGAGCAGCGCCTCGCGGTTGGCGAAATACTCGGCGAGCGTATCGAAGCGGCGGCGCGCGTCGTCCTGCGCACCCTCGGCGCGCAGGATCGGCGCGCCTTCGGGCAGGTAGTCGAACAGCGTCGCCAGCTGCTCCTCATAAAGCGGCAGCCAATGCTCCATCCCCGCCATCCGGCGGCCGTCGCTCACCGCCTCGTAGAGCGGATCGGAGGTGGCGACCGAGCCGAACGCTTCCAGATATCCCGCGCGGAACCGCCGGATGCTGTCGGAATCCAGCAGCACTTCGCTGACCGGCAGCAACGCAAAGCGCGTCACCTGCTCGATCGTGCGCTGACTGGCGATATCGAATCGCCGCAGCGTTTCAACTTCGTCGCCGAAGAAATCGAGGCGAACGGGGTTCGGCTCGCCCGCGGGGAACACGTCGACGATCCCGCCGCGCAGCGCATACTCGCCAGCCTCGATCACCGTATCGACGCGCGTGTAGCCGTTCGCTGCCAGCACGCCCGCCAGCCGCTCACGGCTCAGCGCCGATCCGGGCGCGACCTCGGCGACATGCGAGAGCACGCGCTCGGGCGTCAGCGTGCGCTGCGTGGCGGCATTCAAGGTCGTCACCAGCAGGCGCGGGCCCGTGGCAGCGGCCTCCGCTTCGGACGCGAGCCTCGCGAGCGCGGCCAGCCGGTCGGCGCTCGCCCGCGCGGAGGGCGAAGCGCGGTCGTAGGGCAGGCAATCCCACGCCGGGAAGATGAGCGTCTCAAGCTCGGGCGCGAAGAATGTCGCAGCGCCTGCCACCGCGCGCGCCTCGGCCTCGTCGGCGGCGATGTAGGTGACGCGCCGGGGCGCGGCCGCGCGCGCCCATTCGGCGAGCAGCCACGGGATCGCGCCGCCGGGAGCATCGGCGATCGTCGTCGCGCGCGTGGCCGACAGCAGGGGCTTGAGGTTCAGCATGTCGAAACCGTTGGCGAGGTGCCCTCTCCCCACGCCGGGCTCCGCGCTCGGCCGCCCTTTCCCGCGTGCATTGGAGGGACGGGCGCGCGTAAGCTCGCCAGGGAGAGGGCCGTGCGGACCGTCACCGCGCGATTGGGATATAATCCAGGCGCTGCATCGCCTGCATCATCGGCCCATCGAATCGCGCGGGCGGCGCCGCCTTGCCGAACGCCCAGGCTAGGATGTCGACATCCTGCTCGTGCATCAGCGCTTCCAGCCACGCCAGCCCGTGCTCGTCGAGCCTTGCCAGCTGCGACCGGACGAAGCCGCCGACCAGCAGGTCGGCTTCCTTGGTGCCGCGGTGGTTGGCGCGGAAGTGCAGCCGCTTCAAACGGTGTTCGAAGGCGAGGGGGGGATCGTCCACGGCAGCTTCCACAGCGAAATGAACCCGCGCCCCGCGCCCGGTAGCGGGCCGAGGCGATCAGGCTTACGAACGCTGCTGGTAGCCATGCGGCCCCCGCTCCTCAACCCGCTGTTCGCGGACGTGTCGTCGCTGCCGGGCGTCGGCCCCGCGCTCGCCAAGTGCCTCGCGCGGCTGAAGATCACGCGCGTCCTCGATCTGGCGTTTCACCTGCCCGTGTCGCGAGTCGAGCGGACGCGCCTTGCCTCGATCGATCCGGCCTATGAGGGGCGCGCGGTGACGCTGCACGTGCGGGTGGAGGATCATGCGCGAGGGCAGGGGCGGGCGCCGTTCCGGGTGCGCGTGCGCGACGGCCTGGGGCTGCCGCTGACGCTCGCCTTCTTCGGCGATGCCGGGCGCTACGCGGCGCGGCAGCTGCCCATCGGCGCGCGGCGCGTGGTGAGCGGACGGCTGGAGCGGTTCGGCGACAGCCTCCAGATCGTGCACCCGGATTATATCGTCGCCGAAGGCGAGGCGACGACGATTCCCGATGCGGAGCCGGTCTATGGCCTGACCGAGGGGCTGGCGAACAAGCGCATGGGTGCGCTGACCGCGGCGGCGCTGGCGAAGCTGCCGCAGCTCTCCGAATGGGGCCCGGCCGCGACTCGTGGCTGGCCGCCCTTCGTCGAAGCGTTGCGGGCCGCGCACGCGCTCGATCCGTTCGCGCGCGACCGGCTGGCGTTCGACGAGCTGTTCGCGACGCAGCTGGCTCTGCTGCTGGCGCGTGGTTCGGCGCGCTCGCGGCCCGCGCAGGCGCTGTGCGGGACCGGGGCGCTGACGGCCAAGCTTCTGAACGCGCTGCCCTACCGGCCGACGGGCGCACAACAGCGGGCGCTGGCGGAGATTGTGGGCGACATCGCGACGCCCAGGCCGATGCTGCGGCTGCTGCAGGGCGACGTCGGCGCGGGCAAGACGCTGGTCGCGCTGCTTAGCATGCTGACCGCGGTGGAGGCGGGCGCGCAGGCGGCGATGCTTGCGCCGACCGAGATCCTTGCGCGTCAGCACGCCGCGGGGCTGGCGAAGCTGCTCGATGGCCTGCCCGTGCGGCTGGAACTGCTGACCGGCCGCGACACGAAGGGCGAGCGGGCGATGAAGCTGGCCGCGCTGGCGGACGGACGCGCGCACATCGCGGTCGGGACCCACGCGCTGTTCCAGGAGCCGGTCGCCTTCCAGAACCTCGCGCTCGCGGTGGTGGACGAGCAGCACCGCTTCGGCGTGGAGGAACGCAAGGCGCTGGCCGACAAGGCTCGGCTGGCGCCGCATCTGCTCGCGATGACCGCGACTCCGATCCCGCGCACTTTGGCGCTGACTGCATACGGCGAGATGGACGTGTCGGTGCTCGACGAGCGTCCGCCCGGGCGCCAGCCGATCGATACGCGCATGGTCCGCGCTTCGCGCTATGACGAGCTCATCGGCAGCCTCGGCCGCCATCTGGCGGGCGGCGGCCAGGCCTACTGGGTGTGTCCGCTGGTCGAGGGGCGCGAGGCCGAGGACGACGCAGCCGCGGTCAGCCGCGCCGCCGAACTGCGCAGCCGTTTCGGTGCCGAGCGGGTGGAGCTGGTCCACGGCCGAATGAAGGGCGCGGAGAAGGACGCAGCGATGGCGCGCTTTGCGCGTGGCGATGCGCGGCTGCTGGTTGCAACGACGGTGATCGAGGTGGGCGTCGACGTGCCCGCCGCGAACCTCATCGTCATCGAGGCGGCGGAGAGGTTCGGCCTCGCCCAGCTCCACCAGCTGCGCGGCCGCGTCGGGCGTGGCGGCGGGCAGAGCTGGTGCCTGCTGCTCCACGCCGACGAGCTTTCCGAAACAATGAAGGCCCGCCTCAGCCTGATGCGCGCGACGAATGACGGGTTCCGCATCGCCGAGGAGGACCTGCGCTTGCGCGGGTCGGGCGAAATGCTCGGCACGCGGCAGGCGGGCGAGCCGGTCTGGCGGCTGGCGACGTCAGAGCAGGTCGGGCGCTGGGTGAGCGAAGCGCGTGCCGAGGCCGAAGCGCTGGTGCGCGACGACCCCGCGCTCGCCGGCCCGCAGGGCCAGGCCGCCCGCGTCGCGCTCTATCTGTTCGAACGCGATTGGGCGGTGCGGCTGCTGCGATCGGGCTAGGCGGCGCGGCGGCGGCGCGCGGCGGGGAAGCCCGGCCGCCAGCGCGATCCGCCCCGCGGCGTCGGGCGACCGGACCAGCGCGGGCCGACATCCCCGTCGGCGAGATCGCGGTCGGTCCGTCGGGCGGCATGGGGATGCTCGCGTGCGGTCACCGGGCGCAGCATCGGGAATGGCGGCCGGAGAAGGATCGGCGGAGTAGCTGCCGGCCCTGCGCGTCAGAGGCCCATCAGCGACAGCACCTCGCGGCGCGATTTCTCGTCATCGCGGAACACGCCCATCATGCGGCTGGTCGTCATCAGCACGGCCGGAGTCATCACGCCGCGTGCGGTCATGCAGGCGTGCGTCGCCTCGATCACGACCGCCACGCCCTGCGGCTTCAGCTTGCGGTCGATGCACTCGGCCACTTCGGCGGTCAGCCGCTCCTGCACCTGCAGCCTGCGCGCATAGCCGTGGAGCACGCGGGCGAGCTTCGAGATGCCGACGACATGGTGGCGCGGCAAATACGCGATGTGCGCCTTGCCGGTGATCGGCGCCATGTGATGTTCGCAGAAGCTCTGGAACGGGATGTCACGCAGCAGCACGATCTCGTCATAGCCGCCGACCTCGTGAAACACGCGGTCCAGATGCTGGCCAGGGTCTTCCTCATAGCCGCGGAAATATTCGCGATAGGCGCGGGCGACCCGGCCGGGCGTGTCGCGCAGCCCCTCGCGCGCTGGGTCGTCGCCCGCCCAGCGGATCAGCGTGTCGACGGCTGCCAGCACGTTCGATGGGATGGCTGCATCGCGCCCGAGTTCTTCGACGAGATCACCGTTACCGGCGGCGTCGGCTGAGTGTTCGATCATTACATGGGCAGGAGTGGGGTCGCAGCGCGCCGGCTACAAGTCAGCGCTCCCCGGCTCATGCCGGGGAGCGCCGTTTCGCCGCAATGATGACGGCGCCGCACCGATGCGCAGCGCCGCCGGCGAGTCACTTCTTGTCGCTGCTCGACGACGCCGAGCTGCTGCCGCCCGAGGATGTGGTCGAGCCCGTGCCGCCGCTGGAGCCCGCGGAGCCGCCAGCGCCCGAGGAGCCCGTGCCGCCGGCGCCCCCGGTCGAGCCGGTCGAGCCGGTCGCGCCCGACGAGCCGGTCATCCCCGACGAGCCGCCCGCTCCACCCTGGCCGTGCGAGCCGCTGACACCGCCGGCACCGCCGGCACCGCTGCCGCCCTGCGTCGCAGTCGAACCGGCGCCCGACGTGCCGCTGTGGCCCGAAGCGCTCGACGCGCCGGTCAGACCCGGATTGCCCGATCCGCTGAAGCCGCCCGAGCTGCTCGAAGACCCCTGGTTGCCGTGCGACCCGTGCTGCGACTGGGTGGACTGACCCGGCTGTGACTGGCCCTGCTGAGGCTGGCCATGCTGACCCTGCTGCAACTGGCCGCCCTGCTGGCGCGAGCTGCGCCATGCATCGAAATCCTGCGCGAACTGGCTCTGCCGGTGCTTGCGGAACTCCTCGTAGTCGCGGTCATACTGCGACAGCTGCTGGTCGCGCCACGAGCGATAGTGGTGGTCGTCGTGCTCGCCCTGACCCCGACCATGCTGGCCTTGGCCGCCGCCGAACTGGCCCTGCTGCCCGCCCTGCCCGAAGCCGCCCTGGCCCTGCGAGCCGAAGCGCTGCTGCGACTGGCTGTGGCTGCCATAGCCGCCCTGCGGACCGTAGCCGCCCTGCGAACCATAGCCGCCCTGCGAACCATAGCCGCCCTGCGAACCATAGCCGCCCTGCGAGCCGTAGCCGCCCTGCGAACCGTAGCCGCCCTGCGAGCCCTGGCTCTGCTGGGTCCATTCACGCCCGCCCTGACCCGCGCCGTAGCCGCCCTGGGGCTGATACTGGTTCGGCTGGCCGTAGCCGCCGCTCTGGCCTGAGAGCCCGTAGCCTTGCGCGCCATAGTTGCCGCCATGCTGCTGGCCGTAGCTGCCCTGGCCGCCGAAGCCCTGCGAGCCTTGGTCGAAACCGCTCGACTGGCTGTCGCCACCCTGGCCCTGGCTGCCATAGCCGCCCTGCGGGCCGAAACCGTGCGAGGACTGCCCGCGCCCGCCCTGGCTGCCGTAGCCGCCCTGCTGGGCCTGCGAACCGAAGCCGCCCTGCTGGCGGCCGCCGCCCTGCTGGCCGTATTGCGAGCCCATCGCGTCGAACCCGCCCTCGCCGGACTGGCCATAGCGTCCGCCGCTTGCGCCCTGCTGGTAACTCTGCTGACGGCCATAATCTTGACCGTGCCCGTGCTGACCGTGTTCGCGGTCACTGAAACGCTGTTGATCCACTTGGGGTAGCCTCCTTGGCTGTACTTGGGTGCGGGCGCCTCCGATGGCGCGGCGCGATGGTCCCGCTTGAATGAACGGAGCCGCCCGCGCTTCCGTTCCTGGAGCCTGCCGCAAAAGCAGAAGCGCCGGTCGCGGGTGTCCACGACCGGCGCCTTGTGTTCAGTGTCGAAGCCGAGCCGGGCAGGCCGAAGCCCACCCGGAGACATGCGGGATCACAGGCGCGCGCCTGCGCTGCCCGCGCTGCTCGTCGAGCCTGCGCCCGCACCCGGCGACGTTGAGCCCGCCTGGTGGCCGCCGCCCAGCGTGCCATGGCCCGAACCCGTCGTGGCACCGGCAGCCGAGCTGTTGCCCGAGCCGACGGTCGACGATGCGCCGCTCGCGGCCGACTGCGTCGTGTCCTGCTTGGGCGTCGACCCGATCAGGCCGTCGTTCAGCTGGCCGAGCTGGCCCTGATTATCGGCGTCGCGCCACTCGCGCTTAGCCTCGTCGGCCTTCTTGGACAGGCGCACCTCGTTCCCCTCGACACGCTCAACCCAGCTCAGCGGGATCAGGTGATGCTTGCCGTCGGGACTATCGTTCTTGGCGAGCTTGATGTCCGATCCGTGGACGTGGTCGACGGTGCCGACGGTCTGGCCGTCCGAGCCGACGACGCGGGCATGCTCCTTCACCTGCGAGGCGAAGCTGTTGCCGCTCGCTCCGGCCGAGGCGAGCCCGGCCGTTGCCGCGCCCGACGCCGCGGCTGCGCCGCCCGACTGCCGGCTGCTGCGCCAGCTCGCGAAGTCCTGGCCCGACTGGAAGCCGCTGCTGCGATACTCGTCATACTCGCGATCGAGTTCGGCCGCGCGCTGTGAACGATATTCGTGATAGTGCGGGTCCCACTGGTTGTGGCTGCTGCCGCTGCCGCCTTCACCCGCGCCGCGATACGCTTGCTCGGCATCCTCACGCTGCTGATCGAGCTGGCGGCGGCGCTCGGCGTCCTCGTCGCCGAACCACGAGCGGACTTCGTCGGCTGCCTTCGAGAAGAAGCCGCGATCCTCGCCGTGATAGTCCTGGCTTTCGCCAGCGAAGGTGCCGCGCGGCGTCTCGCGATCCCAGCGTTCGTTGCGCTCGCGCCAATCATCGCCGTACGACGCGGCCTCGCGCGCCGCCTGGAAGCCGGTCGCGCCGTAGGCGCCGCCGGTCGGGCTCTGGCTGAACGCGCCCGGATCGGTGCGGTTGTCCGACGGGCCCGAAGCCGAGCCGTAGCTGCCGCTCCGTTCGGCCCGATAGGATCCGTAGCCGCTCTGGCCGGGCCTGGAGCCCCAGTCGCCCTGGCTCGACCGCGCGCGTTCGTTGCCGCTGCCAGTTGAATAGCTGCCGTAGCCGCTGGTGCCCGGCGTCAACCGGCTGTTCTCACCGTAGGCGCTCGGCCCGGCGGGCGTGTAGCCGCCGCCGTGCCGCTCGGGCTGGCCCGCCGGTCCGGTCGCGCCGAAGCGGCCCTGGTCGCCTGCAGTGTGCGACTGGTCGTGTCGCCCGCGATCACCGAACGCGCCCTGGCCGCTATAGCCGCCCTGACCGCCGTAGCGCGCATGGCGATCGCTCTCGCTCGCGCGCAAATCGCCGTAATGGCCCTGACCGTAATTGCTGCCCGAGGCCATCGCGCCGCCGTAGCGGCCCTGCTCGCCGCCACTGTATGACGAGCCGTAGCTCTGCGCCTCGCCGTAGCTGCTGCGGCTGGAACGGTCGCCCGAACGGTTGCCGCGTTCGAACCCGCCGCGGCCCTCATCGTCGTCGCGCCAGTTGCGCGCGCCATAGCTGCGGCCGACGCCATAGGCGCCCGCGGTCTCGCTGTCGCCGCGATAGCCGTCGCGGTCGCCCGAAGCGTAGCGGCGGTCATAGCCGCTGCGCCCGCCGAAATTGCCGAAGCGGCCGTCGTCCCGGTCCTCTCCGTAACGGCGCTCGCCGCGGTCCTCGCCCGGATAGCGGCCGATCGTCTGGCGGTCCTCCTCGCGGCGGCGCTCGGCATCGCGATCGCCGACCCAGCTCTTCGCTTCGTCGCCCGCGCGCTCGGCCCAGTTGCGGCCCTC
>JAVVHE010000006.1:0-132489 GCA_032249695.1 Sphingomonadaceae bacterium | reverse complement strand
CGCCAACGGCGCGGCGCCCGCGCCGAGGCTGCACATCCGGCGCGAGGACCTGCGGGTGAAGCGCTTCGTGTCGCGCGCCGAGACGACCACCATCTTCGCGGTCGATGCGTCGGGCTCCAGCGCTGCGGCGCGGCTCGCCGAGGCGAAGGGCGCCGTCGAAATCCTGCTCGCGCAGGCGCACGTCACGCGCGCCGAGGTCGCGCTCGTCGCCTTCCGCGGCGAGGGCGCCGAGCTGTTGCTGCCGCCGACGCGCAGCCTCACCCGCGCCCGCCGCGCGCTTGCCGAGCTGCCCGGCGGCGGGCCGACCCCGCTCGCAGCGGGGCTGGACGCAGCGCTCGCGTTGGCGGCTTCCGCGCGCGTCAAGGGCCGCACACCGCAGCTGGTGGTGCTGACCGACGGGCGCGCCAACGTCGCGCGCAGCGGCGCCCACGGCCGCGCCGCAGCCACCGCCGACGCCGAAGCCGCCGCGCGACGCATCGCCGCGTCCGCAACGCCGGCCGTCGTCATCGACATCTCGCCGCGCGCGCAGCCCGAAGCCGCCGCGCTCGCCGCCGCGATGCGCGCGCGCTATCTCGCGCTGCCCCGCGCCGGAGCCGAGCGCCTCGGCGCAGCGCTCGGCGGATAGGCGCGCCGCCGGCCGCGCTCCGGGGACCTCTACCGCGCCTTCGGCGTCAGCTTCAGCAGGCGTCCGGTCGGCCCGTCCTCCAGCACCCACAGCGCGCCATCGGGCCCCTCGCGGATTTCGCGCAGGCGGTTGTCGAAGGCATAGCGCTCCACCTCGATCAAATGGTCGCCCTCGCGCGCGATCCGCACCAGCGACTGCGACGCGAGGCCCACCGCCAGCGCCTGCCCGCGCCAGTCCGGAAACAATGACCCACGATACCAGATGAAATCGCCCGGAGCGATGACCGGGTTCCAGCTGATCTTCGGCGCATCGAATTCGGGCCGCGTCCAATGGCGCGGGATCGGGCGGCCGTCATAATGGTCGCCGTTCGATACCACCGGCCAGCCGTAATTATGCTTGGGGCTCACCAGGTTGATCTCGTCGCCGCCCGCGGGGCCGTGCTCGATGTCCCACAGCTGGCCTTCGGCGTCGAACGCGATGCCCAAGAGGTTGCGGTGGCCATAGGACCAGATCTGCGATGTGACGCGGCCCTGATCGTAATAGGGGTTGGTGCTTGGCACGCCGCCGGTCGGAGTGAGGCGGATGACCTTGCCCAGATTGACGCTCAGGTCCTGCGCGGGGGTGAATTTCTGCCGCTCGCCGCTGGTGATGAACAGGAACTGCCCGTCGGGCGAGAAGGCCATGCGGTGGCTGAAGTGGCCGCGGCCCGTCACCTTGGGCTCCTGCCGCCAGATGACCCGCAGCCCCTCAAGCCGCCCGCCCTCAACGCCCGGGCCGATGATCAGCTTGGCTCTCCCCACCGCCGCGCCGCGCGTGTCGCCGTCGCCTGCCTCGACCCAGCTCAGATAGACATAGCGGTCGTGCCTGAAGTCGGGCGACAGCACCACGTCGCCCAGACCGCCCTGCCCGCCATATTCCACCTTGGGCGTGCCCGCGATCGGCGGTGACTTGGCGCCCGCCTGCGTGCCGACGCGGAGCGTGCCCTTCTTCTCGGTCACGAGGAAACGGCCGTCCGGGAGGAAGGCCATCGCCCACGGCTCCGCATAGGTTGCAACCGGCGTGACAGTGAAGCCGGGCTTCGTCGCCTCGCGCGGCCCCACGGGCGGCTGCTGCCCGACCTTCGCCGCAGCCGCCGCGTCCTCCTGCGCCGACGCCCCGCCCGGCCCGCACGCCGCCGCCAGCGCCGCTACCACCGCTACCCAGCCTGCCCGCATCCACTCGCTCCGCATGGTCATGATCCTTCCCGCCGCCCTAGCCGCAGCCCGGCCCCCGCGCCAACCTGGCCGTTTGTCCTTGCCGCGCGGCGCTCTCCGGCATATGTTCCCGCCAGTCGTCCTACATGGGTAACCGTTTGGGACGCCGCCTCGACCCCGGGGCGGCGAACGGAGGAGTTTGGCCGACGTGGCGGATGCCGCCGAGCTTGCACGGATCATCGCACCCGTCGTCGAGGCGCAAGGCCTTGCGCTGGTGCGTGTGTCGCTGCAGGGCGGGCGGCGCTCGCAGACGCTGCAGATCATGGCGGAGGATCCCGAGACGGGCCAGCTGACGCTCGATCAGTGCGCCGAGCTCAGCCGCGCGCTCGATCCGGTGCTGGAGGAGGCCGACCCGATCGAGGCCGAATACCGGCTGGAGGTGTCGTCGCCCGGCATCGACCGGCCGCTCACCCGGCCCGGGGATTGGGAGCGTTGGGCGGGCCACCGCGCGCGCGTGACGCTCGACTCGCCGCTTGGCGGGCGCAAGCGCTTCGACGGCACCGTCCGGGGCCTGCGCGGCGACGAGGTCGAACTGGACGTGCCCGGCTTGGGCGAAACGCGGCTGCCGCTGGCGGCCGTGCAGACCGCGAAACTCGTCCTCACCGACGAGCTCATCAAGGCAACACAACCGCTCTCCACCGAGGGCGCGGACAGCATATTGAAGGACAGACGCTAATGGCTGCAGTCATTTCGGCCAACAAGACCGAGCTTCTGGCAATCGCCGATTCGGTCGCCAAGGAAAAGTCGATCGATCCTGCGATCGTCATCCACGCGCTGGAAGACGCGCTGCAGCGCAGCGCCAAGGCGCGCTATGGGCAAGAGAACGACATCCGCGCCAAGATCGACCCCAAGACGGGCGAGGCGCGGCTGTGGCGGGTGCTCGAGGTCGTCGAGGAGCCCGAGAATCTGTTCACGCAGATCGCGCTCCATGATGCGCAGGTGCGCGACAAGACCGCGAAGCTGGGCGACTTCATCGTCGATCCGCTGCCGATGATCGATGCCAGCCGCATCGCCGCGCAGGCGGGCAAGCAGACCATCCTGCAGCAGGTGCGCGACGCCGAGCGCGAGCGGCAGTATAACGAATATAAGGACCGCGTCGGCGAGATCATCATCGGGATCGTCAAGCGCGTGGAGTTCGGCCACATCGTCGTCGATCTTGGCCGTGCCGAGGGTATCATCCGCCGCGACCAGCAGATCCCGCGCGAAGTGCCGCGCGTCGGCGAGCGCATCCGCTCCTACGTGCGCGATGTCCGCCGCGAGGCGCGCGGATCGCAGATCTTTTTGAGCCGCGCGGCGCCCGAGTTCATGATGAAGCTGTTCGCGCAGGAAGTGCCGGAGATCTATGACGGCGTCATCTCGATCCAGGCGTGCGCGCGCGATCCGGGCAGCCGCGCCAAGATCGGCGTCATCAGCCGGGACAGCTCGATCGATCCTGTTGGAGCGTGCGTCGGCATGAAGGGCAGCCGAGTGCAGGCGGTGGTGCAGGAGCTGGCGGGCGAGAAGATCGACATCATCCCGTGGTCGCCCGACGTCGCCACCTTCGTCGTGAACGCGCTGCAGCCGGCACAGGTGGCGAAGGTGATCCTCGACGAGGAGGAGAACCGCATCGAAGTCGTCGTGCCCGACGACCAGCTGAGCCTCGCCATCGGGCGCCGCGGCCAGAATGTGCGGCTGGCGAGCCAGCTGACCGGCCGCCAGATCGACATCATGACCGAGACCGACGCCTCCGAGCGCAACCAGCGCCTGTTCGTCGAGCGCTCGGAGATGTTCCAGACCGAGCTCGACGTCGACGAGACGCTCGCCCAGCTGCTCGTCGCCGAAGGCTTCACCGAACTCGAGGAGGTCGCCTATATCGAGACGGACGAGCTCGCAGCGATCGAGGGCTTCGACGACGACCTCGCGGCCGAGCTGCAGAACCGCGCCGCCGAGGCGCTCGAGCGGCGCGAGGCCGCTGCGCGCGCCGAGCGCCAGGCGCTGGGCGTGTCCGACGATCTCGCCGCGATCGAGGGGCTGACCGAGCCGATGCTGGTCGCGCTGGGCAAGGCGGGGGTGCGCACGCTCGACGACCTCGGCGACCTCGCGGCCGACGACCTCATCAGCCGCGAGAACAAGGCGAAGGGCATTCCCGATGGCCTGCTGCGCGGCTTCGGCCTGACGCAGGAAGACGCCAACCGCATCATCATGGCCGCCCGCGCCCACTGGTTCGCCGGGGAAGACGCTTGAGGCTGAACGCCCTTCCAGTTGCTCCCCGATCATCGGCCGGGGAGGAGGACCGCCGGGCGCAGCCCGGTGGTGGAGGGGCCGTGCGGCCTGCCGCCTCCGGCTGCGGGCCCGCCGACTCGGCGGATCCCTGCAACCCGACGGTGCCGCGTCTTGACCGTGCTGCTGCGCAGGCCGGTCCCCGTCTCCCTCCCGGGCGTGGGGAGGTCCTGTTCCACCCCGCCCAACCGACGGGAGGCGCGTGTGCGGTCCTCCCCCGATGAGCCTCAGCGGCGCTGCATCCTAAGCGGCGGCCACCGCTCCCGGTCCGGCCTCATTCGGCTGGCGCTGGGGCCCGATGGAACGATCGCGCCCGATCTTCAGGCGCGCGCGGGCGGGCGCGGAGCGTGGATCGGCGTCACCGCCGCCGAGCTGGACATCGCGATCGCCAAGGGCCGCCTGAAGGGCGCGCTTGCCCGCGCGTTCAAGACGCAACCCCCAACCATACCCGGTGATCTGACCCAACGCATCGCCGATGGCCTCGAACGGCTGGCGCTCGATCGGATCGGCCTCGAAAACCGGGGCGGCGCGCTTATCTATGGCACAGAGCGGATCGCCGACGCGGCCGCGGCGGGGACGGCGCGGCTTGTCGTCTCGGTCGCGGACGCCGGGCGCGACGCTCGGGCGCTGGCTGCCAAGGCGCGCGGGGCGGGGATCGAGCACATTACGCTCCCGGCGGCACGCGCGACCTTGTCAGCAGCCCTCGGGCGCGCGAATGTGGTGCATCTCGGCGTGCTCGGCGAAAACCCCGCGCGCCGCATCGCCGAGGCGGTCACGCGCTGGCGGGAATTCATCGGAACGGTTAGCAGCGACGCCGAGGGCGACCTCGACGCCGCGCCCGCCTCGGCTGAGGCGGGTGAGGCCCAGGAAAGTTTATGAGCGAAGACACGAAGTTGCGGCTTGGCCCGCGCCCGACACTGGGTCCGAAAACCGTTGAGGTCGGCAAGACCAAGCAGAGCTTCAGCCACGGCCGCACCAACACGGTCGTCGTGGAGACGAAGCGCCGCCGTGTGATCGGCCGCCCTGGCGAGAGCCAGCCCGAGGAGGCGCCCGCCCCGGCGCCCGCACCCGCGCGGCCCGCGGCGGCGTCCCCCACGCCGCGCCCCGCCCCGCCCGCCGCGCAACGCTCCGGCGACCTCCCGCGCGACGCGCAGTCGCGCCGCGAGCTCGTCGAGCGCCAGTTGCGCCAGGCCGAGGAGGAACGCCTGCGCCTTGCCGAGGAAGCGCGCCGCCGCGAGGAAGCCGCCCGCACCGAAGCCGCGCAGCCAGCGCAGGCCAGGTCCGCCGCGGGCCAGGCTGCGCCCGCTCCGGCCTCGCAAGCCGCAGCGCCCGCCCGGGCTGCCGGTGTCGCCGCCGCCCCAGCCGCGAGCGGCGCGCAAGCCGCTCCGGCGCCGGACGGTGCTGCCCCGGCTGAGGCTGCCGCCGCACACGCAGCGAACGGCGCTGCTGCGCCCGCCGTCGCGGCGCACTCCACCGCCGGTCAGGCGGAAGCCGCGCCTGCCGCGACAGCGGCCGCACCGGCGGCAGCGCAGCCCGCCGCCGCCCCCGCGCAGTCCCCAACCCCCGCCCCAGCGCGGCCCAACCTTGCTGGCGCAGCGGCGCGGCTGGGATCGGGCGCAGCGCGTCCGGCTGCGCCCGCGGCCACGCCCGGCACAGCCCGCCCCGGCGCGCCCGGCGCCGCCCGCCCCACCCCGGGCACCGCCCGTCCCGGCGCCGCGTCGCCGCGCCCTGCGCAACCGTCGGCGCCGGCGGTCTACCGCTCGGGCACCGCGGCTCCGCGTGTCGCTCCGGCCGCGCCGCAGCAGCCGCAGGCCGCGGCCGCGCAACCGGCATCTCCCGGCGGCGGCGCCACGCAGCCGCGTGGGCCCGTCTTCCGCCCCGGCCTACCGCCAGCCGCGCCCAACCGCCCGGCTCCGGCGAAGCCCGCGCGCAGCCGCACCGGCGACGATCGCCGGCAGGGCAAGCTGACCGTCACGCGCGCGCTGTCCGATGATGACGGAGTCCGCGCCCGCAGTCTCGCCGCGCTCCGCCGCGCGCGCGAGAAGGAGAAGCGCGCCTTCCAGCAGTCCGGTCCCACCGCCAAGCAGGTCCGCGACGTGGTGGTGCCCGAGGTGATCACCGTCCAGGAGCTTGCCAACCGCATGGCCGAGCGGGGCGCCGACGTCGTCAAGGCGCTCTTCAAGATGGGCATGATGGTGACGCTGACGCAGGACGTCGACCAGGACACCGCCGAGCTGATCGTCACCGAGTTCGGCCACCGCGTGAAGCGCGTCAGCGACGCCGACGTGGAGGCGGGCCTTGAAGGCGACACCGACGCCGAGGACACGCTGCAGCCGCGGCCCCCGGTCGTCACGATCATGGGCCATGTCGACCATGGCAAGACCAGCCTGCTCGATGCGCTGCGCGGCACCGACATCGCCGCAGGCGAGGCGGGCGGCATCACCCAGCATATCGGCGCCTACCAGGTGACGCTGGCATCGGGCGAGCGCATCACCTTCCTCGATACGCCCGGCCACGAGGCGTTCACCGAAATGCGTGCGCGCGGCGCCAACGTCACCGATATCGTGGTGCTGGTGGTGGCGGCTGACGACGGGCTGATGCCGCAGACGATCGAGGCCATCAACCACACCAAGGCCGCGGGCGTGCCGATGATCGTTGCCATCAACAAGATGGACAAGCCCGGAGCCGACGCGACGCGCGTGCGCCAGGCGCTGCTGCAGCACGAGGTGGTCGTCGAGGAGTTCCAGGGCGACACGCAGGACGTAGAGGTCTCGGCTCTCAAGAAGACCGGCCTCGGCGAGCTTGCTGACAAGATCCTGCTGCAGGCCGAGGTGCTCGAGCTCAAGGCCAACCCCGATCGGCCCGCCGAGGCGGTCGTCATCGAATCGAAACTCGATATCGGGCGCGGCGCGGTGGCGACGGTGCTGGTGAAACGCGGCACGCTGCGTGTCGGCGACGTGTTCGTCGTCGGGCAGGAAAGCGGCCGTGTCAGGGCGCTCATCGACGACAAGGGCCGCCAGGTGAAGTCCGCCGGCCCAGCCGCTCCCGTCGAGGTGCTGGGCCTCAGCGGCGTGCCCGATGCTGGCGACAGCCTGGCGGTCGTCGAAAACGAAGCGCGCGCGCGCGAGATCGCGAGCTACCGCTCCAACCTCGCGCAGCGGAAGCGCACCACCAGCGCGCCCGCGACGCTTGAATCGATGTTCGCCGCCAAGACCTCGACGCAGCAGGAGTTCCCGGTCGTCATCAAGGCCGACGTGCAGGGCACCACGCAGGCGATCGTCGGCGCCCTGAACAAGCTGTCGACCGAGTCGATCAGGGTCCGCATCCTGCATTCGGGAGTCGGTGGCATCACCGAGTCCGATGTGACACTGGCTGCGGCCTCCAAGGCTCCGGTCATCGGCTTCAACGTCCGCGCCAATGCGAAGGCGCGCGAGATCGCCAAGCGCGACGGCGTGGCGCTGAAATATTACGACGTGATCTATGACCTGACCGACGAGGTCCGCGCGGCGATGGAAGGCCAGCTCGGCACCGAATCGATCGAGCACGTTGTCGGCCGCGCCAACATCCAGGCGGTGTTCGCCGCGGGCAAGGGCAAGGCGGCGGGCCTGCTGGTCGTCGAGGGCGTTGTCAGGAAGGCGCTGAAGGCGCGCGTGATGCGCAACGACATCATCGTCTATACCGGCGAGATCACGTCGCTCAGGCGCTTCAAGGACGAGGTCGCCGAAGTGGGATCGGGCGTCGAATGCGGCGTCACATTCTCGAACTTCACCGAGATGCAGCCCGGCGACGTGCTGGAAACCTTCGAGGTCGAGACGCGCGCGCGGACGCTGTGATGCGTCGGTTCCTCCCCGTGCTGCGCATGGGGAGGGGCCCGCCCCGCGCAGAGCGGGGGCGGAGGGGCGCGGCGCCATTCACAGGCACGCGCCCGCGCCCTGCTTGCCGCGACCCGCGCGCCCGCCGAACATCCGGGCGTGGAGCTGTCCGCCAGCGCGCACGGCTCGCCCCGCGACGGCGCAATCTAAAGATCAACCCGCCGCTTGCCTGGCAGCCGCAGCACCTTGTCCCACAGCGCGGCAACGTCGGCGTCGCGGGCGCGCAGGCGGTAGGCGCTGCGGGCGGTCAGGCCGGCTGCGCGGGCGGCGCGCGCAACGCAGCGGCTGCGCATCAGCTCGGTGAAGAACAGGCGGATGCGCGACGCATTCCAGCCATCGTGGCGGCGGCGGAGTATAACCATGTGGGTGATATTGGCATGGATCGGCTGCTGTAGGAAAGCGCGGCGCAGGCGGGGCGCGGCCGGGCCAGACGACCGGGTTCGACGAATGGTCGCGGTGCAGGCGCGGGATGCCAGCGGCAGGGCACGCGGAACAGCGGTCGTTGCGCGTCCCGGCGGCGGTTATCTTCCAAACTTGTGCGGATCCCAGCCGGAACGGGTGCGATTTCACCACCGCCGGAAGCGCTGATGCCCCCGTCTGGTGGCACTCCCCCTCCCCGATCCGGCCCGCCATGCCCGCGAAGGCCGCCACCCACCGCCCCGATCCTTGAGCGCCCCGCGGCGCTGCCAGGCCCAAGCTTGCGCCGGGAGAGGGGATGAATTGCGCGGCTGCGACCTCTTGCCAAAACGCACCAGATCGGTTATAGAGAATCCGCTGCACCGGTCTCCCGCCCGCGCTCCGCCTCCAACGCCTCCTCCTCCGTCCCCGGCGCCACCCGTGCCAAGACCTTCGTGACCTTCGGGACCATCGGGACCATCGGCCGGAAGGGGCCGACAGCCGATCGGTCAGCGCGCCCCGCCCGTCAGCGCGCGGACCATCTCGGCCTGGACACGGCTTTTCTGGTAGCGGGCCTCGCGTTCGGGCGGGGTGCGATAGAGGGCGACGAGTAGCGCGCGGTCCCACGCGGACAGGTCCTGCGCGGCGGCCTTGTTTTCGGCTCGATCGAACAGCGCCAGGATCGAATCGGCCTCGCCCGGCCGCGGCGGCAGCTTGGTCTCGGCGAGCGCGACGCGCGCGGCGTAGCTCGCGACCGAGAGCAGCGGGAAGCCTTCGGCGCGCTTCAGGTCGACGATCACGAACGCTCCGGTGATCGAGACGACGAGGTTGGTGTCGATCAGGCTGCCGCTGGTGCGCTGCGTGGTGATGCTGCCCGGGCCGCCCAGCCCCTGCAGCCGGTCGGGCCCGGCCCCCACCGCGCTGATCGGCGGCGCTGCGCCATCGCTAAGCGGCGCGCCGCCGCCCGAACCCGCGCCAAGCGCATAGATCCAGCGCACCGGCAGATCGGATTCCAACAGCACGCGCTTCTGCGCGGGCGGGGTCGACTGGAACAGCTGCGATCCGGCCTCGCGCGCGACCGCCTGCGCCAGCGCCTTCGAATCGAGCGCGAAGGCGAGCACGAGGTTCGGCTTGCACCCGTCCCCCGCGAGCGACGCACCCGCAACGCGCACGGCGGCCGCGACGCGCTTGATGACGATCTCGGCATAGACCGGCGCGATCCCGACGACCTTGGGGCAGATGCCCGTGTTCCAGCGCGCGAGCTGGCCGAAATCATTGGGAATGCTGACGCCGCGCACATGATCGGCCGCGATCCGCGCCGCTTCGGAGCGGGTGATGCGGCGGCCCTCGATCACCACCTCGTCGGTCGCGGCTGGCGCCGCTGCCGGCTGCGCGGCCGCCAGCGCGGCGGCGGCGAACGCCAGGATCACCGGCCCGCCTCTGGGACCAGCACGCGCATCATCGCGGCCTCGATAGGCTCGAGCTGGAACGATCGGGTGCGCTTTTGCGGGGTGCCGTAGAGCTCCGTCGGATAGGCAAGGTCCCGCGCGGTCGGGTCGCGCTCACGCTCCTGATTGGCGCTGTCGGCAAACACGCTCAGGATCGATGGCGCATCGTTCGGCACCGCCGGCAGCCGGGTTTGCGCAAGCGCGATCCGCGCGACATGGCCGGAGACCGAAATGAGCGGGAAACCCCCTGTGCCCATCGCGGCGCAACCGGGCGCGACCCCGATCACGCCGACGCACATCGGCCGGTTTGAGCGCTCATCTCGGCCCGATCCGTCATCGGGCAGCTGACCCAGCCGCCGCACGAAATCCTCATTCGGCGCCGACGCCTGCTCGCGCGAGTAGCGGCGCCCATCAATCACCACCTCGTCGGGCGCCGCGATCGCGGGCGCCACGGTGAGCGCGAGGGCGAACGCGGCACGTCCGATGAGGACGGCGCTTCCGGTCAGCTTGCCCTGGTTCCTCATCATAGATCGATGAGCAGGCGGACGGGGTCTTCGATCGCTTCCTTCACGCGGACGAGGAAGGTCACGGCCTCGCGCCCGTCGACGATCCGATGATCGTAGCTGAGCGCCAGGTACATCATCGGCCGGATCACGACCTGTCCGCCGCGCGCGACGGGCCGCTCCTCGATGCGGTGCAGGCCCAGCACGCCCGATTGCGGGGGGTTGAGGATCGGGGTCGACATCAGGCTGCCGAACACGCCGCCATTGCTGATCGTGAAGGTGCCGCCCTGCAGCTCTTCCAGCTTCAACTGTCCGTCGCGCGCGCGACGGCCAAAGTCGGCGATGGCCTTCTCGGTGTCCGCAAAGCCGAGCGCCTGGGCGTTGCGCAGCACGGGGACGACGAGGCCGCCGGGGCTGGAAACCGCGATGCCAAGGTCGGCATATTGGTGATAGACGATCTCGTCGCCGTCGATCCGAGCGTTGACTGCGGGGACCTCGTTCAGCGCGAACACGCTGGCGCGCGCGAAGAAGCTCATGAAGCCCAGACGCACGCCGTGCTTCTTTTCGAAAACGTCCTTGTACTTGTCGCGCGCGGCCATCACTGCGCCCATGTCCACGTCGTTGAACGTGGTGAGCATCGCCGCCGTGTTTTGTGCTTCCTTCAGGCGCCGCGCGATCGTCTGGCGCAGGCGTGTCATGCGCACCCGCTCCTCGCGGCGCGCCGTGCCCTCGCCCTGGCCCGCCTGCGGCGTGCCAGTCACTCTCCCGCCTGGCTGAGAGGATGGCTGAGCCGCGGGCGAGGGTGCGAGAGGGGACGCGGCCGTCGGCTGCGCCGCCAGCGCATCGGCCTTCGTGATTCGCCCATCGGGCCCGCTGCCGGCGATGCGTGCCGGATCGAGGCCGCGCTCCTCGACGACGCGCCGCACCGCGGGCGAGAGCGCATCGTGCGCCTTGCCATCCGCACCGCCAGTGGGCGCAGCCGCGGCGGCTGCGGGTGCCGTCGCCGCGGGCGCCTTCGCCTGCTCGGCCTCGGGAGCGGCTGCCCCGGCGCCGGCTTCGATCCGCGCGATCGCCGAGCCGACATTCACCGTGTCGCCCGGCTTGGCGAGCTGCTCGCTGAGCGTTCCCGCGACCGGCGCGGGCACTTCCACGGCGACCTTGTCGGTCTCCAGGCTGACGATCGGCTCGTCCGCCCTCACCGGGTCGCCGGGCGCTTTCAGCCACTGGCCAACGGTCGCCTCGGTGATCGATTCGCCGAGCGGGGGTATGATGACATCGGTCGACATGCGCTTCCTTGGGATCAGGTGAGTTCAGCGGGCGTGGCGGCCTGGCCGCCCTGCGCCCGGCGTAGCGCAACTTCGTGCTCATCGAAACCGACGAACGGCGTGCCGCCAAGCTCTGCGCCTCATACGCGATCACGCCGTCCGCGAAATCACCGCCCGCGCGCAGGAAATGGAGCACGCCCCGCGCGCCCGCCTCGTCGACCGTGCCGGTCGTGTCTGTACGTTCGACGAAGGCGGCAAAATTCATTGCCGGGCGCGCCTTCGGCCGACCGACGCCAGCTCGCCAAGCACCACGTCGGGCGCCGCGATGAGCGAGGCGCTTGGCAGCACCGGTTCCCCGCCGCGCTGCTGCTCAGGATCATCTCGGAGCAAGACACGCGCCAGTAGATTCGTATCGGCTGCGATACTCGCGTAACCTTGCCAACCCATCCATCGGCGATGATTGCATTCATCTCCTTGAGCGAGATGAGCGTGAAGGACACTGGCCGCTTTTGGCGGAAGGGGACGCCGACTCACTTAACGGGCAGCGCTCGTGGTGCAAGCACGTTGTCCTCAACCGTGATGCAAGCGGACGCTGGCACTCATAGCCGGCAGGCCAGCGCTCGTCGGCGTCACCTCAAGCCCCCGCTGCGGCAGAGATGACCTAGGGTTGGAGCACGGCTGGCTCAGCGGCCGCTACCCCTGCTTGGGCCCGGGGGACGGCGACGTAGCCTACCCCGCCGCCTGCTTGTCCCGGACTCCCGCGCCGATTGCCGCCCCCACCTCGGCGCGGCTCTCGCCCAGCGCTTCTGCGATCAGCGCGCGCTGCTGTTCGGCATGACGCGATGCGAGGCCGGTGGCAGTTGCGGCACTCGCGGGGCGGCCGGCATAGCGGGGGCGGCCGATCTTCATGGCGCAGAAATCCAGCGTCTCCTCCAGCAGTGGCTCGATGAAAAACCACGCGCCGTTGTTCTTGGGCTCTTCCTGCGCCCACACGACCTCGCCGAGCTTGGGCAGGTGGCTAAACAACTCGGCCAGAGACTCGCCCGGCCACGGATAGAGCTGTTCCAGCCTCGCGATATAGATGTCGCTGCGCCCCGCCGCGTCGCGGGCGTCGGCCAAATCGTAATAGACCTTGCCCGAGCACAGGATCAGCGTGCGCTCCTCGCCGGTCGGCACGCGGCCGCGGTCCTCCAGCACTCGGTGGAAACGAGTGCCCACGCCGAACTCGCTCAGCGCCGACACCGCCGACTTGTGCCGCAGCAGCGACTTCGGCGTCATCATGATGAGCGGCTTGCGGAACGGACGCAGCAGCTGCCGACGGAGAATGTGAAAATAGTTGGCCGGGGTGGTGCAGTTGGCGACCTGGATGTTGTCCTCGGCACAGAGCTGCAGATAGCGTTCCAGCCGCGCCGAAGAATGCTCGGGCCCCTGGCCCTCATAGCCGTGGGGCAGCAGCATCACCAAGCCATTCGCCCGCAGCCACTTGATTTCCCCCGCCGCGATGAACTGGTCGATGATGACTTGGGCGCCGTTCGCAAAATCGCCGAACTGCGCTTCCCACAGCACCAGCGACCTCGGCTCGGCGAGCGCATAGCCATACTCGAAGCCCAGCACGCCAAACTCGGATAGGATGGAATCGAGCACCTCGAACTTCGGACTGACGCGCTTGTACGGACAGCAGGGCGCGCCCGTTACCTGATCGTACCACAGCGCGTGGCGCTGGCTGAACGTGCCGCGGCCGACATCCTGGCCCGAGAGGCGCACGCCGTAGCCGTCCTGCAGCAGCGTCGTGAAGGCGAGCGCCTCGGCGGTCGCCCAGTCGATGCCCTCGCCGGTTTCGATCGCGCTCGCACGGCCCGCCAGCACACGCTCCAGCGTGCGGTGGATCGCGAAGCCCTCGGGCGGCTGCGTCAGCGCAGGCACGAGGCCGCGCAGGCGATCGATCGCGACGCCCGTCTCGGCCGCGCGCCGCTCGGTGATCGGGTCGACGGGGCGGCCGAGACCCAGCCAGCGGCCTTCAAACCAGTCGGCCTTGTTCGGTCTGTAACCCGACGCTGCGCCGAAATCGTCCTCAAGCCGGGTCAGATACTCGGTGCGGTTGGCGTTCGCCCAATCGTCATCGACCACGCCCGCCCGCTTCAGGCGCGCAGCATAGATCGCGCTCACCGGCGGGTGCTGGCGGATTGCTGCATACATGAGCGGCTGGGTGAATGCGGGCTCGTCAGCTTCGTTGTGGCCGAAGCGGCGGTAGCACCACATGTCGATCACGATATCGCGGCTGAACGTCTGGCGGTATTCCACCGCAAGCTTGGCGCAGAAGGTGACCGCCTCGGGATCGTCGCCATTCACGTGCAGGATTGGCGCCTGGACGGTGCGCGCGATGTCGGTCGGGTAGGGGCTGCTGCGCGCAAATTGCGGGCTGGTGGTGAAGCCCACCTGGTTATTGATGACAAAATGGATCGTGCCGCCGGTCGCATAGCCGCGCACGCCGCTCATCGCGAAGCATTCGGCGACGACGCCCTGACCTGCGAAGGCCGCGTCGCCGTGAATCAGCACCGGCAGCACCTGGTCGCGGACCGAGTCCTCGCGATCGGGGTCGCCGACCATTTCCATCACCGCGCGCGCTTTGCCCAGCACAACGGGGTTTACCGCTTCCAGATGGCTGGGGTTGGGAGCGAGGCTGAGATGGACGGTCTTACCGTCGAAATCGCGATCGGTGCTCGTCCCCAGGTGGTATTTGACGTCGCCCGACCCGCCGACCGCCTCGGGCGTCGAGGCTCCGCCCGCGAACTCGTGGAAGATCGCCTGAAACGGCTTTTGCAATACGTTCGCCAGCATGTTCAGACGCCCGCGATGCGCCATGCCGATGACCATATCGGTAACGCCATACTGGCCGCCATATTTAATGAGCGCTTCCATCGCGGGAATCATCGATTCGCCGCCGTCCAGCCCGAAGCGCTTGGTGCCAACGTACTTCCTGGCGAGGAACTTTTCCCATTCCTCGGCTTCGATCACCTTGTTTAGAATAGCCTTCTTGCCGAGCTCGGTGAACTGGATTTCCTTGTCGCGGCCCTCGACGCGCTCCTGGATGAAACGCCGCTCCTCCACCGCGTTGATGTGCATGTATTCGAAGCCGATATTGCCGCAGTAGGTGCGCTGGAGCAGGTCGACGATCTCGCGCACGGTTGCTTTTTCGAGTCCGAGGAAGCCGCCGATATAAACTTCGCGGTCGAGATCCTGCTCGCCGAAGCCGTGAAACTCGGGCGTCAGGTCGGCGGGCAGCTCGCGGTGCATCAGGCCGAGCGGATCGAGGTTTGCCGCCAGATGCCCGCGCACGCGGTAGGTGCGGATCAGCATCAGCGCGCGCACCGAGTCCTGCGCGGCGCGCCGGGCGGCCTCAGGGTCGGCGGCCGGAGCCGACCCGGCGGCCTTCGAAGACTTCAGCGGAGCGTCGGCGAGCATCCGCGTCGGATCAAGCGCGATCGTCAGCGCATCGTCGGGCAGCGGCGGCCAGTTCGTGCGTGCCCAGCTCGGGCCGGGCTGCAGGGCTTCGTCGGTTAGCGGAAAGGCGTCGGCAGAAGGATTGGACATGAGCCCTCGGGCAAGCGGTTTCCGTTGCGACATAGGCCGCTCGGCCCATGCCCGGAACCCCAAATCAGGCCCGGAGCCTTGCCCCAAGCTTGCCCGCGGCTGCGACCACCTTCGCTGCGATCGCGTCGAGATCGGCCTCGGTGAAGCTGCGCTCGGCCGGTTGCAGCGTCACTTCGATGCCGAGGCTGACCTCGCCCTCGCCCAGCCCCGCGCTCGCGAACCGATCGAACACCCGCGCGGCCGTAATCGCGGCCTTATCGGCGCCGCGGACCGCGCGGACCAGTGCCTCAGCCGACAGCGTCTCCGGCACAACGAACGCGAAATCGCGCGTGACGGCCTGCAGCGCGGGCGGCGCGTAGGGCGGCCGCGCGCGGACGGCACGGACGGGCGGCAGCGCGTCCAGATACAGCTCGGCGACCGCGACCGGGCCGCCGAGGTCGCGCGTCAGACGCGGATGCAACTCGCCGAGCACGCCGAGTGGCTGCTTGGGGTTGAGCGCCAGCCGCGCCGAGCGCCCCGGGTGCAGCCAGCCTGGCGCGTCGCCCAGCGTTTGCAGGCGCTCGATCGGCGCATTGACGGCCGCAAGCACAGTCTCAGCGAGTGCACGAACATCGTAGGCCGTCGGCGCGCGTCGAGGGCCGGTGCGCCAGTCGCGCGGAGCAAAGGCGCCAGCCAGCAGGATCGCGAGCGTCGGCCGCTCACCGTCGGAGAGATAGCGGCGCCCCACCTCGAACAGCCGCACGCTCTCCGCTCCGCGCGCAAGGTTGCGACGCGCCGCGGCGAGCAGGCCGGGGATCAGGCTGGTGCGCATAACCGCGAGGTCCGCTGAGATCGGGTTTTCCAGCACCCACGGCGCCTCGCCGAACGGCTCGGCCTCCCCCGGCGCGATGAATGACCAGGTGACCGCTTCGTCCAGCCCGGCGGCGGCGGCTGCGCGACGCGCGCGGCGCTCCGCCAGCTGCGCGGGACTGGCGGTTGGCCGCGCAACGCCGGGCGGACGGCGGAGCGGTGTCGCGGGTACGCGGTCAAGCCCAGCGATGCGTACGATCTCCTCGACCAGGTCGGCCTCGCCGTCGACATCACGGCGCCAGCTGGGCAGGCTCACCTCCCACGCTGCGCAACTGGTGCCGATGCCGCTGGAGGTGAGCGCTGTGTGGCCCGATGCGCCCGCGCTCGCAGCCGAGGTGCTGGCGATCGGCGCTTCGGCTGCATCGATCGCACCCGGCCCGAGGCTGCGCGGCTGCGCGCCATCGGCAGACGCGGACACCACTGCGGAGACTGGATCGGCCGCGGCCGGAGCGGCCGCGCCAGCCACAACTCCGAAGCCCAGTCGCTCCAGGATCGCGCGCTGTTCGGCCGGGGCAGCCTCGATCCCACCCAACGTGCGCGCCCGCTCGGGGCGATAGCGGACGGTGCGGGTGTGGTCCGGGACGGCGCCCGCCTCGGCGACTTCGGACGCCTCGCCGCCGCAAAGCTCAATGATCAGCCGCGTCGCCAGCTCGATGCCAGGCCTAAGGAACGCCGGATCGACGCCGCGCTCGAAGCGCGCTCGCGCATCGGTGGTGATGCCCAGCTTGCGCCCGGTCGCGCCGGTGCGCGCTGGATCGAAATAGGCGCATTCGACGACGACATCGGTGGTCGCCGCCGAAACGCCCGTCTCCATGCCGCCCATAATGCCGCCGATGTCGTCAGCGTGATCGCCCGCCGCGATCACGGTCATGCTGTCGTCGAGCTCGTAGGTTCGTCCGTTGAGTGCGAACACCGCCTCGCCGGGCCGTGCGCGCCGCGCGGTCAGCGAGCCGCCGATCTTCGCGGCGTCGTAAACGTGGAGCGGGCGGCCCCAGCCGACGGTGACGTAGTTCGTCACATCGACGAGCGCGGAGATGGGCCGCAGTCCGATCGCGCTCAGCCGCCGCTGCAGCCACGCGGGCGAGGAACCGTTCCGCACCCCGCGCACCATGCGGCCCAGAAAGACCGGGCAGCCCTCCGGATCTTCGGTCGCGATGCGGATCGCCATGGGGTAGGCGCCGGGCACCGGATTGATGCCCAGCGGCTTCAATCGGCCAAGCCCCGCCGCCGCGAGGTCGCGCGCGATGCCGTGGACGCCCATGCAGTCCTGCCGGTTGGGCGTGATGGCGACGTCGATCACCGGATCGTCCAGCCCAGCCCACGCGGTGTAAGTCGATCCCACAGGTCCGGCATCGGCGGGAAGTTCGATGATGCCGGTATGCTCGTCGGACAATTCCAGCTCGCGCTCGGACACGAGCATGCCCCGGCTCTCGACCCCGCGGACCGGGGCGACCTTCAGCGTAATCCCCGTACCGGGAACATAGGAGCCTGGCGGAGCGAACACCGCGATCATCCCCGCCCGCGCATTGGGTGCGCCGCAGACGACCTGCACCGGCTCGCCCGCGCCGACATCGACCATGCACAGCCGCAGCTTGTCCGCGTTCGGGTGCTGCTCGGCTGAGACGACCCGCGCGATCACGAACGGCTTCAACCTCTCGGCTGGATCAGCGACCCCATCGACCTCCAGCCCGATCGCCGTCAGCGTGTCGGTAATCTGGCCGAGCGTCGCATCGGTATCCAGGTGGTCGCGCAGCCAGCTGAGCGTGAACTTCACTTGCGCTCTCCCGGGCCGCCCACGCGACCTGTCGCTCCCCCGCAAGCGGGAGAGGGTGCCTGAGCGCAGCGAAGGCGTGCGAGGGACGTCAAGCGCCCGCTCCACCGCTGATCGATGGCGCGCGCAGCGGATCGAAGCCGTAATGCGCGATCCAGCGGCCATCGCCATCGAAGAACGCGCGCAGATCGGTCATCCCATATTTCAGCATCGCGATGCGGTCGATCCCCATGCCGAACGCAAAGCCCTGCCACTCATCGGGATCGAGCCCGCAGGCGGTGAGCACGCGCGGATGGACCATCCCGGAGCCCATGATTTCCAGCCAGCGGCCGCGCTTGGTCAGATCGAGCACGCCATTCTCGATGCTGCAGGCGACGTCGACTTCCATCGACGGCTCGGTGAACGGGAAATAGCTAGGGCGAAAGCGCAGAGCCACGTCGTCCACCTCGAAAAACGCCTTGGTGAACGCCTCGACCGTCCACTTGAGATGGCCGAGCGTGATGTCGCGATCGATCACCAATGCTTCGACCTGGTGAAACATCGGCGTGTGCGTGGCATCGCTGTCGCTGCGGTAGACGCGGCCCGGCGCGATCACCCGCAAGGGCGGCTCGTGCGTCATCATCGATCGGATCTGCACTGGCGACGTGTGGGTGCGCAGCAGCATCCGCCCGCGCTCGCCCGATTGCACTTCGGGGAAGTAGAACGTGTCGTGCATGGCGCGCGCCGGGTGGTGCTCCGGGATGTTGAGCGCGGTGAAATTGTGCCACTCGTCCTCGATCTCGGGGCCGGTGCCAACGGTGAAGCCCAGATCCGCGAAGATCTCCGCGAGCTCGTCCATCACTTGGGAAATCGGGTGGATGCGGCCCTGCTGGGGGCGGGCGGCGGGTAAACTGAGGTCGATGCGCTCGGCCGTTAGCCGCGATTCCAGCGCCGCGTCTTCGAGCGCAGTGCGGCGGCCGGCGATCGCGGCGCTCAGCTCCTCGCGCAGCGCATGATAGACGGGGCCGAGCCGCTGCCGCTCTTCCGGGCTGGCGTGGCCCAGCGTTTTTAAAAGCGTTGTCACCGCGCCCTGCTTCCCCAGCGCGCGCACTCGCAGCGCTTCCAACGCGTCGAGGCTGGACGCTGCGTGCGCTTCGGCGAGCAGAGTAGAGCGGAGATCGGCGGGGTCGGTCATGGCCGGGACGGGTTAGCGGCTGCCCGCGGGCACGTCATCCCTCCACCAGCCAGGTTGTCCGCGCTTCACGCCCGACAGCAGCGACCCGCGTGGCCTACACCGCCGCCTCGTAGCGCGCCAATCCGGCTTCCAGGTCGGCGATCAGATCGGCCACGTCCTCCAGCCCCACGTGAAGGCGGATTGTCGGGCCGGGCCCATCCCAGCGCGTCACGGTACGGCCCTTCGCCGGATCGAGCGGGATGATGAGCGATTCGAACCCGCCGAACGAGAAGCCTATCTGGAATACGCGCATCCCCTCCAGCATCGCCGCGAGCCGCGGGCGGCCGGGGCGCTTCAGCACGAAGCTGAACAGCGAGGTGGAGCCGGTGAAGTCGCGCTGCCAGTGTTCGTGCCCGGGGCACGACGGGAGCGCCGGATGCAGCACGCGCGCGATAAGCGGGTGGGCGGACAGCCAGCGCGCCACGTCCAGCGCCGCGGCTTCGTGCGCGGCGAGGCGCAGGTGCATCGTGCGCAGCCCGCGCGTGCAGAGCCATGCGTCGTCGGGCGACAGGCATTGGCCGAGATCGGTCGCGGTATCCCGCAGCCGCTCCCATGCCGACGGCGCTGCGGTGACGCTGCCGCCCAGCACGTCCGAATGGCCGCCGACATATTTGGTCAGCGCCATCGCCGAAAGGTCCGCGCCCAGCGTCAGTGCCGGAAAGCGCAGCGGCGTCCCCCAGGTGTTGTCCGCCGTCACCCACGCTCCGCGCGCCTTCGCGGCTGCGACGAGCGCTCGCGTGTCGGGCACCTCGAACGTGCCGCTGCCGGGCGCCTCGATGTGGAGCGCGCGCGTGTTGTCGCGGAAGGCCGCAGCGACCCCCGCCCCGCCCATGGGATCGTAGAACGTCGCCTCAATCCCCATACGCTGGAACAGCGTCTTCGCGAGCCTGCGCGTCGGGCCATAGCAGTTGTCGGGCAGCAGCACGTGGTCGCCCGCGCCGGCGACCGACAGGATCGCAGCCGCGACCGCAGCCAGCCCGCTCGGAAACAGCCGCGTCCCTGCCGCGCCGGGCTCCAGCGCGGTCAGCGCTTCCTCCAGCCCCCACTGCGTCGGCAGCCCGTGCGTTGCGTATACCGGCCCCGTGTGGAAATCCCGGCAGGCGCGCTCGTAATCCGCGAGGCTGCGAAAAATGACCGTCGACGCGCGCATCGGCGGCACGCTGACGATCGGCCCGGTCCACTCGGTCCGCCGCCCGGCCTGGACCAGGCGGGTGGCCATGCCCGTGCGCGGCGGCTTCACGCCCCGGTCACGACCGGCGTCGAGCCCTGCGCGCCATATTCCGCCCAGCTACCATCGTAGAGCGTCGCCTCGGGGTGGCCTGCGAGCGCGAGTGCAAACAGCACGGTCGCAGCCGTGATGCCCGATCCGCAGGTGGTGACGATCGGCTTGTCCAGGCTGACGCCAGCCTCGGCGAACACCGCCTTCAGCTCGTCCACGCCCTTGAAGGTGCCATCGGCGTTCAGCAGCCGCGAATAGTGAACGTTCCTCGCGCCGGGCATGTGGCCCGAGCGAACGCCCTGCCGCGGCTCGGGCTCACTGCCGGCGAAGCGGCCGGGCGAGCGCGCGTCGACCAGCTGCGCGTCGCCGAGGCGAAGGTGCGTCAGCACATCGGCAAGCGACTTCACTCCCGCCATGTCCTCGAACACCGTGAAATGCCGGTGCCGGATGATCGGCTTGCCGCTTTCGAGCTTCCGATTCTCGGCACGCCACTTGGCGAAGCCGCCGTCCAGCACCGCGACCTCGTGCGCGCCAAACACGTTCAGCATCCACCACGCGCGGCACGCCGAGCGGAACGGGCTGTCATCATAGACGACGACGCGGCTGCCGTCGCCGATGCCCAACGCCTGCATCCGGCTGGCGAACTTTTCCGGGCTGGGCAGCATCGTCGGGTACGGGCTGGAGGTGTCGGCGACTTCATCGAGATCGAGGAACACCGCGCCCGGAATGTGCGCGGCCTCGAATTCGGCCTTCGCATCGCGGTTGTGCTCGGGCAGCACCAGCGTCGCATCGACGACGCGCAGGTCCGGCTTGCCAAGCTCGGCGGCGAGCCAATCGGTCGTGACGAGGAGGTCCATGCGGTTATGCGCCTTCGTGCCGGTTCGGTCTGTCTCTTACGAGGCTGCCGAGCGCGGCGGCAAGGGCGGTTGCGGGCTCGACCGCCGATCGATCGCACCCCCGGATGGTCGCGGGCGACGCGAAGCTTCAGCGATCAGTCTCACTCGGCAGCCGACGCACTGCATTGCGGCAGCCGCCGGCGGGCCCTAACCGCCGCCTATGACCGATCTGAAGCTCGGCCGCGCCGTCGCGCAGCCGCGGTCGCCCGAGGAGGCGACGCTCGACTACGTCCCAAACCCGCGGCCGGGGCCGCCCTATCTCGTGCGTCTGACCGCTCCCGAGTTCACCTCGCTGTGCCCTGTGACGGGTCAGCCCGATTTTGCGCATCTGGTGCTCGACTACGCACCCGCGGGGACGATCGTCGAATCGAAGTCGTTCAAGCTGTTCCTGGGCTCGTTCCGCGACCACCACGCGTTTCACGAGGACTGCACGGTCGGCATCGCCCAGCGTCTGGTCGCGGAAATGCTGCCCCTGTGGCTGAGGATCGGCGGCTACTGGTACCCGCGCGGCGGCATCCCGATCGACGTGTTCTGGCAATCGGGCGAGCCGCCGGCCGGGCTGTGGGTGCCGCCGCAGGACGTGCCGGGTTACCGGGGACGAGGGTGATCGGCGACCCGCTGCTCCGTTCGGCCGCGGCGTTTGCGCTCGCCTTCGCGCTTGGCGCCGCAATCGGGCTTGAACGCCAACTTCGCCAGCGCACTGCGGGACTGCGCACCAATGTGCTCGTCGCGCTCGGGGCGGCGGCGTTCGTTGACCTTGGGGTGCGGATCAGCGGAGCCGACGGCGCGGCTCGGATCGCAAGCTATGTGGTGTCCGGTATCGGCTTTCTCGGCGCGGGCGTCATCATGAAGGAAGGCGCACAGGTGCGCGGCCTCAACACCGCGGCGACGCTGTGGGCGAGCGCGGCGGTCGGGTGCTTCTGCGGTGCGGGCGAGCTTGGCATCGCGGCACTGCTCGCGGCCTTCGTGCTCGCGGGGAACACGCTGCTGCGCCCGCTCGTCGACTGGGTGAACCGGCGGCCCTTCAGCCGCGAGACGGAGGCGCTGTACCGCGTGTTCGTGGTCACCCGCCCCGCATTCTCGGCGGATGCGCGCGACTTGCTGGACGAGGAGCTTGAGCGTGCGGGCTATCCGGTGCGCGAGGTCGAGGTCGTGTCCGAGGGCGAGGAGACGGTCGAACTCGCAGCCCAGCTCGCTCCAACCACCGCCGATCCAGCCGAGCTGGACCGGCTGACCGAGCGGCTGAAGGCGGACCGGCGGATCATCGCCGCCACCTGGTCGGCAAGCGCGGCAGGCTAGGGCAGGCCCACCAGCTTGTGCGTCTGCAGACCCAGACGCCAGCGCGGATTCGCAAGACAATAGGCTGCGGCGGCGGCCGTATTTTCCGCGGCAGCGGGTCCGTCCATCGGTTGCAGGAAGCGGTGGGTGAACGCCCAGTGTTCGATCGATGCGGGCATCAGACCGGGCTGAGGATAGATCAGTTTCAGTTCGTCGCCTCGGCGTTGAACGATCTCAGTGCCGGCTTTCGGGCTGACGCATAGCCAGTCGACTGCGGGGCAAGGCAGCGTGCCATTGGTCTCGACCGCGACGCGGAATCCGCGAGCGCGTAGTGCGGCGACCAGCAACGGGTCCAGTTGCAGCGTTGGCTCGCCGCCGGTGATGACGGTGAGCCGATGGTCGGTCCGCTCTCCCCACGCCGCCTCAACCGCGACGGCGAGGCTGGCCGCGTCGGCGAAGCGGCCGCCACCGGGACCGCCGGTGCCAACGAAATCGGTGTCACAAAAGCGACACTCCGCGGTTGCACGGTCCACCTCGCGCCCCGACCACAGGTTGCATCCGGCAAAGCGCAGGAACACCGCTCGTGCGCCCGTCTGCGCCCCCTCGCCCTGGAGCGTGACGTAAATCTCCTTGACCGCGTAGGTCACGCGGGCTCCTTCCCGAGCTTGGCTAGGGGAGGCACTTGCTGCGCCGGATCGACCACATCAGCTTCGGCAAAGCCGGCCGCGCGCAGGCGGCAACTGTCGCACAGGCCGCAGGGGCGGCCGCCCACTGGGTCTGGGTCGTAGCAGCTCCACGTCTCGGCCAGCGGGGCGCCCAGCTCTACCCCCAACCGCACGATGTCGGCCTTAGACAGTTCGGCAAGCGGAGCGTGGATGCGGAAGCGCGCGCCTTCCACGCCCAACTTAGTGGCGAGGTTGGCCAGAGTCTGGAATGCGGCGATGAACTCGGGGCGGCAGTCGGGATAGCCGCTGTAGTCGATTGCATTAACGCCGATCACTAGATCGCGCGCGCCGCTCGCCTCGGCAAACGCCAGCGCCAGCGACAGAAACACCGTGTTGCGCGCGGGCACGTAAGTCGCGGGGATGCCCGGCCCCACCCCGCCCTTCGGCACTGCGATCGCGCGATTGGTCAGCGCGGAACCGCCAAAGCGGCTGAGGTCGAGCGGCAGCACCATATGCCGCTCCACTCCCAGCGCAACCGCAACGCGCGCCGCCGCTTTCAGCTCGATCCGATGGCGCTGATTGTAGTCGATCGTCAGCGCGTGCAGCCGATACCCCTCCGCCCGCGCCCAAGCGGCCGCGGTGGTGGAGTCGAGACCGCCAGATAGAAGCACGACCGCCGCCTCAGCCACCATCAGCCCCGTTCATCTGCAAGACAGGAAGCGCAGCCCGCAAGATGATCGACAGTCCAGCCGGGGGAGGCACCGCGCCGCGTCCGTATAGCTCCATGTCCAGCCCCACAGGACGGAGGATCAACAATGACCAGCTTGGTTCAGAAGACCACACTCACTGCGCTCGCCGCCATGTTCAGCTTCGGCGTGATCGGCACTGCATCCGCGCAGACTGCGACCGACCGTCGCGAGGATGTGTTCGCCGCGCGCGATGCCCGCCAGCAGAGCCGCATCGCGAACGGCATCGCCAATGGCAGAATCAACAGCCGCGAGGCCGCCCGGCTCGAGGCGCAGCAGAGCCGCATCGACCGGGCCGAAGCCCGCGCCGAAGCCGATGGCCGCGTCAACCGCCGCGAGTTCGCGCGGATCGAGTCGCGCCAGAACCGCGCCAGCGCGCACATCTACCGCGCGCGCCACAACTGGCGCTGAGCCGCCGGCGGAGGCGGGCCGCACGGCGCCGCTTCCGCCCAGGCTGCAGCGCTCAGCGCTCGGCAAAGCCGTGCTCCTTCAGCCACGCGCGCATGAACATCTGTTCGCGCTTCTGCGCGACGATGATCCCACGCGCGAGCGTCCGGATGCGCGGGTCGTTCGACTGGCGCAGCATTAGCTCGGCCGCGTCAATCGCGCCCTGGTGATGCGGCAGCATCGACCGCACGAAATCGGCATCCAGATTGCCCGTCGGCTTCACGTCCATCGCCGCGTGCATCCTGGCGTTGATCCGGTCGAGCTCGCGATGCGCGGCGTCGGCGTCGGGTGTGACGCGCTGGTCGGGTCGCGTCGCCATCTCCGCGCCGACATGGTGCCCGGCATGCTGCGCTGCCGCCGGCGCGGCGATCAGCAGCGCGGCTACAACCAGCACCCTCATACCCGCACCACGTATTTCTTCGCGCAAAACGCGCAGTCGACGGTGATCGCACCGGTCTCGTCGCGCATGTCGGCCAGGTCCTCCTCGGTGAACTGCTTCAGTACGCCCAGAATATGTTCCTCCGAGCAGCGGCAGCCATGGCGCACGGTGACGACCTCGCCCACGCGCACCTCGTCCTCGTTCAGCAGCCGCCACAGCAGCTCGGGGAGCGGCAGCGCCGGGTCCAGCAGCTCGTCGCGCCGCACCGTCTCGGCGAGCAGGCGCACATGGCTCCAGTCGGGATTCTCCTCGCGCGTCACGTGCAGCCGCTCTCCGCCCAGCTCGGCGCGCGCCAGATGCTGCACCAGCAGGCCACCCGCACCCCCCTCGCTGACGCTCGTCAGGATGCGCGTGGGCAGCTGTTCGGACTGCTGGAAATAGCTCTCGGCCATCGCGGCCAGGCTTCCGCCCTCCAGCGACACGATGCCCTGATAGCGCTCGACGCTCGCGGTCTGTTCGAGCGTGATCGCAAGATAGCCTTGCCCCATCAGCGCGCGGACGCTGGGGTTCTTGCCATAGCGGCTGAGTTTTTCGGGATCGTGGCGCAGATAGCCGCGCAGCGCGCCCGCATCCCAGTCGCACACCAGCAGGTCGACCGGCCCGCCCTTCGATTGCGCCTGGACGGTCACCCGCCCCTCCTCGCGCAGCAGCGATCCGATGAGCGCAGTCAACGTCAGCGCCTCGCCAAGCAGCCGCGCGACCGGCGGCGGATAGGCGTGCGCGTGCATGATCTCGCGCATCGCGGGGCCAAGGCGCACCAGCCGCCCGCGCACGTCGCGTGATGGCACCGCGAACGGCAGCAGCTGATCGTCTTGCGTATCCGGCCGCGCGGCACGCAGCCCGGCGCCGTTCAGGGCGCCAATCGATTGAACGTCCACAGAAGGATGGCCTTTTGCACATGGAGGCGGTTTTCCGCCTCGTCCCACACCGCGGACATGGGGCCGTCGATCACCTCGGGCAACACCTCCTCGCCGCGGTGCGCGGGCAGGCAGTGCAGGAACAGCGCGTGCGGCGCGGCGCGCTCCATCAGCGCGGGCGTCACCTGATAGCGCTGCATCGCGGCGAGCTTCGACCGCGTGCGCTCATCGCCCATCGAGAACCAGACGTCGGTCACCACCACGTCAGCGCCCTCGGCCGCCTCCTCGGGGCTTTCGGCCGCGAACACGCGATGGCCGAACGCTTCGGAGATGAGGCTCGACGGCCGGTGCTGCGGCGGGCAGGCCAGCCGCAGCTCGAACCCGAAGATGCGCGCAGCTGCAATCAGGCTTTCGGCGACGTTGTTGCCGTCGCCCAGCCACGCCCAGACGGTGCCCGCGACCGGGCGGCCCAGCCGCTCCTCCACCGTCATCACGTCGGCGAGCGCCTGGACGGGATGCGCCTCGTCGGACAGTCCGTTGATGACGGGAACGCTCGCGACGGCGGCGAAGGCTTCGATCGTCTCGTGATGCAGCGCGCGGATCATCACGCCGTCGACATAGCGCGACAGCACGCGCGCGGTATCCTCGACCGTCTCGCCGCGGCCCAGCTGGAGGTCTCCCGCCGACAGCGTCAGCGCCGACCCGCCGAGTTGGCGCATTGCCAGATCGAAGCTGACTCTTGTGCGGGTGGAGGGTTTCTCGAAGATGCAGCCGAGCACATGGCCCTCGAGCGGAGCGTCGTCGTCGGGCGCGCCGCGCGGCCGACCACCACGCCCGGCCTTGCGGGCGTGGGCGTGCGCGACGATCGCGTGCGCCGCGTCTTTATCGAGGAACGACAGCCGGGTGAGGTGGCGGAGCGTCATACGGCCGGATAGCGGAACCCATTCCGACGCGCCAGCTTGGGCGCAAGGCGGCGGGCTCGACGCTTCCTCGGGCTCACATCACGCCGCTCCTACCCGTCAAATGCCCGCGTACCACTCATAGCCCCGGTCTTCCCAATAGCCGCCGCGGCCCATGCCGTACCTGCCGAAGCTGTCGACCAGCTCGATCCGCTCCAGATATTTCGCCTGCTTATAGCCCAGCTGGCGCTCGATCCGCATCCTCACGGGCGCGCCGTGCGGCGGGCCCAGCGGCTGGCCGTTCATGCTGTGCGCCAAGATCGTTTGCGGGTGGAACGCGTCGATCAGGTCGATACTCTCATAATATTGGCCGGGCGACTGCGCCCCGCCCTTGCCGGGTTCGCCCCCCAGATTGTCAGCGCAGTGGAACACCACATAGCGCGCGGTGGGCAGCGCGCCGCCCGCCATTTGCAGCACGCGGCCAAGCTGCGGGCCGGTCCACTGCGCAATCGCGCTCCACCCCTCGACGCAGTCGTGCCGCGTGATCTGGGTGCGCTGCGGCATGGCGCGCAGGTCGGCAAGGCTCAGCGACACAGGCCGCCGCACCAGACCGTCGACCGCGATGCGCCAGTTGACGAAGCCTTCCTCGACATGCCGGGCATATTCGTCGCTGGCGACCGTGTGCGATCCGTTCGACTTGAAGCGCGGCGAGATGTCGGCGGCGCTAAACTCGCGCGCCAGCGCGTCGCGGCCTTGGATCAAGCGCTGCCAGCGATAGGTCGCCGACTCGCCGACTGAGCGCAGCATATCCTTGTTCTTGTCGATCACCTTGTCGCATCCAGCGAGCGTCAGCGCAGCCATGCTCGCCCCGCCAACGACCAGGCGCCGCCGCGTGAGGATTAGGCCTCTCACCGCACGTCTTCTGCCAGCGTGGTTGGTGCCGGCGCGCCGCCCGCCCAGGCGCCATCGGCGCGGAAGCGCCAACGGCCGGTGATCATCGATCGCAGCTGGTTGCCCACCCCGGCCAGCGCCACTGCGGCGAGGTGCGCGATGATGAAGCCGATGAGCGCCCACATCGTGATGAAGTGCAGCGTCCGCGCCGACTGCCGCCCGCCGAGCAGATCGACGATCCAAGGCGCCACCGCGCTCGCGCCGGGCGACATGCTGAGGCCCGTGACGATCATCATCGGGATGAGGATCGCGACCACGCTCAAATACGCGGTTTTCTGGAGGATGTGGTAGCGGTTCGAATCCTCGCCCTCGGGAAAGCGCAGCCGAGCGTGGTCGGCGATGTCGCGCAGCACATGGCGCGGGCTCAGTTCGGAACGCGTCGGCAGCAGGTCGCGCTGGATGTGGCGCCGTCGCAGGCTTTCCACCCAGAACACCAAGCCGTTGATGATCAGCAGCCACGCCAGCGCAAAATGCCAGTTCCGCGCGGTCGCGAGGTCGCGATAGCTGGGGATTGTCGCCCACGACGGGAACGCCGCCGAATGGCCGTTCGAGAAGCCGAGCAGGCCCGTGGTGTCATAGTGATGGCTGCCGATGGTCGTAACACCCCGGCCGTTCACTGCGTAAATCGAGAGGACCGGCTGGTCGAACTCCGATCCGTATTGGCCCAGGTAGAGCGCCGGATGCGCGCCGAAGATATTGAGGCCGGTGCCGATCAGCATCACGACCAGCACCACGTTCAGCCAGTGGTTCACACGCCGCACCAGCGGATGCCGGTGGGCCGTCCGCCACGCGCCCGCTGAACGATAATCTGCCTGTCCCACGTATGTAGCCTGTCGGTTTTTGGGGTTGGCGTCCAGCTTGCTTCCAGCGCGAAAGTTCGGCCGGACGGCTGCGGCGCACGGCGGGGGTCAAAATGTAGAATTGCGGGGCGGACGCTGGGGGATGGACGCGTTTCGCCTCCGTACGTGCGTGCCGCCGCGGGCGGAGCCGTGGTCGCCAACGGCGATGCTGCACGGTGCGTGCGCCATCTGCGCGGACGCAGTGGGTAAAGATCAGACCCGCGGTGGTTTACAGTCGTCGACCCGGCTGACTTCCGGTGCCCCTCATGCTCACCTGCAACGTAGGGCGTAAAAACACCCGTCATTCCGGACTCGATCGCGGATTGTGCTTTCAAAAGAGCTTACGCCGAGGCAGCCAGCTCCTAAACACCGCGACCGACTTGTCATTTACAAAGGCGTGCAATCTGCCGCTGTTAAGCTCTGATGCGGGACCTAAATCAGATGACAGGCAACATCCAACCCAAGAGCTGACCGCCTCACCAACTCAACACAACCTTCCCCGATTGCCCGCCCGCCATTGTCTCGAACCCCCGCTGATACTCGCGATAAGGCAGGCGGTGCGTGATCAGAGGGGTCAGGTCCAGGCCGCCGCGGAGCAGACCGAGGCCCTTGCGCCAGGTCTCGAACATCTCGCGACCATAGACGCACTTGATCGTCAGCGCCTTGAAGATCACTGGCCCCCAGTTGAACTCCATCGGCTTGGCCGGGATGCCCAGCAGCGCCAGCCCGCCGCCCATTTTCAGCGCGTTAGCCGCCTGCACGATCGCCGACGGAGCGCCCGAAATCTCCAGCGCGACGCCGAACCCGTCCTCCACGCCCTCGGCCGCCATCGCGTCGCGCAGCTCCTCACGGGCGACATTTACCGGCCGCACGTTGGCCAGTTTCGCCGCAAGATCAAGGCGGTAGGGGTTGATATCGGTGATCACCACCGACCGCGCCCCGGCCCGGCGCGCCACCATCGCCGCCATGATGCCGATCGGCCCTGCCCCGGTAACCAGCACGTCCTCGCCCATCAAATCGAATTGCTGTGCGGTGTGCACGGCATTGCCGAACGGATCGAGCAGCGCACCCACCTCGCCCGGCACATCGTCGGGCAGCGGCACCGCGTTGAACGCCGGGATCGCCACATATTCCGCGAACGCACCCTGCCGGTTGACGCCGACGCCCTTCGTGCCGGGATCAAGGTGGAAGCGGCCAGCGCGCGCCGCCGCGCTGTTGAGGTCGATGACATGCCCCTCGCCGCTCACTCGCTGGCCGGGCTTCAGCGACCGGGTCACGTCGCGGCCGACTTCGACGATCTCGCCCGCATATTCGTGGCCGACGATCATCGGCACGGGCACGGTGCGCTGCGCCCAGTCGTCCCAAAGGTAGATATGGACGTCGGTGCCGCAGATCGCGGTATGCGTGACTCGAATGAGTACGTCTCCCGGCCCACAGACGGGCGTCTCGGCCTCGGTCAGCCAGATGCCCGGCTCGGGCTTCAGCTTGGCGAGCGCGTCCATCAGTTGAGCACCCCCGTTGCACGGCCCGCATCGCTGAAGGCGGCGATCGCCTCGTCGATCTGTTCGGCAGTCAGCGCCGCCGACATCTGCGTGCGGATGCGCGCCTGCCCGCGCGGCACCACCGGGAAGCTGAACGCGCGCACGTACACACCGCGCTCCAGCAGCGCCGCCGCAAGGGTCGACGCTGCACCCGCCTCGCCCAGCATCACCGGGATGATCGGGTGATCGCCCGGCAACAGCGTGAAGCCGGCCGTCTCCAGCCCCGTCCGGAAACGCTCGGCATTGGCGCGCAGCTGTACGCGCATCGCGTCGCCCTCGGGCCCCCGGCAGAGCTCAATCGCCTTCAGCGCGGCGCCGCACACCGCGGGCGCCAGCGCGTTCGAAAACAGGTAGGGCCGCGCCCGCTCGCGCAGCAGCCGCACCACGGGCGCCTTCGCGCAGATGAAGCCGCCCATCGCACCGCCCAGCGCCTTGCCGTAGGTGCCGGTCAGCAGGTCGACCCCGTCGCCCACGCCCAGCTGGTCGGCGGTGCCGCGCCCCTGCCGCCCGAGCACGCCGGTCGAGTGGCAATCGTCGACCATCACCAGCGCACCGTGCGCGCGTGCAAGCTCGACAATGCGCGGCAGCTTGGCGAGATAGCCGTCCATCGAGAACACGCCGTCGGTCGCCACCACGATGCGCCGGGCACCCTCGGCGCGGGCGGCCTGCAGCTGCCGGTCCAGATCGGCCATGTCGCCGTTCGCATAGCGATAGCGCTTGGCCTTCGAGAGCCGGATGCCATCGATGATCGACGCGTGGTTCAGCGCGTCGGAGATGATCGCGTCCCCGGCATGGAACAGCGGCTCGAACAGCGCGCCGTTGGCGTCGAAAGCGGCGGCGAAGGTGATGCAGTCCTCAAAGCCCAGGAAGTCGGCGGTCTCGCGCTCCAGCTCCTTGTGGAGCTCGCTGGTGCCGCAGATGAAGCGCACGCTGGCATAGCCCGCGCCCCACTGGCGCGTCGCCGCGATCGAGGCTTCGACAATGCGCGGGTCGTTGGCGAGGCCCAGATAATTGTTGGCGCAGAGGTTGAGCCGAGGGTCGGCGCCGACGCGGATGTCGGCGCCCTGCGGGGTGGATAGCACCAGCTCGCCCTTCAGCAGTCGCTCACGCTTCAGGCCGTCCAGCTCGGCTTCAATCTCGTCGTAGAAGGTCATGTTGCCGCTGCTACGCGCCGGCCGCGCCCGCGCCAAGCCGCGGTGCCCGCGCAGCTGCTATGCTCCGTCGGCGATCAGGATTTCGGCGATCCGGCGCTCGCCGTCTGCCAGCTCCAGCTGCACCACCACGTCGATGACCGATCGCGCATAAACGATCGTCTCCGCGCGGCTGAGGCCGAGACCGGTCTGCATCACCATCAGCGCCAGCTGGTCGAGCGCCTTGGTCGGGCTGTTGGCGTGGATCGTCGAGAAGCTGCCGGGGTGGCCGGTGTTGATCGCGCGCAGGAAGCTGACCGCCTCGCGCCCGCGCAGCTCGCCCAGAACGATGCGGTCGGGGCGCATCCGGAGGCTCGCCTGGAGGAGGTCGTCGGTGGTGACCCTGGCTTCGCCCAGTTCACCGCGCACGGCGACGAGACCGAGCGCATTGCGGTGGCTCAGCCGGATCTCGGGTGTGTCCTCCACCAGGATGATCCGCTCACGCCTTGGTACCTCGCGCATCAGCGCATTGAGGAACGTGGTCTTGCCCGAGGAGGTGCCGCCGCTGATGAGGATCGTCGCGCGAGCCGCCGCGGCCGCTTTCAGGAAGCCGACCGGATCGGCGTGCGGGCTTTGACGGCGCCAGGCGGGCGGCGGTGGCGGCGCGATCGGCCCGCGGTCGTAGGCGTCGAGTGGGACGTCGGCGACGCGGTGGCGGCGGATGGCGAGCGCCCAATGCTCGCGGGTCGCGGGCGGGGCCGCGACCTGCACGCGCGCGCCGTCGGGCAGTGTCGCGGCGAGCAGCGGCCGCTCGCGGTTGATGCCCTGGTGGCTGGCGCGCGCGATCTGCTGGGCGAGGCGCTCGAGCAGCCGATCGTCGACCGCGGGCGCGTCGACCCGCGCCATGCCGCCCGCTCCGTCGACCCACAGCTCGCCGGGTCGGTTGACCATCACTTCGCTCACGTCCTCGCGCGCCAGCCACGGCTGGAAGGGCGCGAGATGCGCCGACAGATAAACGCCTTCCGGCAGCGGCACGACCTCGGCGGCGGTAGTCATCAGGGAAGCGAGGCGGTCGAGAAATCGAGGTCGCGCGCAACGAAGATGCGGATCGGCGCGCCCTGCGCCACGCGCACCGTGGGCGGGATGCTGAGGTTCTGCGATGCGGCCGAGCCGACCGCCTGCTGCGGCCCGGCGAGCACGATCGAAGTGCCGCCGCCACCGATCGCCTGCCCTACGGCCGGGATCAGCGACAGCAGGATCGCGCCGCTGAAGCGTTTGACGAAGTGGCTGTCAACCTTGCCGGTCAGCCCGTTACGCCCGGCCGAATCGGTGGCGGGCGAGGCGAGGTCGATCGAAACGCCATCGGGCCTGATTAGTCGCGTCCACAGGATGAAGGCGCGCGTCTGCCCGACGGCAAGCCCGCTCTTATACTGGCCGATCACATGGCTGCCACGCGGCACTAGGACCGCAGAGCCGTCGAAGCCGCGCACGTCGCGGCTGATAACCGCGCGCACGAAGCCCGGCGTGTCGCTATCGAGCGCGGTTTCAAGCACCGCGCTCATCAGCGTGCCCTGCGCGACGGTGGTCGCGGGATTGTCGATGCGCGTGGCGCTCGCGGTCGCACCCTCGCCGCCGATGCGCCGCGCGAACAGCTCCTCGGCGGTGAGGTCGGTGGCTGGAGCCTTGGGCGGCGCGGCAGCGGCTCCGATCGGCGGCGCGGCGACGCCGGGAGCGGTGGCGGAGGCAACCGGTCCGGCGTTGTCGAACACGAGCACCGGCGCACGCTCGCTGCCGGCGGCGGGCTGCACCACGGTCACCACGCGCGCGGGCTGGGCGAGCGGCTGCGACTGAGGCTGCTGCACCGGCGGCGCGGGTTGGAGGAGGGCCGGGACGGGCTGCGGCGCAGGTGCATTGGCGGCGGGCGCGGGATTCGGCACCGGGGCGGGCTGGACGGCAGCGGTGCGCGGCTCCGGGACGCGCCGAAGCGAGTTGAAGGTGAGCGCACCAAGCAGCACCGCGATCACCCCGCCTGCAGCGAGCACGCCCCAGTCGCCCGCACCGCCGCGCGCCGCGACCTGCGGATAGCGTATCTCCTGCGCGGCTTCGAGCGCATCGAGCCCAAGCGCCGGACGCGGATCGGTGGCGACGCTTCCCCCTGGAAGTGCACCGCGCATCAGCCGCCTGCCTGGCCCGGGGCAGCAGCGGCGGCGGCGCGCGGCGGGCCGCCGTTGACCAGTGTCGCGACCGCCCTGCCGATCCGCAGCACATAGCGTGGGGCCACGCCCTCGATCACCAGCACGCCGTCGCGCATCGTTGCGTTGACCGGCCCCTCCTGCCCGTCGGCTCCAACCGCAAGCACCGCTGGCAGCTCGGCCGACGGAGCCCACGCCATGAACGTGCTATCCCCGTCGTCATAGACGCGTACAGGCAGCAGCTTGGCGTCGCCCTTCGCAATCCAGCGCTCGTTCAGCGTGGGTTGGGGCTTGGGTGCGGGTGGCGGAGGCGGTGGCGGCAGTTCGATCCTCTCCTGCGGGTAGGTGAAGCGGATCGCGTAGATCGGCAACGCGCGCGGCGGGGCGGTGCGCAGATCGAACAGATAGCGCCGCCGGTCGGTCACCACCGTCATGTTGGTGCGCGCACCCGGAGCGAGCGGCTTCAGGAACACGAGGTTGGCGCGCTTGTTGGGCGTGACCTGCCACATCGCGCTGTCCCCGACCGCGATATTCTCGATGCGCTCGTCGGGCGCGAACTCGATCATCGTCTGGATGCCGCGCGTGCCGCTGACCGTCACGATCTGGTCGGCGCCGTAGGCCAGCGTGCGGATGCGCCCCTCAGCGCGCGCCGCCGGCGGGTGACCGAGCGCCAGCGCGGCGATCACCGCGGCGGCGGCAACGGGCGCGCGGAAGCGACGGCCGAGCGGGCGCAGGCGCGGATCGCGGGCGCCGGGGTCGACCGGCGCGGGAGCGGGCGCGGCTGCGTCGGGCGCGGCGACGACCGTGCTGCGGCGACGGTCAATGACGCCCGGCCCGCCGTCGCCCGCCGCGCCGGCCGCCCCCCCGGCGATCGGTGCCAGCGAACGGACCAGCTGGCGCACGCGGGCCTCGTCGCTGCCGGCAGCCGCAGCCGCGGCGTCACCGGCCAGCAAGGCCGTCGCGCCCGGGCCGGTCGCGGCGTCATCCCGCCCGGCTCGATCACGCCCGCCGATGCGCCAGCCCGAGACGATCATCGCCGACGCCCGCAGCGCCAGCAGCATCAGCGCCAGATAGACAAACGCCGCCAGCGCGAAGCTCGCCGCAAGCTCAAGCGACACGCGCCCGCCCGAGACAGCGAGCGCCGCCACGAGCGGCGCCGACAGCGCCAGCGTGCCGCCGCCCAACAGCACCGCGAACAGCGGCGTCAGCGCCAGCATCACTGCGAGCTTCAGCCAGCCCGCGAACAGCCCCCGGGTTGCGCCGAACAGCCCGCAGACGATGAACACCGGCCCGATCGCCAGCACCGCCGCCAGCGCGATCCGCGCCGCGATCAGCACCCCCGCCGTGCCGAGCAGCAGCATCAGCGCCGACAGCCACAGCAGGTCCGCGGGCTTGGGGGCGCTGCCCATCACCGCGGGCGCGGCGGCCGCCCCCGCCACCGCCGGGGCGGCCGCCGACAGCTGCGCGGTCTGCGCGAGGATCGCGAACAGGGCGTCCAGCCGCGAGGCGAACAGCTCGGTCGCGCTGCCGCCCGATCCCAGGAGCGCGCGCGCCACCTCGTCGGGCGCTGCGGTCAAAAGCTGCCACACGACCGACTGATAGGCCGCCCAGCTGGTGACGAAGGTCAGCACCAGCCCGATCGTCAGCAGCCGCGGCGCCATCATGCGCGCGCTGAGCCCGGCGCGCCCCGATAGCAGCGCCAGCGCGAACAGCGCGACGTAGATGGTGAGCGCCACGGTCAGCGCCTGCGTCAGCGCGCCCGCCGGGCCGAACAGCCGCGCGAAGGCGAGCTCGACTGCGGCGCCAGTCTGGCAATCGATGACCTTCAGCGCTGCGGAGATCGCTCCGCCCCCGCTCGCCGACAGCGCCGGGCACGGCATTATTGGGCAGCCTCCGCCCACGCGGCGGGCGCGGCGCCGCCCACCCCGGCATCGGCCCCGCGCCACGGCGCACCCGTCAGCGCGGCATACCAGCGGGCGGGATCGTCACCGTGCGCGCGGCGCAGCGCATCGAGCTGGCGCACGGTCGCCTCGCGGCCCGACAGCACCGTCAGCAGTTCGGCCATGCCGCCGAGATCGAGCCGGATCACCACCGAATGGTTGGCGTGGCGCACCAGGAAGCAGCGGCTGTGCGCGGGCAGCGCGCGGATCAGCTCAAGCTCGTGCGCGCTGAGGCCGAAGCCGCCGCAATAATCCTCCTCGCGTGCGCGGCTGTTGGGCATGAAGATCTGCGTCGCGGTCTGCTCGACGATGGCGCTCGCGATCCGGCTGTCCAAGGCGTCGCGCGCCGACTGGGTGCCGAAGCCGACGATCGCGTTCCGCTTCCTCAGCGTTTTCAGCCAGTCACGGATGCGCGCGGCGAATACGGGGTCGTCCAGCGCCTTCCAGCCCTCGTCGATCAGGATCATCGCCGGGTCGCCGGTCAGCCGCTCGTCGATGCGGTGGAACAGATAGAGCAGCACCGGCGTGCGCAGCGCGGGGGTATCGAGCAGTTCGGTCAGGTCGAAGCCCACCACCCGCTCGGACAGGTCGAGCGCGTCGCTGGCGTTGTCGAAGGCCCAGGCGTTGGGGCCGCTGCCGATCCACGGTGCCAGACGGCTGGCGAGATCGCCCTCCTCGGGCCGCCGCGCGCCTGCCAGCAGCTCGCGCAGATAGCGCAGGCGGCGGAAGCGCGGATCGTGGTCGTAGGCCGTGTCGACCGCGGCCGCGATCAGCTTCTCCTCCTCCGGCCCCGTTGGCTGGAGCAGCGCACCAAGCCAGTCCGCCAGGAACGCGCGGTTGGCGGGCGTATCGGAGAGCGCGAGCGGGTTGAAGCCGGTCGGCTCGCCGGGCCGCAGCACTGCATAGTGGCCGCCGAGCGCGCGGACGAAAATCTCGCTCCCCCGGTCCTTGTCGAACAGGACGGTCTGCGGCGCGATCTTCTGCGCCTGCGCCGCGAGGAAGTTCAGCACCACGGTCTTCCCCGATCCGGACGGGCCGATGATCGTGAAGTGGCCGAGGTCGCCCGTGTGAAAGTTGAAGAAGTAGGGCGTCGCGCTGGTCGTTTCGAACAGCGTCACCGCCGGGCCCCAGTGGTTGCCCTCGGCGCGGCCGAGCGGGAAGCCGTGCAGCGACAGGAAGCCAGCGGCGTTGGCGGTGGAGACGAGCGCGCGGCGCACCGCATAGGCTTCGTTCCCCGGGAACTGCGCCCAGAAGGCAGGCTCCAGATTCACGTCCTCGCGCACCGCGACCGCGCCGATATCGGCCAGCACCGACGCGCCCTCGGCCATCGCGCGATCGAGCGTCGCGAGATCCGGCGCGCGGATCAGCAGCGACAGATGATGGTCGCCGAACGCGGTCTGGCCGCTCACCAGCGCGTCCTTCGCTGCCAGCATCTCGCGCCGCTCGGTCGCCAGCTCGTCGTCGGTCGCGCGCAGGCGGCGCAGCGCGAGATCGATCCGCTCGCGCGCGGTCTGGCGGTCGGCGGGGGCGAAGCTGCTCGTCAGCACGCACTCGGCCGACAGGCGCAGCACGCCATCGAGCACGCCCGGACGCGTCGCCGCGGGATAGTCCTTAAGGCTGAGCGCGCCCGCAAACTGCCGCCCTCCCGCTCCGTTGAGCTCGAGCGCGTCGAGCCCGAAACTGAGACGCCGGTAGGGGATGTGGTGCCCAAGTTCGGTGGCCGCTGGCGGCACCAGGACCGGGCGCATCTCGCCGTTGTAGAGTGCTGACAGCAGCTCGAGCGGCTCCGAACAGCGTCCCGCTGCGGTCTCGTAACAGCTCAAGCGCCGCGCCTCGTAGCCGCCGAGATTTGCGAGCAGCGCTCCGACCGCCGCGTCGAGCTCGCGCAGCGCGGTGGGATCGACCTCATCCCCGCCGCGCCGCCGCAGCAGACGACCCAGCCGCTCGGGCAGGCCCGTCTTGCCGCGCGGCGGGCGGCGGACGACGGTCACGAACTGCTCGTTCACGAACAGGCGGCGGCCGCCCAGCCGCGCGCGCCACTGCCGGTCGAGCTCGGCGGCGAACGGCTGATCGAACCCGCCCGCCGGAGCCACCGCGACGCGCCGCCGGATGATGTGGTGGTAGAGCACGAAGCGCGCATCGAGCGAGCCGCGCAGCATCACCTCGCGCACGCCGAGCATGTGGTTGAGCTGGTCGCTGTCCTCGGTCTCGAACGGCAGCCCGCCGACCATCAGCGACTGCATCAGCGCGCCGTCGCGCAGGCTGAGCGTGGAGTCGTCGGCGTGCGCGGCATAGGGCAGGCGCGCGCCTGCCCTGGCTTCCTTGCGCGCCCAGAGAGCGGGACGCGTCACGGCGCGTAGCTGTTGCAGCCCCAGCGCCGGAAGTTCGGCACGCGGGGGCACAGGCGCACTTTGGTCAGCCACAGATCGAACACGCGCGGCTCGCGCAGGCACGCGAGATAGCCAGCCGAATGCACCAGCAGGGCCACGGGCAGCGCCCAGAAATTGCGCGTGATGAGGAACGCCTCGGTCGTCACCGCGACGTTCAGGATGAAGAAGCTGTAGGTGACGCCGCCCAGCATCTGCGGGCGGGTCAGCGCGCGGAATACGGGCGAGCGCGCAAGCATCGTCACCCCGCCGCGCGCGCCGCGCCCTGGATGCCGGCAACGATCGAGGCTGCGCCGAACAGCACGAAGCAGCCGACGATGACCGTCGCGCCGAAGCGCCAGTTCATGCGGCCGGTCAGCATCATGAAGCCGACCATCGCCACCGCGATCACCGCGACCGTCGTCGCGACCTGGCCCATCAACGTGTCCTGGATCCACGTCAGCGCACCGACGATCGGGCCCGACCCCTGCGGATCGGCCCACGCCGCGCCCGGCATCGCTGCGATGAGGACGGCAACGCCGCCGGCCGCGCGGTTCCGCATCAACTCGCTCCCTCCGCCACGGTCCGCCGCGGCCCCCAACCCCTCTAGCGCGTTCGTCCGAGCGCCGGAACCTGATTAGCGAGCCGCGCAAGCACGGCTGCCACGTAGTTTTGCGTCTGCGCGATGGGCGGCACCCCGCCTGCCCGCTCGACCCGGCGCGGACCGGCATTGTAGGCCGCGAGCGCCTTCACGAGATCGCCGCCGAAGCGAGCGAGCATCTGGCGCAAATAGCGCGCGCCGCCATCGAGATTGGCTGCGGGGTCGCGCGCGTCGGCGACGCCCAAGTCGCGGGCGGTGCCGGGCATCAGCTGCGTAAGGCCGACTGCGCCCCTGCGCGAGACGGCCTGCGCGCGCCAGCGGCTCTCCTGCCACACGACGGCTTCCAAGAGCGCCGGGTCGACTCCGTGCCTGACCGACGACGCGGCGAGCGCGGGGCGGAAGGCGGCCGGAGCCGCTGCGGGCACCGCGACCGGGGCGGCGAGCGCGGTCCGGGCGGGCGTTGCGCCGGTTGGGACGGCGGCCGCCCGAGCGTCGCTCCAGCTGACCGCGCCCGCCCCGCTGCGGACGCTGAGCGAGCCGTCGTCGCCGACCTCATAGACCTGCGCCGCGGCTGGCGTGGCGGCTGCGATCGCCATCAGCGCCAGCACCGCCCGGCAGCGGCGCGTGGTCGTCGCGATCCCCGCAGTGCGGCGCATGGCTCACCTCCCCCGTCGATGCCGCCGGCTCCCGCCCGGGCGGCCGTCCCTCTCGACCGCGAGGAAACGCCAAAGCGCGGCGCTGCGCAAGCGCCGATGCAGCTATCCGACGGGCAGCACCCACTCGCGATCGCCGAGCCGGGCATCGAGGCCGTCGGCGCCGCCGAACTGGAAGCCGAGTTGGCTGGCATAGGCAGCGCAGGCCTTCAGCTTGCGCGCACGGTCGACGGCGTGGCCGGGGCCGACCGGGGGCGAGCGGTCGGCATAGGGCCAGTCGGCCCACGACTCCCACCGGTGGCCCAGCCGCTCCAGCGCGCGGCGGGTCAGCACGTGGTCGACGTGGCCGCCGATCGCCTGCGGGCCGAGGATGCGCTGCGGGCGAAGCGTTGCAACGAGGCGCACGACGAGCTGCGCGATCGGCGGGTCGTCGCCAGCGCGCACCGGGCCGAACAGCTCGGCGGCGCTGCCGTAGCGCCGGTGCGGGGCTTCGAGCAGCGGCAGGTGCGCCGGCTCGGCTCCGATGATCGCGCACGCCGCCCGGTCCTCGCCGCGGCGGAGCGCCATATAGTCCACGTCCGGCGGCAGGCCCTTGTCGAGCTGACAGGCGAGCGCGAAGCCATCCGGTTTCTGCACGTTTGCAGTAAACACCGTCGCCACCACCACGCGCCAGCCCGCATCGGCCAGCGCGGCGAGCGTGCCGCCAGCCGAAAACACGGCGTCATCGAGATGCGGGCTGACCGCGAGCGCGACGGGGCGCGTCACAGCAGATGCGGCTCCGCGCGGAACCTGCAGGGGGTGACGGGTAGATGCGGATCGAACGCGGCACCGGGCTTGCCGCCGCGGACGGAGGCGTAGACGCCGACGATGAGCGCTCCGACCGCGCTCCAGCTGTAGGTGCGGCGGCACTCCGCGAGCGCGGTGGAAGCGAGGCGCTCGCGGAGCTGAGGCTCGGCCAGCAGCCGGCGGAGCGCGGCCGCGAGCGCGGGCACGTCGCCGGGCGTGGCGAGGAGCGCGTTGTCGCCGTCGCGCAGGCAGTCGGACACGCCGACGGTGTCGCAGCTGACCACGGGCAGGCCCGAGGCCATCGCTTCTAGGACGGTGTTGCTGAAGCCCTCTGCATAGGTGGGCGATACGAACACGTCGTGCGCGCGGTAGATCGCGGGCGCGGCGGCGTAGTCGGCATAGCCGGTCATCGCCACGCGCCCGCCCAGCTGAAGCGCCGCGATCCGCTCGCGCGCGGAGTCGACGTCGGGCCCGATGCCCGAGATGATGGCGGTCCAGCCTTCTACGCCCCCGCAGCGAGAGGCAGACCGCGCCGCCTGATCTTCGTCGTGGAGGGGCTGACGCGCGCCGACCCGTCCGTCGTGCTGCTCGTGGTCCCCCTCCCCCGCACGCGGAGGACGGGAAGTTCCGTCCCGGAGAGGATCGATCGCTGCCAGCGCGTCCAGGAAATCCAGGACGCCTTTCCGCCGGTCGACACGCCCGTGATACAGCAGGCGCAGCGGTCCGGGCTCGCGCTCGCCCGCGCGCGGGTGGAAGCGCCTTGTGTCGACCGCGCCGGGGACGAGCGTGAAACACCGCGGCGCGACGCCCAGCCGTTCGACGACTTCGGCGCGGAAGCTCGAACCGCCGATCAAGACCGCGTTGGCCTGCTCGATCACGCGGACCATCGCTGTCCGGTGCGTCTCGCAGCATGAGCCGACCCAGTGGCCGTCGCCGCCCTGGATCGAGACGACCACGGGCAGCCCAAGCCGCGCGCCTGCGACAAGCGCCGCCCAGCCGGTGGGGTAGCCATATTGCGCGTGGAGCACGTCGAACGGAGCGGCCGCGTGCTCGGCGGCGATGGTCTCGGCGATGCGCTCGATGTCCGCCTCGAACTTGCCGCCGTCCTGCTCGCCCAGCGCCTCCAGCCCGATCACGCGAACGCCGGGCACCTCCGGCGGCGGCCCGCCGCCATAGACCGAGCGGAAGCGCGGCTCGCCGTAATATTGGCTGATCATCGTCACGTCGTGGCCCGCTGCGGCAAGCTCGCGCAGCAGGTTCTGGGCATAGATCGACATGCCCGAGATCGCCGGAAAGTAGCGGCGCGAGATGAAGCAGACCCTCATGCGCCCGGTCCTACCCCGCGCGCGGGGGAGGTGGCCCGCAGGGCCGGTGGCTGCATCGGTGCCGCCGCTGCACCCCCGCCGGCGTTGCCCTGCCCGGCAACCTCCCCGGGACGCGGGAGGGGACCGCGAGCGAGCGCCGCGCGGATCTGCTCGATCGCCTGCGGGATCGCGGCGTGGGCGCGTGGGGATTCGCGGCTGAGTTCGACGCAAACCAAGCCGCTGAACCCCACCTCGGCAAGCGCTCGCAGCACGGCGGGCAGGTCCATATCGCCCTCGTCGAGCGGCAGATGCGTATGGTCGCCGCGGCGCATGCCCTCGATCGCCACCGTGCCCAACCGACCCGCATAGGCGCGCACCGCGTCCTCAGGCTCGATGTCGCCCGTCACCAGGCAATGTCCGGTGTCCAGCGCCAGCATCAGCGCGGGGTGATGCTCGGCAAGCGCTGCATATTCGGCGACGGTCTCGATCAACATCCCCGGCTCGGGCTCGAACGCCATCGTCACGCCCAGACCGTCGGCATAGGCGAGCACGTCGGCCAGCCCCTCGTGGAGCCACCCCTCGGCGTCCCCGCGTGCCACGCCCGGCTGCGGCACACCCGCCCAGAAGCTCACCGCCTCGGCCTCCACCTGCGCTGCGATGTCGGCGGCGCGCTTCAGGAAGGCGCGGCGGCGGGCGCGCCCTTCGGGCGTCGGGTGGAGCAGTGTCGGCTCGTGCTTGTGGCGCGGATCTAGCAGGTAGCGCGCGCCGGTCTCGATCACCACGCCGAGGCCAAGCTCGCCAAGACGCCGGCGGAGGCGCGCGGCTGCGACGTTCCAGCCGGGCGCGAACGGATCGAGATGATGCCAGTCGAGAGTCAGCGCGACGCCGTCGAACCCCGCCTCGGCGATCAGCTCGAGCGCATCGTCCAGCCGGTGGTTGGAGCAGCCGTTGGTGTTGTAGGCGAAGCGGAGCCGGTTCACTCGGACCTCTCCCCGGCGCTGCGCACCTGTCGCTTTCCCGCAAGCGGGAAAGCGTGGTCACCCCCGGCCGGGCCGGAAAGAAACCGGGAGAGAGCGCTGCGCACGCTCACGCCCCCTGCGCCTGGCCGAGCACCCAGGCGACATGGTGCGCCTCGGGTTCGCGATAGAGCGGGTAGAGCGGGCCGACGATGCGATCTGCGAGCGCGGTGTCAAACAGCGGGTGACCGAGCCGCTCGGCGTCTTCGGGCGGCATGCGCACCGGCTTCAGCAAGGCCGACGGCGCGCCGAACCGGACGAGCGGGCTGTCCGCGTCGATCAGCCGCCGGGCGTTGCGCGGCCCAAGCCGGTGGTAGCTCATCGTCTCCACCTCCAGCCCCGGCACGATCACCTTGACGACCGCGATCGACCGGTCCGGCGGCGAGCAGTCAACATAGAGCAAGTCGAATCCCGCCGCCTCGATCGCCGCGCGCGCGATCGCGCCGCGGTCGCGGGCGGAGCGGGGTGGGAGAGGCGCCATGCCGTCTCGTTCCCCGCCCAGGCGGCCTGTCCCGCCCTCGCCCGCGGGAGATGGTGGAGCGCCAGCGAGGTCGGGAGAGGGCGGGTCAGCGAAGGGCCGCGACCGGCGCACCGCATGAACCGGCGCGAGGATGCGCTTCAGCTCGGCCGCGTCGCGGCGCGACCAGTCGATCATCGCCGACAAGGCGCGCGATTCGCCGCCGACGAGCGACGTGCGCGCGGCCGACAGGAAGCGCTCGGTATAGCCCGGCGGCGCGACGCGGTCGACCAGCGTCTGCGGGCCGTGGCTGAACGCCTTGCGCACACGCGCGGCGGCGAATTCCTGTGCCGCCTTCTCCAGCGCGGCTTGGCGGTCCGGGTGGCACGCCTCCCCGCAGGCCGACAGCGCGATCGGCGCGGGCGGGTGGTCGTCGAAGCCCACGACGTAGAGGTTCATCAGCCCGAACTCGTCGGTGGCGAACTTGGGGATCGCGGTGATGCCCTGCCCGGCGAAGCGGTCGAGCAACGTCGAGGACGCGCCCTTAAGCCCGACGCCCTGATCGAGCGCCCGGAATCTGAGGCCGTTGCCGTCGCGCTGGAGGATCTCCAGCAGCCCGTGCCCCACCGCCCAGTCGAGGTCCGGCCCCGCGCCTAGGCCGTTGGTGATGAGCGTCGTGAACGGCTGGTAGCCTCGAGGCAGCTCGAACCAGTCGCACGCGGCAATGTCGAGCGGCACCAGCACCGTCTCGCCGGTTGCCGCGCGCGTGGCTTCGGTCCACGCGAGGCGCGTGTCGCGGCCGACGGCCGATCCGGCTGGAAGGCCGAGCATCAACGGATCGGCAACCGCGCGCTGGCCGTGAGCGTCGACCAGCTCGTCGTAGCTGGCGAGCGTTGGCGCGCGGTCCTTCAGGGCGAGCGTCGGCCAGATCGCCTCGGCGATCTCGCCCAGCGCGCCGAGCACGGCATCGGCGTCGGTCGAGCCATAGCCGATGCCCGACGGCATCGCGCCCTGAAGCCCCAGCGCCGGATCGAGAAACAGCGCGACGATCCACACCGGCACGCCCGTTCGATCGAGCGCGGTGATCGGGAACGCGACCACCTCGCCGCGCGGGAAGGCGGCGAGGTAGGCGTGCGCGGCGGGCGGGAGGTCGGCGGGCAGGCCGTGCGCTGGGTTCATGAACGGGCGGCCTTGCCGACACGTCCCTGTCCGGCGCGGGGAGGCGTCGCCTCGCGCGGCGCGGCGGCAGCAGGGTCGTCGGTGTTTGCAACCCTGCCGGCGGTGAGGTCATACCGCCGGATCCCCGGTCCATCGGCCAGCCAGGCGTCCACCGCCGCGAGCGCCTGCGCGCGTCCGACATCCGGCGCATATTCGAACGGCGTCGCGATGCCATCGAACTCAAGCCCCGCGATGACGTCGCGGTAGCCGCGCAGCTGCGCCTGCGTCAGCGGGATGGCCTTGTGGAACGCCCAGTGCGCGCTGATCGCCGTCGAGCGCCCCCCGGCGGTCTGCTCAACCTTGAACATGTCTCCGCAGAACAGCAGCCGCCGCCGCGCGTCGTGCAGCGCCGCCTGCCCCTGATAATGCCCGCCAACCCGGTGCAGCGTCAGCGTGGGGGTCAGCCTCAGCGTCTCGTCATAGGGGTGGGTGACGCGGAAGGCCTTGGTCAGCTGCAGATCGTGCACGTTCACCGCCACCACCGCGGGCGCGAACGCCTCCTGCAGCTGCCACAGCGCGCCCATCCCGTGGACGTGAGAGCAGCTGAGGTGCGAGATGCCGCCCAGCCGCGCGATCTCGTCCAGCATCGCGGGCGAGTAAAACGGCGCGGCCTCGAAGGCGGTGTTGCCGTGCTCGGCGTCGAGCAGCAGCCAGCCCGTCCCGGCCAGCCCGAGCGCGGGTGTGGTCGCGAAGGCGAGCATGTCGTCGCGCACCCGGCGCCACCCGCCTGCGTGGGTCGCGCGGACGTCGGCTTCGGGCAGGAACCGCCAGCCGTCCTCGGGGAGGTCGTTCCGCACGTCCTCGCACACCGGGCACGCGGCGGGCGCGAAATGACGCTGCCAGAATCCGCAGTTGGCGCAGGCGAACATGCTCAGCGGCATCGCGCGCGCCCGTAGGCTTCGAACAGCAGCCGGGTCAGCGCGAGGTCGCGCTCGGCGGAGAAGGCGCGCTCACCCTCCTGAGGTTCGGCTCGGGGAGGGGGACCGCCGCGCTCGCCAACCGTGGTCAAGGGGCCGCACGCGCCACGGGCAGCGCCCGGCGCTCCGCCGCCAGTTTGCGCGCGGTCCAGCTCCGCGATCCGGGATCGGGGAGAAACGGACCGCATCGCCTTGTGGAACGCTTCGATCTGCACGGCGAAGGGCGAACGGTTTGGAACCGCAACCGTTTCGGCGGTGCCGGTGCGCCCGCATATCCGCGTCAACACGCCGCCGGGCGTCTGGCCCATTGAGTTCTCGGCGAAGAGCGCGCCCTCGGTGCCGACCACTTCCAGCCGCCGCCGCGGCAGCGCCTCCGGGCAGTTATAGGCGACATGCGCCTGGACCAGCACGCCCGACGCGGTCGCGCCCATGAGCAGCCCGCCATCCTCCACCGCGTAGGCGTGCACGCGCCGCTGCAGGCAGATGTCGAGCTCGGCGACCGGCTCGCCCAGCAGCGCGTGCACCAGATCGAGCCCGTGCGGCGCGAGGTCGATCACCGCTCCGCCGCCCGCCGCCTCCGGATCGGCGCGCCAGTTGTCCGGCCCCCAGTCCGGGCCGAGCCAGCAGCAATAGAGGATGCGGACAGCGGTCGCCCGGCCGATCGCACCCGCCGCGACGAGCGCGGCCATGCGCTGGTGCACTGGGTGCCAGCGCTGATCGAAGGCGGTGCCGTAGAGCGTGCCCGTGCGGCGCGCGGAGTCGGCGATCGCCCGCGCGTCGGCGGCCGACGCCGCCATCGGCTTTTCGCACAGCACCGGCACGCCGGCCTCGAGCGCGGCGACGACGGGCGCGCGGTGCAGGTGGTTGGGGGTGGCGACATAGAGCGCGTCGGCGTGCGCGATCGCGGCGCTTGGTTCGATGTGCGCCGCTGCCCCGAGCGCCTCGGCCGCCGCGCGCGCCGACCGGCTGGGATCGGCGACCGCAGCCAGCCGCCCGCCCGCTTCGGCCAGCGCGGGGGCAAAATAATCCCGCGCCACCCAGCCGAAGCCAGCGATGGCCCAGCGAACCGCCAGATCCTCCCGATGCGCGCGTTGGGGAGGGGGACCGGCCCGCGAAGCGGGGTGGTCGGCGGGCCCAACGCGTCGGCCTTGCCCGACGACTGCGCCTTGCGGGCGGTCCCCTTCGCCGATCGGCGATTCAGGACGAACTCGCCCGTCGCTCACCATCGCTCGGGCAAGTCCACCATGCGCCGCAGCCGCTCGGCGCCGGCGCCCTCGGGCAGCGCTGCGCCGGGCAGCGCCCACGGGCAGCGCTCGGCATATTCGGCAGCGTAGCGCGCGCTTGGCCAGGTGACGCCGCCGTCGGCTGCGAGCAGCGGGTTGAGCCGCAGCCGGGCTGCGGCGCGCGGCAGCGCCAGACCGCCGGTCAGCGCGTGCGGGGGGCCAGCGCCTTCGACCACGCTCCACGCCTCGACCGCCGGATCGGGCGACCACGGCGCGCTCGTCGGCACCCGCGCTTCGATCAGCGCCGCCAGCAGCTCGCTCTCGTCGTACACCGCTGCGTCCGGGAACAGCGCCGCCCAGTCCTCGGCCCCCAGCGCCGGGCCCTTCGCTCCGCCTTCCACGTCGATATTGTGCAGGTGGCTGATCGCCAGCCGACCGCCCGGCGCGACTCGCGCCCGCAGCTCGGCCGCGACGAAGCGCTGGTTTGGCAGGAAATAGAACGCGTCGTGGCACTGGACGAGGTCGAAGTGCGCCGTCTCGGACAGCGGCCAGCGATGGGCGGCGTCGAACACAACGTAGTCCGCCTCGGCACAGACCCAGTGCTTCGCCAGCCAGCATTTGGCGAACACCACATCGGCACCAACGCAGCGCAGGCCGCGCATCGTCAGCTCGCGCAGATAGTGGCCGATGCCGCACGCCAGTTCGAACGCGGTCCGCGGCCCGGCCCAGTGCGCTTCCAACAGCGCCAGCCCGGCCAGATAGGTGGGGTCGCTCCAGCGATAGGCGAAATAGTCCGCAACCGGCCCAAGCCGCAGCAGCGCCATCGCGCTGCGCAGGCTCAAGCATTCGCGCTCCGCCACCAATGCGCGCAGTTCGGAAAGGTCGGTCGCGGGGCCGCTCCACCAATCGTCCTGATTGGTGAGCAGCGCCACCAGCGCGTCGTCCCTGGCCCCCGCGTCGAGCGCTTCGAGCGCCACGGCAACCAGGCCCTCGCTCTCGACGCGCAGGAACGGAATGCCGTCGACCACCGGCCAGCGCTCACCCGCGCCGTCGCTCAGCGAGTGCGGCGTGTCGTAGACCAGCGGTCGGCCCGAGCCGGGCGAGCGGAGCCTCAGCAGAGCCCGACCTCCGACAGCACGCGGTCCTGGAACGGCTTGACCGGGCCGTCGTGCACCAGCGCATAGTCGCGCAGCACTGCATCCATCGTCAGTCCGCCGCGCGCCAGGTGGCTCTCGATCTCCAGCACGCGGTCGATCGAGTCGGCCGCGTGGAAGGCGCGCGCGAGCGGGGTCGCATCGTCGGCGATCTCCGTCTGCAACGCCTCGCACCGCTCGCGTAGCACGCCCGGCAGCTCGGCCGTAGCCTGCGCGCGCGCGGCGGCAACCACGTGGGGCAGCGCGTCGCCAAGCAGCACCTCGCCGGTATACCCGCTATCGGGCATCGCAGCCGAGTGCAGGTGGTGCTGGAGCGCAGCGGTGAACGCGCTGACCGGATCGGCGCCATAGGAGGGCGCCAGCAGCATCGCGTAAAGCGCGACCGCGAGGCTGTGATCGGCGTGGTTTTCGGGCGGCAGCAGCATCGCGCGGCGACGGCCCGGGCAGGTGACGCCAGCGCGCGGCTGGCGGGCGAGAGCCTGCGCGAAGGCGGGCGGACGGGCGTCGCGCAGCTTCAGCTGAAGCGCGTCGCGCGCCCGGCCGATCACGCCGGGATCGAACGGAGCCGCGACTTCGTCCAACGCTCGGTTGAGCACGGCGAGCGCCTCGGCCGCGTCCAGCCCCAGCGCGATCAGCGTCGCGCGATCGAGATCTCCAAGCCGTGCAGCCGCGAGGCCCGCCGAGAGCGTGCTCCAGGCGACGCCGCTCTCGTCCGCGCCGGCGGCGAGCGCGCCCCACGCGCGCAGGAACAGGCGCGTGGCGATCGATCCCTCGCGGCCCGCCGAGGTGATGCGCTTCAAGTCGCCGAGTTCGCGCAACGGGTCGAGAAGCGCGGGAGCCAACCGTGCCATCTCGACGTCCGCCGGCGCGCCCAGCCCCTCTCCTTCCAGCGGGACACGGGGGCCCGCGGTGCCGGGAGACGGAACGCCGAAGCTCACTGGTACAGCCAGCGCAGCAGCGCGTCGTGCTGGCGCTGAAAGGCGTGTTCGGGGCGGCGGCCGCCTTTGGTCTGCGGCGCCTTGAAGAACACGCCCAGCTGCTCCTGCACGCCGCCGTCGCCGCGCTTGGCAGCGAGCGCAAGGCAGCGCGCAATCTCGATGGCGAGCGGCGCCGCAAGGATCGAGTCCTTGCACAGGAAGTTCAGTTTCAGCTGCATCCGCTGGCCTAGGAAGCCGGCGACGTCGATATTGTCCCACGCCTCCTTGTCATCGCCGCGGGGCCGGTAATAGCGGATGTCGACGATGTGATCCTCGACCGCATAGCCGAGCATGTCATCGAGCACCGATCCCTTGGTATCGAGCTTCGATTTCAGGCTGTCGGGATCGTTCAGAGCCAGGCCGTCGCGGTTGCCGAGGATGTTGGTGCTGAACCACCCCTCCACATACAGCGCCCGCGCGCGCAGCGCCGGCGCGATCACCGTCTTCATGAAGGTCTGCCCGGTCTTGCCATCCTTGCCGGCCACCGGAACCCCGCGCGCCTTGGCGAGCGCGGCCAGCGCGGGCGCGTCCGCCGCCACCGACGGCGTGAAATTGCCGTAAGGCACGCCGTGCTCGATCGCGGCGTAGGCGTAGAGCATCGCCGGGCTGATCGCCGGGTCGTTCGCGTCCAAACCGCGCTCGAAGCCGTCGCGCGTCTGCAGCGCGTCGGAGCCCAGGTCGGCAGGCCGCTCGGTCGATGCGAGGTTCAGCATCACCGTCCGGCCGTTCAGCTTGGCGAGGTCGCTGCGGATCGCCTCCACGGCGGCGCGATGCGATCCCGTGACGAGCTTGTTCGCTCCATCGACCCCGCGGCAGAAATCGGTCGACCCAACCGCCGCCCACGGCCGCACCGCCCGCAGACCCGGCGCCGCCGCTTCCAGCTGATCGCGCCCCAGCACCCCGTGCTGCGCGGCCGCGGTCGCCAGATCGTCGGGGAACAGGTCCCAGCCCGCAAAGCTCAGCTTGCGATAGGGCGGCAACCCCGCAACATCGTGCTCGGCGAGCGGCAGCCCGGCGAGGTCGTTCGATCCCGACCGCAGCAGCTCGATCCCCGCCGCCGCCGTCGTTGCCACTGCGCCGCCCAATCCAACGACCGCGACGTTCAGCCCGCTTTCCATCACCTGAATCCTCCGGGCGCGGACATCACGCGCCGATCGGCACAACGTCCACGCTCGCAGCCCGGCGCAGCGGCCAAGCGCCGCACGGATGAACGGTCGTTCAACCGCTCAGGGACGGCAGGGGTTCCGGCCCGCGCCCGCCGCGCCTATGACGGGTTCCTCACTCACCCGTGGACCGCTGCCGATGTCGATCGCCCCGCTGATGCCAGTCTATGCCCGCTGCGAGGTCGCGCCGGTGCGCGGCGACGGGCCGTATCTGTTCGATGCCGACGGGCGGCGCTGGCTGGATTTCGCGAGCGGCATCGCGACCAACAGCCTGGGCCACGGCCACCCGCATCTGGTCGCCGCGATCGCGAAGCAGGCGGCGACGCTCATGCACACCTCGAACCTCTACAGCGTGCCCGCGCAGCAGCACCTCGCCGAGCGGCTGGTGGCGCTGACCTTTGCCGACACGGTGTTCTTCGGCAATTCGGGCGCCGAGGCGCTGGAGTGCGCGATCAAGACGTGCCGCCGCTTCCATCACTCAGGCGGCCAGCCCGAGCGCTACGAGATCCTGACGTTTTCGAACGCCTTCCACGGCCGCACGCTGGGCACGATCAGCGCCACCGACCAGGCGAAGCTGCGCGACGGCTTCGCGCCGCTGCTCGACGGATTCCGCGTGCTGCCCTTCGACGATCTCGACGCGGTCAAGGCGGCGATCGGCCCGCACACCGGCGGCATCCTTATCGAGCCCGTCCAGGGCGAAGGCGGCATCCGCCCGGGCAGCCATGACTTCATCCGCGGCCTGCGCGCGCTCTGCGACGAGCACGGCATGCTGCTGATTTTCGACGAGGTGCAGTGCGGAGTGGCGCGCACGGGCACGCTGTTCGCCTATGAGCAGTATGGCATCACGCCCGACATAATGGCGATCGCCAAGGGTATCGGCGGCGGCTTCCCGGTCGGCGCGTGCCTTGCGACGGAGCACGCGGCGCGCGGCATGGTCGTCGGCACCCACGGCTCCACCTTCGGTGGCAATCCGCTCGCGATGGCAGCGTGCGAGGCGGTGCTGGACGTCGTCTCCGAACCTGCGTTCCTAGACCACGTGCGCCAGACCGGCGACCGGCTGCGCCAGAGCCTTGAGCAGATGATCCCCAACCACGACTGGCTGTTCGAAAGCGTGCGCGGGCTGGGGCTGATGCTGGGCATCAGGTGCCGTGCTGGCACCGACAGCCGCGCGTTTGTCGGCTATGCCCGCAGCCACGGCATCCTGCTCGTCGCAGCGGGCGACAACGTCATCCGCGTGCTGCCGCCGCTGACGATCGAGGAAAACCACGTGCGCGAGGCGGTCGATCGGCTGTCGGCCGCCGCCCGCGGCTTCGCCGAACACCAGCGGGCGGCCGCTTAGGGCCCGGCTTCGCTCGGCGCAGCGCCGGAACGGTTCAACGCAAACATCCGGATAAGTTCCCGCAACTGTCGGCTCCGCTTACAGTTTTTCGAACCGTCGCCATCCGTCTGCGCAGCCAAGCGCCTAAACCGGCGGATTTCGGCCTTTTGGCACAATGCGTGCTTGCCTCTCAGCCAGGAGAGGAGATCCTATATCCATGTCTGCACGTTCCCAAAGCGTCGCGGTCCTATTCGGGGCTGCATTCCTGAGTTCGGTTGCCCACGCCGGCGCTCTGCCAACGCTCGTCCCCGAGACGGCGAGCCAGCCGGTTCGCGCCAGCCAGAGCGCGATCCTCGATAATCTCACCTACGAGGCCGCGCATCAGATCGTCGGCCAGGCGGGTACCGGAACGAGTGCTGCGGTCCCGCCGGGCGATCCGCGATATCTCGCCACGGCGCCGTTCTACAGCGGCGTCGCAGCGCTGCAGACGCAGTATTCGTTCGTCACGTCGGCTGGCGGCAGCGGGGTTGCGAACTTCGTCTGCACCGGCTCGCTGCTTCCCGATCGCGTATCGATCCTGACAGCGGCGCACTGCGTGAAGCCGCCGTCGCCAAGCACCTCGGGCGGCGTCACGACCACCTACACCGGTGTCGCCGGTATCACCGCCTGGTTCTACGGTGGCGGTCAGGATGTGGTCGTTTACAACAATCCAGCGGTCGCGACGGGTGTTGCTGCCGCAAGCTTCGCCGCCAATCCCCTTTATTCCGGCCGGGTGGTCGATTCGAACGACACGGCGGTCATCCGCCTGTCGCAAGCGGCGCCTTCTTTTGCCCGCAGCTACCAACTGAGCCCTGCCAAGAACCTGTCGAACCTTCCCTACAACGTGGCGGGCTACGGCCTGCGTTCGTTGACCGGCGGGAATGTCGGCACCTCTGGTGCGAACGCGCTCGGCACCGGCCGCCTGCGCCAGGGCATCAACCGCTACGATTTCAGCTACGGCGACGCGCTCTGGGGCGGCTTCTTCACCGATCCCGACGGCAGCGGCTCGTATTTCTTCGGCGGCAACCAGGATGTCAGCAACACCTGGATCTCGGGCTTTTATCAGGGCAATCCAGCCAACGATCAGGCTTGCCTGCTCGCGACGCGCGGTTTTGGCTACACGACCGCGCAGGTGCCTTGGTGCGGCAAATATGACAGCAACGAAGTCACCACCGCAGGCGGAGATTCGGGCGGTCCGCAGTTCGTCTATGGGCTCATCAGCTCGGTCACGTCCTTCGGGCAGACCTACGGCACCGACTTCGGCGACTTCCTCGCCGGGCTGAACAACAGCTGGGGTGAGTTGAACGGCTTCGCGCCGGTTTACTCGAACCTCGCGTTCATCCGCAGCCAGGTGCTCCCGGGAACCGCGCTGGTTCCGGCTCCGGGCACGGTGGCGGTGCTGGGCCTCGGCCTCGCTGGCCTCGCAGCGCTGCGTCGCCGCAAAGCCTAGTCGAGCGTCCTGAACCTCAATGGGGCGGTTCCGGCGCACGCCGGGGCCGCCCCTTTTCATGCGTCCCTGCCCCTGAGGACGATGCCGCTGCCCTAGCGGTAGCGGTTTTCCAGGAACCGGCTCTCGACGCGCAGCGCGTCGACCTTCGCCGCGGCGATCGTCTCGGTCAGCCGGCCCAACTCGCCACCGATCACCGCCAGCCCGCCGTTCAGCTCGCGCGCTGCCTCGGGCTGGCCGCGCTGCGCCGGGGGCAGCGCCAGCGATGCCCGCACCAGCCGCGGCAGATGCTCGCCGATCAGCCGCCTGGCCTCGATCGCCTCGGCGTCGCCCGGCGCACGGCCCGCGAGCAGCGGCTGCAACTCCACCAGCCGCGAGCGCACCCGGTCGGCCTCCTGCCAACTCGCGCGCGGCAGTTCGATCTTCACGCGGCCCAGCCACTCGTCCGCAGCGCCAGAGAGCCGGTCGAGCGGCGTCTGCGCCAGCTGCTCGGGCCGCTCGACCTTGCGCCGCGTCGGGATCATCAGCGCCGCCGCGCCGACGGCTGGCACCGCCAGCGCGCCGGCGATCATCAGGTCCAGCCCCACGATCCCCGTCGTCGCCAGCCCATAGCCGACCAGGCCGACGCCGGTGATGCCCATCGCGCCCACCGAACGCTGGATGCGCACCGAGATGTCGCGCGCGGTGCGCTTCAGCGAGCGCGCGGTTGCCTCGCGCGCCTCTCGCGTACCCGCCAGCCGCAGCATGACTTCCTCGGCGCGCTTCACGCGCGCGTCGATCAGCGCTGCGCGCGCGACCGCCTCGTCGGGACTCAACTCCCCCATGCGGTCAGCGTTGCGGCAAGGCTGCGAACGGTCCGTCCTGCGCCGGGCCGCTCACCGCCGCCTGCGCCTGGCCCTGTGCCCGGGCGATATAGCCACGGCTCTTCTCCACCTCGGCCGACAGCGTGTTGACCGTCGTCTTCATCGATTCGAGCGACTTCAGCTTGAACGTGTCGATCGCATCCATCGTCGCGTAGATATTCTGGAATGCGCGCTTCAGCGTCTCCACCGGCACCGCTGCGTTCGAGGCCTGCTCGTGGATGCGAGCGGTGTTCTGGCGCAGCAGCTCGCCCGTCTTGTCGATGATATTGGCCGTGGTGGTGTTGAGCGCCGTCACCTGGTCGAGCACCAGCTTCTGGTTGGTCATCGCCTGCGCGACGGTGACCGCCGTCCGCAGCGCCGCAACCGTCGTCGTGCTCGCGCGGTCGACGCCCTTCACCAGCTCGACATTGTTCTTCTTGACGAGATCGAGCGCCAGGTAGCCCTGCACCGTCACCGCCATCTGCGTCAGCAGGTCCTGCGTCCGCTGGCGCACATAGAACAGTGCGGTCTGGCGGATCGCGGTCGCCTTCGCCGGATCGGTCGCGTCGAGCTCGGCGGCCTTGTCCTCCAGCTTGGCGTCCAGCGTCTTGGAGACGTGGACCATCTGTTCCAGCTTGCCCATCGCCGCCCACAGATTCTGCCGCTCAACGTCGATCGCGGCGTTGTCGCGCAGCAATTCGTCCTTGCCGTTCGCCAGGCTGCCGAGGATCGACTGGATCGTCCCCTGCGCGGACTTGTAGCTATCAAAATACTGTCGCGCGCGCCCGCCGAAGGGGACGAGGCCGAACAGCTTGCGCCGAGCGGTCAGGTCGCCGCGCTTCGATGGATCGAGATCCTCAACCGTCCGCCTCAGCTGCGTGAGGTTGGCGCCGATGCCGCCATCCTCGTTCAGCGATCGCACCGGGCGATCGAGGAAGCGGTTGGACTGGTTCGCCGCCTCGGCAATCTCGCGGCGGCCGAGATTGGTCAGCGCATCGACCTTCTTGCCGAACTCGGGACTGTTGGCGTCGACCGTCACCAGCTCGTCGATAAAACCATCGACTCGGGCTTCCAGCTGCGTCTTCACCTCGTCCGAAATCGGCACGAGGCCCGCCGCCTGTGTCGGCGCGACCGCCGGGACCGGCGTGGGCGGGGTCAGCTCGATCGGCGCGGGCGACGGGGGATCGATCGTCAGCGTCGGGGTAGCTGGGGCCTGGCTGGCCATGGTCGAGGCAACTCCTTCGCGCGCGGACAGGGAGAATCGGGTCGCGCGCCGCTACCGATTATAGTGCATGCCAGCCGCCGTGGTAGGGGCGCAATACGGTGAGCCGCGCAGCCATGCGAAGCCGGTTGCGCTCGGCCATCGCGCACCTCTAGAGCGGTGCCGCATCCCCGCATCAGCTAGACCTGTTTGGATCGACCACACGATGGCTTCGCAAGCGCCTGCCCAGCAGCTGCCCCTCTTCTACGGCTCCGTTGTCCCGCTCTCGTCGCAGCTGCACCCCAATTGGGGCTTTACGCCGCCGGCGAACCTAGAGTTCGCGCGCCACAGCCACGCCATCCCGCTGACAGTCGACGAGTTTGTAATTGCGCAGCGCGACTACCCGGTGGTGTTCGGCGCGGGTCCGGGCGCGGCTCCGCTCGCGCTCGTGGGAATGGCGGATGGGCGCAACCTGTTCATCGGCCCCGACGGCCAGTGGGCGCCGGGGAAATACGTGCCCGCCTATGTCCGCCGCTACCCGTTCATCCTCGCGAAACTGAACGAAAATACCGAGGAGCTCTCGCTCTGCTTCGATGATGCCAGCGGTCTGTTCGCTCCCGGCATCGGCGAGATGCTGTTCGATGGCGATCAGCCGACCGAGGTGACCAAGAACGCGCTGAGTTTCTGCGACCAGTTTGAGCAGGCGGTGATGCGCACGCGCCAGTTCATGACCGAGCTGGACGAGCTCAACATCGTCATTGACGGCGAGGTGACAATCCAGATCGAGGGCCGCGACCCGGCAGTCTATCGTGGTTTCCGCATGGTCGACGAAAACAAGCTGCGCGAGCTTCGCGGCGACCAGTCGCGCAAGGCGGTGCAGAACGGGATGCTGGGCATGATCTATGCCCACCTGTTCAGCCTGGGGCAGATTTCGAACCTGTTCCAGATGGGGCAGGGCCCCGCGGCCTGACGTCTCGCCAGACGGGACGGAACGGCGACGCACCCGTTCCGGTTCGGACGGTGGAGCGGCGCTACAGCACGATTGCGGTGACCCTTGACGGTTCATCGCGGCGCTCGTCGTCGCGAACGTCCGCTTCGCATGGACGTTCGGCGGCGAGCTCGAATCGCCCGAGCCAGCGTCGAAGGCGCTCGGCGGCCGGCTGATCGGGATCGCGCTTGTCGCGGCTGCGCTGGATGACCCGTTCGGCGACCGTGCCGGGGTCGCGGACCGCATCATCCAAGGCGCGCCGGCTGGACACGGCCGCGAGGGCTTGACGCTGCCGCGCCCCCCCGGCGAAGCGGTGGCGATGGGCAACGAATCCGGCGTCGCGCAGGCGATCCAGCTCGCGCTGACGCCCGTGTTTCTGCTAACCGCGATTGGGGGGCTGCTGAATGTCGTCACCACGCGGCTCGGCCGGGTGATCGACCGCGCGCGCGCGGTCGAGGCGGAACTGCCAGCCGACGGCGTGCTGCGCGACGAGGCGATCCGGCTGCTCGCCATCCTCGATCGCCGCATGGTGCTCGCCAACCGCGCGGTCGGGCTGTGCGTGGCGGCTGCGGTGTTCGCGTGCATCCTCATCGGCACCCTGTTCGTCGCCGAGGCAACACCCCTCCATGCCAGCCGCTTCGTGCCGCCGCTGTTCGTGATTTCGGTGAGCCTGCTAACGGCGGGCCTCAGCGTCTTCCTGCTGGAGGTGCGGATCGCGACGCGCACGATCAGGGTAAAGACAGAGCTGATCATGGAGGCGCCGTCCACTCCGGGTGACCTGCCCGCGTTCTATCGGAGGCTCCGCTGACCAACCTGTCCCGCCTGCTGGCGATCGTGGCGCGCCTGCGCGATCCAGCCGTCGGCTGTCCGTGGGACCGCGAGCAGGACTTCGCCTCGATCGCGCCCTACACGATCGAGGAAGCCTATGAGGTCGCCGACGCGATCGAGCGCGGCAGCATGACCGATCTGCGCGAGGAGCTGGGCGACCTGCTGCTGCAGGTGGTGTTCCATGCGCGCATGGCCGAGGAGGCGGGGCTGTTCGCGATCGACGATGTGGCCGCCGCGATCGCCGACAAGATGGAGCGCCGCCACCCGCATATTTTCGGCGACGTGCGCGCCGAGACGGCCGGCGAGGTTCTGGCGAACTGGGAGGCGATCAAGGCCGCCGAGAAGCCGCGCGCGTCGGCGATGGACAACGTGCCCGCAGGCTTCCCGGCGCTGACGCGGGCGGAGAAGCTGCAAAAGCGCGCCGCGCGCACCGGCTTCGATTGGCCCGATGCGGGGGGTCCGCGCGCCAAGGTGGCCGAGGAGCTGGCCGAGCTCGACGCCGCCACCACAGCCGAGGCGGCGGCCGACGAACTGGGCGACCTGCTGTTCGCGGTTGTGAACGTAGCTCGCCACAAGGGCATCGACCCCGAAGCCGCGCTGCGCGCCGCCAACGCCAAGTTTGAACGCCGCTTTCGCGCAATGGAAGCCGCCGCGGGGCAGGATTTCGCCGCGCTGCCGCTGGCGCAGAAGGACGCGCTGTGGAACGTCGCCAAGGCGGGGGAGCGGGGCGGCGACGGCGGGTCGAGCGGAGCTTAGCTTCGACGCACGGCCCCACCGCCCCCAATAGTCACCCCTGCGTAAGCCGGGGCGTGACCGCGCCCTGCGCCGTGCGGCCGACGAGGTCAGACACCGGCTTTCGCTGGCATGACACGGTCAGAAAGACGGGCGCTAGAAGCGGAAGCCCACCGTCGCCTGCCACGTCCGCGGGTCGCCGTAATAGACGGTCTGGATATTACCAACGCTCGAAAACTCCTGCCCGTCGGTCTTGTAGCGCGCGTCGCCGACATTCCGCACGTTCACGCGGAAGTAGTAGCCGGCCGGCGCGTTATACTCGGCGAACAGATTCCCGATCACATAGCCGTCCTCGAACAGGCCGGGGAAGCGATTGTCGACGCTCAGATACTGCTTGCCGACATAGCGCCCGTCGCCGCCGAACACGATCGTGCGGCCCGGCGACAGCGTCCAGCTGTAGCTCGCCTGCACGCTTGCGGTGACGGGCGGTGCGAAGGCGGGCTTGCAGGTGATCTGCGTGCCGGTGGGGTTGCACGACAGGTTGGGCGCGCGGCGCGTGTCGTCGAACCGGTCGTAGCGCGCATCGAGATAGCCCGCCGTCAGCGCGAGGTTGAGGCCCTTCACCGGCTGCGCGCCGATTTCCGCCTCGAACCCCCAGATGACCAGCTTGCCCGCGTTGATGACGGGGAGCGCGCCCGTCGAGCCCACGCCCGTGCCGCCCGCGCCGACGCGCGCCTGGAAATTCGAATAGTCGCTGTAGAAACCATCGAGCGCGAAGGTGAGCTTGCGGTTGAGAAGCGTGCCCTTGACGCCGCCTTCGTAGGTCCAGACCGTCTCGGGCTTGAAGAACGGCACCACCACCGACTGCCCGCTCACGATCTGCGTCACGTCCGCCAGCCCGTTCACGCGCCCGTTGAAGCCGCCCGATTTGAACCCGCGCGAGCCCGAGGCTTAGACGAGAAGGTCAGGGTTCGGCTTGTAGCTGAGCGTGAACGACGGCGACCAATCTTCGAACGTCACGCTGTTTTGCGTTGAAAACGGCGCTGGAAGGCTGCCGGGGAAGCTGAACGCGAGGCCATTCAGCGTGCCCAGTGTCGAGCTTGTGGTTGTAAAGCGGTTATACCGCTTCTTCTCGTTCGTATAGCGCAGGCCCGCGGTGAAGGCGAACTGGTCGGAAAAGTTATAGGTCGCCTGGCCGAAGGCTGCGCAGCTGTCCAAATCCTGATCGTCGTCGATAAAACGTGTGAAAGTGATCGGCACGGTTGCGGTCAGCTGGAACAGATCGTTTGCATAGGCTTCTTGATGACTGCGCACGTTTTCATGGAGGTAATACAGCCCGAAGACGCCGGTCAGCTTGCGGCTAGTGTATTTAAGCTGCAACTCCTGACTATATTGCTCCTGCTTGATGTCCACAAGCACGTCGCCCGTCTGCGCTTGGCTGGCATCGATGTCGATATAGAACGGAGCGCGCAGCGTGCGAAAACCAGTAATCGACGTCAGCGTGAAACCGTCGCCGACACGCCAGTTCATCGTGTAGTTGACGCCGACGTGGTCAAGCTTCTGGCCCTGGCCGGGAAGCAGGCTGGTTGATGCCTTATAGTCATATGGCCCATATGGCTGCGCCGGGACTAGCACCACTGCGCTCGCAGGCACGAAGCGTGTTGCCAGCAACGGCGCGGTGGGGTAGCCGAGCGTCGGCGCCGTGCGCACGCGGGTGTAATCGACTGCCAGCGTCGCATCGAAATTGTCGACTGGCTGGAAGCGCAGGATGCCGCGGCCGGCATAGGTGTCGCGGTTGTTGTAGCGGCGGCCAGTGCGCGGATCGGTCACCAGCCCGTCGCGCGTGTCATAAACGCTGGAGAGCGACAGCGCGAGCTTGTCAGAAACGAGCGGAACCGAGACGTAGCCGTTCGCCAGCACTTGGTTATACTCGCCATAGCCGACGCTAACATTGCCCGTGACTTCATTCAGATTGGGCTTGCGGCTGACGATATTGACTGCACCGCCGATCGTGTTCTTACCGTAGAGCGTTCCCTGCGGCCCGCGCAGCACCTCGACACGCTCAACATCGTACAGATTGAACAGCGCGCCCTGGATACGGCTGATATAAACTCCATCGACATAGATACCGACCGCCGGATCGAAGGTCTGCAGCGCATCGGGCTGACCGATGCCGCGAATGAAGATGTTCGCATTGGTCGAAGAACCGCGTCCCTGCACGATATTCACATTAGGGCTGGTGCCCTGCACGCCGGAAAGATCGACCGCGCCCAGCCGTTCGGCGGCAAGCTGCGTGTAGGCGGTGACGGCGACTGGCACATCGAGCAGGCGCTCCTCGCGGCGCCGCGCGGTCACGACGATTTCGGTCGAGTCCGTGGCAATGTCGCTTGCGGGCGAAGCGGCCGCGGCGGGCGTCTGTGCGGTCGCGTCCTGCGCGGACAGCGCGGCGGCAAGCGCAATCAACGAAGCGGTGGCATGGCGCATGGCAAATCTCTCCCCGTTGGCACCCGCTCGCTCAGACGGCGGGCTTGAAACCGATGACGGGTCCGCAATACTGAAAGCTGAATCAGGTTTCAACTTTTGGATGTGTGGCGATGGCGGACGTGGTTCGGGCTGATGCAAGCGCGGCACAGGGTGCGCGCACCGAGCGCGGCCGCCGCACGCGCCAGGCGCTGCTCGACGCGGCGGTGCACGAGTTCGGCGAGCGGGGCTTCCACGCCACTGGCATTGGCGAAATCACGCGGCGAGCGGGCGTTGCGCTCGGCAGCTTCTACACGCATTTCGAAAGCAAGGAGGCCGTCTTCCGCGCGGCGATCGCGTATCTGTCCGAAGGGCTGAAGGCGTTCGTCGCGCCCCGCCTCGCCGAAACCACCGGAGCAGCCGCGCGCGAAGGCGCTGCGCTGTCCGCGTTCCTCGACTATGTCGATGCCAACCAGGCGATCTACCGGATCATCGACGAGGCCGAGTTCGTTGCCCCCGACGCGCACCGCGCGCACTACGAAACGACGGTCAGCCGCATCGCCCGACGCCTCAAGGCAGGAGCGGAAACGGGGGAACTGCGGGATGGCATCGGCGAGGTCGAAGCCTGGGCCGTCGCGGGGATGAACGTGTTTCTGGGCTTGCGCTTCGGACTGTGGGCCGACGGCGAGGACCGCAGCGACGTGATCGAACGCGCCAACCGGTTGCTGCGCGAGGGGCTGGAGCGACGCGGCAACGAAGCCGCGTAGGCGGCTCGCGCTCTTCGATCGCCTGTGACCGGATGAGCTTCGCCACGCCCGGTGCTGAGAGGCCTGAGATCCGGCCGCGCCGCACGTCACCGCGCGACGGATAGAGGGCGTGGGCGCGGTCCCGGTCGGGCGCATCTGATGGCACCGTGGGCGCTGTATCGACCAAAGGACGCCAGCATTGGCGCTTGCGCCCGCCCGGTGCTGCCTAGCGCCAGCGCTCCACGCGCCAGCCATTGGCTTCGGCGAGCGCCGCGAGCGCCGGGCGCGGGTTGACCGCGATCGCCTCGTCGGCCCAGCCGAACATCGGGGCGTCGCTGATGTGGTCGCTGAAAAAGCGGATATGTGCTGCGCTACGCTCCACGCCCTGCGCGCGGAGCCATGCGGCGACGCGCGCCTGCTTCTCGGCGGCGTAGACGTTGCCGCCATAGACCACGGGTCGCAAGCGCTCGTCGTCGATCTCGGGCATCAGCGTGCCGATCGCGGCCGCTGCCCCCAGCCGCTCGCCGAAGGCCGACACGTAGGCGTGGAAGCTGGCCGAGGCGAGCACGACCGCGCGGCCCTGCGCGCGCTCGGCGGCGATGCGCGCGACCGCGTCGGCCAGCACGTTCACGCGCAGCTCGCGCTCGGCAAACGCGCTCGCTGCGCGCACCAGCCGCGCGCGGCTGATCGCGGAGCCCATCGCCATGCGCGCGGCGAAGGACTTGAGGCCGCCGCGGCTGGTCCAACCCAGCGCCCACGGCACGCACGCCAGGCCCGCCAGCAGCAGCAGCGGCGCGCGCCACGGCGCCTCGGTGCGCACCCAGAACAGGATCCAGCGAAGGAACGTTGGCGTGGCGGTGATCGTCTCGTCCAGGTCGAAGATAGACAGCCGCATGAAAGCCGTCCAAGCACGGGGTCGGACCGAACGCCAGATGCAGCATCAACTGCAACCCGCCGGAAGCGATCCGGCCCGGATCGTCAGCGATCGAGCGGACCGCGGGACGCGTGAGATCGCGATCGCGGGGCGGCTGACGATCGCCAACATCGCCGGGCTCGACAACGATCTCCGCACGATTGCGCCCGGGCCGGATGCACTTGTCCTCGATCTTGGCGGCGTGAAGCGAGTCGACACCGCCGGAGCATGGATCGTCCACCGGCTGCTGCGCGATTGGGCGGCGGCGGGTGGTCCGGCGACGCTGCGCAGCGCCCCGCCCGGTCTTGGCGAGCTGATCGACCGGTTGAGCGCCGCCGACCAGCCTGAACGGATGCGGCGCGAGCAGGCCGACCTGCTGACGCGCACGCTCAACAATGTCGGCCACTATGTCGTCAACGCCGTAGCGACGCTTGGCGGCTTCTTCGCGTTCCTGGGCGTAACGCTCGCAGTCCTTGCGCGGCTTGTCGTCCACCCGCGCCAATGGCGGTTCAACGCAGTCGTCCACCAGGGCGAAGCGGTGATGGTTCAGGCGCTCGGCATCGTCGGGCTGATGAGTTTTCTTGTCGGTCTGGTGATCGCGCAGCAGGGTGCGGTGCAGCTGGCGCAATTTGGGGCGGACGTGTTCACGGTAAACCTGATTGGGCGCGCCACGATGCGCGAGCTTGGCGTGCTGATGACCGCGATCATGGTCGCAGGCCGCTCGGGCTCGGCCTTCGCCGCCCAGATCGGCTCGATGAAGCTGGGTGAGGAGATCGACGCGATGCGGACGATCGGCCTCAATCCAACCGAGGTGCTGGTGGCGCCACGCGCGCTGGCGCTGGTGCTGAGCATGCCGCTATTGACGTTCTTCGCCGTGATCTGCGCGCTGATCGGGGGCGGGCTGTTCGTTTACGCCGATCTCGACATGGCGCCGGTTCAGTATGTGACGCGGCTGCAGGAGGTTACCCCGATCAGCGATTTGTGGATCGCGCTCATCAAGGCGCCGTTGTTCGGCGGTGTCATCGCGATCACCGGCTGTTTTCATGGAATGCAGGTGACGGGCAATGCCGAAAGCGTCGGCGAGCGGACGACGGCCGCCGTGGTGCAGTCAATCTTCCTGGTGATCGTCCTCGATGCGTTCCTCGCGGTGTTCTTCACTGCGGTGGGCTGGATCTGACCCGCGCGCGCATGGCCGACAGCGAAACCCTGCCCCGCGTCGACGCCGCGACGGCGAGCGAGACCGTCATCAGGATTCGCGGCCTCAAGACCAGCTTTGGCAGCCAGCAGGTGCACCGCGGCCTCGATCTCGACGTGCATCGCGGCGAGATCCTCGGAGTCGTCGGCGGATCGGGCACGGGCAAGTCGGTGCTGCTGCGGTCGATCATCGGGCTCCAGCGGCCCGATGCGGGAACGGTCGAGGTGCTGGGGCAGCCGGTGCTCCACCTCGGCGAAAAGGAGGGGATCGAGTTGCGCCGCCGCTGGGGCGTGCTGTTCCAGAACGGCGCGCTGTTCTCGGGCCTGACCGTTGCGGAGAATGTCCAGGCGCCGCTTCGGGAATTCTACGCGCTCAGCCAGCCGCTGATGGACGAGATCGCGGGCTACAAGATCGCTCTCGCTGGCTTGCCGCCGACCGCCGCGCCGCTGTTCCCGTCCGAACTGTCGGGCGGGATGCGGAAGCGCGCCGGGCTGGCGCGCGCGCTCGCGCTCGATCCAACGTTGCTGTTTCTGGATGAACCGACGGCAGGCCTCGACCCGATCGGCGCCTCCGCCTTCGATGAGCTGGTCGCCGACCTCACGCGTACGCTGGGGCTGACCGTCTTCCTCATCACGCATGATCTCGACACGCTCTACGCAATCTGCGACCGCGTGGCAGTGCTCGCCGACGGCAAAGTGCTCGCGACCGGAACGATCGACGAGCTGCTGACGTTGGACCACCCTTGGATTCAGGAATATTTCCGGGGCCCGCGCGGACGCGCGGCCGCGGCTGGAGCGGCCGGACATGGAAACCCGTAGCAGCTATGTGCTGGTCGGCGCGGTCGCGGTCGCGCTCTCGATCGCGCTGTTCGCGTTCATCCTATGGCTGGCGCGCTTCGACGGCGGCGCGGTCAAGAAGCAGTATGACATCCTGTTTCCCAGCGTCGGCGGGCTGGCGACGGGCAGCCAGGTGCAGTTTCAGGGCGTGCCCGTCGGCGCAGTGCAGTCGATCCATCTGGTGCCCGAGCGGCCCAACGTCATCCGCGTGCGCATTCAGGTGAACGGCGATACGCCCGTGCTGATGGGCACGCGCGCGACGGTTTCGGGCGTCGGCTTCACCGGCGTCTCGGTCGTCGAGCTCGATGGAGCGATGGCTGGACAGGCGCCGATCGATGCTCCGGGCCCCTGGGGCAAGCCGCTCATCCCAACCAAGCCGGGGGCGCTGGCGGGGCTGCTGGAAAGCGCGCCGCAACTGCTCAACAACGCGTCGCGGCTGGTCGACAATCTGAATGAGGTCCTGAACGAGGAGAACCAGCGCAAGCTGTCGGTGCTGCTCGATAACCTCAATCGCGATACCGATCAGCTCGCGCAGCAGGGGCCGGAACTGAAGCGCACGCTGCAGCAGGCGCAGGTTGCGCTGCAGAAGACCGGCGCGGCTGCGGACAAGGTGGGCACGCTCGCGGACACGACGTCGGAGACCATCAACCGCGACGGGAGCGGGCTGGTGGCGGAGCTGAAGCAGACCAGCCGCACCGCCAACGCCACGTTGAAGGAGCTCGGCGCGACCGCCGCCGCGGCACGGCCCGCGATGGAGACGCTCAACCGCCAGACGTTGCCCGAAGCAAACGGTCTGCTGCGCGATCTGCGCGGCACCAACCAGTCGCTGGGTGCAGTCGCCGGCAAGCTCGACGAGGACCCGCTCGGCGCGCTTGTCGGCGGCCGCTCGCTCCCCGACTACAAGCCACCGAAAGCGCGTAAATGAAACCTCTTCGTGCTGCGCTGCCCGCGCTCATGGCCCTCGCCGCCTGCGGGCCGATCGTGCAGGTGGGTGGCAACGCGCCCAAGCCCGACGTGCTCTACACGCTGCGCGCCGAGCCGGCCGCGGCTGCCCCGGCCGCGGCGACCGGACGCGTGGTGATCGTCGGCCCGGCAGCCGTGCCGGGCGAGCTGCAGACGCTGCGCGTGCCGGTGATCGTCGGCGACACGCGGCTTCAGTATCTTACCGGCGCGCAGTGGGTGGAGCCACCCGCCCGCCTCGTCCAGCGGCTGCTGATCGACCGCATGACCGCAGCGGGCCTCACCGCGCTCGCTCCCGGCCCCGCCGACGCGCCCGACCGCGTGGTGGGCGTGACGCTGCGCACGCTCAGCCTCGACGCACGCGCCAGCGGACGCTTCGCCGCCGTCGCGCGCCTGGACGCGACGCTCGTCGACCGCAGCGGCCGCCTGATCGGATCGCGCAGCTTCGAAGCGCGCGAGAGCGTCGCCGACGATACCGCTCCGGTGGTGATCGAGGGCCTGAACCGCGCCGCCAATCGCGCTGCTGCGGAGATCGCTGAGTGGACTGCGGCGAGCTGACCACACACTCACGTGACGTTCAGCCCATCATTGGTTAAGGGCGAGCGCTTGTAGCAGCGCGGCCGGGGGCGGGCGCGCGCTCGCCCCGTGTAAGGACCGTACAGCCAACGATGCGCGCCAAACCCTATCGCACGTTCCTCGGCAGCGTTCTCGCAGCCACGCTCGCGCTTCCCAGCTTCGCCCAGAGCACCATCCCCGCCGCGTCCGACAATGTGACGCTGCTCGGCCCTGTTCAGCCCGAAATCCGCAAGGCGACCGCATTGGTCAACGGCGACGTGCTGACCGATACCGATGTCGATCAGCGGCTGAACCTGGTGGTGGCGGCCAATGGCGGACAGATCAGCCCCGAGGAGCGCGAGCGGCTGCGCGTCCAGATCCTCAGGAATCTGATCGACGAGAAGCTGCAGGTTCAGGAGGCCAAGAACAAGGACATCACGATTCCCGACAGCGAGGTCGACGAGACCTTCGCCCGCGTCGCGCGCAACTTCAAGATGAACCCCGACCAGTTCAACGCCTACCTCGCGCAGCGCGGCGCCTCAAGCAACACGCTGAAGACGCAGATCCGCGCCGAGCTCGCCTGGAACCGCCTGCTGCGCCGCCGTGTCGAGCCGTTCGTGACTGTCGGGGACGATGAAGTGAACGCGGTCATCAAGCGGCTGGAGGAATCGAAGGGCAAGGACGAATATCGCGTTGGCGAGATTTTCCTCGCAGCGTCCGACGAGAACCTCAACCAGCGCATGGCGGTTGCGGAGAACATCGTCCAGCAGGTGCGCCGCGGCGCAAGTTTCGTCGCCTATGCGCGCCAGTTTTCCGAAAGCGCGAGCGCGGGCGTCGGCGGCGACCTCGGCTGGGTGCGGCCCGAGCAGCTGGCCGAGCAGGTTCGCCCGGTGCTGACCGTGCTTCCGGCAGGGCAGATCAGCAACCCGATCCGCGTGCCGGGCGGCATCACCATCATCGCGGTGGTCGACAAGCGCCAGGCGCTGACCGCCGATCCGCTGAACGCGACGCTCAGCCTGAAGCAGATCACGCTCAAGCTCCCCGCCGGATCACCGCCCGAGCAGGTGAAGTCCGCGGCCGAGCGGCTGACGGTCGCCACGCGCTCGATGGGCGGCTGCGGTCGCGCCGAGACGACCGCGGCGGCGCTCGGCGGCGAGGTCGCAGCGAACGACCAGATCCGCATCCGCGATCTGCCCGCGCCGCTGCAATCGATTATGCAGAACATGCGCATCGGCGAGGTGACGCCCCCCTTCGGCTCGCCCGACGACGGCCTGCGCGTCATCGTGCTGTGCGGCCGCGACGACAGCTCGGTCGCGCCCAAAATGCCGTCCTTCGACGAGCTTGCCGACCAGATGCAGCAGCAGCGCGTGACGATGGCAGCGCAGCGCTATCTGCGCGATCTGCGGCGCGACGCGATCGTCGATTACCGCTAGGCGCGTTCTCCACAGCCCCGGCGGCTGCGTGCGCTTGCCGGACGGCTTCGAGCGCGCGACAAGCCGGGAGTGATCGTCCTCGGCCTCGATCCCGGCCTCGAGACGACCGGCTGGGGCGTGATCCGCGCCGCCGGAACCAGCCTTGCGCCGATCGCCAGCGGTACCGTCAGGACGCGGCCCGCCGATCCGCTTTGCGCGCGGCTGGCTGCGCTGTTCGGGGGGCTGGAAGCCGTGCTCGCCGCGCACGCGCCCGCCGCTGCCGCCGTTGAGGAGACGTTCGTCAACCAGAACCCGCGCTCGACGCTGAAGCTGGGCCAGGCGCGCGGCGTGGTGCTGCTCGCGGCGGCTCGGCTGGGCGTGGCCGTGGGCCAATATCCGCCCGCGACCGTCAAGAAGTGCGTCGTCGGTGTCGGCAGCGCCGACAAGGCCCAGGTCCGCGCGATGGTGCGCGTGCTGCTGCCCGGCGCGCGGCCGGAGAGCGACGACGCAGCCGACGCGCTCGCCGTCGCGATCACGCACGCGCACCATCTGCAATCCGCACGCCGGATCGCGGCGTGACGCGATGATCGCCTATCTCAGCGGAGCGCTCGCGACACACGGGCCCGATTGGCTGATCGTCGTCGTCGGCGGGGTCGGCCTGCGCGTCGGCGCGTCGGCGCGAACGATCGAGGCCGTGACGCGCCTCACCCAGCGCGGCGGCCCCGTGATGCTCCACACCGAATTGCTGGTGCGCGAGGATATGATCAGCCTCGTCGGCTTCCGGGACGAGGCCGAGCGCGACTGGTTCAACCTGTTGCGTGCGGTGCAGGGCGTCGGCGCGAAGGTGGCGCTGGCGGTGCTCTCCGCCTGCCCGCCCCACGAGCTTGCGCGCGCGGTGGGGCTGAAGGATGCAGCGATCGTTGCGCGCGCGCAGGGCGTCGGGCCGAAGCTCGCGCAACGCATCGTCAACGAACTGCACGGCAAGGGCCCGGCGCTGGGCGCCGTCCCGATGCCGGGCGTGACTGCTGCGGGCGAAGCCGCCGAGGCCATCGCCGCGCTCACCGGCCTCGGCTTCCGCGCCCCCGAAGCCTCCCGCGCAGTCACCGATGCCCAGCGCGCACTGGGCGAGAGCGCCGCTCTCGACTCGCTCATCGCCGAGGCGCTGCGGCGGAGCGGGCCGCGATGAGCGATCCTTGCGTCGCACCGGCTCGATCCCGAGACGACCGCGCCGGCACGCGGGCGCGCCCAGTGATCGAGCTCATGCGTCTCTCCGGGCTCGCGACGCTGGCACGCAGCCGCATCGCGGCGTTGCGCGCTGCGCGCGGCCACGCGACAAGCGGGGAGTGAACCCGGCCCCCCTCACCTCCCCCGCGCGCCAGCCCGAGGATCCGGACGCTGCGCTGAGGCCGCAATTTCTCGCCGAATTCATCGGGCAGGCAGAGGCCCGGTCCAACCTGCAGGTGTTCATCGAGGCGGCGGCGCGGCGGGGCGAGGCGCTCGATCATGTGCTGCTGCTGGGGCCGCCGGGGCTGGGCAAGACCACGCTCGCGCAGATCATTGCGCGCGAGCTCGGCGTCGCGCTCCGCCACACCTCCGGCCCGGTCATCGCCCGGCCGGGCGACCTCGCGGCGCTGCTCACGAACCTTGAGCCGCGCGACGTGCTGTTCATCGACGAGATTCACCGGCTCAGCCCGCAGGTGGAGGAGATCCTCTATCCAGCAATGGAGGACCGCGCGCTCGATATCATGATCGGCGAGGGGCCGTCGGCGCGCAGCGTGCGCATCGGCCTGCCCCCCTTCACGCTCATCGGCGCAACGACTCGATCGGGCCTGCTCGCCACTCCGCTGCGCGACCGCTTCGGCATCCCGATCCGGCTGCAATTCTATACGCCAGCCGAATTGACGCAGGTCGTCACGCGCGCGGCGAGGCTGCTCGGCTGCCCGCTTGGCGACGATGGCGCGCGCGAGATCGCCGGGCGCAGCCGCGGCACGCCGCGCATCGCCGGGCGGCTGCTGCGGCGCGTTCGCGATTTCGCAAGCGTTAGCGGAGCGGATCGGATCGGGCGCGCCGAGGCCGACGCAGCGCTCACTCGGCTGGGTGTCGATGACGCCGGGCTCGATGCGCTCGATCGGCGCTATCTGTTCATGATCGCCGAGCATTATGGCGGCGGTCCGGTGGGGGTCGAAGCGCTCGCAGCAGGGCTGGCCGAAGCGCGCGACACCATGGAGGATGTCGTCGAGCCCTTTCTGATCCAGCAGGGGTTCGTCGCGCGGACCGCGCGCGGGCGGATGCTGCTGCCGCTCGGCTGGAAGCACATCGGCGTGACGCCACCCGCGGCCGCCGCACCCGAACTTCCGCTGTTGAAATAGCTGGCGAACCTCGCTTGTTCTGACGCCGCAGTGACTTCGGCGGGACGCGCCGCCCGGTGAGACACGGGAAGGTTCCGGTGGCACCGCCCTTCGGGGACGGGCGGCGCGTCGGCGAGGCTGGGGCGCCCGACGATGCCGCTGGACTGACGGCGCGCGGCGCAGCGACGCCGCTGAACGTCACGAAGGTCATGGTTCCGGGTGATTGCACAGCAGCGAAACCGCTTCCAAACCGGCGATAACCGGCGATAACCGGCGTGGAACGGGCTTGAACACCCGTCAAGCGTCGATCGAATCGGCCTCCAGGCGAGTGGCATTGGCCTGAATGAAGTGGAAACGGTGGGCTGCGTCGCGGCCCATCAACCGCTCGACGAGCCCCGCGAGCTCGCCACGCGGCCCCTCGCCATCGGGCAGCGCCACGCGCAGCAGCGTGCGCTTGGCGGGGTCCATCGTCGTTTCCTTCAGCTGCGGCGCGCTCATCTCGCCCAGCCCCTTGAAGCGCCCGATCTCCACCTTGCGGCCCTTGAAGCGCGTCGCGATCAGTTCGTCCTTGTGCGCGTCGTCGCGCGCATAGGCAACGTCACCGCCAGCACTCAGCCGGTAAAGCGGAGGTTGCGCCAAATATAGCCGACCATCTGCCACCAATCCCGCATATTCGCGCACAAAGAACGTCATCAACAGCGTCGCAATATGCGCTCCGTCGACATCGGCATCGGTCATGATGATCACGCGCTCATAGCGCAGATCCTCAGCCCGGTACTCGCGATCCAGCCCCAGCGCGAGCTTCAGGTCGGCAAGTTCCTGGTTCTGCGCGGCCTTCCCCGCGGCAGCGCTCGCAACGTTCAGGATCTTGCCCCTCAGCGGCAGGATCGCCTGCGTCTCGCGCTTGCGCGCCTGCTTGGCGGAGCCTCCAGCCGAATCGCCTTCGACGATGAACAGCTCCGAACCCGCCGCCCCGGCACGGCTGCAATCGGTCAGCTTGCCCGGCAGGCGCAGGCGGCGGCCGGTCAGCGTCTTGCGCTTGACCTCCTTCTCCGCGCGCCGTGCAAGTCGGTCCTCCATCCGCTCGATCGCGTGCCCTATCAACGCTTTGGCGCTTTCCGGGTCGGCCGCGAGCCAGTGATCGAACGCGTCGCGCACGGCGCTCTCAACCATGCGCGCCGCCTCGGGCGAGGTGAGGCGGTCCTTGGTTTGGCTCTGGAACTGCGGGTCACGCAGGAACAGCGACAGGAACGCTACCACCCCGCCGCTTGCATCCTCGGGCGCGATCTCGGCGCCCTTCTTCAGCCCCGCCAGCCCCGCAAACGCTCGTAAACCCTTCAGTAATGCCGCGCGCAGGCCCGCCTCGTGCGTGCCGCCGTCGGGGGTGGGGATGGTGTTGCAATAGGCCGAAAGCGCGCCGTCGCCATCGGCGGCCCATGCGACCGCCCATTCAACCGCCTGCCCGCCATCGAGCGTCACGCGTCCTGCAAACGGTGCTGGCGTCACCGTCTCGCGCTCGGCCAGCTCTTCGCGCAGCCGGTCGGCAAGCCCGCCGTGAAACTGGAACACCGCGCTTTCGGGCGTGTCCCCGCCGATCACAGCCGCTCGCCGCCAGCGGATCTCGACGCCCGGAAACAGATAGGCCTTCGATCGCGCCAGCCGCATCAGCCGCGCCGGATCGAAGCGCGCATCGGCGCCGAAAATCTCCGCATCGGGCCGGAAGCGGACGCTCGTGCCGCGCCGGTTGGGCGCTGCGCCCAGCTTCACCAGCTCCGTCCGCGGAAGCCCACGCGCATAGACCTGGCGGAACAGCTCGCGCCCGCGCGCGACCTCGACGATCAGCTCCTCGGACAGAGCATTGACCACCGACAGCCCCACGCCGTGCAGCCCGCCGCTCGTCTGGTACGCGCCCTCGCTGAACTTGCCGCCCGAATGCAGCACCGTCAGGATCACCTCCAGCGCCGACTTGCCGGGGAATTTCGGGTGCGGATCGACCGGAATGCCGCGGCCGTTGTCGGCGATGAGGATCGCGCCGTCGTCCTCCAGCGCGACCTCGATCCGCGTCGCATGGCCCGCCACCGCCTCGTCCATCGCGTTGTCGAGCACCTCGGCAGCCAGATGGTGCAGCGCGCGCGCATCGGTGCCGCCGACATACATGCCGGGGCGGCGGCGGACGGGCTCCAGCCCCTCCAGCACCTCGATCGAGTGCGCCCCGTAACCGGGGTCGGGCGCGGAAGCAGCGGCGGCGGCGAACAGATCGGACATGTGGGTGGCCGCACGACTCTAGGGACCGCCACCCGCCCGGCAATGGCGTTATCCCCAGAAGCAATTTCAGAACCCGACGCTGCAGCGCAGCGCAACATCGCGCACAATTATTGACTTCACTCCCTTTTGGGGTTGCGCGCAGCATTTGTGCAGTGCAGTATAAGCGGGTCGCCGCCTTCGGGCGGCGATCCTCCCCAAGAGACACTTGGGCCGGTTGGGAGCGATCCCGCCGGCCCTTTTTTCCGGTGCGGCGTCTCCGGCTTTGCCCAGGCTCGGCCGCGCCTCTATGAACAGCCCCGATGCAGCAACGGGTAGTCGCCGCGCCTCAATCGCGGCTTGCGATGGCGTCGGTGCTTTCGGTGGCGAACAGTGCCGCCGCGCGGCTGCTGCCCTTCTGGCGCGGGGTCCGCGGGCTGGCGCGCGGGCTGAAGGGCTGGCGCACCGCGCGCGCCCAATCCCACGCACGCAGGTGGACGATGGAGCGTCTGGTCGCCCGGCTGGGCTGGACGACCGACGACCTGCCCACACCCGATGGCTGGGCGGGTTCGCCCGACCTTCTGGCAGCGCTTGCCGATCACGTCTTCGCGCACAAGCCGCGGACCGTGGTGGAGTTCGGCTCGGGCCTGTCGACGCTCGTCCTCGCGCGCGCGCTGGAGCTGAACGGCGGCGGTCGGCTGGTGAGCTACGATCACCTGGAAGGATTCGCCGCACTCACGCGACGCCGCCTCACCGCGCTGGGGCTGGAGGCCGAGGTGCACGTCGCGCCGCTGACGACAGCCGCGCCGCACGGCTACCCCGGCGAGTGGTATGATGCAGCCGGCCTGCCCGAGCGCATCGACCTGCTGCTGATCGATGGCCCGCCCGATTGGCTCGCGGGCGGTGGTGCGCGCGGTGCTGCTGGGCCGGCGCTGTTCCACCGGCTGTCGCCCGGCGGAGCCGTGCTGCTGGACGATGCCGACCGCGACGGCGAGCGCGAAGTCGCCGCGCGCTGGCGGCGCGAGTTCCCGCACATCGCATTCGACGAGCTGCCTGCGCACAAGGGGCTGCTGCGCGGCGTGCGCGCGGGTTGACGCCCGCCGCCCCGCGCCCGATGGCGCGCCGCAGATGACCGATCTTCTGACGACCCCGCTCGACGCGCTGCACCGCGAACTCGGCGGCCGCATGGTGCCGTTCGCGGGCTATGCGCTGCCGGTGCAGTATCCTGCCGGGGTGCTGGCCGAGCACAACCACACGCGCGCGGCTGCCAGCCTGTTCGACGTCAGCCACATGGGCCAGATCGCGATCCGCCCGCCGGCTGAGGGTGCAGCGGCGCTGGAGCGCGTGACGCCAGCCGATATCGACGGCCTGCCCGAGGGGCGCCAGCGTTACGCGCTGCTGATGGCCGAGGGCGGCGGCATCGCCGATGACATGATGGTCGCGCGGCTGCCCGATCGGCTCTTCCTGGTGGTGAACGGTGCCAACAAGCATGCCGACCTCGCGATCATTCAGGCGGCGCTCCCCGATGTCAGCGTGCAGCCGTTGTTCGATCGCGCGCTGATGGCCTTGCAGGGCCCGACGGCCGAGGCCGCGCTCGCGCCGCTCTGCCCCGAGGCGGCGGACATGCGCTTCATGGATGCGCGCGATACGGTGTTGGCGGGCCGAGCGGTGACGCTGACGCGGTCGGGCTATACCGGCGAGGACGGGTATGAGATCGGTTGCGCCGCCGGCGACGCCGAAGCCATCGCCCGCGCGCTGCTCGCGCAGCCGGGCGTGCTGCCCGCGGGGCTCGGCGCGCGCGACAGCCTGCGGCTGGAAGCAGGGCTGTGCCTCCACGGGAACGACATCTCGGCTGACACGAGCCCGTGCGAGGCCGACCTCGTCTGGTCGATCCAGAAGGTGCGCCGTCCCGGTGGAGCGCGTGCGGGCGGCTATCCGGGGCACGACCGCATCGCCGCCGAGCTGACCGGCGCGGCGCGCCGCCGCGTCGGCTTGAAGCCCGAGGGGCGCGCCCCCGTGCGCCCGCCCGCCGCGCTGTTCGCCGCGGCCGACAGCGCCGAGCCGGTCGGCCGGGTGACGAGCGGCGGCTTCGGCCCAACCGCTGGCGGCCCCGTCGCGATGGGCTACGTCGCCGCCGCAGAGGCAAACCCGGGCACGCGGCTGTGGGCCGAGGTCCGCGGCAGCCGCCTGCCCGTCATCGTCACCCCGCTGCCCTTCGTCCCGGCCCGCTTCAAACGCTGAGGAACCCGCACATGCGCCGCTTCACCAAGACGCACGAATGGATCGAACTCGATGGCGCCATCGCCACCGTCGGCATCACGCCGCACGCGGTGGAGCAGCTGGGCGACCTGGTGTTCTTCGAGGCGACCGCATCGGGAAAGGCGGTCAGCGCGGGCGATCCAGCAGCGACGGTCGAAAGCGTCAAGGCCGCGAGCGAGGTCTACGCGCCCGTCGCGGGGACGGTGACCGACGGCAACCAGGCGGTGGTCGACGATCCCAGCCTGGCGAACTCGGACCCTACCGGCGCGGGCTGGCTGTTCCGCATGTCGGGCGTCAGCGAGGCCGAAGTGGCGGAGCTGATGGACGAGGACGGCTACAACGCGATGCTGCTCGCCGCCTAGGCGGGCGGCCGCGGGCCCATCATGGCAGCGGTGGGCCGCGCTGAACCGCTGCCTGGCGGAGAGCGCGCGGGCGGGCGTGTGCACAGTCACTTTGCCCCGGTTCACGCCACCGCCAAAGCGGACTAAGGGCGCGCATATGTCTTCCAGCACGACCGATCTCTGGTCCGGCGCCCGCCCGGACGTGACCGAATTCACCCACCGCCATATCGGCCCCGACGATGCCGAGCTGAACGACATGCTCGCAGCCGTCGAAGCCGAAAGCCTCGACGAGCTGATGCGCCAGGCGGTGCCCGCGGCGATTCTCGACGACGCACCGCTCGGCATCGGTCGGCCGCTGACCGAAGGCGAGATGCTCGCCCGCCTGCGCGCGATCGGCGGGCGCAACCGCGTGATGACATCGCTGATCGGCCAGGGCTATCACGGCACGGTCATGCCGCCGGTCATCCAGCGGAACCTGTTCGAAAACCCCAGCTGGTACACCGCCTACACGCCCTACCAGCCCGAAATTTCGCAGGGCCGGCTGGAATCGCTCTTGAACTTTCAGACGCTCGTCGCCGACCTCACGGGGCTCGACGTATCAAACGCCAGTCTTCTGGACGAGGGCACCGCCGCCGCCGAGGCGATGGCGCTGTCGCAGCGCGTCGGGCCGAAGGGGCGCATCGCCTTCTTTGTGGACGCGAACACGCACCCGCAGACGATCGCGGTGATCCGCACCCGCGCCGAGCCGCTCGGCTGGACGGTGATCGTCGGCGACGTCGCCGACGCGCAGGCGCGCTCCTCCGACCTGTTCGGCGCACTGATCCAGTATCCAGCGACCGACGGTGACATCCGCGATCACCGCCCGCACATCGCCGCGCTGAAGGCGGCGGGCGTCGTCGTCACCGTCGCGGCCGACCCGCTGGCGCTGACGCTGCTGACGCCGCCGGGCGAGCTGGGCGCGGACATCGCGATCGGATCGATGCAGCGCTTCGGCGTGCCGATGGGCTATGGCGGGCCGCACGCCGGCTACATGGCGGTGCGCGACGCGTACAAGCGCTCGATTCCCGGCCGCTTGGTGGGCCTGTCGGTCGACCGCACCGGCGCGCCCGCGACGCGCCTCGCCTTGCAAACGCGCGAGCAGCATATCCGTCGCGAGAGGGCGACGAGCAATATCTGCACCGCGCAGGCGCTGCTGGCGAACATCGCGGCGATGTACGCGTGCTGGCACGGGCCCGAGGGGCTGACCGCGATCGCCAGGCGCATCCACCGGCTGACCGCGGTGCTGGCGGCGGGGCTGGAGGCGCTGGGCTTCTTTCGCGAGAACCGGCACTTCTTTGATACGCTGACCGTCGGAGCGGGTCACCGCGCGCGCGCGATCCACCTCGCCGCACGCGAGCGGGGGCTGAATTTCCGCGTGCTTAGCGATGGCCGCATCGGCATCAGCCTTGACGAGACGACGACTCCCGAAGTGGTGCAGGCGATCTGGTCGGCGTTCGGCGGCCAGCCGGCGGTGGCAGACGCGCCCGACGGCCTGCCCGCGGACCTCGAGCGCACGAGCGCTTTCCTGACGCATCCGGTATTCCACGAACACCGGAGCGAGACCGAGATGATGCGCTATCTGCGCGCGCTCGCGCAGCGCGATCTGGGCCTCGACCGGGCGATGATCCCGCTGGGCAGCTGCACGATGAAGCTGAACGCGGCGGCCGAGCTGACGCCCGTCAGCTGGCCCGAGTGGAATGCGCTCCACCCCTTTGCTCCCGAGGACCAGGCCGAGGGCTACGCGGTGCTGGCCGAGCAGCTGAAGGACTGGCTGTGCCGCATCACCGGCTATGACGCCGTCAGCCTGCAGCCCAACAGCGGCGCGGCTGGCGAATATGCCGGGCTGCTGGCGATCCGCGCCTTCCACCGCTCGCGCGGAGATGCCGATCGCAATGTCTGTCTGATCCCCGAAAGTGCGCACGGAACGAACCCGGCGTCGGCGCAGATGGCTGGAATGGAGGTCGTCCCGGTGCGCACCGGTGACAAGGGCGAGATCGACATGGCCGACCTCAGCCTCAAGATCGCGGCGAACCGAGACCGGCTGGCGGCAATCATGGTGACCTACCCAAGCACGTACGGAGTGTTCGAAGACACGATCGTCGACGTGTGCGCCCAAGTCCACGCTGCGGGTGGCCAAGTCTATCTGGACGGAGCAAACCTGAACGCGCTGGTCGGAGTGGCAAAACCCGGAGTATTCGGCGCAGACGTCAGCCACTTCAACCTGCATAAGACCTTCTGTATCCCGCATGGCGGCGGCGGCCCCGGCGTCGGCCCGATCGGCGTCAAGGCGCATCTCGCGCCGTTCCTTCCCGAAGCCTGCGGCGGACAGGTCGCAGCAGCGCCGCTGGGCTCGGCGTCGATTCTGCCGATCAGCTGGGCCTATATCGCGATGATGGGCGACGCCGGGCTTAAGAAGGCCACGCAGGTCGCGATCCTCAGTGCCAATTATATTGCCGAGAAACTCGCACCGCATTACCCGGTGCTGTTCCGAGGTGCCACTGGCCGTGTCGCGCACGAGGTCATCATCGACTTGCGCCCGCTGACGAAAGTGACCGGCGTTACCAACGAGGACGTCGCCAAGCGTCTGATCGATTTCGGTTTCCACGCGCCAACCATGAGCTGGCCTGTGGCTGGCACGCTGATGATCGAGCCGACCGAGAGCGAGAACAAGGCCGAGCTTGACCGGTTCATCAACGCCATGATCCAGATCCGCCACGAGATCGCCGACATCGAAGCCGGCCGGATCGCCGCCGCCGACTCGCCGCTGCGCCTCGCCCCGCACACGACCGCCGACCTGCTGGGCGACTGGGACCGCAACTATGACCGCCGCACCGGCTGCCTCCCCGACGGCCGCGATCCCCGCGACAAATACTGGCCCCCGGTCGGCCGCGTCGACAATGTCTATGGCGATCGCAACCTGGTCTGCAGCTGCCCCCCGATGGAGGCCTACGCGCAAGCCGCGGAGTGACTGATGCGACGAGCTGAACGGAATGCGACTTGCGCAGCCACATTGCGGTAGGGTAATGTTAAGGGGATTAAACGATTCGCCGGGGCCGAGTCGTTCTAACAGGAGGTACTTCATGCGTTTCGCACTCATCGTGTCCGCCGCGCTGTTCGCGACATCCGCGCACGCCAATCTCATCACCAACGGCAGTTTTGAAACGCCGCGCGTCGCCCTAGGGGGCTATGCGCAGTTTTTCGCCGGCCAGTCGTTCGGCGGGTGGACGGTCAGCGGCAGCGATGTGGTTCTGATCGAGCAGAGCTATTCGGAGACCGATGACGGCAACACCGTGACGTTTAACGCCGATACCGGGGTTCAGGCACTCGATATCACCGGCGCAGGCAATTCGGGCCTGAACCGCATCAGCCAGACCGTCGTCACGAGGCCGGGTAAGCGCTATGCGCTCAGCTTCGCGGTCGGGGTTGCGAACGACTTCAATGGCGGACGCTTTGGCACCCCGTCCTCGATCCGGGCGTATGCCGGCGGCAACCTGCTTGGCACGTTCACCAACAGCACGCTGCTGCCCGGTGGCGTGAATTTCCGCCTCTTCACGACGAGCTTCGTGGCTCCGAGCGCCAGCACCACGATCGAGTTCGAGAACGCGACCGCGGGCGGCGACGCAGGCGGCAACTATTATGCCGGTCTCGATAGCGTCGATCTCGTCATCGATACCCCCGCTCCGGCGGCAGTGGGGCTGTTCGGCCTGTCGGCGCTGGGCATCGGGGTCGCCCGCCGCCGGCGCTAGGGCGCTTCGCTTTTCCCGCTTGGCGCGACTAAGCGGCACTGATGGACTTCTCTCTCGCCGAGCTGACCTCGCCCGCGGGGCTGATCGCGTTTGCGCAGGTGGTGGCGATCGACGTTGCGCTGGCGGGCGACAACGCGGTCGTCGTCGGTGCGCTCGCGGCAGGGCTGCCCGCCAGGCCGCGGCAGCGCGTGATCCTCTTCGGCATCGGCGCGGCGCTCGTTCTCCGGATCGGCTTCGCGCTCGCGGTCACCTGGCTGCTCAGCTTCCAGCGCTATGGGCTGATCCTCGCGGGCGGGCTGCTGCTGCTCTACGTTGCGTGGAAGATGTGGCGCGAAATCCGCCGCGGCGACGCGCACGCCGACGAGGTTTCGGGCCTGCGCGCGCCCAAGAGCGTCGGCGCAGCCGCGCTGTCGGTCGCGCTCGCCGACGTCAGCATGAGCCTCGACAACGTGCTCGCGGTCGCGGGCGCGGCGCGCGAGCACCCGACGGTGTTGATCTTCGGCCTGATCCTGTCGGTCGCGCTGATGGGCATTGCTTCGAACCTCATCGCCAGGTGGATCGAGCGCTACCGCTCAATCGCCTATGTTGGCCTCGCGCTGATCCTGATGGTCGCCGCCAAGATGATCTGGGACGGCGCCCACGCAATCGACATGAATACCATCCGCGGGCTGATGTGATCCGGGCCGTCTACGTGTGCAGGTAGGTCGCCAGCACCGCCCAGCGCTCGGCTTTGCGCTCGAGCGCCAGCCGGGCGTTGGCGGGGCTGCTCGATGGGAGCGGGATCAGCGCGAGGGCGCGGTCATTGGCAAGGATTGGGCTGCCGAGTTTCCAAGCGGCGGTGCCGTTGAAGGCGACGGCGCGCAGGCTGGGCAGGCGCGCCACCAAGCCGGTCAGATCGCTCAGTTCGGGCGCGCGGATCGCGGTGTCGAGGCTGCCGCGGCGCTCGGCGCTGGCGACAACGTCTGACAGCGCCACGCGCGCAGCGATCAGCGCGGCGAGGCGGTCCTCGTCGTCGAGCGCGGTGAGGTCGCGCCCGATCACGCCGCCCATCAGCGCCCAGAACTGGTTACGCGGGTGCGCGTAATAGCGCCGCGCGGCGAGCGAGGCCGCGCCGGGCAAGGAGCCGAGCACCAGCAGAAGCGCGTCCACCCGCGCGACCGGCGCCAGCCCGGCCGAACGGGCGGTCACGCAGACGCTCCGGATGCGCCCGGCGGCGGCGGCGTCAGGCGGCTGCCTTCTCGCGCTGTTGTTTCAGATATTTGCGGATCAGCATGTCGCGCTTCAGCCGCGACAGGTGATCGAAGAACATCACGCCGTTCAGATGATCGAGCTCGTGCTGGATGCACGTCGCGAGCAGGCCACCGGCGGTCAGCTCGCGCGCAATGCCGCCGGGTTCCTGATAGCGGACGCGGACCTGCGCGGGGCGGATCACGTCGGCGTACATCTCGGGCACCGACAGGCAGCCCTCGTTATAGGTGCTGAGCTCGTCCGAAGTCTCCACGATTTCAGGGTTCAGCAGCACGTGCGGGCGGCGGACGACCTGGCCGCTCTCGTCCTCGCGCTGCAGATCGATGACGAACAGGCGCTTCAGCTCGCCCACCTGCACCGCGGCAAGCCCGATGCCCGGAGCGGCGTACATGGTTTCCAGCATCCGTTGGGCAAGATCGACAACCGCCGGATCGGCGGCGTCGACGGCGGCGGACTGGCGGCGCAGGAATGGATCGGGGTGCGCGATGATCGGCAGCGGGGACATTGCGCGAGAGACGTATGAAGCGCGTCCGGCAGGGTCAATCCGCTGCGGCGCCGCCTAGAAGTGCAGTCGCATCCCTGCGGTGATCTTCTCGCCCGGCGCTTCGAACTCGCGGCGGCGCGGGTTGAAGCCGCCCGGCCCGCGGCCGTTGCCGCCCTTGGCGTCGAGCGACAGCTCCAGCTTCTCGGTCAGCGCGTAGCGCGCGCTGATGCCCTGCGCGCGCGGCAGATAGAAACTGCTGTTCCGATAGGTCCGCGGGCCGGTGAGTTTGATCGACAGGCGGTGCAGCGGGTCCTTCTCGTCCTGGAAGCGCGCGTGCAGCAATTCGCTGGCCTTCGAATTGAGCATGAATTCGGACGGATTGGAGGCGTTAGCGGGCTTCGCTGTAGCCGCCGGCTCCGCCTGCTCAGCGGCCGCGGGCAGCGCGGCCAGCCCCGCGACCAAGCAACAGATTGCCCACGCCCTCACGGTCCCCATCTCCCAATCCCGCCCGAATTGGGGCCGAATAAAGGCGGGATTGTGTCAACGCAAGTGAAAAGCTGAATATCGGTTCAAATTGGAAGAGATCACGTCCATGCCAGCGGCAAGCATCGGATACCAGATGAATCCGCGGCCGAAATACGCGATCCTCGCCTGAGCGAATACGATTACGCTAAACGCTTTTCATCGTCCGCCGACAGATCAGCCGACCGCACGTCGCGCGCGTATCGCCTGGGCGAGCGTTCCTTCGTCGAGATAATCGAGCTCGCCGCCCACCGGCACGCCGTGCGCGAGCGCGGTGATTCGGGCGGGCAGCCCCTCCAGCCGCTCGGCGACATAATGCGCGGTCGTCTGCCCCTCGAGCGTCGCGTTCATCGCCAGCACGACTTCGTCGATCCCGCCCGCTGCGACTCGCTCCACCAGCAAGTCGATGCGCAGATGCTCTGGCCGGACGCCATCGAGCGCCGACAGGCGGCCGCCGAGCACGTGGTAGCGGCCCGGAAACAGCCGCCCGCGCTCCAGCGCCCACAGGTCGGCAACCTCCTCGGTCACGCACAGCAGCGACGCATCGCGGCGCGGGTCGTCGCAGATCGCGCAGGGGTCGGCCGTGTCGACGTTTCCGCAGATCGAACAGTCGGTCAGCCGCCGCTCCACCTCGGTCAGCGCGCGGATGAGCGGGCTGAGCGCGGTTTCGCGCCGCTTCAGCAGATGCAGCACCGCGCGCCGGGCCGAACGCTGGCCGAGGCCGGGCAGCCGTGCCAGCGCCTGCGTCAGCGCTTCGATTTCGGGGGAGGCCACGGCGGAAGCGATAGCGCGGCCGGGCGCCTTGGGGTAGCGTCAGCGCCATGGCTGAACCGACTCTGCGCCGCCTGTTCACCGAACACCCCCGATCAGTGGGGGAGAGCTATTTCGAACATATGGCGACCGCCGCCAGCTTCGGCCGCCACATGCTCGTCGGCGCGCTGGCATGTTTCGTGCACGCGGTCGCGCCGTTCCTGTGCGTGAAGACCGCCAGCCGCGTCGTCATCGGCCTCCACGATCGCATGGTCCGCAACCGCGCGCGCCGCGGAGTGGATCCGCTGGAGCACGGCCACAGCTTCAAGGATTACGGGCTGGGCATCTAGGCCCGCGCGATGCGCCTGGCGTTCATGGGCACGCCCGCCTTCGCGGTGCCGACGCTGCGCGCGCTGGCGGCGGCGGGGCATGACATCGCCGCGGTCTATACCCAGCCGCCGCGCCCCGCCGACCGCGGCAAGCGCGAGCAGCCGAGCCCCGTCCAGCTCGCCGCCGAAGCGCTGGGGCTCCCCGTGCGCACGCCGCCGTCGTTCAAGCCGCCCGAGGTGCGTGCGGAGTGGGCGGCGCTCGGCATCGATGCGGGGGTGGTTGCGGCCTACGGGCTGATCCTGCCCGGCGCCGTGCTCGATGCGCCGCGCCACGGCTGCCTCAATGTCCATGCCTCGCTGCTGCCGCGCTGGCGCGGGGCGGCGCCGATCCAGCGCGCGATCCTGGCGGGGGATGCCGAGACGGGCGTGACGATCATGGCGATGGAGCGCGGGCTGGATACCGGGCCGATCTATCTGCGCGGGGCCACCCCCGTCGCGGGCAAGACCGCGGGCGAGCTGACCGCCGAACTGGGCGAGATGGGCGGGCGGCTGATGGTGGAGACGCTCGCGCGGCTGACCGAGCTCGCTCCGCGGCCGCAGCCCGGCGACGGCGTCACCTACGCGGAGAAGATCGACAAGGCCGAGGCGCGGCTCGATCCAGCGCGCCCCGCGATCGAGCTTGAACGCGCGGTGCGCGCCTTCAACCCGTTGCCGGGCGCGTGGGTGCCGGTTCGCGGGGAGCGGCTGAAGCTGCTCGCCGCTCGCGTCGAAGATGGAACGGGCGAGGCGGGTGTGACGATCGACGATGCGCTGGGCATCGCGTGCGGAGCGGGCGTGCTGCGGCCGACGCTGGTGCAGCGGCCCGGCGGGCGCGCGATGCGAACCGCAGAGCTGCTGCGCGGCTGGCCGGTGCCCGCCGGCACGCGCGTCGACCCCTGACGCGCAGTGCAGCGTTTCCGGCTCACAATCGAATATGACGGTCGCCCGTTCATGGGCTGGCAGCGTCAGGAGCACGGGCCGAGCGTGCAGGGCGCGATCGAGGACGCGCTGGCTTGTGTGACGGGCGAGGCGGCGTCGGTGCACGCAGCGGGGCGGACCGATGCAGGCGTTCACGCGCGCGCGATGACCGCGCATGTCGATGTCATCAAGCCGATCACCGCCTTCCGGCTGGGCGAGGCGCTCAATGCGCGGCTGCGGCCGCACCCCGTGGCGGTGTTGCGCTGCGACCCGGCCGATCAGGATTTTCACGCACGCTTCAGCTGCAAGGGACGCTCGTACGTCTACCGGATCGTCAATCGCCGCGCGCCGCTGACCTATGGAGCCGGGCTGGCGTGGCGCGTGCCGAACCCACTCGATGCGGCGGCGATGCACGAAGCGGCGCGGCTGCTCGTCGGCCGCCACGATTTCACGACCTTCCGAAGCGTGCAGTGCCAGGCTGACACTCCCTTGAAGACGCTGGACCGTCTGGACGTCGAGCGTGTCGGCGAGGAGGTGCTGATCCATGCGTCGGCGCGCAGCTTCCTGCATCATCAGGTCCGATCGATGACGGGGTGCCTGAAGCTTGTCGGCAGCGGCGCTTGGACCGCGGCCGACCTGGCGGGCGCGCTCCATGCGCGCGACCGGGCAGCATTGGGGATCAATGCACCGCCCGACGGGCTCTATTTCGTCGAAGCGCGTTACTAAGTCGTAAGCTTGCGTATCCTGGCTGGTGTGGCAGTTTACCGCTCACCTTACGCGGGAGCCGATTGATGATGAGCCGTACGATCCTCGCTGCACTCGCGCTCGCGCTCGTCGCGCCCATGTCCGCCGGGGCCGCGCCATGCCGCGACGCCAAGGGCAAGTATGTCAAATGCCCGCCCGCGGCCGCCGCTCCGGCCAAGCGGTGCAAGGACGCCAAGGGCAAGTTCGCCAAATGCGGCACGCCCGGCGCCAAGCCCGCATAACGACTGTCGATCGGGCCGCCCGGCCTAGCCGCGGCGGCCCACGATCAGGCTGGCGATCCAGCCCGCCGCAGCCGCGAGCGCAACGGTTGCCAGCCCGTAGAGCAGTGCATCGCGCTCGGCGAAATCGCTGACGCGCGCCTCGAAACCCGTCTTTTCCACGCTCAGCTTGCGCGCGATGGTCGAGACGACCTTGCCGTCGCGGATGAGATAGACCGTCACGTCATAGTCGCCGACGGGCGCCGACGGCGGCACGAACAGATCGGCTCGGTAGATGATGTCGTCGGTGACGCGCACCGCGCCGATGTCCTCGCGATACAGGCCCTGCGAGCGGCGCAGATCGATCAGCCCGCGCTGGAAGATGCCGGCCGCTGCCGGATCGTCGGAGCCGAAGGGCGAATACTGGATGAAGCCCAGCCCCAATTCCCACACCGCCGCGGTGCGCGCATCGACGAGGTCCGTCAGCGGGGCGGTGGTCGCGATCGCATAGAAACTCGGCGCCGTTGCGAACTGCTCGGACAGCGTGTTGACCCACACGCCCGCAACGCGCTCCTTGCGGCGAACGGTGACCTGCTGATCGGGCCCGCGCGCGACGATCGCGATCTTCGGGCTCTCCCCGGGCAGCTTGCCGCCGGGATACTGCACCGCGCCATAGACCAGCAGGCGCGCGCCCGCGTAACCGTAGCTGATCTCGATCTTGGGTGCGCTGAGATCGGCGTAGAGGCGTGGGCCGGGTGCAGCGAGCGCTGGCGAGGTGACGACGCACGCTGCGGCAAGCGCCGCGCGTCCCCTCACGCGCCCTCGTCGATGCTGACCGAGAACAGCTCGCCGGGGCGGTAGGTGAGTTGCAGCACCAGCCGCGTCGCGAAGGCGAGCAGCACGACCGCGAGGCCGAGCCGCAGTTTTTCGGCCGGCAGCTTGCGCGCCGCGCGCGCGCCATATTGCGCGCCGACGACTCCGCCGAGCAGCAGCAGCGCGGCGAGCACGATGTCGACGGTGCCGCTCTGCACCGCGTGGAACAGCGTCGTCACCGCGGTCACGAACACGATCTGCAACAGCGACGTGCCGACGACGACTCCCGCCGACATGCCCAGCAGATAGACCATCGCGGGCACCAGCACGAAGCCGCCGCCGACGCCCATGATGACCGTCAGCACGCCCACCAGCGCGCCGAGGATGATCGGCGCGAGCGGCGAGAGATAGAGGCCCGAAGCGGGGAACTTCATGCGCATGGGCAGACCAGCGATCACGCCGATATGCCGGTGCGCTCGACGCAGCGGGCGGGGCTTGTCCGTCGTCGCTCGCGCCTGACGCAGCGTGCGCAGGCTGTCGCGCGCCATCAGCGTGCCGATCGTGCCCAGCAGCAGCACGTAGACGATCTGGATGGCAAGATCGATCTGGCCCAATTGCTGCAGCCAGCGGAACAGCCGCGCACCCAGCGCCGAGCCGATGAAGCCGCCGACCACCAGCGCCATCCCCATCTTGTAATCGACCCCGCCGCGCCGCGCGTGGGCGAGCACGGCCGAAACGCTGGAGCCGGTGATCTGCGGCGCCGAGCTTGCGACCGCGACCGCGGGCGGCACGCCATAGAAAATCAGGAACGGGGTCAGCAGAAAGCCGCCGCCCACGCCGAACAGGCCCGACAGAAACCCCACCCCCGCGCCCGCCAGCACCATGACGAGCGCATTGACGCTCATGCCCGCGATGGGGAGGTAGATGTCCACGCGGGATGGTTTAGGCCCGTGGCGCGGAGGGCGCCAGCGTGGCGGCTGCCGCCGTGAGGAACGCGTTGCCGGTGGCGAGCGATTTGACGCGTCGACCGTAGCTACGGCGGCCGGCAGTGGAGCGGCGGCAGCTCCGGTCCCAGAGCCGGCTCAAGCCGTCGCCGCGATCTCCAGGTCGTTGCGCTGCAGGGCGGTGAGCGCGGTGCGGACGATGCCCGCTGCGTCCAGCCCGGCGGTCGCGTACTGCCTCGCGGGGCTGTCATGCTCCTGGAACACGTCGGGCAGGCGCAGCGTGCGGACCTTCAGGCCCTGGTCGAGCAGCCCCTCGTCCGAGGCGAAGGTCAGCACGTGGCTGCCGAAGCCGCCGATCGCGCCCTCTTCCACCGTCACCAGCACCTCGTGCGTGGCTGCGAGGCGGCGGACCAGCGCCATGTCGATCGGCTTGGCGAAGCGCATGTCGGCGACCGTCGTCGACAGGCCGTGACGCTGAAGCTCCTCGGCTGCAGCCAGAGCCTCGGCCAGCCGCGCTCCGAGCGACAGGATCGCGACCGTCTTGCCCTCGCGGACAATGCGGCCCTTGCCGATCTCCAGCAGCTGCGGCTCGGCGGGGATCGCGACGCCCACGCCCTCGCCGCGCGGATAGCGCACCGCGATCGGGCCTGCGTCGTGCATCGCGGCGGTGTGGACCATATGGACCAGCTCCGCCTCGTCGGCGGCGGCCATCACCACCATGTTGGGCAGCGTCGCCAGATAGGCGACATCGAACGAACCAGCGTGCGTCGCGCCGTCGGCACCGACCAGCCCCGCTCGGTCGATCGCAAAGCGCACCGGCAGGTTCTGGATGCACACATCGTGCACCACCTGGTCGTAGGCGCGCTGCAGGAAGGTGGAATAGATCGTCGCGAACGGCCGCATGCCCTGGGCCGCGAGGCCGGCAGCAAACGTCACCGCATGCTGCTCGGCGATGCCGACATCAAACATGCGGTCGGGGAAGGCCTGGCCGAACTTGTCGAGGCCGGTGCCGCTGGGCATCGCGGCGGTGATCGCGACGATCCGGTCGTCGCGCCGCGCCTCGGCGATCAGCGCTTCGGCGAAGACGCCGGTATAGCTCGGAGCGGCGGGCTTGGACTTGTGCTGCGCGCCGGTCACCACGTCGAACTTCGCGACCGCGTGATACTTGTCCGCCGTCGCTTCGGCGGGAGCGTAGCCGTGGCCCTTCTTGGTGATCGCGTGCACAAGGATCGGTCCGTCCTCGGCGTCGCGCACGTTTTCAAGGATTGTCACCAGATCCTCGATATTATGGCCGTCGACAGGGCCGACATAATAGAAGCCCAGCTCCTCGAACAGCGTGCCGCCGGTCACCAGTCCGCGCGCATATTCCTCGGCGCGCTTGGCTGCGATCTGCAGGCGGCGCGGCAGGTGCTTGGCGATCGACTTGCCCTCGCGCCGGAGCGACAGGAAGCTGTTCGATGACAGCAGCCGCGCCAGATAGTTCGACAGGCCGCCGACCGGCGGCGCGATCGACATATCGTTGTCGTTCAGGATGACGACCAGCCGGTTGCCCGCCTCCTGCGCGTTGTTCATGGCTTCGTACGCCATGCCCGCGCTCATCGCGCCGTCGCCGATGACCGCGATCGCCTTGCCGGGCTGGCGCTGCATCTTGTTTGCAACCGCAAAGCCGATGCCCGCCGAGATCGAGGTGGAGCTGTGCGCCGCGCCGAACGGATCATATTCGCTCTCGCTGCGGCGCGTGAAGCCGCTCAGGCCCCCGCCGCTGCGGATCGTCCGGATGCGGTCGCGGCGTCCGGTCAGGATCTTGTGCGGATAGGCCTGATGGCCGACGTCCCAGATCAGCTTGTCGTCGGGCGTGTTGAACACATAGTGGACCGCAACCGTCAGCTCGACGACGCCCAGCGACGCACCGAAATGCCCGCCCGTCACGCTGACGGCCGAGATCAGCTCCTGCCGCAGCTCGTCCGACAGCTGGCGCAGCTGATCGGGGCGGAGCTTCCGGAGATCGGCGGGTATACGAACCGTATCGAGAAGCGGAGTGGCTGGCGTCACGCGGAAATCCCGGTCGAAGAAAGCGGATTGAAGGTCACGAGCCTAGCGGCTGGCGGGTGGGTTGTCGATGAATGCCGCGTTGCGGTGAGGACACAGCACGCCCGCAGCCCTTAGGCCGAAGCGCACGACGCGCATTGCCCGCGCACTTCGATGACCGGCCGCGTCGGCGCAAATCCCGATGTCTGCGCCGCGCGGCGCAGCGCGTTTCCCAGACTGTCGTCGTCCAGATGCCGCGTGTCTCCGCACCCGTCGCAGACAAGGAAGATGCAATCGTGGCGGCAGCCGGGGTGGTTGTTGACAAGATACGCGTTGCGGCTCTCGACGCGCCGGGCGAGGTTTTCGGCCACGAACAGATCGAGGATGCGGTAAATGCTGTTCGCCGCGATGCGGCGCCCCTCGGCTCGGCCGACCAAGTCGGCGATGTCGTAGGCGCTGGCCGGGCGCGGCTCGGCGGCAAGCACTGCGAACACCGCGCGCCTCAGCGGCGTCCACTGCTCGCCCGCGGCTTCCAGCACGCGCTGCGCGGACTGCTCCAGCGCCTCGCCTGCAAGCGTGTGGCCATAGCGATCCTGCATCGGTGGATATCTGTGCGGCGCGGCGCCTGCGCGCAACGGGTCAGTGCGCGCGCGATGCCCAGCGCAGGTTGAGCACATGCGCGGTTGCGAGCGCACCGGCGCCGCTCGCCGTCAGCGCGAACTCGGCCGGGTCGGCATGGCCCAGCGCCAGCCCCAGCGCCATCAGCGTCAGCCCAGCCGCGCCCAGCGCCAGCGGGCCGCGACGCCCATGCCCGCGATAGCCGCGAGCCAGCGCCAGTGCAGCGAGCGGCATCGCGACCGCGAAGCCGATCAGATGCACCCGGTGGCCCAGCATCGGCGCGAGCGGGGCGAGCGCAGCGATCGCAGCGACACCGACAAGGCAGTGCACGACGCACAGCGCCGACAGTCCGGCTGCGAGGCGATCGAGGGCTGACTGCACGCGGCCAAACTTAGGTGATAATATCACCTGCCGCAATCCGAGCTGCACCGAAACTCCCGGCGCAGCGATCCGCCGCGCTCCCACCGCCAGCGCCGCGTCCCCGAGCCGGGCGGGCACGACCCCCCCGGATCCGGCGCCCGGACGCGGATCCGCATCGTGCCGCTCGCAGTCGGCTGCCGTCTCCCCACTCCCTCGGCATGGGCGGAAGTGAAGCCCCGCCGGCCCGGCGGCCGCGGATCGCCCTGCGGCCCCGCTGCGTCTGGCAGCGCAGTCGCACGCGGCCTAAATGCGCGCCGCCATGGCCACGCTCGCAGCAGACATCCGCACCCGCCCCGCCGCGCGCAGCCGCGCAGCGCCCGTGCTGGTGTCGAACTGGCTGCTTGGCGTTGCGGGCCTCGTGTTCCTGATGGTGATCGTCGGCGGGATCACGCGGCTGACCGAATCGGGCCTGTCGATCACGCGGTGGGAGCCGTTCACCGGCGCCATGCCGCCGATCGGCCACGCCGCGTGGGAGCAGCAGTTCGCGCTCTACCGGCAGTCTCCGCAATATCAGCTGATGAACCGCGGCATGAGCCTCGGCGAATATCAATGGATCTTCTTCTGGGAATGGTTTCACCGCCTGCTCGGCCGCGTCATCGGGCTTACCTTCGCGCTGCCGCTCATTGTGTTCGCCGTCACCCGCCGCATTCCGAAGGGCTTCACCGGGCGGCTGGTGCTGCTGCTCGCGCTGGGCGGGCTGCAGGGGACGGTCGGCTGGTGGATGGTGATGAGCGGGCTGGAAGGCGGCCGCGTCAATGTCAGCCACATCCGGCTGGCGCTGCACCTGTCCTTCGCGCTGACGCTGCTGGCAGCGTTGCTGTGGACCGCGCTCGATCTGCGCAGCGCTGCCGCTCGGCGGCCGCTGGCGCGGCGTGCCCTGCTCCAGCGTGCGCAAGTGGGCGACACGACCCGGCGCTCGGCGTCTGCCCCGCCCCCGCGTGCGGGCGGCGGTGCCCGTGGGGCGCGAGAGGCCACGCCACTCGCGCGCGCCTGCCTGGCGTTCGCCGCGCTGCTGGCCGTGCAGATCCTGTTCGGCGCGTTCACCGCGGGGCTGCGCGCGGGGCATCTCTACACCACCTGGCCGCTGATGGGCGGCGGGCTGGTGCCGGTTGAGATCGGCGCACTGGGCGGGCTTGCCGACGCGGTCTACAACCCCGTGACGGTGCAGTTCGTCCACCGCACGCTGGCGCTCTTCGTGGCGGGTTCGGCGCTGTGGCTCGCAGCGCGCGCGAGCGCGGCTGGCGCGGGGTGGCGTGCAGGCGCGCTGGCGGCTGCGGTCATCGTGCAGTTCGCGCTGGGCGTGCTGACGCTCGTCCACAACGTCCCCGTCGCGCTTGGCGTGATGCACCAGGCCTGCGCGGCGCTGCTCGTCGCCGCGACCGTGGCGCTGGCGCATTGGGCGCTGGCCGGGCACCGCGCGCGGGTGGCGGCCGCCTAGCGTTTTGTCGCCGGCGCGGGCGGAGCGGCGTCCGCACGGGCGGCCCGTCTGGCGTCGGCGCGGAGGCCCGGCGTTCGCCGCCGCACGGCGCCGTCCGGTCCCAATCGGTCCGGCCCGGTCTGGCCGCGCCCACCGCGAACCTGTAGTCTTCAGCCCCCAGGAGGACGTCCGATGCGAGCCATGGCCGTTGCCCTCATCGCGCTGTCGGCGCTGACCGCCGCGACTGCTGCGCCGCACCCTGCGCCGCTGTCGCCCAAGATCAACCCGGCCTGCCAGGAATCCGCGCTGTCCCACACCGCCAGCCCCCGTGGCGCGCGCCCGCACCCGCTGACCGACGAGCCGCAGGCAACCGCGCTCTTCGCGGTGCTGAAACGCGAAAACGGCTGCTCGAAGCCCGTGCCGGTCCGCGACTATCAACGCGGCAGAGCAGAGCCGGTCGGCGGTCGCTGAGAGCGCGGGGCCGCCTGAGGAACGGCGGAGCCGCGCCCCGCGCGGGTCGATTGCGTCCAGCTGATCGTGGCCTTCAACACCGGTCCCGCCCGTTCGGGCGCGCGCGGAAAAAGACGGCGGGTCTGCGTCAGACGCGCGCGAACTCCGACACTTCCGTGCGGGTTCCAGCCAATCCACGCCCGATCCCGCACCCCGAAATCCGTGGCGGTGGCAAGGCTTCGGCAGACTGGAACGCTCGCGCGCCGGGCGGCGCAGCCATGCTGCCACGAGTCACACACGCTAGGCAGAGCAGAAAAGCCCCAGCAAATTGAACGCTTTAGCTAACCCTGGCTATGCCGGCCTTGACAATCTGAACCAGATCGGTTACAACCCGGCCGCTGACGCCGCAGTGCCCGGCTTGCCTCCCCTTCCGCCACCACCTCCGCGTGCGGCGCTTCGCGACCTTCGCGACCTTCAGGACCTTCGCGCCCGCCGGCTCAGCATTCCGATCCAAGCGCGGCCATCAGCGCGTAGGTGGCCAGCCAGTGCTCGCCGGCATAGGAGTCCGTCAGGTGCGGCAGCGCGGAGGCTTCGTGCGCTTGCGCCGTCGCGCGCGCGCGCGGGCGGAGATCGGTGGGGAGGTGGTCGGTCAAAGCGCGCCACGCCCACGCGCGGCTGAGATTGAGGCCATCGAGATGCGCGATCTTGCCGTCCTCGCGGTCGGAAACGATCGCTGGGGTGAACAGCGTCTCGGGCTCGCCAAGGACAGCGCGCGGCAGAAAACCGGCAAACCACGGGCCGAAGCGCGCGGGCTCGAGCACGCGGCTCATCAGCACGGCCTCGCACAGCGTCGCCGACAGGAACTCGTCGCCGCCGGGCTCCCAGGCGGGAGCGTCGCGATCGGTTTCGAACCACTCGATCGAGCGCAGGCGGATCATGTCGGCCAGGTCGGGCGCGTTCGCCTCGGCCCAGCTCAGCGACAACGTCAGCGAAAACGCGGTGTTCGTATGGATGCCGACGCGGATCGGGTAGGTCAGCTTGGGCAGATATTCGCGCAGGCGCTCGGCAAAGGCGTGGGCCAGAGCATAGAGTGTGCCGCCCCACGGACGATCGGCATGGCGCTGGGCCTCGTGATGCAGCGCGAGCGCCCAGGCCCAGCCATACGGCCGCTCGAAACCCGCGGATTCGGGCCGGTCGAGATAGGCGACCTCACCGGCGATGGCCTCATCGGTCAGCACGCGCCCGGCGAGCAGCGCGATCTCCTCGGCCTCGATCAGGTTTGGATGGAGACGCAGAACCGTCAGCAGCAGCCACCAGCCGTGAACGCAGCTATGCCAGTCGAAACTGCCGTAAAAGGCCGGATGCAGCGCGCGCGGGCTGGCGACATCGCCCGGGCGGGCGAGCACGTGATCGAGCTTGGCCGGATATTCGCGCGTCACATGGCCCAGCGCGATGCGGGCGAGGCGGGCTGCAAGGTCGGCTTCGATCATCGGAAGGCAGCCGCATAGAGGATCGCGAGGTTGACCGCGAGCAGCGGCACAGCGGTCGGCCACTGCGCGCGGATGACGGCATAGCGCGGCAGATCGAGCAGCGCTGCGGGCACGATATTGAAATTGGCAGCCATCGGGGTGACGAGCGTGCCGCAGAACCCGCAGAGCATGCCGACAGCGCCGATCACCGCCGGATCGCCGCCCAGCCGCACGATGAGGAAGGGGTAGCCGACGGCGGCCATCATCACGGGGAAGGCCGCAAACGCGTTGCCGAACGCCACCGTCAGCAGCGCCATGCCCAGCCCGAACACCAGAACGGCGGCGAGGCGGGCGCCTTCGGGGAGGAGCGGGCCGAGCGCGTCGCCGATCGCCCGGCCGACGCCCGCCAGCGCCAGCACCGCTCCGAGCGCCGCGAGCCACTGCGGCAGCGCCGCCGCCCAGCCGACGGCGTCCATGATCCCCTCGCCAGCCCGCGCAGCGACGACCGGCCGCGCGCGTAGCCAGCACAGCGCGGCTGCGAGCGCGGTCACCGCGGCAAGGCCGAGGGCGACGAGCGTTTCCTGCGCGGGCGCAACGAGCGGGGCGTCGCCCCAGCGCAGCCGCTTGAACACGAGCGTGCCGATGAGAGTGACCGCTGGCACGATCAGCACCGGCCCGAACAGCCGCCAGCCCGCCACGGCCGGACCCGGAGGGACAGAGCGTGCGCTCTCCCCCGCAGCGGGAGAGGGCGGCCGAGCGGCGGGCTGCGTCGGGTGGGCGGGAGAGGGCAGGGACGGCTCCCCCACAGCCCCCAGCGCCGAGGCGTCATCGGTCGGCCCCGCCAGCGAGCGCCGCAACGCCCCGCTCCCCGCGAGCACGGCGAGCGTCAGCGCAAGGACGCCGTTCGCCCGATCGCCCAGCCGATCACCCGCCAGAAACCCGAGCGCGATCAGCCCCCAGAACAGCGCAGCGCCATAGCGGCGATCGACGGCAGCCACGGCCGCGAACGCCAGGAACACCGCGCCAGCCAGCACGAACAGCAGGCCCTGCTCGATCACGGCCGCGCGCTCCGCCGGTCAAAGCGCCACAGCCTGAACCCGTGAATCGCGAACGCCGCGACGGCGGTTGGGATCGCCCAGACCGATACGCTCAGCGGCTCGGCAGCGATGCCGAAGCCTTTCAGCACGCCCAGGATCAGCAGCACCGAACTCATGGCGATGAAGATATCCTCGCCGAAGAACCGCCCCACGCTGTCGGTGGCCTGCGCCAGCGCGCGCACCTCGGCGCGCGCCGCGGGATCGTCGGCTCGCGCCGCAGCCTCGGCCATCGGCGCGAGCAGCGGGCGCACCGTCTGCGCCGGGCCTGCAATCGCATCCAGGCCGATCGCGGCGCTCGTCTGCCGGAGCGCAAGATAGGCGATCAGCAGCCGGCCCACCGTCAGGCCGCGCAACCCGGCGACCAGCCCTGCCGCGCGCTGGCGCAGGCCCGCGCGCTCCACGAGCCCGATCACCGGCAGCACGACATAGCTCACCGAAACCGCGCGGTTGGCATTCCAAGCGTGGCCGATCGCATCGACGATCGCAAGCGGAGCCATCCCCGCGCCAAGCCCCGCTGCAACCGCGGCCACGGCGACAACGGCGAGCGCATTCAGCCGCAACAGAAACCCTGCGAGCAGCACACCCAGGCCGAGAGCGGCTGCTAACATGGCGGGACGGGAAGCATCACGGGGTGCAGGATTAGGCGCGCGCTGGGAACGCGTCACCCCGCCTCGCACGATCGGGCAATTCGGGCCTGCGGAAACGGCTGCCAGTGCCATGCGGACGTAATCAGATCGCCCTTCCCGAAGATCAGTCCATTGCGCTATGCAACCAAGCGTGCGGGGTTCCCATGCCGTCCAACTTGCCGCCATCGCGCTGATCGCCGCGTCGTGCAGCCGTGGCGATGCCGAGAAAGCCAAGGGCCCGCCGCCGGGCCCGCCGCCGGTCAAGGTCGCGCAGCCGCTCGTCGATACGCTCGTCGATTGGGATGATTTCGTGGGGCGGTTCCAGGCGGTGAAGACGGTTGAGGTCCGGCCGCGGGTGACGGGTTACCTCCAGCGCATCGCGTTCAAGGACGGCGACACGGTCCGCGCGGGCCAGCTGCTATTCGTGATCGATCCGCGGCCATACCAGGCGACGCTCGCCCAGGCCCGCGCCCAATCGCAGCGGGCGCGCGCGAACCTCGCTCTCGCGCGGACACAGCTCGATCGGGCCAAGCGGCTGCTGTCGGCGGAGGCGATCAGCCGCGAGGAATATGACCAGCGCGCCGCGGCGGTCGTCACCGCACAGGCAGATCTCAACGCTGCCGAGGCCGACATCCGCGCCGCCGCGCTGAACGTTGAGTTCACGCAGATCCGCGCGCCGATCACCGGGCGCGTATCGGATCGGCGCGTCGACCTCGGCAATCTCGTCAGCGGCAATGGCGGTTCTGCGGGTACGCAATCGGCCACGTCGACTGGTGCGCCCGCGCCGGGCAGCGGCACGCTGTTGACGACGATCGTCAGCACCGACCCGATCTACTTCGTGTTTGACGGGTCGGAGGCGCTATATCTGAAGTATGCGCGCGCCAATCAGGCGGGCACGCGGCCATCGTCTCGCAACTTCGCCAATCCCGTAGAGATTCGGCTTCAGGACGAGCCCAGCTATCGCATCAAGGGCCGGATGAATTTCGTCGATAACGCGATCAACCAGGGCACCGGAACGATCCGCGGCCGTGCGATCGTCGATAACCCCGGGGGGTTCCTGACGCCGGGCATGTTCGGGCGGCTGCGGCTGCTCGGATCGGGCCGCTATCAGGCGCTGCTGATCCCCGACGAGGCCATCCAGACCGATCAGAGCCGCCAGGCGGTGCTCGTCGTCGGCTCCGATGGCACGGTGCAGGCGCGCGTGGTGACGCCCGGCCCGATCATCGGCGGCTTGCGCGTGATCCGCGAGGGGCTGCGGCCCGGCGACCGCGTGGTCGTCGATGGCTTCATGCTGGCGCAGCCGGGCCGGAAGGTTTCGCCGATCCTGACGCAGCTGAAGCAGCCGCAGACCGGCGCTGGCTCGGGTGCGCAGGAGGCCGCGGCCTACGCGCCGCCCACCTCGCCCGAAGCGACGTTCGCGCGCTAAGGACCGCAGCGTGGGCATCAGCCGCTTTTTCATCAGCCGCCCGATATTCGCTGCGGTCGTCTCGATCCTCATCACGATCATCGGCCTGTTTGCCTATTTCACGTTGCCGGTCGCGCAATATCCCGAGATTGTTCCGCCCACCATTTCTGTCACTGCAACTTATCCGGGCGCGTCGGCCGAGACGATTGCCGAGACCGTCGCTGCTCCGATCGAGCAGCAGATCAACGGCGTCGACAACATGCTGTATCTCAGCAGCGCATCGACCGCCGACGGGCGGGTGACGATCACCGTTACGTTCCAGATCGGCACCAACCTCGATACCGCGCAGGTGCTGGTGCAGAACCGCGTCGCAACCGCGCTGCCGCGCCTGCCCGATGTGGTGCAGCGGCTGGGCGTCACCACGCGCAAGAACTCGCCGGACTTCCTGATGGTGATCCACCTGATCTCGCCCGACGGCAGCCTGAATCAGCAATATATCTCGAACTACATCACGCTGCAGATTCAGGACCGCATCGCCCGCCTCGGCGGCGTGGGCGATGTGCGCATCTTCGGTGCGCGCGATTATGGCATGCGCGTCTGGATCGATCCCGATCGCGCAGCCGCGAACGGCATCAACGCGGGTGAGGTCGTCGCAGCGCTTCAGGCGCAGAACGTGCAGGTCGCCGCGGGTGCGATCGGGCAGCCGCCGTTCAGCGCGGGAGCACGAGCCTTCGAGCTCAACATCCAGACGCTCGGGCGGCTGACGAATGCGCAGCAATTCGCCGACGTCGTGATCCGCAGCGACCTCGACGGGCGCATCGTCCGCGTGAAGGACGTGGCGCGCGTGGAACTCGGCGCGCAGGATTACCGCACCAACAGCTATCTGGACGGCAAGGTCGCGGGCGCGGTGCTGGTGTTCCAGCGACCCGGATCGAACGCGCTCGCCGCAGCCGACGATGTCATCCGAACGATGGAGGAAGCGAAGAAAAGCTTCCCGCCCGGGCTGGACTACAGGATCGTCTATAATCCGACGGCGTTTGTCCGCGCGTCGATCGACGCGGTGCAGCAGACGCTGCTGGAAGCCGTCATCCTGGTGACGCTTGTCGTGATCGTTTTCCTGCAGAGCTGGCGGGCGGCGGTCATCCCGGTGATCGCCATCCCGGTCAGCCTGATCGGCACGATGGCGGTGCTCGCAGGGCTCGGCTACAGCCTCAATAACCTGTCGCTCTTCGGGTTGGTTCTGGCGATCGGGATCGTGGTCGACGACGCGATCGTTGTCGTCGAAAACTGCGAACGCCACATCGAGGAGGGGATGGCGCCGCGCGAGGCGGCGATCCGATCGATGGACGAGGTTGGCGCCGCGCTGGTTGCGATCGCGCTGGTACTGGTGGCGGTGTTCCTGCCCACCGCGTTCATCACGGGCATTTCGGGCCAGTTCTACCGGCAGTTTGCGGTGACGATCGCGACCGCGACGCTGTTTTCGCTGCTCGTCAGCCTGACGCTGTCGCCCGCGCTCGCAGCGCTGTTGCTGCGCCAGAAGGATCCCGAAGGCGAGCGCGGGCTGGTCGGCCGCGCGGCGGGCGCGTTCAACCGCGGGTTCGATCGGCTGTCCAACCGCTATAGCCGCACCACGCAGAAGCTCGTCCGCCGCCCGCTTCCGGTGATCCTCGTCTATCTGGGCCTGATCGCGCTGGCGGCGTGGCGGTTCGCGGCGACCCCGGCCGGGTTCATCCCGGCACAGGACCAGGGGTATTTGATCGTTGCGATCAACCTGCCGCCGGGCTCCAGCCTCGCACGCTCGGACCAGTTCGCGCGCGAGCTCAACGCCGACCTGCTGAAGGTGAAGGGCGTCATCCACACGGTGATGTTCACCGGCTTCAACGGCGCAACTTTCGCCAATGCCCCGAATGCCGCCACGATTTTCACCACGCTGGACGACTTCAAGAACCGCGAAGGCAAGGGTCTCAGCGCGCCCGAACTCGTCGGCACGATCAGCGGGCTGGTGAACAAGAAGCTGCAAGCCTTCACGCTGGTGATCCCGCCGCCGCCCGTGCGCGGCATCGGCACGGGCGGCGGGTTCAAGATGATCCTGGAGGACCGCAACGGCGCTGGCTACAAGGCGCTCGACCAAGCGGCGCAGTCCGTCATCGGCCAGGCGAATGCGCGTCCAGAACTGACGCGCGTCTTCACGCTCAACGAGACGCGCACGCCCCGCCTCTATGCCGATATCGACCGCGAGAAGGCCTATTATCTGGGTGTCAGCTTGACGGACATCTTCCAGACGCTCGGTATTTATCTGGGCGGCGCCTATGTGAATGACTTCAACCTGTTCGGCCGCACTTACCAGGTCACCGCGCAGGCCGACGACCCGTTCCGGCTGACGCAGGCGGACATCGGCAATCTGAAGGTCCGCTCATCTTCGGGCGCGATGGTTCCGCTGGCGAGCGTGATGACGCTCCGCACCGACACCGGCCCGTATCGCGTCGTCCGCTATAATCTGTATCCGGCGGCCGAGATCCAGGGGGAAGCCAAGCCCGGCTACAGCTCGGGACAGGCGTTGACGGCGATGGAACAGATCGGTGCCGGGCTGGGCCGCGGCTTCGGCTGGGAGTGGACCGAGCTCGCCTACCAGCAGCGCGCGGCGGGCAATACCGCGGTGATCGTGTTCGCGATGGCGGTGGTGTTCGTGTTCCTGCTGCTCAGCGCGCAATATGAGAGCCTGACGCTGCCGCTGGCGGTCATCCTGATTGTGCCTATGTGTCTGTTGGCTGCGATTGTGGGCGTCAATCTGCGGGGAATGGACAATAATATTCTGACGCAGATCGGTCTGGTGGTGCTCGTCGGGCTGGCTGCGAAGAACGCCATCCTGATCGTCGAGTTTGCGCGGCAGGGCGAGGACGAGCAGGGCATGGACCGCTGGGAGGCCGCGGCGAATGCGGCGCGCGAGCGCTTGCGACCGATCCTGATGACCAGTTTCGCGTTCATTTTCGGCGTGGTGCCGCTGGCGATCGCGACCGGCGCGGGCGCTGAGATGCGGCAGGCGCTGGGCACCGCGGTGCTGTTCGGCATGATCGGCGTGACCCTGTTCGGCCTTCTGTTCACGCCAGTCTTTTACGTGCTGACCCGCTCGCTCGCCGAGTGGTTCAGCCGCGGGCGGGGCGGCGCCACACGGCGTGGCGCCGACGCGCCGCAAGCGGCCGAGTAGCGCTTGCGGGGCTTCACCGCGGTGCGGACCGCCTGCAGTGTGGCGCTGGCGGCGGGTGCGCTGCTGCTGGCATCATGCACTGTCGGGCCGAACTACAAGCCGCCGACGACGCCCGCCGCCGCGGCGGGCGGGTTCCGCGAGGCTGCGAATGCGCCGGTGACGGCCGGGACGCAGGCGCCGGGCAGCGCGGGCACGACGCTCGGAACGATATCCGACCGGGTGACACCGCCGCGCTCCAGCGGCACGGCAATCGGCTCGGGTGCGGCTGTCGCTGGCGAACCCGCTGGCGTGGCGGTGCCGGGCGGCGCGCTCGCAGGCGGACCGGAGGGTCCGTGGTGGCGGCTGTTCCGCGATCCGGTGCTCGACGGGCTGGTGGCCGACGCGCTCGCTGCCAATGCCGATATACGCGTCGCGGTCGCCAATCTCGATCAGGCGCGCGGCCTCTTGGCGCAAGCTCGGTCCGCCCGGCTGCCGACGACCACGCTCGGCTCGCAATATAGCTATGGCCGCGCCGCGGTGTTCACCGCGCCGGGATCGGGATTTCTCAGCGGCGGCGCCGATCGCAGTTTCTTCTCCGAAAGCTTCAGCGTCGGCTACGAGCTTGATCTGTTCGGCCGCGTTCGGCGCCTGAACGAGGCCGCGCGCGGCGACCTTGGCGCGCAGGCCGCGCTGGTTGACGCCGCGCGCGCCACAGTCGCCGCGGATGTCGCGCAGGCTTACGCGCAGGCCTGCTCGGCGGCCGAGCAGCGGGCCGTGGCGCTGAGGACGCTCGATCTGCTGCAGCGCGGCTACGACCTTACGCGGCGCACGTTCGACGCCGGGCGCGGCACACGGCTCGACCTGGAGCGCTACCGCGCACTCGTCGAGCAGCAGCGCGCGACGGTGCCGCAGTTCGAGGCCAGCCAGTCGGCCGCCGTCTATGCCCTCGCTCGGCTGACCGGGCGGGCCCCGGCCGAGCTGCCCGCGCCAGCTGCGGCGTGCACCGTGACGCCTCAGCTCGATCGGCCAGTCCCCGTGGGCGATGGCGCGGCACTGCTGCGACGGCGGCCCGACGTGCGCGCGGCCGAGCGTCAGCTGGCTGCCAATACCGCGCGCATCGGCGTGGAGACCGCGGCGCTCTACCCGCAGATCAGCCTCGGCGCGTCGGTGGGCGCGCAGGCGCTGAGCTTCACCGGGCTCTTCAACTCGAACGCGCTCAACTTTTCGCTCGGGCCGCTGCTGTCGTTCAGCTTTCCGAACCAGGCGCTGGCGCGCGGGCGCATCCGCGCGGCGCAGGGCGCGGCGGCAGCAAGCCTTAGCCGGTTCGACGCGGCCGTACTTGCTGCGCTGCAGGAGACCGAGACCGCGATCAACGCACTCGGCCGCGAGGTCGACCGCGCACGCGCGCTCGCCGCAGCGCGCGACGCGGCGCAGAAAGCCGCCGAACTCAGCCGCACGCGCAACCGCGAGGGGCTGGACAGCTTCCTGATCGTGCTCGACGCCGAGCGGACGCTCGTGCAGGCCGAGGCGGCGCTGGCGCAATCGCGCGCGCAGGTGGCGCAAAACCAGGTCGCTCTGTTCCGCGCGCTGGGCGGCGGCTGGGAGAGCCTGCCGCTGCCCACGGCTCGCGCTCCGTTCGACGGCAGCGCCGAGGGGCGTGCGCGTGCGCAGCCGTCGGGTGGGCAAGGCCGGGGGAGCGACATGTGATCGGGCGGCGTCCCAACTCAGGCTCGCCGGATTGGATGCGCGAAGGCCCCTTAGGGCAGTTTCCGTGCGAAGAACCACGGCCCTGCCAGCAGGCCGAACAGCAGGCCGCCCAGATGCGCCTCCCACGCGAGGCCGACCGCAGAGCCGCCGAGGAACGCGGGCACCGCAAGGATCAGGATCAGCACCACATTCTGTTGCACCAGGCCCAAGATCGCGCGGCCCATGCGGGGCGACCACAGCGGCTGGCGCCCGCCGCCGACGCGTGCGCGCAGCAGCACGCCGAGCAGGCCGTAGATTGCGCCGGAGGCTCCGACCATCGGCACCGCCCCGTGCGGGTTGAACGCCAGGAACAGTGTTGCACCCGCCAGCCCACTGCCCAGGAACAGCGCCCCGAAGCGCGCCCAGCGCTCGCCGCCCCGGCCCAGAAACGGCGTCAACGCCGCGCCCACTCCGGCGAGCGCAGCTCCGTTCATCGCGATGTGGAGGATGCCGCCGTGCACAAGCATGTGGGCGAGCAGCGTCCACCACGCGCCCCGACGTAGCGCGAGCGCGGACAGCCCCCAGTCGTCGCCGACGCCCCAGACGATCCGCGCGACGAACAACGCCACAAGCGCCAGCGCGAGTGCGGCGCCTGGCGCTTCGCTGAGCGGCAGCGGCAGCGGCGGAGTTGGATCGGCGCTGGCGCCCGTCGCTGAATCGGTGGCCATCGCGACACATCTAGGCACGCTATGGCCACCCGCAATCGCTGCGCCTTGCCCCCCTCGCTCGCGTCGCTACAACCGCGGGCCGGAGAGCTTCAGCCAGGGGTGCAATGAAAGTCCTCGCCGGTAACTCGAACCTGCCCTTGGCGCAGGACATCTGCCACTATCTCGGCCTTCATCTCACCAAAGCGAGCGTGCGGCGCTTCGCTGACGAGGAAGTGTTCGTGGAAATCCACGAGAATGTCCGCGGCGAGGACGTGTTCGTGGTGCAGTCGACGTCGGCGCCCGCGAACGACAATCTGATGGAACTGCTGATCTGCATCGATGCGCTGCGGCGCGCTTCGGCGAAGCGGATCACCGCGGTCATCCCCTATTTCGGCTATGCGCGGCAGGACCGGAAACCCGGGCCGCGCACGCCGATCAGCGCCAAGCTGGTCGCCAATCTCATCACGATCGCTGGCGCCAACCGCGTGCTGTCGGTCGACCTGCACGCCGGGCAGATTCAGGGTTTCTTCGATATTCCGACTGACAATCTCTACGGCGCCCCGGTGATGGCGGCGGACATTCAAGCGCGCTTCCCGCGGCCCGATATCACGGTCGTCTCACCCGATGTCGGCGGCGTGGTGCGCGCGCGCGCGCTCGCGCGGCGCCTGGACAACGCGCCACTCGCGATCGTCGACAAGCGCCGCGAACGGCCCGGCGAATCCGAAGTGATGAACGTGATCGGATCGGTCCGCGGGCGCTTCTGCGTGCTGGTGGACGACATCGTCGATTCGGCTGGCACGCTGTGCAACGCGGCAGCCGCGCTGGAGGACGAGGGCGCGGCGGGCGTCGTGGCCTATGTGACACACGGCGTACTGTCGGGTGGAGCGGTCGCCCGCGTCGAAGGATCGAAACTGACTGAACTGGTCGTCACCGATTCGATCCATATGCCCGATGCCGTCGTGCAGGCGAACAAGCTGCGCGTGTTGACGATCGCGCCGTTACTCGCCGAAGCGATGCGCCGTATCGCCGAAGAGTCGAGCGTCAGCTCGCTGTTCGACTGACCGGTGTCCTGACCCGCTTGTCAGGTAACGATCCTGCCGTATGCGCCCCGCGACATGCGGCTCGGGCGGTCAGTTTCGATGCGATTTGCACTCCTTGCAGCCCTTGGACCGCCGGCCGCCGCAAGGCGCCGGAGCTCAACGCGCTGGAGGAAGAGATGCTGCTCGCGTCCGCGCGCCAGCAAGGCGCCAATCGCTTCGCCGTCATGGGTGCGGGCGCGCTGCCATAGCCGGGCCTCGAGGGCGTGAGCGCGAGGATCGCACTCCGCAGCATCGCGTTCGCCGCGGGTGCGATGCTGAGGTCTCCAAGGTCCAGCAGCACCGCAGCCTGTCGGTGGACGAGATCGAGGCCGCGCTCGCCCCAGCCGTCCCGGCCGCGGCGGCGGCCGAGCTCCGTATCAGCGGCGGCGGCGCGTCAAGCCCAATGCGGCAAGGCCGGCCAGGCCAAGCACGAACGCGCCCGGCGCGGACACCTGCGGCGCGAAGGCGATGCCGCGCACGTTGGTGCCGCCCGCGGCGGTAAAGATCCGCGTGAACAGATCGCTGCCTTGCACCGCGCCGCGCACAGTCTGCGCGATCGGATCGAACACGCTGAACACGTAGGTCTGATCGAGGTCGCCAAGCGTGGCGTTGGTCGCGTAAAACTGCACGTTGCTACCGACGACCACGCCCGTCAGACCGATCAGGCCGCTGGTACCAGTCGTCGCTGCGACCGCATTATTGCCGGTGCCGGTAAAGTTCGGAACCAGGGGTAGATTTTGGTAGATCACATACTGAAATTGCCAGGTGTTCCCCACCAGCTTCCACTTTTGCAGGCCGCCGACCCCTACGCCCGCCTTGCCGGGATTGCCGTTCTTTGGGTTGCCGCTGTCGGCGATGTAGAGATACTGATCACCCTGTCCGTCCGTCACGAACAGATAGTCTTCGGGGCTAAGATAGGTGCTGTTGCCTGCACCGCGACTGTTGTTCACGCCATTAAACGATGCGGTGCTGAGGTTGATCGACGGGCCGATCCCGTTCAGCGGCGTGGGCGAGCTTGCCCCGGCAGGCAGCGCGGTTGCGAATTTGTCGATTTCGGTCGCCTGAGCGCCGCTCGGCCCGTTCCAGTCGCGCGATGCGTAGAGCGTGCCGTTCTGGATCGACACGCTGCGATAGTCGCTCGCGCCCGTCACCTGCGTCGGCGCGCTCGTCGTCACGCCGCGCTGCACGGTGAACACCCCTTGCGTTGCGGTGTCGGTCTTCGAAGCACCCTGCCCCGCGATGTAAAAGCTGCTGCCGTCGACGGTCGCCACGCTGCGCGGGTTGTTCGTGTTGAACGCGTTGTAGAGCTGGGTCGTGGTGTCGATCGATCCGTTCGCGCGAATGAGCGCGATCTCACGCGGCACGGCGGTATATTGCCCGCCCGGAACGCTCGTCGTCTGCGCGAGCGCGGCGTTGCCGTAGACGCCCGGAGCCGCGCTGTTGAAGGTCTTCGCGTCAACCCCGTAGCCAGCGACCACGAGCGAGCGGCCGTCCACCGAGCGGTGCAGCAGCAGCTCCGACGATGAGCCATATTCGGCGGAGATGGCGTGGTTCGTGCCCACATCGACTTCGGGCAGCAGCAGCGTGCCCATGACCTGGCCGGTTGTGCTGAGCTCAATCAGCTGGATCGGCGACGCCTGGTTGCGACCCGGCGTCGTAAAGCTGGGATCGGTATTGCCGCTGACGCTGACGATCAGATCACCCGCCCGGAATGGCAGCGCGCCCGCCGAGAGCGGCAGAGCGGCGGCAAGCGCCGCAACGCATGTTGCGGCAGCACCATTGGCTCGCATGTTCGAAACCCCCGTCTTCAATATCCCGGATCGCCACGTATCAGAACAGATGAACGAAGTTGAATGAACGATCTTACAGCAGCAGGACATGTCGCCTACCGCTGCTGTTCTGTGACGATTCTGTGAAGCTTAGCGTTTGTCGGCGAGCGGATGCTTCGAGTTCACCACGTCGCACAGGCGGCTGGCTTCGACGTGCGTGTAGATCTGCGTCGTGGAAATGTCGGCGTGGCCCAGGATCGTCTGCAGAGAGCGCAGGTCGGCGCCGCCCGCAAGCATATGCGTTGCAAATGCGTGGCGCAGCACGTGCGGGCTGATGCGCTGCGGCGGCAGCCCAGCGTCAGCGGCCAAGCCCTTGATCAGCTGGAACAACCGCACTCGGGTCAGGTGCCCGCGGATCGAGGGGAACAGGTAGGGCGAGCCGGGATCAAGGAACGACACGTAACGCTGCACAGAGGCGCGCGCGCGGTTGCTGACGGGCGACAGCCGCTCGCGCCCGCCCTTGCCGCGGACGATCGCGTAGGGACGCGACGGATCGAGCGCGCTGCGTTCCAGCGAGACGACCTCGCTTGCGCGAAGGCCCGATCCGTAAAGCAGCTCCACCAGCGCCACTAGCCGCGCGGTCCGCGCGCTCGGGTTAGCGGTGAACTGCGCTTCCGCTGTGTCGCAGAGCTTGGCGGCTTCCTCTGCGGTCAGCGTCTTTGGCAGCGGGCGAACCGCGCCGGGCCGCGGCAGCTTGCGGCTAGGGTCGTCGGTGCGGAGGCCCTCGGCCGCGAGAAACCCAAAGAAACGGCGCAGCGCTGAGGCCTTACGTGCTACCGAACTTGCCGCCAACCCTGCCCAACTGGCGCTCAACGCGGCAATTTCCTCGTCCCCGGCCTTCGCGAGCCTGCCGACAAGCGTTTCGCTCGCAAGCTTCAGGTCTCGCCCGTAGGCCAGCAGGGTATTCTTGGCCGCGCCCTGATCGGACGACAGCATGTCCAAGAAGAGCGAGATGGCAGTCGAGTCGCTCAGGGGTTCGGTCATGTGCGGCTAAGGGCCTCGGTGGCGATGAGCTGTGCGTCTCTCGATAATCCCACTCGGCCCAATGTTGCAACAATATGTCTCAAATGTTGTGGCGGCACGCTCAGCCACCCGGGCGCCGCGAGGCCCGTTGCGGCCAGAATGACGACCTCGCCTCGCCGTCCGGCAACCGCGGCTTGCTGTATTCGGCCGCTCCAGGCCGATGGGCGGTCCTCCAGCCGCAGTTCTCGAACGTGGCCGTCCCAGCCCTGCCCGCCTGCGCGTCCGCTGCCGATCAGCGCTGCGAGCAGCAGCCGCGCGCGCAGATCGGCACGCTCGCGGCCGACCCGGCTGCGCTCGCGGTCAAGCCAATCGCCGAAGCGCGACGGCGTTACCTCGGCCCGGGGGTCGGCGATCGCCATGATCGGCCAGCCGCGCTGCTCGGTCGCCGAGCCCTCGGCCTTGGCGATCGCGCCCCAGGCGAGCGCGCGGTCGAGCCGCCCGCCCGCGGCAGCGGCCTCCATCAGGTCGGCTGCATCCGATCCAAAGCGGCGGTCCGGCGCCAGCCGCAGCGCGGGTTCCGCGGTGAGGATCAGGGCTGCATAGCGGCCGAGTCCCTCGTTCTCCCACAGCCTGCGCATTGCGCCGACTCGGTCGGGCGCTGCGCCCGCGAAGGCGACGCGAAGCTGGCCGGGGACATCGCCGCCTGCGCCGCCGGCATCGCCGCGTGCATCGAAGGCCGAGTAGAGGCTGGCGAGCTCGGTCGCGCCGATCACGCCCAGCTCGGCCGCACGCGGGGCAGCGGCGAGGCGCGCTGAGTCAGGCGCGCTTGGGCTCCGCACCGTCCAGCCAGCAGCGGCGGCGGGTAGGCGCTGTCTTAGCTCGTCGGGCACCGCGGCGCCTGCGGCGTTGACCACCCCGATCCGGTAGAGGTCGAGACCGTCGGCCTCCTCCCACGCGAGATTCGCCGCGCGACCGCCGCCCAGCTGCGAGGCTACGAATTCGGCGAGGCTGATGTCGAACGCCGACACGCCCTTCTCGTCGCGCAGCGCATCGAAGGCGCGCGCCGAGCCGATGTCGTCATTCTCGAATGCCGAGCAGAAGCCCTGCGACAGCCGCCATACTGGCGCGCGGCTGAGCTGCGCTCCCGTCGGCGCGAGCGGACAGATGGCGGCGAGGTCGCCTACGCCGAGATTGGCCATCAGCGCTGCGGCATAGAGCGGCGGCGTGTAGGCATCGACCGGCACCGGCGCGACCATCGCATGCGCCATGTCGGCAAACCCCGCCTTGGTGAGCGCGGCGGCCCGAACCGCAACCCAATCCGCCGGGCGCGCGCCCGCGGGCGCGGCGGCGCGGCTCGCAAGCGCGCGAGCCAGCAGCTGGTTGCCGAAGCGGCTGGCACCGGGACCATCGAGACGGCGCAGCAAACCCGCGACGAACTGGCCATCGGTTCCGGCCCAGACGGCGTCGCCCAAACCACCGCGCTCGACGCCGAGCAACCCGTGATGCGACAGGTCGACGTTGCTGGGCGCCGCGGCTACCAGCGGATCGGGCGGCGGATTCTGCACCAGCCCGCCCTGGCGCGGCTGCTGCTCGGGCGGGAACACCGGCGCAACGGGCGCAACCGTGTCGGCGGGCCCCGGGCCGCCGCCCAAAGTCGGCGGCAGGATCGAGGCGGGCTGATCGGGCTCGCCCTGCCCTGGCGCTAAGGCAGGCTGCGCCGGGCGCTGCTGCTGCGGCTGTGCGGGCGCGCGCGGCGCCTGCTGCTGCGGCTGCACCTGCTCGCCCCCCATGCCCGGCGGCAAGATCGAACGCGGCGCATCCTGCGCGGCCGCAGTCAGCAGCCCCGCCGCAGCCACGCCGAACGCCGCGCGGCGCCTACCGCGCAAGCGCATTCCGGTCGATCTCTTGGACGACGGGCTGCGGCTTGTAGGGCGGGGTGCGGACCGCGAGCGCGATCACGCCCAGCAGCAGCAGCGCTCCGAGCACGAGCAGCACGATCGCGCCTCCGCCGCTCCGCCGCCGCCGCCTACCTCCAATCGGTTCAATCATGGCCAACGCCTATACAAGCGCAGCCCTTGCGCAGAACCCCCTTTGCGACGCTCAGTGCGCGGCCGCCTGCTCGCGCTCCGCCAGGAAGCGCCGGATGATGAGGGCACGGTGAATGTTGACCGCCGGCCCGGCGAAGCCGTGCGTCTGGCCCGGATACACCATCATCTCGAAGGGAATCTTCGCCTGCTGCAACGCCGCGAACAGCCGCGTCGAATTTTCGAACACCACATTGTCGTCGCTCATCCCGTGGATCACCAGCAGCGGATCGCGGATGGTCGTCGCAGCGGGCAGCGCGTCGGCCTTGTCATAGACCGCGCGGCCCGCTCCGTTGGGGGAGCCGAGATACCGCTCGGTATAGGCGGTGTCATACAGGTCCCACGCGGTCGGCGGCGCGCCCGAGATGCCGCCGGCGAACTGGCCGGGCGCTGCCTCCAGCAGCTTCAGCGCCATGTAGCCGCCGTAGGACCAGCCGCTGACGACGATCCGCCCGGCGCTGACGTCGACGCGCGCCTTCAGCATCGACAGCGCGGCAAGCTGGTCGGTCACCTCCACTCCGCCCATCGCGTGATAAAGCGGATCCTCGAACGCCTTGCCGCGGTTGCCCGAACCGCGATTGTCGAGCTGGAATACCGCCCAGCCCTGCGTCGTCAGCCAGCGTTCGAACGGCGAAACCCAGCCGCGGGTCACCTGCTGCGCGTGCGGGCCGCCATAGACCTGGTAATAAACCGGGAACGGCCCCGCACCCGCCGGCTTCAGCAGCTTCCAGTGCATCATTTGCCCGTCAGCGGCGCGCAATGTCCCGAACTCGGGCTCGGTCAGCAGGTTGGCATAGGGCGCGAACGGATGGCCGGGCCCGATCCGGTTCTCCTCGATCCAGCGCACGCGGCTGCCATCGGCGCGCGCCAGATAGGATTGCGGCGGCTGCGTCGGTGTTGCGCGCTGCACGATCATCGCGTGCGCTCCGCGGTCGACATTTGCGTAATGCCAGCCACCCAAGGCGGTCAGGCGCTTCATCTCACCGGCGCGGCCGATCGGGACGGAATAGACGTGGCGCTCAAGCGGGGTGTCGCGGTTGGCTTCGACGATCGCGAGCCCGTTCGCCTCGTCCACCCCGCCCACCTTCGAAACGACGAACCGCCCCTTCGTCAGCTGGATCAGCCGGCCCGCCTTCCAGCGATACAGGTGCTGGAAGCCGTCGCGCTCGCTCAGCCACAAAAAGCCGCCGTCGGTCAGCGGCCACAGCCCGCCCTCGCCGCCCTGGCCGAATCCGTCCGACGGCAGGTTGACCCACGTCTTCGCGGTCTCGCTGAGGATCAGCTGCGTCCTGCCGGTCAACGGATCGGCCGCGAGCAGGTCGAGCCGCGTCTGCTCGCGATTGAGCCGCTGGACATAGAGCGTGCGACCGTCCTTCGACCAGCCGACGCGCGCCAGATAAATGTCCGCGTTCGGCCCGAGGTCGACCTGCACGCGGCCCGAACCGTCGGTCGCGAATATAAACAGGTCCACCTTGGCGTTGGGCGTGCCAGCCTTAGGGTAACGCTGGTTGAACACGCGCGTGCCCTCGGCACCGATCGCTGCGCGTGGGACGATGCCGACGCCGCTCTCGTCGACGCGCGCCACCGCGATGCGGCGGTCGTCGGGGCTCCACCAATGGCCGGTCGAGCGGTCGAGCTCCTCCTGCGCCACGAACTCGGCCGAACCCCAGCTGAGCGTATCGCTGGCACCCGTCGTCAGCTGGGTGGCCTTGGCGGTGACCGTGTCGGCCACGAACAGATTGCCGCCGCGCACGAAGCTGACATACCGGCCCGTTTCGCTGACCTTGGCGTCAAGCTCGGTCTCGGGCGTGTTGGTGAGACGCTTGGGCGCGCCATCGAGTGGGGCCAGCCACAGATCGCCGTCGAGCGGCACCAGAATCGCGCGGCCGTCGGGCGCCCAGTCATAGCTGACGATGCCCTTGATGCCCGCAAGCCGCGCCCGCTCGCGCCGCATCTTCTCTGCCTCTGAAATCTCCGCGCCAGAGCTGAGCTTCTCGCTGTCGATCAGCATCCGCTCCTGGCCCGTCGCTATGTCGATCGCCCACAGATCGAAGCGCGTCCGGTCATTGGCGCGCGCTTTCAGCAGCGTCGCGTAGCGGCCGTCGGGCGAAAGCTTCAGCGCGCGCGGCGTCGGCCCCGAGATCGAGGGCGATCCGAACACCGCCTCCAGCGTCAGCTGCGGCGCAGCTTGCGCGGGCGTCTCCGCCTCGGCGCTGCCCGCCATGGCTAGGATGCCGATCGCCGCCGCCCATACCGTCCACCCCACGCCGTCGCCTCCGTCGCTTCGCCGATCGCGAACGCGTAGAGCGCGGAAAGCCGCGGCTCAATGGCGAGACCGCGTGGCGCTCGCCCGGCCCGAACGCTGCCAGCCTCAGGCTGCCGCGCTGTCGGCAGTCGTCTCGCGATTGTCGCGCAGTTCGGCGATGCGGGCCGATTTGCCCGAGCGCCCGCGCAGATAATAGAGCTTCGCGCGGCGCACGTCGCCGCGGCGGACGACGGTGATCGACTCGATGACGGGGGAGTAGAGCGGGAAGACTCGCTCGACCCCCTCGCCGAAGCTGATCTTGCGGACGGTGAAGCTGCTGCCCAGCCCCTTGTTCGAGCGCGCGATGCAAACGCCCTCGTAATTCTGGACGCGCGTGCGGTCGCCCTCGATGACCTTCACGCCCACGCGCAGCGTGTCGCCAGCGCGGAATTGCGGGATGGCGCGCGCGGAGGTGAGCTTGGCGATCTGCTCGGCTTCAAGCGTCTGAATGAGGTTCATGGTTTTTCTCCAGTCGGCGCAGAGGCCGGCCGGATCAAGTCCGGGCGGCGTGCTTTAGTATCGACAACAGCTTGTGCGGCTCGCCAGGCGGCGATCCGTGCGTGATCGCCAGACAGCAAAACGGGCGGAATGTCCAGCCCCTCGAACTGTTGCGGGCGCGTGTAATGCGGGTATTCCAGCAGGCCCGCCTCGTGGCTTTCCTCGGTGCCGCTGGCTTGCGCGCCCATCACGCCGGGCAACAGCCGCACGCACGCATCGATCAGAACCATCGCCGCAAGCTCGCCGCCCGAAAGCACATAGTCGCCGATCGAGACCTCCTCGACCGCGCGCGCCTGGAACAACCGCTCGTCGAACCCCTCGAACCGCCCGCACACCAGCGCGACACCCGGCCCCGCGGCCAGCGCGCGCACACGGGACTGCGTCAGCGGCCGCCCGCGCGGGGTCAGCGCGATCGCCGGCAGATCGGGCTCGGCCACGCGCGCTGCATCGAGCGCGGCTGCCAGCACGTCGACACGCAACACCATGCCCGGCCCGCCGCCCGCGGGCGTATCGTCCACCGCGCGATGGCGGCCCAGCCCATAGTCGCGGATCGATCGCGCATCGATCGACCACGTGCCGGCCTGCAGCGCGCGGCCCGAAAGACTATGCCCCAGCGGACCGGGGAACAGCTCGGGCAGCAATGTCAGAACCTGCGCGCGCCACACCATCACGCCCCCAGCGCGCAGCGGTTCGGGGCGGCAGGCGCCGCCCCGTGCGCCATTAGAACTTGGTGCGGACGGTCAGGCCCCACTGGCGCGGCTCACCGGGGAAGCGGGCGTAAAGCGCGTTCGATTGCGTGGCGGAGAACGGCGCGCCAGCGGGCAGGTTGGTGACCTGGCTGGGACGCGTGCTGCCGATCGGCTGGAACGGCGCATCGAACGCCACCTGCGTGTAGCGCTGATCGAACAGGTTCTGCGCCCACAGCTCGACACTCCACGCCTGCTTCGGCCCGCGCAGGCCGACGCGGGCGTTCACCAGCCCGAACGCCCGCTGATACTTGGCAGGCTCAAGGTCGGAGCCGGTGTTATACCCGCTGCTATAGCGACCATCGACGTAGAACAGCGCACTATATCCGTCGCTGCCGATCGGCGGCGTCCAGGTGACCGCGCCGGTGAAGACCGATTCGGGCGCGTTGGAGAGGCGGCTGTCGGGCAGCAGGAAGAACGGATTGGCGAGCGCGCGCCCCCCCAGACCGACCGCGTTCTTGGCGTAGCGCGTATCGGCATAGGTGTAGCCCAGGTTCAGCGTCACGTTGCGGACCGGGCTTGTGAAGGCCTCCAGCTCGACACCCTGGCTGATCACGCCCGGCTCAAGCTTGCCGGTGCACGGCGCGCGCACCTGGCCGGCCGCAGGCGTGCCGAGCTGCGAGCAGCCGTTCACGTTCTCGACGATGAAGTTGAGGCCGTTGAACAGGTTCAGCTGAAAGTCTGAGAATTCCTGGCGGAACAGCGCCGCGGTCAGCGTCAGCCGGCGGCTGGCATATTTGGCGCCGATTTCGTAGGCATCGGCGGTTTCGCGGCGGAAGCGAAGATCGTTGACCGACGGGCCCGCGGTCCGCAACGCCGAACGATCGAAGTTGAAGCCGCCCGCCTTGTAGCCCTTCGAGTAGGACGCATAGGTCAAGAGCTGGTCGACCGGCTTCCAGCTGAGCACCGCGGTCCCCGTCAGCTGCTCCTCAGGCCGGACGTCGGACAGCTTCAGATCAAAGAGCGTGTTGTTGTTGACGATGCACGGAATGCCAGCGAGCGCGCTCAGATTCCCAGCCAAGCTGGCTGCGACCGGGGCGAGCGCGGGGTTGCCCGCGCCTACCGCCTGCACGTTCGCGATCGAGCTACGGATCGCAGCGCACGCGGTGTTGTCGCTGTTGAGGTCGGTCGTCAGCCGCTTGCGCTCGTTCGTGTAGCGCAGGCCGAGCGTCAGCTGCAGCCGATCAGTGATGTTGATCTGGTTGTGCGTGAAGAACGCGAAATTGCGGCTGTTCTGCTTGAAGTTGTCCGCGGTCTGGCCGACATTGTTGAGGTTGAGGTTCGGAACCAGCGGCGCGAAGATGCCGATGACCGGCGCAGGCACGCCGCCGGCTGCCAGCGCGCCCTGTGCGAACAGGCGCAGATTGTCATAGCCTGGGAAGGACGCCAGCGCCGGGTTCGCGCGAACGGTCAGCGTCGCTACTTGCCCGAACTGGGAGCCGAAGCGCAGACGATCGCGCAGGAACAGATCCTCGTTTGCGAAATAGCCGCCGACCAGCCAGTTCAACTTGCCCTTGAACAGCTCCCCCTGCAGGCGGAGCTCCTGGCTGAAAGTCTCGAACGTCTGCTTGTAGTTCTCACGATAGAGCACATCAAGGTTGTTATAGTCCGCATCCTGCCCGCGCAGGTACGACCAGTTGCGATAGGCCGTGATCGACGTCAGCTTGACGGCGCCAAGGTTCCAGTTGGCCTCACCCGAGATGCCCCAATCCTGCACATCCGACTGGAAATTACGCCCGGGGCTGGCAGCGTTGGTCTGGTTGTTGATCGTGCCACCGATATAAACGGGGTTGCCGTTCGCATCGCGCAGTGATTGCAGCAGCGTCGCATATGGTGCCGGGCCGAAGGTGACCGTGCCGATCTGACCGGCAGGCGTGCCCGCTGCGCGCGTCGCCGCCGTCAGCGGCGCATAGACCGCGGCGCAGCATTGCTCGTTGCGCTTGGCGAAGTCACCGATCAGGCGGAAGCTGAAGTCGCTCGTCGGCTTCCACAGCAACTGCCCGCGCAGCAGATAGCGCTGGCGGTCATTATACTTCTTGTTGGTATAGACGTCGCGAACAAAGCCGTCGCGCATGAAATACACGCCGTCGAAGCGGCCTGCGAGCTTGTCGCCGCCGCCGATCGGGCCGGTGAAGCCACCTTCGACGCGATAGCCGCTGTAATTCTGCACAGTGAAGGCCGCGTAGCCGTCATTTTCGAACTTCGGCTGCGCGGTGACAATGTTGATGAGGCCCGCCGACACGTTGCGGCCGAACAGCGTGCCCTGCGGGCCGCGCAGCACTTCGATGCGCTCGATCGCGCCGAGTTCGCTCAGGGCGACGCCCGATCGGTTGCGATAGACGCCGTCGATGAAGGTGCCGACCGAGCTTTCAAGGCCGGGGTTGTCGCCGACCGTGCCGACGCCGCGGATGCGCGCCACGCCCGCGCCAGCTTCGGACGAAGTCGACGAGACGAGGAGCGACGGGCTCAGCTGCGTCAGCTGGCGGATGTCGGCCGCACCCGAATTGGTCAGGCTCTCGGTCGTCACCACCGACACCGCGAGCGGCACGTCGGCGAGGCGCTGGGCGCGGCGGGTGGCGGTCACCACCACCTCGCCGATCGGCGTGTCCAGCTGCTCGGCACTCGCCGCAGCGGGCTGGCCGCTTTCGTTCGCCTGCGCCTGAGGGCCCTGCGCCGATTGCGCAAACGCTCCGCTCGCAGCGGAGGCCCAGGCAGCCGTGCCCAACAACCACGCTCGTACCATGTGCTCTCCCCAATCCCATCCGAAGCGGAGCCGTTGAACGGCCCACGTCATTCAATCGCGAACGGTTAAGAAGCCATCATGGCTGCGTAATGCAAGCGCGGCGCCGGCGCACGCGGCGGTTGCGGCCGCCTGTGGCTGCCAAGCCACAGGATCAGTTGCTTAACGGGGTGCCATCACCATCAGCATCTGGCGGCCTTCCATGCGCGGCAGCTGCTCCACCTTCGCATATTCGGCCGAGTCGGACTGCACACGCTCCAGTAGGCGCATGCCCAGCTGGCCATGCGCAAGCTCGCGCCCGCGGAAGCGCAAGGTGATCTTCACCTTGTCGCCTTCCTCGATGAAGGATTTTACGCTGCGCATCTTCACATCGTAATCGTGATCGTCGATGTTCGGGCGCATCTTGATCTCCTTGATCTCCTGCACCCGCTGCGTCTTGCGCGCCTGATTGGCTTTCTTCTGTGTTTCGTATTTGAATTTGCCGATATCCAGGAACTTGCACACCGGCGGGTCGGCGTTCGGCGAGACCTCGACGAGATCTAGCCCGACCTCCTGCGCCTCGGCGATCGCTTCGCGGGTGTACATGACACCGCGATTCTCGCCGTCCTGATCGATCACCCGCACGCGCGGGACCGTGATGTGTTCGTTGAAGCGCGGGCCCGACAGCGCGGGCGGCGAGGTCAGCTGGCGGCGGGGAAACGGCGGTGGGATGGGTTCGGCTCCTTGGGTGTTGCGGCGGCGAAGATAAGGCGAATGCCGCCCGAACGGAAGCGGGGCCGTGCTTGAAAGCTGCGGCGCCCGCGCGCGGCCAGAGCGGCGCAGACTGTCGAACCCGAACGCTGCATTGTCGCTTCGCGAATACGATCGGGCGGACGAACTCCTGGGGGGGCAAGCCGGATGCCGCGAACGAATCGGGCGCGCGGCCGTTCGCGCTGTTCGCACCGCCCCGCGCCGCCATCGGCGCCGCGCCGTTCAGCGAACCTCCTCGTGCAGGCTCCCGATGCCGCCGACCCTAGCGCAGATCGGGGGGCAGCGCCTCAGCTTTCAGCTTCGCAATGGCTGCATCGAGCGGCAGCACCTGCTGCGCGGCGTTGTCGCCCAGCGGGCGGAGCGCGACGGTGCCCTCCTCGGCCTCGCGGCGGCCCACCACCAAGAGGTAGGGCACCTTGGCGAGGCTGTGCTCGCGCACCTTGGCGTTGATCTTTTCGTTCGCCGTATCCGCCTCGGCGCGCAGGCCCGCCGCGGTCAGCTTGGCTGCCACCTCGCGCGCATAGCCGTCCGCGTCGCTGACGATCGTCGCCACCACCGTCTGCACGGGCGCAAGCCACAGCGGGAACCTGCCCGCGTAGTGCTCGATCAGGATGCCGATGAACCGCTCGTAACTGCCGAGGATCGCGCGATGGAGCATGATCGGGCGGTGGCGCTGGCCATCCTCGGCGATGTAGCTTGCGTCCAGCCGCTCGGGCAGCACCGTGTCTGTCTGGATCGTGCCGACCTGCCAGGTGCGGCCGATCGCGTCGGTCAGATGGAACTCCAGCTTGGGCGCGTAGAACGCCCCCTCGCCCGGCAGCTCCTCCCAGCCATACTCGGCCGTGTTGCGGCCGATCGCGGCGACCGCGTCGCGCAGCGAGCCCTCCGCCCAGTCCCACTCGGCGTCGGTGCCGAAGCGCTTTGCCGGGCGCAACGCGAGCTTGATCGCATATTCGCCGAAGCCGAGATCCTTGTAGATGCGGTCGGTCAGGTCGCAGAAGCGCGCGACCTCGTCGACCAGCTGCTCCTTCGTGCAGAAGATGTGCGCGTCGTCCTGCGTGAACTGGCGCACGCGCATCAGCCCGTGCAGCGCGCCGTGCGGCTCGTTGCGGTGACAGCAGCCGAACTCGGCCATGCGGATGGGCAGGTCGCGGTAGCTCTTGATGCCCTGCCGGAAGATCAGGATGTGCGCCGGGCAGTTCATCGGCTTCAAGGCCATCAGGTTCGCTTCGCCGCTGAGGACGGGCTTGCCCTCTTCCACCTCCGGAATCTCGTCCGGGACAATGAACATGTTCTCGCGATACTTGCCCCAGTGGCCCGATTGCTCCCACTGGCGCGCGTCCATCAGCTGCGGGGTCTTGACCTCGGCATAGCCCGCCGCGTCGAGGCGGCGGCGCATATACGCCTCCAGCTGGCGCCACAGCACAAAGCCCTTGGGATGCCAGAACACCGACCCCTGCGCCTCGGGTTGCAGATGGAACAGGTCCATCTCGGCGCCCAGCCGCCGGTGGTCGCGCCTGGCGGCCTCCTCCAGCCGCGTCAGATGCTGATCGAGCTGCTTCTTGTTGAGCCAGCCGGTGCCGTAAATGCGGCTGAGCATCGCGTTCTTCTGGTCGCCGCGCCAATAGGCGCCGGACACGCGCGTGAGCTTGAACGCGTGCGGGTCGAGCTTGCCGGTCGAGGCAAGGTGCGGGCCGCGGCACATGTCGAACCACGTGCCGCTGCGATAGACGGTGATCTCGTCGCCGTCGGGAAGCTCGGCCGCCCACTCGGCCTTGAACGTCTCGCCTGTCTCGCGCCACTTGGCGATCAGTTCGGCGCGGTCCCACACCTCGCGGACGAGCGGCTCGTCGCGCGCGATGACGCGGCGCATCTCCTCCTCGATGAGCGGCAGGTCGACCTCGGTGAACGCGCCGCGGCCGGGGGCCGGAGCGAAATCATAGTAGAACCCGTCCTCGGTCGCGGGGCCGAAGGTGATCTGGGTGCCGGGAAACAGGTTCTGCACCGCCTCGGCGAGCACGTGCGCGTAATCGTGGCGCGCGAGCTCCAGCGCGTCGGCCTCGTCGCGTGCCGTCACGAGCGCGACCTGAGCGCCGTCGGGCAGCGGGCGGTTCAGGTCGCGCACCTCGCCATTCACCCGCGCCGCGAGCGCTGCCTTCGCCAGCCCCGGCCCGATCGCAGCCGCCAGGTCCGCCGCGGTCGCGCCCGCGGGCAGATCGCGCAGCGTGCCATCGGGCAGCGTCACGCGGACGCCGGGTTTTTCCAGAACTTCGGCCATGCTGCCGCATCTATGGCCGCGCCAGCGCCCACGCAACCCGCCCGCGGCCGAGCAGCATCGTGTTCAATCGGCAAAGCAGCGAGGATCGCGCGGCCTGCCCTTCGGGACCGCCTGCCCGTGATCGGCCGCCTCCCCGCCGCCGTCAGCGACCGCCATGGCCGAGAAACACTGCTCGTACGTTGACATGACCGGCCGCGGGCAGCACGTGCCGCGCCTTCATGCAGCGACCCGGCACATTCGATCGCGGCGACGGCGTCGCGCTGGCAGTCAGCGCGCGACCCGGCAGCGGCCCGGCGCTGATCTTCGTGCCCGGCTATGCGAGCGACATGACCGGCGCCAAGGCCGACGCGGTGGACGGCTGGGCCGCAGCGCACGGGCGCGCGTGCACGCGCTTCGACTATAGCGGCTGCGGCGCGAGCGGCGGCGCGTTCACCGACGGCACGATCGGCCGCTGGCTCGCCGACTCCGAAGCGGTGCTGGCGCAGCATCCCGGCCCGGTGGTGCTCGTCGGCTCGTCGATGGGCGGCTGGATCGCGCTGCTGCTGGCGCTGGCGCATGCCGAGCGCATCGCTGGCCTCGTCCTGATCGCGCCTGCGCCCGATTTTACGCAGTGGGGCCTTGCCGACACGCTCACCTCCGACGAACGCGCCAGCCTTCTGCGGTCGGGCCGGTTCGAGCGGCCCAGCCCCTACGCCCCGCAGCCGACCGTCTACACACGCGCGCTGATCGAGGACGGCGCCGCGCGCCTGCTGCTGGGGCGCCCGCTGCCCTATGCGGGGCCGGTTCGCATCCTCCACGGCCAGGCCGACCCCGATGTGCCGTGGCGGCTGAGCCTCGATCTGGCCGAAAGACTGGCAAGCTCGGATGTGCGGCTGACGCTCGTCAAGGACGGCGACCACCGCCTGTCGCGCCCGAGCGACCTCGCGCTGCTGGCGGATGCGCTGGCGTCGCTCTGACGTTCCCCCCCCCCCCGCAGGGGAAAGGGGCATCACGCGCAGCGTCGCGGAGGGGCGGCGCGCGACGCCGCCATTCCCCGTTCAGCCAGCCCGCTCCATCGTCGGCCGATGCTTGTTCTAGCCGCCCTCCTCGCAGCCGAGGCCGCCGCCGCGCCCGCGCCGCCCGATCCCGCCAACCGCTACCGGCAGTGCGTGGCCCTGGCGGCGAGCGCGCCCGATGCGGCAGAGCAGGCTGCGCGCGAGTGGCGTGCCGGGGGCGGCGGCGTGCCCGCGCGCCACTGCCTCGCGCTCGCGCTGCTGAACGCCGCCAAGCCAGCCGAAGCGCATGCCGAACTGCGCGCCGCCGCCGCCGAGGCCGAGGCCGCGCGCAACCCGCTCGCCGCGCCGCTGTGGGGCCAGGCGGGGAATGCCGCGCTGGTCGCAAACCGCGCAGCCGACGCGCGCGCGGACCTCGACCGCGCGCTGCTCGTCGGGGCTGGAGCGGCGGCGTCCGAGCGCGCGGGCTGGCTGACCGACCGCGCGCGGGCAGACGTCGCTGCGGGCGATCTCAAAGCAGCGCGCGTCGACCTTGATGCAGCGGTCGCGCTCGCGCCCGCGGACGCGCAGGCGCTGATGTTTTCGGCCTCGCTCGCAGCGCGCGAGGGGGACGGCCCGCGCGCGCGCCGCGAAATCGCCGAAGCCCGCCGCCTGGCGCCCGCCGATCCCGCGATCGCCGCCGAAGCCAAGCGCATCAGTGTCGCTGCAATGGACAGTCCAGCCGCCCGAGCCTCCGAACCCGTCGTGCCGCTGACGAACCGCCCCTGGTAGCCCCCCGTCTCCGATCGGGGAGGAACGGGCGCTACCCTTTCTGGCCGACGTCGTCGCAGTTCAGATCGAACGCCGCCATGCCGGTGTCCAGCAGGCCGGCACCGAGCGGCTGGTCCATCAGCCACGTCGCGATGTCCTCGCCGGCCTCCTCGTCGGCCGAGTCGAGCGCATCGCGCCATTCGCTTGCATCAAACGTGCCGCGGCCGACGAGGACCAGAGCGACAAGCTCGCGCTGCTCGTCGTCGTTCAGGTCCTCGATGATCGAGCGGAGTTCTTCTTCAACGCTCTCGTTCGTCTCGTCGTCGAGGACGTCAACCGACGAATCGTCGGTTGGGTTTGAGCCGCTTTCGGGATCGGCTGCCGGCTCCTGCGCCTCATATTCGCGCAGCCGCGTCAGGATGCGGCAGAGACTGTCGAGGCTGATCTCGAATTCGTAATCTTCCATTGTGCAAGTCCTTCTGCCCGGTCGAATTCGTGATGGAGGCGTTGCGTTCCCTCGCTCACCCCTCGTCACCGTAGAGCATCACCGCGGCTGTCCCACCCTCGGCGACGCGCCCGCGGTGCATGCCGGGCGTGGTGAAGGCGAAACACCCCTCCCCCCGCGCACCCATCAGCAAGAGCCCGCCCGTGCCGCCCAGCGCGCCCAGGTCCGCCAGCACCGCGCGTCCCGCGGCATCGATCGCCTCGCGCGCCAAGGCAACGCGCGCGGCGATGCTGTGCGCGGCTGCCACGCGGATGAAATGCTCGCCCGATCCGGTGGCGCTGACCGCGACCGAGCCGTCGGCCCAGGTGCCCGCGCCGATCAGCGGGCTGTCGCCGATGCGGCCCCAGCGCTTGCCGGTCAGCCCGCCGGTCGAGGTCGCTGCTGCGAGATCGCCGCGCGCATCGCGCGCAACGGCGCCGACGGTTCCGTATTTCAGCTCGGTATCGAAGACGCCGCGGCGGCCGAGCTCCTCATATTGCCGCCAGCGCTCGTCGGTGTGGAACCAGGCGAGTGCGGCGAGTTCCAGCCCGTGCTCCTCGGCGAACAGGTCGGCGCCGTGGCCCGAAAGCAGCACGTGGCGCCCGTCCTCCAGCACGCGCCGCGCGAGGCTGACAGGGTTCCTCGCGCGCGTTACGCCCGCGACCGCTCCGGCGCGGCGGCCGGCACCGTCCATGATCGCTGCGTCGAGCTCGTTGCGCCCTTCGCCCGAAAAGACTGCGCCGCGGCCTGCGTTGAAGGCTGGGTCGTCCTCCAGCACGCGCACCGCGGCCTCGACCGCGTTGAGCGCCGAGCCGCCCGCGCCCAGCACCGCTGCGCCCGCCTCGAGCGCCGCGCTCAGCCCGGCGCGCGCGGCGGCGGCCTGCGCGGGCGGCACCTCGCCGCGCACGATCCGCCCCGATCCGCCATGGACGGCAAGCGCCCACCCCGTCTGTGCCATCTCCACCCCTTTACGCGGCTGTCCGCCCAGACCTATATGCCGCCGCTCCGTGGCGGAGTAGCTCAGTTGGTTAGAGCACGGGAATCATAATCCTGGGGTCGGGGGTTCAAGTCCCTCCTCCGCTACCACGACCATCGCCCGCTAGGTCCCGGCCAGCCGCTGCGCTGGCGCCACTGGCGCGGCGGGGACTGCGGTGGCACATGGCGCCTCGCCGATGCTCGTCGATTCCCACTGCCATCTGGACTATCCCGGCCTCGCGGAGGAGCAGGCCGCAGTGCTCGCCCGCGCGCGCGCGGCGGGCGTGGCCGCGATGGTCAATATCTCCACGCGGGAGACCGACTGGGCGCGCGTTGCCGCGACGGCCGAGGCGCATGGCGACGTGTTCGCGTCGATCGGCGTCCACCCGCACGAGGCCGACGGCCACGCCCACGTCACCGAGCAGACGCTGATCGACGCAGCCTCGCATCCGAAGGTCGTCGGCCTCGGCGAGACGGGGCTGGACTATCATTACGATCATTCGGACCGTGCCGCGCAGCAGCGCAGCTTCCGCGCGCACATCGAGGCGGCGCGCATGACGCAGCTGCCGCTCATCATCCATACGCGCGATGCCGAGGATGATACCGCAGCGATCCTCGCCGACGAGCTCGCGCGCGGGCGGTTTCCGTTCGTGATCCACTGCTTCACGGGGACGCGGCCGTTCGCCGAGCGGATGCTGGAACTGGGCGGGCTCATCAGCCTTTCCGGCATCGTGACGTTCAGGAAGTCGACCGACCTGCAGGCGACCGCTGCCACGCTGCCGCTCGGCTCGCTCCTCGTCGAAACCGATGCGCCCTTCCTTGCGCCGCATCCGCATCGCGGCACGACGTGCGAGCCGGCGCATGTCGCCATCACCGCCGCCTTCGTGGCGGAATTGCGCGGCATCAGCGACGCAGCGCTCGCCGCCGCCACGACGGACAACTTTGACCGCCTGTTCACGAAGGCGCGCGCGTGAAGGTGACGGTTCTCGGCTGCGGCACCTCGTCGGGCGTGCCGCGGCTGGGGAATGATTTCGGCAGCTGCGATCCCGCCAACCCGCGCAACCGCCGCCGCCGCGTGTCGGTGCTGGTGGAGCACGGGCCGGTGCGCGTCCTTGTCGATACCGGGCCGGACATGCGCGAGCAGCTGCTTTCGGCAGGAGTCGCCACGGTGGATGCGGTGCTCATCACCCACGACCATGCCGACCACACGCACGGAATCGACGATCTGCGCGGCATCTACCACAATCTCGGCTATCGCGTGCCCGTCTACGCCAGCGCCGCGACATGGGAGGTGCTGACGCCGCGCTTCCGCTATCTGTCGCAGGGCGGCGGCGGCTACCCGCCAATCATGGACGCGCTGACCGTCGAGGGCGACCTCCAGTTCGGATCGCTGATCGTGCGGCCGTTCCGCCAGATCCACGGCATGATCGACAGCCTCGGCTTCCGCTTCGAAGCGAACGGAGCAGCGTTCGCCTATTCGACCGACGTCAACGCGATTCCGCAGTCCAGCGAGCCGTATCTGACCGGTCTCGACCTGTGGATCGTCGATGCTCTGCGGCGCAAGCCGCACCCCTCCCACGCCCATTTGTCGCGGACACTCGAATGGGTGGCGCGATGGTCTCCCCGGCGCGCGCTCATCACCCATATGGACAACACGATGGATTATGAGACGCTGCTCCACGAACTGCCCGCGCCGGTCGAGCCGGCCTATGACGGGCAGGTGATCGAGCTCTGACGCCCGTGAGCGGCCTCTCCTCCGTGCCAGTATCGCATCTGGTCACGGCGCTTGCGATCATGCTGGGGCTGGTGCTGCTGACGCTGCCGTTCCGGCGGCTGGGGTTGGGGCGGCTGCTCGGCTACAACGCCGCCTGGGCCGCGATCTTCGGCGGGGCCTGGCTTCTCCTCGATCGCAACCCGGCGATGCAGCGCTATGTCAGCGAGGCGCGCGTCGAGCCCGACGAGCCCGAGGTCGCGGCTCTGCCCGATCAGCGCGGAGCCGAGCTGCGGGTGCGCACCGCGATCGACGGCCACTGGTGGGTGCGCGGCAAGGTCGACGGGCGTCCGGTGCGCTTTCTGGTCGATACGGGCGCAAGCGACGTCGTCCTGTCCGCCAACACCGCCGCCACGGTCGGCATCGATCCAAAGCGGCTGGAGTTCACCAATTTCGGCTTCACCGCGAGCGGCCACGTGCTGTCGGCCCGCACGCGGGTGCGGCGGCTGGAGATCGGGCCGATCGCGCGCAGCGACGTGCCGGTCTCGATCCTGCAGGGCGATGCGGGCATCAACCTCCTGGGGATGAGCTACCTCCGCACGCTCTCGGGCTGGCGGGTGGAAGGCGACACGCTCATCCTCGTCAGCTAGCCGCCGCCGCTGCGGGCCGCACGGCGCTCGCGCTGCTTGCGCAGATGGGGGCAACGACCGGGTCGGCGCCGATGGCCGCGGCCCGGCGCGCCGAACGAGGCAGGCGGAGCCGCGATGACTGACCAACGCCGTTGCGCGTTGACGGTCTCGGACGATATCCCGGCGCTGAGGTTACGCCCGTGGTTGAAAGATTATTGCGCTTCATCGATACCGGCCAGCAGCAGCCGCCCAAGCGGGCTGCGGACGAGCGCGCGCAGGATTTCCTTGAGATCGCGCGCCCATACGCCGCCGCGCGCGCGGGCGAGCAGGCGTCGCGCTGCAGCCAGTGCGGCGTGCCCTTCTGCCAGATCCACTGCCCGCTTCAGAACAACATCCCCGACTGGCTGCGCCTGACCGCCGAGGGCCGCCTGCGCGAGGCGTATGAGCTGAGCGCCGCGACCAGCACCATGCCCGAAATCTGCGGCCGCATCTGCCCGCAGGACCGGCTGTGCGAGGGCCATTGCGTGATCGAGACCGCAGGCTTCGGTTCGGTCACCATCGGCGCGATCGAGAAGCACCTGAGCGACACCGCCTGGGCCGAAGGCTGGATCGAACCGCTGGTGCCGTCAGCCTACCGCAAGCATCAGTCGGTCGGCATCATCGGCGCCGGGCCGGCCGGCCTCACCGCCGCCGAACTGCTGCGCGAGGCAGGCTACAGCGTCGACGTCTATGACCGCCACGACCGCGCGGGCGGGCTGCTGACCTATGGCATCCCCGGCTTCAAGCTGGAGAAGGAGGTGGTCGCACGCCGCGTGCAACGGCTGGTCGACGGCGGCATCCGCTTCCACCTCGGCGTCGATGTCGGCCGCGACCTGACGCTGGCGCAGCTCCGCTCGCGCCACGATGCGGTGCTGATCGCGTGCGGCGTCTACCGGGCCAAGGCGCTCGACGGCTCCATCGCGCCGGGTGTCGTCCCCGCGCTCGATTACTTGATCGCCGCCACCCGAATCGGCTTCGGCGAGCGCGTCGCTGCGTTCGAGAGCGGCGCGCTCGATGCGCGCGCCAAGCGCGTGGTGGTGTTGGGCGGCGGCGACACCGCTATGGACTGCGTCCGCACCGCGGTGCGCCAGGGGGCAGCGAGCGTCACGTGCCTCTATCGCCGCGACCGGCTGAACATGCCGGGCAGCCAGCGCGAGGTTGCGCATGCCGAGGAGGAAGGCGTCCGCTTCGAATGGCTCGCAGCTCCCGCAGGGTTCGACAGCGACAGCGACGGCCGCATCACCGCCGTCCGCGCGCGCCGGATGCGGCTCGGCGCCCCCGACGCCGGCGGCCGCCGCTCGGTGCAGCCGGTCGGCGACTCGTTCGTCGAGCCAGCCGACCTCGTCATCGCGGCGCTGGGCTTCGACGCCGAGCCGCTGCAGGCGTGGGACCCGGGGCTGGAGCTGACGCGCTGGGGCACGGTACGCGCGGCCTTCCCGAAGCTCACCACCTCGCTGCCCGGCGTGTTCGCTGCGGGCGACATCGTCCGCGGAGCATCGCTTGTGGTGTGGGCCGTGCGCGACGGGCGCGAGGTGGCGAAGGCGATCGGCGCGTATCTCGCCGAGGCCGTCGCGGTTGGCGCGGCTGCGGAGCCTGTGACTGCGGCCGCCTGCGGCTGAAGCCGGACGCGGTCGCCGCGGGCCGACCCCCGCAGATCGGGCGCGGGCGAACGCGACGAGCAGGCGGATCGCGCAAGCCGCCCCCTGAAGACGATGCCGGCGGCTGGCGAAGCGGCGGACGTGTTCGCTGCGGGCGGACCCCGCGGAGCGGGCGCGGGCGAACGCGACGAGCGGGCGGATCGCGCAAGCCGCCCCCGCGGGACGATGCCGGCGGCTGGCGAAGCGGCGGATGATCGACCGCAATTCGGCAGTCTCCGCACGCTGACCCGGACCAGACCCGGCCGCTCTCCAGGCCAAGTCGGCGCGCGCGAGGCGAGGCTGCTCGCCGCCCGGCAACGGGCCGCCGCGAACGCTCGCCAGGCGGGCCGAGCCTCTTACTTCGGGCACCGTCCTCCGCCGTCCGGCGCGCTCACATCTCGACGCGCCCGCATCTGCCCCGGGGATAGCGTTCGGGCGTTCATCGCTCGGCCCGAATACCCGGGCGCGGGATCGAGCGCCTCTCGGCCCCCGCCGGGCTGCTTCACGAGGCGAAGCGTCGCCGCACTCTGGACATGCTGCGGTGCAGCGCCGATGTGCGCCGGCGCATGTTGAACACCGATCTCGTCAATCTGGTCCCCGCCGACCTCCGCCCGCGCACGCTCAAAATCGCGCTGAATGGCTATCAGCTGCCGGTCGATATCGGCTTCCATCCGTTCGAGATCGGGGCGCCGCAGCGGCTGCGCGTGTCGGTCGAGGTGTGGCTCGATCCGTCGAGCCTCCCCGCCGAGGACCATGCCGACCATGCGTGGGACTATGACTTCCTGCGACAGGAGATCGCACGTCTCGCCACCACCCGCCGCTGGAACCTGCAGGAGACGTTCGCGCGCGCGGTCTACGACATGGTGGCGGCGCGCGACGGAGTGATCGCGCTGCGCGTCCGCACCGCCAAGCCCGACGTCTATCCCGATTGCGAGGCAGTCGGGCTGGAGCTGGCGAGCTTCTGAGGCGGCGCTAGCGGCGCAGCGTGCACGTCCCCAGCGCGTCGAGCGCGAAGGCGTAATCGCTGCGCGCAGCCGCGACGTCCTCGGGCGCGAGATCGGCGGTCGCCGCGTCCGGCAGCGTCCGCGGCAGGCCGCACGCGAGGTAGAACCACGCCAGCGTGCCCGATTTCACCGGCGACGCCGCCTCGTCGATCGAGTCGCCGAAGGCCGCCGACAGCGTGCGCGGCTGTCCGGGGCGCGACAGCACGATGAGACTGATCGGCTCGCCGCCCGCGGTCGACAGGAAGATCTGCGTCTCGCCCTCGCCCGGCACCGTCCCCGCAGTATGCGTCGCGCTCTGCACGCCCGTCACGCGGCGGCGCTGGAAGTCGGGCGATCGCGATTCGGCCAGCACCGCGCGCACGATGCCCACGGCCTCGTCGCGGTCGGCGATCAGGCCGTCAGGGCGCGTCAGCCGGTAGTCCTCCAGGCTGGAGGGCGCGAGGAACGCGATCACGTCGCGCTTCAGCAGATCGGGCCGCCCCTCCTCGGCGGTGTCCCACAGGAAGCGCACGCGCTGCGGAACGGCTCCGGGCGCCTTCAGCGCCTCGCTGACCGCCAGCCGGATCAGGAAGCGGCGCGTGCCGGGCTTCGCATCGGGCGCGCGCTTAGGGTCGACACGGTCGACGCTGTCGACCGTGCCGGTGAGGATGACCGGCGCGCCGAGCGTCCGGTCCGCAAGCTCGGCATAACCGGTGACGAGCGGCACCCGCGCGCGCGGCTGGATGCGCGCCTCCGCAGCCCCGGATGCCCCCGCCAGCAGTGCCAATAGCACGGCCCATCGGCCAAACCGCGTCATTTTGTTCCCCATCCTACTGCCACGTGGCCGGATCGTTGCGTCCGTGCTTGACTTTGCACGCTGTTTCCAGCCCAATCGTGGCCGATTTCGTCCTATACGAATCCCGTTGCAGCGAAATCGGTGCGACGTTAACAGCCCCGCTCAACTGCGGGTTCGCCTCGGGCGTTCCCGCCAACGAGTACCGAAAATTGAGGGATCGAACCACAGCGCATGGCCTATCTAGACCAGCCTCAAATGAGCGGCCGCAAGCTTCAGGGCCTCATTTTCGCAGCGGTCCTGACGATCGCGCCGTTGGCTGCGGTGATCCTATTCGGCGCCGAAACGATTAAGAAGGCGATCTTCAAGCCGATTGAGACGGTGCAGATCAAGGAGCCGCCGCCGGAGGAGCCGCCGCCGCCGCCCGAAAAGCAGCAGGAAATCCCGGTCGTCGCGCCTCCGCCCGACGTCGTCGTGGACATCCCGCCGCCGCCGCAGGCGCCGACCGTGCAGACGAACATCGTCGCACCGCCCGCGCCGAGCCCGCCGGTGGTGGCACCCCCGGCGCCCGCGCCTCCGCCTCCGCCTCCGCCTCCGCCCGCCCCCCCCGCCCCCAGCAAGGCAAGCCCCGCCCGGCTGCGCGGCAGCCTGCAAAGCGTGATCAGCCAGGACGACTATCCGCCCGCGAGCCTGCGCGCCGAGGAGGAGGGGACAACGAGCGTCGCCATCGAGGTGAGCGCTCAGGGCCGGGTGTCCAGCTGCACGGTCACCGCGTCGTCGGGCCACCCGCGGCTTGACGAACAGACTTGCACATTGGTGACGCGCCGTGCGCGCTACGATCCTGCGAAGGATGCCACGGGCGCGGCGATCCCCTCGAAGGCAGCATTCCGTTTCAAGTGGGTCATCCCGAAAGGCTGACGCTTTTTTCTCACCTGCACCAACTGCCCGGCCGGGCATCGACGATAAGGACTGAAGACCGATGAAAACGCTCACCAAGAAGACGCTGCTGATCGGCGCCGGCCTCAGCCTGGTCCCAATGCTCGCGCTGGCGCAGGAAGCGGCGGCGCCTGCAGGCGAAAACCCCTACGGCCTGATCCCGGCCTTGAAACAAGGCGGCCTGATCGCCCAGTCGGTGTTCGGCCTGCTGGTGATCATGATGTTCGTGTCGTTCTACACGATCTTCACCAAGTTCTTCGAGCAGCGCACGATCCTGAACGAGGGTCGCATTGTGCAGCGCCAGTTCTGGAAGGCAAACAGCCTGGAGGAAGGCCGAGCCAAGCTGCCCAAGGACAGCGCCTACCGCCAGATCGTCGACGATGGCCTCGCCGCCGCCGAGCACCACGAGGGTGCGCTCACTGACAAGATCGACCAGCACGAGTGGATCACGACCTCGCTGACGCGCTCGACCACCGCGATCGGCGCTCGCCTGCAGTCGGGCCTGTCATTTCTCGCCTCGGTAGGCTCGACCGCGCCATTCATCGGACTGTTCGGCACCGTGGTCGGCATCTACCGCGCGCTCATCAATATCGGCCTCGCTGGACAGGCTTCGATCGACAAGGTTGCCGGCCCGGTGGGTGAGTCGCTGATCATGACCGCGCTGGGCATCGCCGTGGCCGTGCCGGCCGTTCTCGGCTACAACTGGCTGATCCGCCGCAACAAGCGCGTGCAGGAGCAGCTCAACGACTTCGCGTCGGATCTGCACTCGATGCTCGTCTCGGGTGCTCGCGTCGGCGGTTCGCCTACCGGCACGATGACCCCGCATGCAGCAGCGGCCGAGTAATCCGGCAAGCCAACCGCCCTCGCACCAGGACACCAGGCCGATCCTATGGCGATTTCCGTAAAAGAGTCGGGCGATGACGACTCGGTGATGTCGGACATCAACGTGACTCCATTGGTGGACGTCATGCTGGTGCTGCTGATCATCTTCATTATCACCGTGCCTGTCGTCATCCAGACGGTGAAGTTGGAGCTGCCCAAAGTCACCAATCTTCCGACGACAACCAAGCCCGAGAATCTTAACCTGTCGACGACCAACGGGGCCAACGGTTGCGAGATGTACATTGCGACCGCCAAGCAGGCGAACACCCAGGAACTGCGCGAGCGTGCAGCCAAGTTCCTGCTCGACGAGGTGAACAAGCAGAAGGCGCGCGACGGGCGGGTGCACGATCTTCCGGAGGCCCATATTCGCGTCGACGCGAATGCACCCTTCCGCTGCGCGGGCGGCGTCGTGTTTGCGCTCCAGACTGCGGGTTTCCAGAAGATCGGTTTCATCTCGGAGCCGCCCGCCGGTTTCGTCCCCACCCGCTAAGCCCCGAGGAGGCACGCAATGGCGATTTCAACCGGCGGCGGCAGCGGCGCCGAGATGTCGGATATGAACGTCACGCCACTCATCGACGTGATGCTCGTGCTGCTGATTACCTTCATTCTCAATATCCCGGTGCAGACGCACGCCGTGAAGCTCGATCTGCCGGTCGGCCCGCCGCCGCAGACCACCAAGCAGCCGGTGACGCACAATCTGGAGATCGATTTCACCAACCAAATTTACTGGGACAAGCAGCCGGTGAGCTTCGACCAGGCGCGCGAGGAGCTGCGCAAGGTTGGTTCGGTACCCAAGGACCAGCAGCCTGAACTCCGCGTGCGCCCCGATCCACAGGCGAAGTTTGAAATCGTCGACCAGCTGCTCGCCACTGCGCAGCAGGAGCATGTGGAGAAGCTGGGCTTCGTCGGCAACGAGGCATACGCAAACCAGTAAATCCGCCGTACCGTCCCGATTCTCCGCCATGTAGGCACGCGTGGCGGGGAGTTTCGCTTCCTCAGCGCTCGCGTGCGTTGAGATGGTAGCGGGCGAGGTTCGGCAGGCGAACGCACGTCGCCATGATGTGCTTTGAACGGCGGCTCCTTCGACGTTTGGTCGCCGGCGCGCCGCCCGACCCCTTCTCGCCAAGCTTGCCCGCCGGCGTGCATCGCACGATAGGACCGTCGGCGAACAAGCGGTCGGAACGCTCGTTGCGTCCAGAACAAGCCATCGCGATCAGATGCGCAGCCGGCCAGGTCGTCATCGTGAGCGGCGCGGGGTCGCTCGCTGCTCTAGAGCGTGCAAGCAAGCGCGCGAAGCCGGGCGGAACGCCCCCCGTCGAAACGGCAGCGGGCGGACGTCGATGCGAGCGACCGGATCCCGCCTAAGTCCGGTGCGGATGCGGGCAATGAGCAGGGCAACAGCTGCTCGTCGCCGGAGTCGCGACTGGCCGCCCGACGCGCGCGACCCGGTCTCGATCACCTGATGTCGGTCACCGTCTGGCTTGATAAAAGTCGATGTTCAGAGCTGATCGCGGGGATACCGGCTCCCGCTACGTTCGCCGACCCCTTCAGCAAGGCGCGTCGCCGCGCGCAGCGGAGCGGCGACGGGGGAACGCCCCGCCAGACGACGGACGAGTGTTTCAAAACGATCGGTGAGCTCGTCGCCGTCGACTGCAGTCAGGCGACGCGGACGAAGCTGTCGAGCACGCGCTTCACGCCGGACTTTTCAAAGTCGATCTCCAGCTTGTTGCCCTCGACGCTGACGACCGCGCCATAGCCGAACTTGTCATGGAATACGCGCGAGCCGGGTGCGAATGCGCCGCTCGCCGGTGCGCCGACAGGCAGATGGCGGGCGCTCCCCTCCAGCATCGCGCCGCCACCGCCGGGCGCAGCACGCGCACCGAGCCCGCCGCTGGCCGCAGCACGCTGCCATCCCGGACCGCGTGCTCCCGAACGCGCCACATGCGCGAACGGATCGCCGTAGCCGCTCGCGGCTGCCCACATCGACGAGCCGCCGCTCATCGTGCGCTCTTCGTCAATATGTTCGCGCGGCAGCTCGGCGACGAAGCGAGACGGCAGCGAGGACTGCCACGATCCGTAGACACGCCGGTTGGCCGCATACAGCACCCATGCCCGCAGCCGTGCGCGTGTCAGGCCGACGTACGCCAAACGCCGCTCCTCCTCCAGCGCTGCGGTGCCGCCCTCATCCATCGAGCGCTGCGAGGGGAAAACACCCTCCTCCCAGCCGGGCAGGAACACATACGGAAACTCCAGCCCCTTGGCGGCGTGCAAGGTCATCAGCGTGACCTTCTCGCTGTCCGCGTCGGCGTCGTTGTCCATCACCAAGCTGACGTGATCGAGGAAGCCCGACAGGCTGTCGAACTCCTCCATCGCGCGGACAAGTTCCTGCAGGTTGTCGAGCCGCCCAGCGGCTTCGGCCGAGCGGTCCGCCTGCAGCATCGCGGTGTACCCCGACTCTTCAAGAATCAGCCGGGCCAGTTCGGTATGTGGCAAGGACGGCAGCAGCTCGCGCCAGCGCCGCAGCGAACGGCCGAGGTCGGCCAGCCCCCGACGCGCAGCGCCCGCCAGCTCGTCGCTATCGGCCATGTCCTCGGCGATCAGAGCCAGCGACACCGCGCGCGCGCGGGCAGCGGCGTGGAGAGCGGCGAGCGACTTTTCGCCCAGCCCACGCTTGGGCACGTTGACGATCCGCTCGAACGCAAGGTCGTCGGCCGGGCTGAGGACGACGCGGAAATACGCCAGCGCGTCGCGGATTTCCTTACGCTCGTAGAAGCGGAAGCCGCCAATGATGCGGTAGGGCAGGCCGATCGCGACGAACCGGTCCTCGAACTCGCGCGTCTGGAAGCCCGCGCGCACCAGGATGGCGACGTCGTTCAGCCCCGCGCCTTGGCGCTGGAGCGTCTCGATCTCGTCGCCGACGACTCGCGCCTCTTCGGGCCCGTCCCACACGCCGACGACGCGCACCTTCTCGCCACCGCGCGCCTCGGTCCATAGCTTCTTGCCCAGGCGCCCGCGATTCTGCCCGATCACACCGCCCGCCGCGCCCAGGATGTGCGGGGTAGAGCGGTAATTCTGCTCTAGCCGGATGACCTTCGCGCCTGGAAAGTCCTGTTCGAACTTCAGGATATTTGCGACTTCGGCACCGCGCCACGAATAGATCGACTGATCGTCGTCGCCCACCATGCAGATATTGCGATGCCCCTGCGCAAGCAGCCGCAGCCAGAGATACTGCGCAATGTTCGTATCCTGATACTCGTCAACCAGCATGTACTTGAAGCGGCGCTGATATTGTTCCAGCACGTCCGGGTGCTGCGTCAGGATCGTCAGATTGTGTAGCAGCAAGTCGCCGAAATCGCAGGCGTTGAGCGCAGACAGCCGCTGCTGGTAGCGCGCGTAGAGCTTGGCGCCCTGCCCGTCGGCGAAGGCTTGCGCCTCGCCCGGCGGCACCTGCTCGGGACGCTCGCCGCGATTCTTCCAGCGGTCGATCAGCCCGCCCAGCAAGCGCGCCGGCCAGCGGCGTTCGTCGAGGTCGGCCTCGGCGATCACCTGCTTGATTAGCCGCAGTTGGTCGTCGGTGTCGAGGATCGTGAAATTCTGCTTCAGCGCGACCAGTTCGGCATGGCGGCGCAGCATTCGCGCGCCGATCGCGTGGAAGGTGCCCAGCCATGGCATCCCCTCCACCGCCTGCCCGATCAGCGCACCGACGCGCTCCCGCATCTCGCGCGCGGCCTTGTTGGTGAAGGTCACCGCCAAAATTTCGGCTGGCCACGCCCGGCGGGTGGCGACCAGATGCGCCAACCGAGCAGTCAGCGCGCGCGTTTTACCCGTGCCCGCCCCAGCCAGCAGAAGCACCGGCCCGTCGACCGTCAGCACCGCCTCGCGCTGCGGCGCGTTTAGTCCAGTGAGGTAGCCAGGGTCCGGGGCGGGCTCGGCGCGCGCGGTTTGCATAGAACACTAGAACGGGACGCGAACGCTACCGGTCAAGAGGGCGCCGGGACGCGTTCGGATCGTTACGCGCTCAATCGCCGCTTGCCACAACTGTCGGTTGGCTTTACAAACCTTCTAGGAGATCGGCTACCGATTCGGCTGATTTGAGGGTGGGTGGATCATCTGGCACGGTTCTTGGATGGTGCACAATGACAAAGCCGGGGTTCCGGCAGGAAAGTGGGGACGACGGTGACGATCAAGAGCATCATTCTCGCGGCGGCGGGGCTTTTGGCTGCATCGGCTGCGAACGCAGTCGTGATTCAATCCGTCACCTACACGGCCGCACCGATCGCTCCGCAGAGCGATCCGTTTAGCACGACCATTCAGCTGCCGAAGTTCAACGGCAACCTGTCGTGCGTCAACAATCTCCAGAATTGCAATGTGATCGGCGCGCTGCTGGGCGTGCAGATCAGCTTCAGCGGTTCCGGCACGGCGAATGCGACGGTGACGAACAACAACGTGGCTGCCGCGCTGGCTGCGTCGCCGGTCGCGGGTGGCGGCATGTTCGCAGGGCAGCCCCAGTACTTCCAGTACACCGGTCCGTCAGTAAACTACATGAATGCGACCGCGAGCAAGCCGGTGAACATCACGGGCAATTTCGCTAACCAGACAATCACTCTGCTCAACGCACAGCCTTTCGCCACAAACCCTAGCGGGACTGTCGCTGGCGTCACGGTGACGCAGTACAACCAGGCGTTCTATACTGCACTGAGCAATCTCGTCGGCTTTACCATCCAGAAGCCGGCCGACAATATTTCGATCCCGAGCAGTTCGTCGGCGAACATCCCAGTGGGTGGTTTGTTCACGAACAGCCTGAACAGCAACCTGTTCCAGTATTTTGTTGGTCCGGGCAATGCCACCGTCGGCGTGAATGTGGCATTCGGCAGTGGCAATTATTCGGGAAGCACGAACGCCAATTTGATCAACTTCGGCGGCAGCATCTCCGCCGGTGGCGTCGCGAGCATCCGTTACATTTTCGTAGCGCCGGAGCCGGGTGCGATCGCGGCGTTCGGGGTTGGCCTGCTCGCGCTGGGCCTACGGAGCCGCCGCAAGATCTGAGCGTCGGCCTAATCGAAACAAAATCGGGCCCGGTGTAGACGCACCGGGCCCGAGTTCGTTTCAGCACCCGGGCGATTGTAAAGAGTCTCGACAGTGAGAGGCTGAGCCTAAGGGTCAGCGTTCTGGCACGGGGTCTGCGTGCGCGTTTGAGACGCGGTCAATCGTCCGCCAAAGTCGGCTGCGCCAGCCACAACCGCGCCTTGCCGAACGTCCGCGGTGTTGCATGCGCCAGTTCGGGAACCACCTCGCTCCGCCCCGTCTCCACCGCGATCCATGCGCAGGGGCTCAACCAGCCGCCCGCCCGCAGCCGCGCGAGGCCGACGCCGACAAGCCCAAGACCATAGGGCGGATCCAGAAACGCAATGTCCACCTCGCTTGAAGGGCGCCCCAGCGTCTCGACCGGCTGCGCCAGGACGTGCGCACGTGCTTCGGCGCCGAGCGCCCGGATGTTGGCGCGCAGCGTGGCAAGCGCGGCGGGGTCGCGCTCGACGAACGCGGCGTGCGCCGCCCCGCGCGACAGCGCCTCAAGTCCCAGCGCGCCCGATCCGGCAAACATGTCGATCACCCGCAGCCCCTCGAAGCTGCCGATGCGGCTGGCGAGCATCGAGAACAGCGCCTCGCGCGCGCGGCCCGAGGTGGGGCGGACCGCCCGCCCCGCCGGCGCTGCGAGCGTCCGTCCGCGCCACGCGCCAGCGATGATGCGCAGACTCACACGCCAAGCTGGCGAGCGAGCGCCTCGACCTCGGCGGGCTCGACCTCGGCCACCGCGCCGCGCTCCAGATCACCAAGCGCGAACGGGCCATAGGACAGCCGGATCAGCCGGTTGACCGCCAGCCCCAGCCATTCGAGCACGCGCCGAACCTCGCGATTCTTGCCCTCGGTCAGGATCACTTCGATCCACGCATTGTCACCGCGCTTTGACTCGAGGAACGCGCGGATCGGGCCATAACGCACACCTTCGATCTCGGCCCCGCCAGCAATCTGATCGAGCAGTTCCTGCGTCGCGGGGCCGTAGGCGCGCACGCGGTAGCGCCGCTCCAGCCCCGTCGACGGCAGCTCGAGCGCACGCTTCAGCGCGCCGTCATTCGTCAGCAGGATCAGCCCCTCCGAGGTGAAGTCGAGCCGCCCGACCGTCACCAGTCGGGGCAGACCGCGCGGCAACAGGCCGAACAGCGTCGGGCGCCGAGCCGGGTCGACATGCGTCGTCAGCACGCCCGCGGGCTTATGCATGCGGAACAGTCGCGCCGCCTCGGGCGCGGCGACGGGGCGGCCGTCGACGGTGATGCCGCTGAGGTTGCCAACGATCGTCGCGGGCGTGTCGAGCACGGCACCGTTCAGCGCGACTCGGCCCTCGGCAATCATCCTCTCGATGTCCCGGCGCGAGGCGACCCCCGCTCGCGCGAGCAGCTTCGCGATGCGCTGCGGCTCGTCGGGTGGCGCGGGGAGCGTCGGCCGGGGTCCGGGGGCTACGCGGCGGCCGGACCGCTCGCCAACCCCTTCGGCCTTCGGGCTGCGCCCTGTGGCCCCCTTCGCGTTCCGGGGAGGGGTCTTGGATCGCGCCGCCTGTCCCTCAGCGCTTGATCGGGCGGTCAGGCGCTCCCGTGTCGATCGATCGCGCTCGCCCCGCACGCCGCCGCCCGCGCCGCCGTCCATCGTACCCGCGCGGGCAGCGCGCAGGCCGTCGCGCCAGCGGCGGCGCGATTCGGCTCGGCTTCGCTCTACACCGTCGCCCGATCGCGCATGTTCCTCATCGGGCCGCAGCGGGCGCGCCGCGCGGCGTCCGCGCACCTGCGCCGGCGGCGCGCCGCCCCCTCCCGGGCTGGTACCGCGCCCACCGTCCCCAACGCCACCCGCGTGTCGCGCTTCGTGATCCTGCCTTGCCCCCGACGGCACGCCCTGCCCGGACACCGCGCCACCTTGGCGCCGCTCGCCCCGGCGTGGCATCGCATGCGCGTGATCTACATTTGGCTGAACCTGCCCGCGATCTTCGCGGCGACGCTCGCCGGGCTGGCGACGGGGGCGCTCACTTGGCAGCCGCCACCCACCGCTCGGCTTGTCGTCACCGCGCTCGCCGCGGAAACGTGGCTGTGCGCGATCCTCGCGGGCGCGCTGATCCTTGCTCCCCCGCGTGCCGACCGGCTGCTGATGGGCTTCGGATCGGCGGCCATCATCTGGGTAGGCTTCGTTCTGCCCGTGATTGCGGTGACGCACGTCTACAGGGCGCTCCCCGGCCGGGCGGCGGCGCACGATGCGACGCGGTGGCTTGTCACGATGGTCGTCCAAGCCGCCGTTCTTATGCTGATCGGCCTCACGCCGCCACCGCGCTGAGCCGATTTCAGCGGCGCAACAGCGCGTCGGCGCGAATATCGAGGTCCAGCTCCGCGCGAGCGCGCCGGGCGCGATCATGATCGAGCACGTTGGGTGACTTTCACCCGCTGAGCGCAGACGGCAACTTCGGAGTCGAAGAGCGATGCGCAACCCTCCCTCCCGGCGGCCGTTCCGAACTCAGTCCGCCGCCCGGTCGAGGCATTCACGATCACCGCAGCGCTGGACGGCCGTGTCTCGGCGGGCGGCCCGCCAACGGCGGGGTTCGCGCCAACAGACCCCAACGTTAGCCGCCGCCGGTCGGGCACATGTTGAGCGGCGGCACGGGCTGACGCGCCGAAGCACCGCTCGCGATCGGCGCGTGGCTGCGCGCCGGCGCCGAGCGCGCCGCGTCCGGCTCGATTCGGCTGACGCCCGCCACCAGGTCAGCGCCGAACTGCGCGTGGGAGCCCGGCGCAAAAGGTTAACCCCAGCAGCGCCACCATCCGCGGCACACCCGCGTGACAGCCAGCGGATTACAATGCGCTCCCGGAGCGTGGAGCGGGCGAAGGGAT
>JAVVHE010000005.1:0-138565 GCA_032249695.1 Sphingomonadaceae bacterium | reverse complement strand
TTTCGTGGTCCAGACTATCATAGTCTCTGGGCCACTCAGCGGGGGGCAGATCACGGCTGAGGCGTGCCGGCGCATCGCGGTCAGTGAGCAGACGGATTACCGCTGGCGCAAGGAGTACGGCGGCCTGAAGACGGATCAGGCGCGGCGGATGAAGGATCTGGAGAAGGAGAACCTGCGGCTGCGCCGTGCGATCTCGGACCTGACGCTGGACAAGCTAATCCTGCAGGAGGCGGCACGGGGAAACTTCTGAGCCCTGCACGACGTCGGCGGTGCATCGACCAGGTGAAAGAGGTGCTGGACGTATCTGAGCGACGGGTGTGCCGTGTGCTCGGGCAGCATCGGTCGACGCAGCGCAAGGTGCCGTGCGGGGCAGATGACGAAGAGGCGCTGACGGACATCGTCGCGCTGGCCAAGCAGTACGGGCGCTACGGCTATCGTTGGGTGACAGCTGCTGCATGCGGCGGGCTGGTCGGTGAACCACAAGCGGAGGGAGCGGATATGGCGGCGCGAAGGCCTCAAGGTGGCGCAGAAGCAAACTAAGCGTGGCCGGCTGTGGCCGAACGATGGCTCGTGCATCCGGCTGCGGCCCGAGTATCCATGGCATGTCTGGGCATAGGATTTTGTCGAAGCGCGAACGCACGACGGGCGCAAATTCGGCACCCTTACCATCATCGACGAGGCCAGCAGGGAATGTCTCGCACTGATCGTCGCCCGCCAGCTTCGGCACGAAGACGTGCTGACAGCGCTTGCCGATCTGTTCATCGCACGGGGTCCGCCAGCGCATATCAGGTCGGATAACGGCAGCGAGTTTATTGCTACCGCAGTTCAGAAATGGCTTTGGCAGGTCGGCGTAAAGACACTGTCCATCGCACCGGGCTCGCCTTGGGAGAACGGCTACAACGAGAGCTTCAACGGCTCGCTGCGTGACGAGCTTCTCAACGGGGAAATCTTCTACAGCCTCGCCGAGGCCAAAGTGCTGATCGAGGCGTGGCGGCGCCACTACAACGTTGTCCGTCCGTACAGCAGCCTGGGCTATCGCCCACCTGCACCGGAAGCGGCGACACCGCCAGTGCCGGCCTCTGGCTCCGCTTCGCTCCACCTACGCCCGGCAATGGCCACGCAGACGACAGTGCACTAACTAGCTATCCGGACCACCCAGTGGGGGCTGCTCACGACTAGCCGACCTTTGACGTTTGCATGACCTGGCGATCCGCCCGGCGGACTCCATCAATCGTCACAAATCTGTGGCATTGCCGGGCGACCTTCCGGGGAGTCCTGTCCATGAGCCTTGTCGTCGACCGCCGTTCGTTGATCCGCGCCGGAGCCTTCGGGCTCGGCGCGCTCGCGCTGCCGGGCGGTCGCGCCGCGGTCGCGCAGATCGCGGCGGCGCGCGGCTTCACCCACGCGGTCGCGAGCGGCGAGCCGGGGGCGGATTCGATGCTGCTTTGGGCGCGATTCGTCGGTGCAGGCGCGGACGCGCGCGTGCAAGCCGAGATCGCCGAAACTCCGGACTTCCGCCGCGTGGTGGCGGGCGGAGACACGATCACGGGTCCATGGCGGGACTGGACCGCCAAGGTGACCGTCGATGGCCTGCAACCCGCGCGGTCCTACTTCTACCGCTTCGTCGCCGACGGTCATGTCTCGCCCATCGGCCGCACCCGCACGCTGCCAGACGGGCGGGTGCAGCGGTTCCGCACCGCGGTGTTCTCATGCTCAAACCTGCCGTTCGGCTGGTTCAACGCCTACGGCCACACCGCCGCGCGCGGCGATGTCGATCTCGGCATCCACCTCGGCGATTATCTGTATGAGTACCGACAGGGGGAGTACCCGTCGGCCAAGGACGCGGTCGCCGCGCGGTTGCTCGAACCGCAAGGCGAGCTGCTGCACCTCGCCGATTATCGGCTGCGCTACGCCTGCTACCGCGCCGATCCCGACCTCCAGGCGCTCCACGCGCGGCTGCCGTTCCTGATCCAGTGGGACGACCACGAGACCGCCAACGACAGCTGGGAGGGCGGGGCCGAGCATCACGACGCCAGCAAGGGCAACTGGGCCGATCGCCGCGCCGCCGCGGTCCAGGCGTGGCGCGAGTGGATGCCGGTCTCGGATACGCCGTGGGCACGGTATGACATCGGCGATCTCGCCTCGCTCTACCGCACCGAATCGCGCCTCCTCGCGCGGTCGCATCAGCTTGCGCTCGAGCCGGTGTTCCAGGATGCCGACCCTGCGGCTGCGCTCGTCCGCTTCCGCGACGGCGCATGGCGCGACCCGGCGCGGACGATGTTCGGCTCCGACCAGGAGCATTGGCTGGCGTCCAACATGGCGGATTCGGTGCGCGCGGGCCGGCGGTGGCAAGTCGTCGGCTCGGGCACGGTCCTGGGCGATCTCCAGACCCCGCCCGGGGTCGCCGACTGGCTGCCGCCGGGCGCGCCTCTTTCGATCCGCGCGCGGGTGCAGGCCTCGCTGGCGGCCGCGAAGGCGGGGCTGCCGTTCAATCTCGACAGCTGGGGCGGCTATCCGGCCGCGCGCGCCCGGCTGTTGACCAGCGCGCAGCATGCGGGTGCGGACCTCGTGGTGATCTCGGGCGACAGCCACAATGCGTGGGCATTCGACCTCAAGCAGGACGGTCGCGCGGCGGGCGTCGAGTTCGCTGGGCACGCGGTCACCTCCCCGGGGTACGAAAGCTACTTCCCGACAGTGCCGTCCGCCGACGTGGTTCGCGCGCTCGTTTCCGCCAACCCCGAGCTCCGCTGGGCGAACACCGCCGATCGCGGCTACATGACGGTCGAGCTCTCCCCGGAAGGCGCGACGGCCGAGTGGCTGTTCGTCGACACCATCCGCGATCGACGACCGACTGCCGCGCGAACCCACCGGATGCGCACTGCGACCGGGCGGAAGCAGCTCCTCGCGGTTTAGCAGCATGCGCGCACTGCCACGAAACTGTCGCGCGGCCGACACGCGCGTGCCACGCATCCCCGCTATCGCGTGACCATCCAGTCACGACGGGGCTAACAGGTGGTGAGGTTTTCGGTGATGGCGGTGCTGCTCGGCAGCGCCTCGACGGCGTATGCGCAGGCTGCCGCGGGTGGCGCGGAGACGGAGAGCCCGGAGACGGTCATCGTCACCGCGCAGAAAATCCGTCAGCGCGCGGTCGACGTGCCGATCACGCTATCGGTCGTCACGGGCGAACGCATCCGCGAACTTGGCGTGCAGGACCTCGATCGCCTGTCCTACTTCATCCCCGGCCTGCTCGTGCAGGAGCAGAGCGCGAACAACACCGGCTTCGTGATCCGCGGCATCACCTCGGACTCGGGATCGGCGCAGCAGGGGCCGCGCGTGACGCTGTACTATAACGGCGTCGACATCTCGCGGTCCCGCGGCGCGTTGCAGGACATCTACGATCTCGACCGCGTGGAGGTGGTGAAAGGCCCGCAGGCCACGCTGTTCGGCACCGCATCGACCATCGGCGCGATCAGCCTGGTGTCCGCACGCCCGCGCGCCGGGTTCGAAGCCGAGATCCGCGGCGGCGCGGGGAATTTCGACGGTCGGTATCTGTCGGGCATGCTGAACGCGGGCGACGACACGCTCGCCAGCCGGGTAGCGTTCAACTACCGCGCGCGTCGCGGCTACGTGCCCAATCTCGCCCCCAACCAGGACGACCTCCAGGGCATCGACCAGCTCGGAGTACGCGCCAGTGTGCGCTGGCGACCAAGGACGGACGTGACGGCCGATCTCATCTTCACCTACGATCGCCAGCGCAACCCCGGCACCGCGTTCGTCTCGCGCGCGCTGCCCACGCCCGCCGGGCCTGGCAATCCGTTCGGCGTGGCGTTCCTCGGCGGCTCGCCGGTATCCGCCGCCACGCTCGGCGCGCCCAAGCTGGGCCTCACGCGCGACATCTACGATGCCAACCTGACCGTGGACTGGAAGTTCGCCGAGCGCTGGAACCTGACCGTCATCAACGCCTACCGCAAGTTCGACAGCCTCGAGGTGTTCGACGCGGACGGCTCTGCGGCGTGGTTTCTCGAATTCGCGGAGGACGCGCGTGGCGACCAGTTCAACCACGAAACACGCGTGTCGTTCACCGGCGAGCGGTTCCGCGGCTTCGCGGGGTTCAACTGGTTCTACGAGAACGGGGTCCAGCGCGTGCCGTTCTCGTCGGAGGAGGGCACCTTCATCCAGTGCGTCGCGCGACCCATCCCCAATCTGCCGTGCGTCAATGCGCAGGGCGTCGTCACCGCCGCGCAGGCGACCAGCATCCTGTCCGGCGGCCGCCTCACCCAGGTCCCGTACAGTTCAACCTTCCAGAACAGCGGGCGCAACAATCAGTATTCGGGATTTGCGGACGCGACATGGACTCCGTTCCGCCCGATCGAGCTGACCGCGGGCGTTCGTCTGCTGTGGGAAACGCGCGAGAGCGGCTACTTCGCCCAGGTCCCGCGCACGGTGCTGACCAATGCCCCCGCGCTCATCCCCACGCAGATCGACACCGGCGGCCAGACCTTCACCGCGCGCGGCAGTTTCTTTGCGGTGCTGCCGCGATTCAACGCCTTGTGGCGCGTGACGGGGACGACCAACGCCTATGGCACCGTGTCCAAAGGCCGCCGCTCGCCGGTCGTGCAGCTCGACGCGCAGCGCGTCGCGAGCGTGGTGAGCCCCAGACTGCAGAACGTCGCCGAGGAGAATGTCTGGAACTACGAGATCGGCCTCAAGCACGCATCGCGCCACCTGTCGCTCGGGCTGGCCGGGTTCATTCAAAAGTACGACGCCTTCCAGGTCGCGGTCATCCAGCCCAACGGGGCGACGCTGACGCAAAGCGCGGGTTCGGCCACCAACCAGGGCGTCGAGGCCGAAGTGCAGCTACGGCCGGTCGGCTGGCTCCGGGTCGACGCCAATCTGTCCTACATCGACGCATCCATCGACAACCGCGCCGACATCGCGCCGCAGTTCCGCAACGCCCGCTTCCGGCTGACGCCCGCATGGCAGGCCTCGGGCAGCTTCACCATCGAGAAAACGATCGGCGGCGCGCAGCTGTTCTTCACGCCGTCCATCGCGCATCGCAGCAGCCTGTTCTTTGAACTACCGAACAGCCCGGCTATTAGCCAGGGGCCGATCGTGCTGGTCAACCTGAACGGCGGCGTGCGGTTCGGCGTCAACGGCGCGCGCGTGGACGTCACGCCCTTTGTCCGCAACCTTTTCAACCGCCGCTTCCTGCTGGACGCGGGCAACACCGGCGGCGCATTCGGCATCCCGTCGTTCATCCCCGCCGAGCCACGCATTTGGGGCGTGCAGGCGGGCGTGCGGTTCTAGTCGGAGGCGGGCGGGTCGGCGATCTTCGCTGTGAACTGGGCTTCGGTGCAGACCCGGCCGTCTACCTCGGCGCGCGCCTCGAACTTCCACACGCGGCCGCGCGTGGCGGCGACCGAGATATAGAGCTCGAGCAGGCAGCCCGGCTCGACCGGCGCGCAAAATTTCGCGTTCTCGATCGCCATGAAGTAGAGCAGCTTGGACTTCGCAGCCTCGCCCATAGATGCCTCGGCGAGCGCGCCGCCCGTCTGAGCCAGCGCCTCGATGATCAGCACGCCCGCCATGATCGGCCGCCGGGGGAAGTGGCCCTGGAAGAACGGCTCATTGACCGTCACGCCCTTGAGCCCGCGCGCCGACCGAGCGGGCACGATGCGATCGACCCGGTCGACGAGCAGCATCGGATAGCGATGCGGCAGCATGCCGAGCACGCCCGCGATCTCGACCGTGCCGAGCACCGCTCCGTCCGCGGCGGGATCGCGGGCGCAGTCGTCACCAGCGGCGACGCGGAGTCGTGGCCGGAGCGGGTGCGGCGGCGGACGCGCGCGCGGCCGACGCGGCAGGCCGCCCACGGCATCCGAGCAGCTTGAGGCGCTGTTGGGCTATCCGTGGACGTTCCCCGGCAAGCCGCGCAGGTCATGACCTGTTCACCTGGACCGTCACCGACGACTGGCCCCATCCTGTACCGGTCACAAAGGCCGAGATCGAGGTGTTCGAGCAATGGTTCGACGAGCTGTTCGGTTCCGGCGGCTGACGCTCCACGCGTCGAAATTGAGGTTGGGAAGCCCGTTGCGGCCCTGGTTTCGGTCGAAGCAGCAGAGATCGCGCGCAAGGCGCTGACACGCAAACGGGCGGGCCTTGTCAGCTATCTCAGGACATTCCCGGGCGGAGAGTTTCCGCGGAACCTCAAACCGTCGCGGGATGTGGAGCTTTGAGCGGCTTCCTTCTCGACACCAACGTCGTTTCCGTGCTCGCGCCGTTTAAGGCGGAAGCATCCGCCGACTTCCTCGCCTGGCTGGACCGTATGGACGCCGATGGACGGCTATTTCTGTCGATCGTCTCCATCCATGAGATCGAGAAGGGAATCGCGCTCCTCGACCATAAGGGGGCAACGGCGAAGGCCGGGAGCCTGAAAGCATGGCTCAGTGGTCTCGTCTCTACATACGATGACAAGATTATTGGCTTCGACGCGCAGGCCGCCGCGATCGGCGGGCGGCTGGAGGCGAAGGCGCTTGCGGCCGGTCACGACCCAGGAATGGCCGATGCCGTGATCGCCGGTATCGCCGCAGTGTATGAACTCATCGTTGTCACCCGACACACGAAGCATTTTTTGCCGTTCGGCGTGGCCGTGTTGTCGCCTGACGAGGCGGCTGCACAAGAAAGTCCGGCATGACCGCTTCCACAATCCCTCTGCGCGCCGCCCTTTATCTGCGGGTTTCGACGGCACGGCAGGCCGAGCATGATGTTTCGATCCCCGACCAGAAGCGGCAGGGCGAAGCGTACTGCGCCTCTCGCGGCTACCAACTCGTCGAGACCTATGTGGAGCCAGTCGCATCCGCCACCAACGACCGCCACCCGGAGTTCCAGCTTGACGCCGTCCTTCGCCAGTTTGCGGACGTAGTTGATCAAATTCTTCCGCGCATTCCGCTTGCACCCGATGTTGCATCGGTTACAAAATGAACCGCGGCGTTATCGTCGCCCGTACAGCGTGTGAAACAAATCAAGGCGCGAAAAATAATGCGCCGACAAAGACTTATATCACGGACGCTGGCAGCGTTGAACCTCGCATAATCTCGCGCTTATCTTTCTAACACAACTCTCGTTGTTCGAATCCAGCCGTCCGTCTGCTGAACAACGTCATTCCTACTGGAGCGCCCCCATCTATCCATGGAGGGAAGCATCGGCGCGTCTCATGTTGGAAACGCCTCGCAATAGCAATTGACCGATGAGGCCGAACGAGGCATTCGGCCTGCGTGAATGCGAGTCGTTCGCATCAGGGGGTGGTGATGAAGCGGATGTTGTGGACAGTCTCAGCGGCGGCTGCGATCGGGCGCCTCGGTTCTCCAGTGATGGCTCAGCAGCTTCATCGATTGAACGATCAGCCAGCCGACGTCGTTGTGCTCGGCGGCGTCCAGGCCAAGGTCGCCGAAGTCGGGCCTCTCGGCACGCTTGACATTCTAACGACGCCCTATTCGATCAACAGCGTCACTGCCGACACGCTTGAACTGCGCCAGACCCGCACGCTGATCGAGTTGAAGACGACTGACGCTTCAGTGCAATCCCTGTTCAACAGCTTCGGCGCGTCCATCATCGCGATCCGGGGCTTTCCCGCCGAGGTGCGGCTTGACGACACGCGAAGCCAGTATTCGGCGCAGTTTCCCATCGAGTTCGTCGATCGCATCGACATCATTAAGGGAGCGTCAAGCTTCCTCTATGGCTTTGCGCCGCCGGGTGGCGTCGTCGATTATGCACTCAAGTGCCCCAAGGATCGCGCTTTCGTGACCGCTACCGCCAGCTACCGTTCAAACAGCAATCTGCTGGGGCGCGTAGATATCAACCAACCGATCACGCCTACCGTCGGCCTCCGCATCAACGCGCTATATGAGGGTGGCGAGACCTACCTTCAGGATGACGAGCAACGCCGGGTCGCCGTCAGTGGCGCGCTCGACTGGCGTCCGACCGACACGTTCCTGCTGCGGGCGGATTATATCTGGCAACGCAATGCGCCGCTGAGCGGTGGCGCAGCAACCTTCTTGCCGTTACCCGGGGTCGATATTGCGGAAGCGCCAGATCCGCGACGACGCTACAACCAAAAATGGGAACGTTTGCATGTCATTCAACGTGCCTACGGACTTCGCGGCGACTGGATTTTTGCCGACTCCTGGACGCTGTCGCTGCGCGTACGCAGCTTCACCCAATCCCCACCTATTACAGTAGTAGCGGGCTGACGCTCGGGCCGGGCGGCAAGATCGACAATAGTGAGCTTGCTTTCAACAGCGCGCAAAGAAGCTATCACCAACAGGCGAAGATTACCGGAGTGGTGCAGACCGGGGCAGCCAAGCATCACCTGACGCTGTCCGCCGACCGGCAGGTGGATCCCCGTTTCATCGGCACGGGATCCGTTTTTCTCGCCATCGACAGCGGAACGCTTGACAATCCCGTCGACGTCCCGCGCCCCGCCGATTTCAGATTGCCGAACGATCCGGTCTACCGCTCCAGCCGCACGATCCAGCTTTCGGGCACATTGGCCGACCGGATCGAGCTTGGACCTTGGACGGCGCTGCTCGCGGTTCGTTACATCGACTTTTCGCAACGCAATTTCGATGCGACCAGCGCCTACGACGTCCGCAGGTTCACCCCCAGCGTCGGCCTCTTGCGGCGGCTCGGTCGTGACGTGTCGGTCTATGCGAGCTACGCGCAGAGCCTCGAGCAGGGCGCGACGCCGCCGGTCAGCGCCACCAACCCGACGGCCACACCGCTTGGACCGGTGGGAAGCGACCAGTTCGAACTCGGCGTCAAGACACAGCTAGGCCGGTTCAGCGCCACCGCGGCGGTATTTCATCTGCGCCGCGACTATCAGGGCGCGTCCACGCGTGCCGATGGCGTCACCCCTGACTTTGTCGTCGATGGTAAGCAGGTCCACACCGGCGCGGAAGCGACGCTTTCGGGCCGCATCGCGCGCGGCTGGAACGTGATCGCGGGCGTCACCTGGCTCGACGCGAAGATCCGCAATGCGACGGGCTTTGCCATCAACGGCAGCGCGCCCGACGGCGTCGCGAAGTTCCAAACTACGTTCTTCGTCGAGCACGAGGCGGTCAGGGGTCTGTTCCTGAATGCAGGGCTCTTCCATGCCAGCGAGCGCGAGATCGAGGTGCCAAATAATCGGCAGATCGGTGGCTTTACGACCGTCGATGCAGGCGTCCGCTGGGTCGGCGACGTCGGCGGTCGCGCGCTGTCGGTGAATGCCAATGTCGAAAATATGCTGAATGAACGCTATTGGGGTGGCGAATATTTCCATATCCTGTCGCTGGGCATGCCGCGCCAGTTCAAGCTGACCGTGTCGACGGGCTTCTGATGGACGGCACGAAAGCCCGCGCGCTGCCCCGCTGGTTCCGCACCAGCCTGTGGCTGCACCGTTGGACCGGGTTGCTCGCGACGCCGTTTTTCCTGTTGCTGTGCCTGACGGGTAGCGTCTTGGTATTTCACGAAGAGGTCGACCGGTTGCTGGGCGATGCCCCCCCGGTCGTCGCCGCCCCGCGGCATCCCCTGTCGATCGGTCGGATTGCCGAGGCGGCCGCCGCACAGTCGCCTGGCGAGATCATCCAGTCGCTCCGCGTGTCCCCCGACGAGCCCGGTCAGGTCTTCGTCGGTATGGTCAAGCCGGGCCAGACGCGCCTGGACGATGCAAGGCTGATCCTGCTCGACCGCGGCACGGGCAAGCCTTTGCAGTTCAGCAACCCGCAGACGAGCCTGACCGGCACGCTGCTGGCGCTGCATGCGCGCTGGGTTGCGGGCATACCAGGCGAAATTTTCGGCGGCGTGATTGCGCTTCTCGTCCTCTGTGCGCTGGTGACCGGTTTGCTCGTCTACACTCCCTATGTCCGGCGGCTGGCCTTCGGCGAGGTACGGCAGGGTCGTGGCGAGCGGCTGCGGCAGCTCGATCTCCACAATCTGGTCGGGGTCGTCGTGCTTGGCTGGGCGGCGACCATCGCCATCACCGGCCTTGCGCTCGGTCTTGGATCGATTGCCCTGATGGCCTGGCAGAATACAGAGCTGAAGGCGATGGCGGACGCGAAAGCCGGGCAACGACCCTCGGCGATCGTTTCGGTCGACAAGGCGCTGTCGGCGGCCCGCGCGGCCATGCCCGACCGCGACCCTCAATTAATCTTCTGGCCCGGCACTGAGTTTTCGAGCCCGCGCCACTATACCGTCCTAATGATGGGCACCAAGCCGTGGAACGAGCGGCTGTTCGGTGTGGCATTGGTCGATGCAGAGACCGGCAAGATCGCTGCGGCGCGTCCGCTGCCGCTTTATCTTCAGGCAGTGGTAATCTCTGGTCCGCTCCATTTTGGCGATTATGGGGGGCTGCCGCTGAAGCTGCTTTGGCTGGCGAACGCGTGGGGGGCACTGTTCATTACCGGCAATGGCGCATGGCTCTGGTGGGCAAAGCGCCGACGTTCAAGGGATGCACCGCGTTCGGTTTTTCAGATTGCTGCCGAATGAGCAGACCTGCCGCTATTGCTCTTGCGTTGGCTACGGCAACGCTGGTCGGGCTGGTTGGCATGCTATGCACGAATGGTGTGGCCGATCACGTGTTTCTATTGGTAGCGCTTTCGCCAATCATCATTGCTGTCCTTGGCCATTTGCGAATCAAGCGGTGGCGCGGTGCCAAGAACGGGCTCGATTGTTGAAGGGCCTGGTCTGCGGCTGCAACCGATCGATGTCATCCGCCAATACGCTAATCCCGTCGCCGTTGCCGGGCTTCAGGATCGAGTGACGCCCGTGCACGCTGCACGGGCGACATCGGCGGCACGGGGAGCCTTTCTGCTGGCATCGGCGGCGCCGAGATTGCCCGATCGGCGGATCAGCTGCCACGTCGCGTCGGCGCGGCGGGCGTAGGGGCAGGCGTCGGCGGGGCGTCGGTTGGCCAGCAGCAGCTCGGCGTGCGCCGCGAAGCCGATCGCGAGGTCGCGGCGGCGTTGCGGGTTATCGGGGTTCGCCGCCAAGCGTTTCTCGCGGAGCGCCGCGCTCTTGGCGGATACAGCCAGCGCCTCGGCATCGCGCCCAAGCTTGCCGAGCATGTTCGCGTGCTGGCCATAGAGCACGAGCAGCTTCTTTTCGGCAGCAGCGTCGGGCCCCGCCGCGAGCAGCGCTTCGAGCGAGCGGATCGGCTGCTGTAAGATTGTCAGCGCCTCAAGATTGCGGCCGGGCAGTTGCTCGAGCGTGCCGGAGACGTTGAACGCTGCGTCCCCTGCGAGCGTGATCCAGTGCGGCGACGCCCCGTCGGCGGCGATCGCCGCGGAAGCAAGCCGCTGCGCTTCCTGGTAGGGCGCGAGCGCGGCAGGGATGTCGCCGCTGTGATAGAGCGCGTCGCCCAGCCGGGCGAGCAGATGGAAGCGCAGCGCGCGGACCCTGTCGGCGAGCGCGGGCGGCCACGAGCCGGCGTCGAGCCTCGCGAGAGCCGCGCGCGCGACTGGCACGGCAGCCTTGGGCGTATTGGCGGTCCACAGCAGATCCTGCACGCGGTTGCGCTCGCCGGCGAGCTGCCCGAGCGTCGCGGACGGGTCGCCGGGTCGCAGCGCCAGCGCGCGTTCGAACTGCTGCCGCGCTGCCGCGCCAAGATCGACCGAGCGCTGGCCTTCGCCCGCTAGGCTCCACCGGTCGAGCAGCGTCCAGCCGAGCTCGGCTGCACCATCGGGCTCGTCGGGACGTTCGCGATTCAGCTGGCGGAGCAACGCATCGGCGCGCGCGAGCGAGGCTTCTGCGGCCTGCGGGTCGCCGAGGTTGGGATTGCCCGGCAGCCCCTGCAGCGCAGCCAGCCGCCGCCACGCGCGCGCAATCTCCAGCCGGTCGGACCACTGCACGTCGGGCGACTGGCGCAGGCGATCGAGCCGCCGCGTCGCCTCCGCCGCGAGCGCTGTGCGCTGGGTCACGGTGCCCGGCGTGACCGCAAGCTGGTCGTTCACATCGAACAGCAGATAGTGGGACAGGTCGCGGATGTCGGCGGTGCGCTCGCGCAGCGCGGCGGAGTCGGCGACGGGCGCATTCAGGCGCACGAAGCTGACCGCGATGCTGGCGATCAGCGCCACCCCTGCCAGCACCGCTGCAAAGCGGTTGCGGAATGGCGGGTGACGATCGGGCGGCGCATCCGCCGGCGCGGCCGCGAGAGCCTCGAGAGCGGGCGCGCCGCCGTCATCGGCTGCGTTTGAAGCGAGATGCGCTGGGGGGCCGCCCTCGCTGTCCAGATCGGCTTTTGCCGCGGTTCCGGTCTCGGCGCGCAGCCGAGCCTGCAACTCAGCCTCATAGGCGAAGACGGGCGCGCGGGTTTCGCCGGGCAGGCGATGGACGGGCAGCCCACGCGTGGCTTCCCAGCGCTTCACTGTGCGCTCGTTGACGTTCAGATAAGTCGCGATTTCCTTCCAGCTGCGCAGGCGCCGCGGTTTGGCGCTGACCGGATCGGCTGGAGCAGGCATTGCCATCGCGACTATGGTCTTTACCGCAGTGACACCACCACGTCGCCGGGATTGACGCTACGTGCGTGAAACGACAACGTCTCCGGTCGTTTCGAGCCTGTCCGACATTGCGCACGCTCGGTCGGCGCTCCACTTCGCAGGCGATGCTTGCCGCCATCCTGCTCGCAGCCAGCGCCGCTGCACCCGAACCGCCCGGCTGCGCGGTGGTGCTCGCGATCCTTCAGCAACAACGCCAACCCTTTCGGCTGGGCGCGAACCCGGAGCCGGTAGGCTCGTTCGGGGGTGGCGATCTGCCCTGGCTGTCACAGGTCGGCGCGAGCGGCCCGCCTGCGCCGCCGCGGGGTCTGACCGAGCAGCTGAAGCGCGAGGACGGGCGCTCACCACTGGGGTTGTGCCCGAGCGTGAAGCGCTGGGTCGCGAGCAACCGCGTCGCAATCGTCCGCCGGGTCACGCCCGCCGACCGCTACCCGCAGCCGATCCTCTCGGTCTCAATGCCCGCGATCAGCGCTGACGGACGCTCGGCCGTGATCGCCACCGGCAGCGTCTGCGGCGCACTTTGCGGTCAAGGCAGCCTCTATCATCTGCGGCGCGGACCGAAGGGCTGGGAGGTCGCTGGCGTCACCAGCACGTGGATCAGCTGACGCGCGTCAGTAACGGCGCAACAGTCCCGCCAGACGGCCCTGCACCCGCACACGGCTCGGCACATATCGCTGCGGAGTGAATTTGGGATTGGCCGGATCGAGCCGGATCGTCCCGCCCTCGCGCCGGAAGTATTTCAGCGTCGCCTCGTGCCCGTCGATCAGCGCAACGACGATATCGCCATCGTTTGCGACGTCGGTACGCTGGATGAGCGCATAGTCGCCATCGAAGATACCGGCGTCGACCATCGATTCCCCGCTCACCTGCAGCGCGAAATGCTCGCCTCCGCGCAACAGCAGCGACGGCACGGTTAGCATCTCCGCGCATTCCACCGCCTCGATGGGCTGGCCAGCCGCGATACGGCCGTGGAGCGGCACCTCGCGCGCATTCTGGAATACCGGGCCGGAGCGCGCGGGGGCAGGCTGCATGCGCGGGCGGACGAAGTCGGCGACGATGACGTTGGTGCCTTGCTCGCGCGGGTCGGCGCTGCCGGGCGCGCTCTGCACCGGGCGCAATAGTTCGATCGCGCGCGCGCGGTTCGGCAGGCGGCGGATGAATCGCCGCTCCTCCAGCGCATTGATCAGCCGGTGGACGCCGGACTTGGAGCGCAGAGCGAGCGCCTCCTTCATCTCCTCAAACGAGGGGCTGACGCCGCTCTCGCTGAGGCGATCGTTGATGAAGCACAGAAGCTCGTGCTGTTTCTTCGTCAGCATTCCTGGTCCCCAAGGAACGAACAAGGAACGGGTAAGTCGTTTCAGCCGTGCAAGTCAAGAGTCTCGACGAGGTCGCCCACGGCGACGGGCGGCGCGTGCGGTTCGCGGACGATGAGCGCATCCGCCGCGGCCAGAACCGAAAGCAGGCTGCTGTCCTGCCGCGCGTCGGCGATGACCATCAGTTCGGCTTCGGCTTGACTGTAGCGCGCGCGCAGATGGTCGCGGCGCGGGCCGTTCGCTGGCAGCGTGGCGCCGAGCCGGGCGGGGCGGACGTGCGGTCCCGGTTCGGCCCAGCCGGAAAGCAGCCGGACCAGCGGCCGCAGGAACAGCTGTGCGGTGACAAAAGCCGACGCGGGGTTGCCCGGCAGTCCCAGCACCACCGTCGCGCCGAGCCGCCCCGCAAGCGTCGGCTTCCCCGGCCGGATCGCGACCTTCCAGAAGTCGATCTCCGCACCTGCCTGCCGCAGCGCAGGCGCGACAAGGTCATGGTCGCCGACCGATGCGCCGCCGACCGTCACCAGCACGTCCGCGCCCCTCGCCGCAGCGATGGCTTGGGCAAGAGCTTCAGGCGTGTCGCGCGCAATGCCCAGGTCGCGGACGTCGGCCATCGCGGCCAGCAGCGCGGTCAGCATCGGGCGGCAGATGTCATGGATCTGGCCGGCGGCAAGCGGTGCGCCCGGTGGTTGCAGCTCGTTCCCCGTCGTCACCAGCGCAACCACCGGCCGCGGCGGCACTGCGACGGTGCCGTGCCCCGCCGCCGCGAGCAGACCGATGCGCGCCGGGCTCAGCGGCTCACCCGCGCGCGCAACCACCGCGCCGGCCGCGAAGTCCATGCAGGCGGGGCGGATGTTCTGGCCGGGCTTGGGCGCAGTCCCGGCCGCCGCGCGCAGCTCCGCGCCGTCGCGCTGCGCATCTTCCTGGATCAGCACGCAGTCGGCACCGTCCGGCACCGGCGCTCCGGTGAAGATGCGCGCCGCCTGCCCCGGTTCCAACGCCAGCCCTGGCGCCTCGCCCGCGGCGACCTCGCCGATCACACGCCACGGCCCCGCACCCGCACGCAGCGCATAGCCGTCCATCTGCGAGGCGGCGAACGGCGGCTGCGCGCGCGCCGCGAGCACGTCGGTGGCTGGTGCGCGGCCCACCGCTTCGGCCAGCGGGACGGGAACGGGCGCGCGCGGCGTGCCGAGCGCGAACAGGCGCGCCCGCGCCTCGGCGAACGGGATCACGCGGTCGGCTCCGCGCGCCAGTCGCCCGAACGCCCGCCCGACTTCGCCAGCAGCCGCACCGGCCCGATCACCATCCCGCGGTCGAGCGCCTTGACCATGTCGTAGAGCGTCAGCAGCGCGACCGACACCGCCGTCAGCGCCTCCATCTCCACGCCCGTCGGTCCAGTCACGCGAACACTGGCCTGCGCGATGATCGTCCCGGGCTCGACCAGTTCGAAGCGCACATCCACCCCCGTGATCGGCAGCGGGTGGCATAGCGGGATCAGCTCGTGCGCGCGCTTGGCCGCCATGATCCCTGCGACTCGCGCAACGGCGATCGCATCGCCTTTCTGCAACGTCGATGCGCGGATGGCCGCGAACGCCGGGGCGTTCATCGTGATCGACCCCTCGGCAGTGGCCTCGCGCACTGTGTCCGGCTTGGCGCCGACATCGACCATGCGCGCAGCTCCATGCTCGTCGAGATGCGTCAGGCCGCTCCTCACAGGGCTGCCGCGCCAAGCAGCGCCCGGGTCGCCGCGGTCACGTCGGCCTGTCGCATCAGGCTTTCGCCGACGAGAAAGCTAGACACGCCCGCCTCGGCATAGCGTTGCAGGTCGGCGTGCGTGGCTAGGCCCGATTCCGCGACGACGATCCGGTCCGCCGGCACGCGCTCCGCCAGACGCAGCGCAAGCATGGGATCGACCTCCAGGCTGCGCAGATCGCGGTTGTTGATTCCGATGAGCAGCGTCTTCAAGCGGCACGCCCGCTCCAGCTCGGCTTCGTCGTGCGCCTCGGCGAGCACGCCCAACCCCAGCTCGATCGCCGCGGCCTCCAGCTCGGCGGCCTGCTCGTCGGACAGCGCAGCAAGGATCAGCAGCACCGCGTCGGCACCGATCGCTCGCGCCTCGATCACCTGCCACGGATCGACGGTGAAGTCCTTGCGCAGCACCGGCAACTCGCACGCCGCCTTGGCTTCGGCCACGAACGCATCGGCGCCCTGGAACCAGCGCGGCTCGGTCAGCACCGACAGGCAGGTTGCGCCGCCGGTTTCGTAGGCGCGCGCGAGCTTGGCCGGATCGAAGTCGGCGCGGATCAGGCCCTGGGAGGGCGAGGCGCGCTTGCATTCGGCGATCAGCGCGAGCGCTCCGTCAGCGTGCGCGGAGGCCAGCTTCGACGCGAACGGCCGCGGCGGCTCCGCCTCGGCCGCGCGCGCCAGCAACTGAGCCTCGCTCTCGCGCGCCTTGGCCCCAGCGACGCGGGCGCGCGCGTGCTCGACGATCTCGGCGAGCGTATCGGGCATGGGACGCAGCGATAGCACAGCCGGATTGCGGGCTTGTGGCGAACCCCCGCCGAATCCGCCCTCCACCGCGGGCGCCGCCCCGCTCACCGGAATGCCACCCAGCGCGCGAGCAGATCGCGCGCAGCACCGCTGTCGACCGCTTGCGCTGCGAGCGCTGCGCCCCCGGCCAGATCGCCCGCTTCGCCTGCGACGATCAGCGCCGCGGCGGCGTTCAGCAGCACCGCGTCGCGATAGGCGCCGCGCGCGCCCTGCACCAGCGCCGTCAGCGCCGCAGCATTGTGCGCTGCATCGCCGCCGGTCAGCGCACCAGCGGGCCAGCGGCGCAAGCCTGCCGCTTCGGGCTCGAAATCGGGCTGAACCGTCACCGTGTCGTCGTTGAGCCACGCGGCGTGCGTCGGCCCGCCGGGCGACAGCTCGTCCAGCCCGTCGCGGCCATGCACCACCAGCGCACGGTCGGCTTTGAGCAGCCGCAGAGCCTCGGCGGTGCGCTCCACCCACGCCGGGGCGAACACGCCGACCAGCTGGCGCGTGACTGCTGCGGGGTTTGCGAGCGGGCCGACGAGGTTGAACACCGTCCGCCGCCCGAGCGCGCGGCGGATCGGCGCGACGCGCGCCATCGCCGGGTGGTGGTTGGGCGCGAACAGGAAGGCGATGCCAATTTCGGCAAGGCACGCTTCTGCGCGCGCAGGTGTCTGGTTCAGGTCGAGCCCCAACGCGCCCAGCACGTCGGCCGCGCCGCAGCGCGAGGAGGCCGCGCGGTTGCCATGCTTTGCCACCGGGGTTCCGCACGCCGCGACCACGATCGCCACCGCGGTCGATACGTTCAGCGTGTGCGCGCCGTCGCCGCCTGTTCCGCACACGTCGATCGCGCCGGGCGGCGCCTCGACCGGCAGCATCCGCGCGCGCAATTCGGTCGCCGCCGCAGCAATCTCGGCCGGGGTCTCGCCGCGATCGGACAGCGCGATCAGATAGGCGGCGATCTCCCCATCGTTCCACAGCCCGTCGAAGATCGCACGGAACGCTGCATCGGGCGCGAGTCCATTGATCGGCTGCACGTCGTGCTCTGGCGCTGGCGCCGCGGGCTGGGCGGCGTTGGCGTTGGCGCCTGCGCTCACTGCCCCGCTGGCGCCGCCTCGCCCGCCAGCCGCGCGCGCAGCCGCTCGACCGCCACCGCGTTGATCTTGGCGCCGACCGCGGTGCGAGCGGCGAGCGCGAACTGGCGAGCCATCTCTTCGGCCGACATCTCGCCGAACTGGCGCTGCGCCGACAGCGTCAGCTGCGCCACCTGCGCGGGCTCGGGCGACAGCACCCGCGCCACCTGGACGATATACGCGCCCTGCCCGTTCGGTGCGGGCGCCACGCGCACCTGGCCGGCGCCCGTCGCCAGAAACAGTTGCTGCGCCGGCGAAACCTGCCCGTTCGGAGCGTTCGCGACGTCGATCCGCCGCCCGTCGGCCGGAGCCGGCTCGGGCAGCCCGCGCTGACGCAGCGCGCCGGCCATTGATTTACCCTGCCGCACCTCGGCCGCGATCTGCTCAGCCAGCGCGCTCGCACGCTTGGCCTGCCATTCGCGCACCCACAGCGCCGCCAGCTGCGGCTTCAGCGCCTGGAGCGGCGGCACCGACGGCGGCACCACCTCGCCCAGCGCGAACAACGCGGCGCGATTCTGGCCCAGATCCTCAACCGTTGCATCCTCGCCCAATTCGGCCTTGAACGCTGCATCGAGCAGCGGGCGGATCGCCGGATTGGCCGCAAGATCGGGCGGCAGCCCCTGTCCCGTCGCGGTCGACGGCGGCACGCTCACCACCTGCAGCCCGAACTGCTGCGCCACCTCGGCAAGGTTGGCGCCCTTCTTCAGCGCGGCTTCGGCCTTCTCAACCGTGTCGGCCAGCTGCGTCTGCGCGCGCGTCTTCTGCAGCTCGGCGACGATCGCAGGCCGCGCCTGATCGATCGTCTGGCCGGGCGTGCGCTGGATGCCCGCCACCTTGTAGACACGCCAGCCCAGCTGCGTGTTGACCGGCGCGCTGACGCCGCCCTCGGGCAGCGCGAAGGCGGCCGCCGCCGCCGCCGCGCCCGCAGCCGAGGCCAGGTCGGCGCGCGTCACCAGGCCAAGATCGAGGTCGGATCGCTGCAGCCCGGCCTGCGCAGCCGCGGCCTCGAACCCCGCTCCGCCCGCCGCCGCGATGCGCTTGGCGGCGGCTTCGTCGCTTGCAGCTGCCTGCAACAGCTGGCGCTTCTCGATCCCGCCGAAGCGCGCTGCGTTCGCCTTATAATACGCAGCGATCTCGGCGTCGGTCGGCTGCACACGCGCGGCGATCTCAGCCGGATCGATGAGCGCAAAGCGGAAACCGCGCCGCTCGGGGATGGTCAGCGCTGCCCGGCGCGAGCGATAGAGTTCCTGCAGCTGCGCGTCCGACGGCGCTGGCGGGTTCGCGATCAAGGCGCTCGGCACCAGGCCGATAAACCCTTCCTTCCGCTCCAGCACCATCTGCGCATAGGGCCGCGCCAGCCCGGCCGGTGCGTTTGCCGGCACCGCAATCGGCGTCAGCATCTGGCGCCGCACGAGGTCGCCCGAAAGCGTGCTGCGCAGCTGGCGATCGGTCAGCCGCTGCGATGCAAGCGCAGCCTCATAGGTCGACTGGCTGAACTTGCCGCCCAGCTGGAACGCCGGCACCGCGGCGATTTCGGCGTCCACAAGCGACTGCCCGGCCTTGACGCCCTGCTTGGCGCCGAACGCCTCGATCGCCTTGGCAGCGATCAGGTCGTTGAGGATGCCCTCTACCGCTCCGGCGCGCGCCAGCTGTTCAGGCGTAACGCCCGGGTTCTGGCGGCGGACCTCGTCGAGCTGTCGCTGCCACGCGCGCTCAAACTCCTGCTCGGTGATCGTCAGCGAGCCGATGGTTGCGAGCACGCCCGGCTGCCCGCCGCCGCCGAGCGACGGATCACGGACGCCGGTGATGATGAACGCACCGAGGATGAGAGCGAACAGGCCGAGCGCAAACCACGAGGACAGCGCGCGGCGAAAGAACTGGATCATGGTGCGCTGCGATCTACGGGCGCCATCACGGCGCGGCAATGGGCTGGCGGCTGCGGCAGCGGCGTATTAGCGCGGTGAGGATGAACGACCGCACACGCAAGCTGATCGCTGGCAACTGGAAGATGAACGGCTTTCGTCACTCCATCGCCGAACTCGATGCCATCATCCGCGCGCTCGACGACGCGGCGCATGCCGAGCTGTGGGTGTTCCCGCCGTTCACCCTGATCGCTGAGTTCGCCGCCCGCGCGGCTGCATCGAGCCTGCTGATCGGCGCGCAGAATGTCCATGCGGAGCCGTGCGGTGCGCGCACCGGCGACATCTCCGCCGAGATGCTGGCGGACGCGGGAGCGAAGGCGGTGATCGTCGGCCACAGCGAGCGCCGGGCTGATTGCGGGGAAACGGATGAAGCTGTTCGCGCCAAGGCCGAGGCTGCGCTGCGGGCCGGGCTGGAGCCGGTCATCTGCGTCGGCGAAACCGAAGCCGAGCGCGACGCTGGCCGCGCGATCGAGGCCGTGCGGCGCCAGCTCGCCGGGTCGCTGCCGGGCGGCGGCGGCTTCGTCGTCGCCTACGAGCCCGTCTGGGCCATCGGCACCGGCCGCACCCCGTCCCGTGACGAGATCGCCGAGATGCACGCCGCGATCCGCGCCGAGATCGGCGGCGCCGCGCGCCTTCTCTATGGCGGCTCGGTCAAGCCGCAGAACGCCGCCGATCTGCTCATGATCCCGAATGTCGACGGCGCGCTGGTTGGCGGTGCCAGCCTGAAGGCAGCGGACTTTCTCGCCATTGCCAGATCTGCGCGCGCGGACGCCTCATCCCGGTCCGCGGCCAGCTAGCCGGCTCGGGCTCTCCCGGGGTTCGTGCAGCCGACCGCGACAGAGGGCAGCCCGGCATCAGCCATCCCGGCGGCGGCTAGGGCAGGCCAAGTCAGCGATAGTTGGAATCGTCGGCGATGTTTGCAGCCAGTGCGACTTCCCAACGGTCGCCATTTTCCAGCAGCTTGGCCTTGTCGTAGATCAACTCCTCGCGCGTCTCGGTCGAGAACTCGAAGTTCGGGCCTTCGACGATCGCATCGACCGGGCAGGCTTCCTGGCACAGGCCGCAATAGATGCATTTCGTCATGTCGATGTCATAGCGCGTGGTGCGGCGGCTGCCGTCCTCGCGCGGCTCGGCTTCGATGGTGATCGCGAGCGCGGGGCAAACCGCCTCGCACAGCTTGCAGGCGATGCAGCGCTCCTCACCGTTCGGGTAGCGCCTCAGCGCATGTTCGCCCCGGAAACGGGGCGAGAGGTGCATCTTCTCGTAGGGGTAGTTGATGGTCGCCTTGGGGCGGAACATCTCGCGCAGCGTCAACCGCATCCCGTTCAGGAACTCTAGCAGCAACAGCTGCTTGGCGCTGTCGATCATGCCGGGCATCAGCGGGCCTCCCCGTTCGGCACGATGGTCCGGCAGCCCACCCCGAGCGAGACTGCGAGCTTCGGGCTTTGAGGCTTCGGAATGGCGGTCAGCAGCGACGAATGCACAATCATATCCATGTCTTCCACTGGGATTGCGCCAAGCAGCACCGCATTCCCGAATACCGTTGCGCCGGTCACCGACCCGCGCCCTTGCGACTCCAACCGGACACCGCCGACATCCGGCACGAGATGGCGTTTGAGCCGCACCGGGCGGCGGACGCTCTCCATCAGACGAGCTTCCCGAAGCCGCCGGAGACAACGAGGAAACCGGAGACCACGAACACCCATGCAAGCGAAATCGGCAGAAACACCTTCCATCCCAGACGCATCAGCTGGTCATAGCGGTAGCGCGGCACCGTCGCCTTCACCCAGCCCATCACGAAGAACACGAACGCGATCTTCGTGAACAGCCACAGAATACCAGGCAGCATATAGAGCGGCGCCCAGTCGACCGGAGGCAGCCAGCCTCCCAGGAACAGGATCGCGACCATCGTGCACATCAACAGCACGTTGGCGTATTCGCCCAGCCAGAACAGTGCGAAGCTCATCGACGAATATTCGACCTGATAGCCCGCCACCAGCTCGCTCTCGGCTTCGGGCAGATCGAAGGGCGGGCGGTTCGTTTCGGCCAGCGCCGAGATGAAGAAGATCACGCCCATCGGGAACAGCAGCGGATTTAAGAGGTTCGCGCTGAACATCCCGAACAGGCTGCCCTGCTGTGCGCAGATCAGCGTCGACAGGTTGTACGCCTCGCGATGGCCCGTGGCGCAACCCGCGCGCGCGGCGTTGGCGCTCAGCACGCCCGCCTCAGCGCCGTGCAGCCAGGACGCGGTGAACAGCACCACGGTGACGATCACGAATCCGATCGAAACCTCATAGCTGACCATCTGCGCCGCCGAGCGCAGCCCGCCGAGAAACGGGTATTTGGAGTTGGACGCCCAGCCCGACATGATGATGCCGTAGACGCCGAGCGACGACACCGCGAACAGGTACAGCAGCCCCACATTGACGTCGGCGAGCACGTGCCCCGCATCGAACGGCACAACCGCCCAGGCGATCAGCGCGACGGTGAAGGTGATGGCAGGCGCCAGCAGGAAGATGCCCCTGTTGGCGCTCGACGGGATGATGGTTTCCTTCAGAAACACCTTCAGCCCGTCGGCGAAGGACTGCAGCAGACCGAACGGGCCAACGACGTTCGGCCCTTTGCGCATCTGCGCGGCCGCCCAGATCTTGCGCTCCCACCAGATGACGATCGCGACAGCCAGCATCACCGGCAAGGCGATCAGCAGGATGAAGCCAAGATTGAAGGCCAGCCATCCGGGCACCTCGCCCAGCTGTTCGGATAGGTAGCTTCGGATCATCGCGTCCGCCCTACCATCGCGGATCGGGGCTTGTCAGCCGCGCAATCCTTCGCGTGCGCGCTTCCGTGGCAGAAAGGCGATCGGACGCGGCCGAGGCTGTTCCGCGCCGGGGAAGGCTGGGTTACAACCGCTCGGATGTTTGCTGGCGCGTATCATGTTGCAGTCGACTCCCCGTTCGGCCCACCCGCTCCCAAGCTGGAGCCGCTGCGCGAAACGCTGGCGCGCGTGCAGCTGGCGATGGAAGCCGCGAATATCGGCGTGTGGGACTGGAATATCGCCACGCGCGAGATCCTGTACTGCCGTATCTGCCGGTCGCTCTACGGCCTGCCGATGGAAGGGCCGATCGACCACGAAGACGTGGCGGCGCTGGTCCATCCCGAAGACCTGCCGCGCGTTCGCGCGCTGCACGCCGAAGCGGTCGAACGGCACGACGAGGCTCCGATCCCTGCGGAATATCGCATCCGCCACGGCCGCACCCGGGAAGAGCGCTGGCTGTCCGCCTTCGGCCGACTACAATTCGAGGGCACCCGCGCGGTCCGTTGTGTCGGCACGCTGCAGGATGTGACCGAGGAGCGCCGCCTTGCGCGCGAGAACCGCGCCTATCTCGAGCGCCTGACCTTCGCGATGCGCGCCGGGCGGCTCGGCAGCTTCGAGCGCGACGTGCAGCGCGACGTGGTGCGCTGGGACGATGCGATGTGCGCGATCTTCGGTGCGGAGCCGGAACAGGCGCCGCACTCGCTCGATACGATCTGGAAATTCATCGTGCCCGAGGATCAGCACATTCTGCGCGAGGCGATCGTGCGCGGCCTCGCGCGCGGCGAGGGCTACACCGTCCATTACCGGATTCGGCGCCCCGACGGCGAGACCCGGCACATCCGCCACACGTCCGCGATCATCACGGACGCCGCCGGACGCCTCACCCACAATTTCGGCTATGTGGTCGACGTGACCGATCTGCGCCGCGCCGAGCAGGTGGCAGCCGAACGTCAGGCGATCCTGAACGGCGTGTTCGAGGCAGCGGGGCTGATGGTCGGCGTCATCGCGATGACCGACGACGGCTTCGAGTTCGTTGAGCGCAACGCGAACACCAGCCAGTTCCTGCGCGTGCCGCACGACGACAGGCCGGTGACCACTCGCGACTGCAACTACACCCCTGACGAGACGCTGCGCGCGCGGACTCGCCTGCTCGACGTGCTCGCGCGCGGCACGACGGTGACGCAGGAGTTCGAATTCCACCGCTCGGGCGACGGCGAGCAATGGTGGCTGGGCACGCACAAGCCGCTTGGCTGCGATGAGCGAGGGCGCCCGCGCCTTGCCTATGTCGTCCAGGAAATCACCGAGCGGAAAATTGCCGAGGAGCGGCAGCGCCTGCTGATGCGCGAGGTCGATCACCGCGCCAAGAATGCGCTCGCCGTGGCGCAGGCGGTCGTGATGCTCACCCGCGCGGACGAGCCGAAGGCGTTCAAGGAGGCGGTGACCGGACGTGTTTCGGCGATCGCGCGCGCACACAGCCTGCTCGCCGAGGATCGCTGGCGGGGAGTCGATCTGGAGCGGCTGATCTGCGAGGAGCTGGCGCCGTTCACCGTTCCGGGCGGCCCAGCGTTCACGGTCAGCGGGCCGCGCTACCAGCTGAACGCCTCGATCGCGCAGTCGATGGGGCTCATCCTCCACGAGCTTGCGACAAACGCGGCCAAATATGGCGCGTTGAGCCGGGAGGGCGGCCGCCTCAGCGTTGCGTGGCGCGCTGCAGCCGGCGGAGAGCTGAGCTTCGAGTGGCGCGAGGATGCGCCGTGGGCCGAACCGCCGCCACCGGAGCGCCGCGGCTTCGGGATGAAGCTGCTCGATCAGACGATCCGGCGCCAGCTGGGCGGATCGTGGGACAGCACGTGGCGGCCGCAGGGTCTGCGCTTCACGATGGACCTGCCGCCAGTCGATGCGCCCGCCGGCCGCGAGAATCTGGTCAGGCCACGCGCCGACGCGCCCATCGTGCTGGTTGCCGAGGACGAGCCGCTGATCGCGCTGGAGATCGAGGCGGCGCTGGCGGGCCACGGCTTTCAGGTGCTGGGACCGCTGTCTTCGGCCGATGCTGCGGCCCACGCCGCACGGCAGGCGGGGCGGATCGACGCCGCGGTGCTCGACATCAGCCTGGGCGGCGACACCTCGCTCGCGCTGGCGCACGAACTGTCCGGGCGCGGCGCGCGCGTACTGTTCTGTTCGGGCTACGAGGTCGGAGCGGTGCCGGGCGCGCCGCAGAACATCCGCTGGATGGTGAAGCCGGTCAGCGGCGCGGCGGTGGCGCGCGTCGTCGCCGACATGCTCCGCGCCGCTACTCGGCAGCCAGCCTGACGCCCTCGCCCAGGATCTCCTCGCGGCACTGTCGCATCGTGTCGCTGGCGCGCGCGATGGGATTGGTGCTGTAATAGTTGGCGATCGGCAGCGCGATCGGGCCCGCGGGAGCGGCTCCGGGCGCCGCGAACTCTGGCAGCGGCTGCGCGGGCGGCAGGCCCTCGTTGGCGAGGACGGGCCATTCGCGCGCGATCCGCTCGCGGAGCTGCGCGAGCTCGTCATAGGGCAGCGTCGCACCGAGCACGTCGGAGAGCGCGCGAAGGATCGTCCAGTCCTCACGCGCGTCGCCCGGCGGCTGCACCGCCCGCCAGCCACGCTGCACGCGGCCTTCCACGTTGACGTAGGTGCCGTTCTTCTCGGTGTAGGCGGCGGCGGGCAGGATCACGTCGGCGCGGGTCACGCCCGCGTCGCCGTGCGTACCGATATAGACGGTGAAGGGCCGCTGGAACGGATCGGTCGGAAGTTCGTCGGCGCCGAGGTTGAACACCGCCTTCAGCGCGCCCGATCGCAGATCGTCGAGCATCCGCCCGATGCCGCCCGTACGCACGAAGCCGATGTCGAGCGCTCCGACGCGCGCCGCGGCGGTCTGCAGCACGTTGACGCTCGCCCAGCCCTCGCGCGCGGGCGCAAGCGCAGCCGCCGCCGCGAGCGTGCCGGGCCAAGCCCGCAGCGCGCCGGTGCCGACGATGATGGCGGGGCGCTGCGCCTGGCCCAGCGCCTGCGCGGCGGCTTCGGGCAGCTTCGCAAGAAGGCCGAGATCGTTCCCCAGCCATTCGACCGGGTAGGTGAGGTCGATCGGTTCGCCGACGCCGAACACCCTGGTGGCGCGCTTGCGGACCGCCTTGCGGATGCGCGTGTTGACAAGCGGCGCCTCCCAGCGCGGGTTGGTGCCGATCAACAGCACAACGTCCGCAGTCTCCAGCCCGGAAAGAGTCGTGTTGAACAGATAGCCCGAACGGCCCGACGCCGGGTCGATGAGCGTGCCGTCGACACGCGCCTCATGCTCGTGGCTGCCCAGCGCCGCGAGCAGGTCCTTCAGCGCCACCATCTCCTCGACGGCTGCAAGGTCGCCGGCGACGGCACCGATCTCGTCGCCGCGCAGTCCATCCAGGCCGCGCCGCACTGCGGCGAACGCATAGGCCCAGCTTGCCGGCACGAGACGGCCGTCCTCGCGCACATAGGGCCTGTCGAGGCGGCGCTTCTGGAGGCCGTCGACCGCGTAGCGTCCCTTGTCGGAAAGCCACTCCTCGTTGACGTCGTCGTTCAGCAGCGGCGTCACGCGCATCACCTGGCTGCCGCGCGATCCGATGACGATGTTCGATCCAACCGCGTCCATCACGTCGACGCTCTCGGTCCGCGTCAGCTCCCATGGCCGCGCGGTGAAAGCGTAGGGCTTGGAGGTGAGCGCACCGACCGGGCACAGGTCGATCACGTTGCCGCTGACCTCGGAGGTGACCGCTTTTTCCAGGTAGCTGGTGATCTGCATGTTCTCGCCGCGATAGAGCGCGCCGATCTCCTCAACCCCGGCCACTTCCTCGGCGAAGCGCACGCAGCGCGTGCAGTGGATGCAGCGCGTCATCACGGTCTTGATGAGCGGGCCCATATACTTCTCGGTGACTGCACGCTTGTTCTCATGGAAGCGCGTGAAGCCGCGGCCGTATGCGAGCGCCTGATCCTGCAGATCGCACTCGCCGCCCTGGTCGCAGATCGGGCAATCGAGCGGGTGATTGATGAGCAGGAACTCCATCACCCCCTCGCGCGCACGCTTCACCTTGGGCGTGTCGGTGCGGATGACCATGTTGTCCGCCGCAGGCATCGCGCAGCTGGCGATCGGCTTGGGCGCCTTTTCCTGCTCAACCAGGCACATGCGGCAGTTGCCCGCGATCGACAAACGCTCGTGATAGCAGAAGCGCGGGATCTCCCTGCCCGCGGCCTCGCAAGCCTGGAGCACGGTGGCACCCGCGGGCACCTCCACTTCGATCCCGTCCACGGTCAGCTTCGGCATGGCCGCCTTCTAGCGCCCGCCCGCCCGACTGCCTACCCGCGGAGCGTCAGCGCATCGCCGATTGCTGCGGCGCGCCCTTGAGCGCGGTCAGCACCGTTTCGGCGAGCGCACCGCGCAGGAACAGCGGGTGGATGCTCGTGGCCTGATCGGGCATGCACGCGGTGATCGAGGGGCGCAGCGCCGCGATCTTCTTGCCCTCGGCATCGGTGCCATAGGGCGCAGCGAGCAGGCCGGTGACGCCCGCCCAGTCGCGCTTGGCGAGGCACGCGCTCAGCCGCATGATGACCTGCCCGCTCTCGCGCGCGTTGGTGGACGCGGCGGGCATGCTCGCCACGCTCGCTGGCGCCGGGGTGGTGGCGAAATCGGGATAACGCGAGGCGAGCAGCGCCTCGGCGATGAACGCGCGGCGGTTATAGACCGCGATCGCCTTCTGGTTGACGCTCGCGTCCGGGTAGTTCGAGACTTCCTTGCAGCCGAAATCGTTGAACAGCGCGTCGATGCGGCGCTTTTCCTGCGGGCTGCCCACCGCCTCGCCCAGCACCGCTTCGGCCGAGCGGCGGCTCTGCTTCACCGCGCAGGCGGCGAGTTCGTAATAGGGGGCGGCTGCCATCCGGCGATCGTCGGCGATGCCGGGCACCGACTGCGCTGCGGTCGGCAGCGCAGCGAGCATGAGGGCGGCAACGATCGCGGCACGGGTCATGGCTGAATAGTCCCTTTCGGTTCGGGGCCGTCTAACACAGTTGTCATGCCGCTGGCGACGGTCTTGCGACGGAACAGGCGCCGCCCCTCCGCCGCCTGCCAGATCAGCAGCATCGGCACCCCCACCGCGTAGTCGCGCGCACGCTTGACGAGGCTGAGCGCCAGCGCGAGCGCTGGATCGAGCCCGAGCAGCGGCCCGAGCAGCGCATAGGCGCCCTCCTGCACGCCGAGGCCCGAGGGCACGAAGAACGCTGCCGAGCGCAGCGCGAAGATCAGGCTCTCAATGACCAGCACCGGCCCGACATCGACGCCGACGCCCATCAGCCGCAGCGCCAGCCACGACGCCGCAGCGGACGCGGCCCACGCCGCCAGATGCAGCGCGAAGCTCAGCGCGAGGCGGCCGCGGCGCGTGTAGATTTGGGTGAGGTGCTCGCGCATTGCAGCGACATTCGCCTCCGACCCCGGCAGCAGCCGCCGCGCCAGCCCCTCGGCGGCGGCGAGCATCGGCCGCTGTGCGAGCACGAAGGCCGCCATGATCCCAACCGAAGCGCCCAGCCCCGCCGCGATCAGCCGCCACGGCGCCGCCCCGCCCGCGAGCAGCACGGCCAGCCCGCCCACCCCCAGCAGCGTGAACAGCGCCTGCGCCGCAAGCTCGGCGGTCTGGTCCGCCATCATCGCGGCGTAGGTCGCAGGCGGCGATCCGCCGCTCCGCCCCAGCACGCGCGCGCCGATCACGATCCCGCCGACCTGCGTGAAGGGCAGCACGTCGCCCGCGCCCTCGCGCGCCGCGCGCGCCCACGCGGCCTGCGGCAGCGAAGCGAGCGGGCGGCCAAGCACCGCCCACTGCGCCGCGCCCAGCAGGCCGAGGATCGCGCACTGCACGGCGACGAACAGCGCAAAGCCGCCCGCGCCGATCGCTTCGACCGCCCCGAACACCGCGCGCGTATCGAAGCTCGCGACCAGCCACGCAGCGAGCGCCAGCCCAGCGACGGTCAGCAGCAGGCCCGTCAGGCGCATCGGCTAAACGTCGTCAGCTGAACGTCGCCCGGCGGACGCGCGTGGAGCAGCGCCTCGAGCTCGCCCTGCGCGTCCGCTCCCGCCATCAGGCCGGGAAACGGGCCGGTCGCGGGATGCGCGTAGAGTTCAATGAGGCCGGACGGCAGGCGATCGAGCAGCGCCTGCACCCGCGCGAGCGTCATGTGGCCCGTCCAGCGCAGGCCGAACACCGCATCGGGGACCGCCAGCCCAGCGGCGCGCAGCCGCGCGCGCAGGCGGCGGGCGTAGGCGGTGGCGAGCCGCGCGGAGAGCGGCGTGGGCGCGGGCTCGATCGCGGCGAGTGGCTCGGGCGGCTCGATCGGCGCCCGCACCGCGCGCATTCCAAAGCGCGGGCCGATGCGGAGGATCAGCCCGGCGATGACCGGATGCACGTGGAAATGCTTGTGCGCGTTCACGTGATCGAGGCGCAGGTCGGTCGCTGCGAACGCTTCGAACTGCGCGGTGATCTCGGCCGCGAGCTGGCGGCGCACATGCGGCAGCAGGAAGCGCGCGCCCTGCAACGCCATGTTGGGCCGGAAGCGGCCGTCGGCTCCGGCCAGATCGGGGACGTTCGCCGGCGGCAGCGCGGGTGCGCCATCGACCAGCACCAGATGCAGACCGACGCCGAGCCGTGGATTGCGCCGCGCGATCTCGACCGCTTCGGCCGCAGCAGGCGCGGCGACCATCAGGCTGGCTGCCGTCAGGATCCCGTCGCGGTGCGCGCGCTCGATGGCGGCGTTGGCCTGCCGGGAAATGCCGAAGTCGTCGGCGGTGACGATGAGGCGGGTGCGCGCACCGTCATCCATCGCTGCGCGCCCGCCTCACGCCCCGGGCCGGTAGATCCGCTCCACGTGGCCCGCCAGTTCGTCAGCGTGGAAGTAGACCGGACGCAGCGCACCCTCCGCCGTCCGAGCCGCCTGGTCGAAGAAGTGGCGCGATCGCGGATCGCTGCTCTGGCCCCCGGTCATCACCGCCATCGCCTTCACGCGCGGCCCGAACTCGACCACCGCAACGAAGCTGTTGCCCTCGTTCACATACCAGCGCTTCGTGCCCGTTCCGCCCGCGGGCTTCGCCGAGGCGAGGCTGCCCCATGCCGAACTTGCGAACGGAACGGGCTGCGACGGCGCGGTGTCGTCATAGCGCGCCGCAATCTCGGGCCCGGTGCGCTGCAGCCGGTTGACCTCGCCCCACCGCACGTCCCAGCGGCCGAAGTCGGCGCTCAGCCGGTCGACCGCGGTCTCCAGCATCGTCAGGCGGTCGTGCGGAGCGATCTCGCCCACGCGGGTGAAGAACAGCCCGTCGCGCGCGCGGCCCAGCCGGCGCTGCACGCCGCGCCCCCACTCGATCGCCAGCGTCTGCGGCACCGACTCCCCGCTCCAACGATCATCCCACCCGCGCAGCGCGGCGATGGGCGCGGCAAGCTTGGCCTTGAGCGGCCCGTCGGGCTCGGCATCCCAAGCTGCGATGAGCGGCGGGATCGCTGCGGCGAAGCCCGGCTGGAACGCATCATACGCCGCAGCGCGCAGCCGCTCGGGCGTCCACGGCGCGCTGCCGGGCAGCAGCGTCAGAGCGTGCAGGCTGCGCGCGTTGCGCCCGGCCGCGTCCATGTAGGCGGGAAACGCATCGCGCCGGATCGTGCCCGGCCCCGCCGCGTCCCACGGCGCATCGTTCACATTATAGACAAAACCCGACTCCGGGTTGACCGCTTGCGGAATGGCGGAAAGCGCGGTCAGTCCGGTCCAGTCGCCCTCCGCGCTCTCGCCGTCGGCCACCTCGCCGGGCGCGCGGCGCACCGGCACATGATCGGGCAGCTTAAACGCGATCGTGCCGTTCGCGTCCGCGAACAGCGTGTTGTTGGAACTGTTGGCCTTCAGCTCGGCGACGCGCTGGAACGCCGCCCAGTCGGCGGCCTTGGTGCGCTCGAACGATTGCCTCAGCGCCTCGACCGGGCGATCCATGATCGCGACCGCCTGCCAGCGCCCGTCGGCCTCGCGCGCGACGACCGGGCCGTGGCGCGTGCGATAGACCGTGAAGGATCGGCACGCATAGCCGCCGCTGCCCGATTTGAAGCTGATGCTGACCGTCTGCGCGCCGATCTTGCGCGGTCTGCTTGGGCTGGCGGCATAAAACCCGTCGGCGCGCTTCGTGACCGCCTCGCGGTAGCGGGTGATACGCACGATGCTGCTGGTGGTGTGCATCCACCCGGCGCTTGCATTGAAGCCCTGATAGACGAAGAACTGGCCCCAGGTGCTGGCACCATAGGCGTTCAGCCCCTCGCCGCTCGTCATCTGCGCTTCGGAACGAAAATAGTGGCTGGTGTGCGGGTTGATCAGCAGCAGCGCGTGGCCGTTTGCGGTTAGACTGGGTGCGATCGCGATGCCGTTCGATCCCTGGTCCTCGCTTGCGCGCGGCGCGGCGAGCGCGAGCTTGCGATCGCCGGGCTGGCCGTAGAAGTCGCGCAATTTGGCGAGGTCGATCTCCTCGATGTCGCCGCCGATCGACCCCTCGGTGAAAGCCAGCACCATCCAGGGCTCGAAGCGCAAGATGTAGCGGGGCTTTTGCTCGGGGTGGCGCGCCAGAAAGAAGTTGAGCCCGTCGGCCCACGCCTCGGCCCACCCGTGCAGCTTGGGCGGCGCGGCGGCATAAAGACGCTTCAGCTTCGCCTCGTCATGCCACAGCCGCGCGCGCAGATCGGACCAGATCGCCGCCTCGCCATCGGCGCGCGCCAGCCAGCCGAGCTGTTCGGCATAGTTGCGCTCGATGCGCGGAAAGTCGTCCTCGGCCTGCGCATAGACGAGGCCGAAGATCGAGTCGGCGTCGGTGCGGCCGGTGACGTGCGGGATGCCCCAATCGTCGCGCGCGATGGTGACGTGGGACGCGCGGGTGGCCCAGCGCGCGGCCTCGGGCTGGGGCCGGGCGGCGTGGGCGGGGGCTGTGGCCAGCATCAGCGCCGCGGCAAACCCGGCTCTCCCCTCGGGGGCAACAATCGCCCAGCTCAGACGCGCGAGCGGCTTCGCGAAGTTCAAAGAGGGCACGGCCGCGCCCCGAACCCTCTCCCGACTGCGACGAGGCGGCAGAGCCGCCAGCTGTCGCGACCCCTCCCCACAGGGGAGAGGCGGAACCGTCACGCCACCGCCTCTTTGCGCGTGCGCAGGAAGTGAAAGAACTCGACACCCTCGCGCAGGCGGCGGACGAGCATGTCGGGATCCAGCACCATCTCCTTGACGATCGAGCCGATCTTCCCCGGGCGGAAATAGAAGCTCTTGTAGAACACTTCCACCTGATCGAAGATTTCCTTCGCGCTCAGATGGTCATAGCTCAGCTGTGCGATCTGCTCGCCGCTGTCGGCGACGAGGCTCGACCCCGGCGCGAACCAGCCGTTCTCCACCGCCTGCTTGTACAGGAACGTGCCCGGATAGGGCGCCGCCAGCGACACCTGGATCGTGTGCGGATTGATCTCGCGCGCGTAGGCGATCGATTCCCTGATCGTGTCGTGCGTTTCGCCCGGCAGACCCAGGATGAAGGTGCCGTGGATCTGGATGCCCAACTCGCGGCAGTCCTTCGAGAATTTCTTGGCGACCTCGATCCTCAGGCCCTTCTTGATGTTGTGGAGGATCTGCTGGTTGCCGCTCTCATAACCCACGAGCAAGAGACGCAGGCCGTTGTCTTTCAGGATCTTGAGCGTCTCGCGCGGGACGTTCGCCTTGGCGTTGCAGCTCCACATCACGCCCAGCTTGCCAAGCTCGCGTGCCAGCTCTTCGACCCGCGGGATGTTGTCGGTCAGCGTATCGTCGTCGAAGAACACTTCTTTCACCTGCGGGAAGGCCTTCAGCGCATACTTCACCTCGTCGACCACGTGGCCGACCGAGCGGACGCGGTAATTGTGCCCGCCGACCGTCTGCGGCCACAGGCAGAAGGTGCAGCGCGATTTGCAGCCGCGGCCGGTGTAGAAGCTGATATACGGATGCTTCAGATAGCCGATGAAATAATTCTCAAGCTTCAGGTTTTTCTCGTAGACGGGCGTCACCCACGGCAGCTTGTCCATGTCCGTCAGCACCGGCCGGTCGGCGTTGTGCTGGATGGCGCCATTGCGATCGCGGTAGCTGATGCCCTCGATCGACGAGAAATCGCGACCCTCGGCGACCTCGAGGCAGGTGAAATCGAACTCGTTGCGCGCCACGAAATCGATCGCGTCGGACGCAGCGAGCGATCCTTGCGCGTCGACCGCCACCTTGGCGCCGATCATGCCGATCTTGAGCGCCGGATTGGCGTCTTTCAACGCGCGCGCGGTGCGGCAATCCTGGTCGAAGCTCGGCACGCTGGTGTGGATGATGCACAGGTCGCGCTCGCGCACGTCGGCCAGAACCTCGGCCAGCTTGGTGTTGTGCGGCGGTCCGTCGATCAGGCGCGAGCCCTCGACCAGCGCGGCCGGCTGGGCAAGCCAGGTCGGGAACCAGAAGCTCTTGATCTCGCGCTTGTTCTGGTAGCGCGCGCCGGCGCCGCCGTCATAGCCGTCGAAGCTGGGCGGCTGAAGAAACAGCGTCCGCATCATAACCCGAAACTCACCTTTCAGCGATGTCCTGCCCGTGGCGCGTCAGCGACAGCGCGGTTCCGCGCCAATCGACCCTCGAAGCCACAAGCGCCGCCGCATAGAGGACGAAGCCCGCCATGTCACGCACCGGCGCGGCGAGCGGCGGCAGCGGGCGCGTGGCTGCGATGCGGTTGACGGCCGCCGCCAGCGCGACGCGCGCCAGCGCCGCTGCTCCCAGCACCGCGCCTGCGACCGGCCCCGGCGCCAGCGCCAGCGCGATGAGCGCCCACGGCACCGGCCAGGTGACGACGCTGCCGACATAGCCCCACGGATCGAGCACGCGCACCGTCACGTTTGCGCGCAGCTCGCGCCGAGCCCACTCGCCCGCGCTCGCTTCCGGATGGGCGTGCGTCAGCACCAGCGGCGGATAGGCGATGGTCAGCCCCAGCGCGCGCACGCGGGCGCCGATCGCGTGATCGTCGGCGAGCATGTCGGCGAACGGGGCGAAGCCGCCGATCCGCTCAAGCGTCGCGCGGCGGAGCGCGATCGTGGCCCCCATGCACGGCCAGCTGATCCCCAGCCGCACGGCCATCGCCACTGCGGGCAGGAACTGCCAGCCGACGCCCGCAGCTGCGATCCGGCTCCACGCGCCCGCGTCGGCGCGGCCTGCGTAGAGGCACGTCGCCACGCCGACTCCGGGTTGCGCCAGCGCCGCCGCCAACTCGGCGAGATAGCCGGGCCGAACGGCCATGTCGCTGTCGGCGAGCACGATGATCTCGTCCGGCGGTCCGGGCGGCGTCGCGGCGACCATGTTCAGCAGATTGCCGACCTTGGCATTGGCACCGTGGCGCGTGGCATCGATGACGAGGCGGGCGTCAATGCCGGGGTAGGCTGCGCGCGCGTTCGCAAACGCGGCAACGGCTGGATCGTCGGCTCGCGCCACACCCGCCACAAGGCGCGCACCGCCGGGCCATGCGGCCGCCTCGGCGAGCGCGGTGGCGAGATTGTCGGCAAGGCGCGGCTCGGCCCCGTGCAGCGGTTTCAGAATCACCACCGGCGGCGGATCGAGCGGTGGCGGCGGGGCAGCACGGGGCCGGAAGCGGCGCAGCGCCGCAAGCGAGGCGAGCGTGTAGAGCGTGCCGATCAGTGCCAGAAATGTTGCGGCCAGCGCCATGTTGCGCGACGCCTTCGGGCGCGGCAGGCGGGTGCGTCAACGGGCGTGGTTGCGAGCCGACCGGGCGTGCCATGGTCCGTGCGGGAGGATGCAGCCCCCGCCATCGCGCGATTGGCGGTCTTCAACTTTGAAACGCAACGTGCCGCGCCGGCAGCCTCGCGTCAGTCGGCTCATTGCGGCGCTCCCGCCGGTGCGGCCGCGGCGGGCTGGGCCGGTGCGGCGGACGGATGGGCACCAGCGAAGCCCGCCAGCTCGGGCCGCGGCAGACCCAGTTCGAGGTTGAGGTAGGATAGCATCGTCGCCAGCCGCGCGGCTTCGCCATCGAGATCGCCCGCGCCGCCGTGGCCGCCACCGGGCGTTTCGACGAAGAAGAACGGCAGTCCCAGCGCTTCCAGCCTCGCTGCGAACTTCCGCGCGTGGGCGGGCGGCACCCGGTCGTCACTCGTCGTCGTCAGCAAGAGGATCGGCGGGTAGCGCACGCCGGGCTTCAGATTCTGGTAGGGCGACCAAAGCTTCAGCGCCGCCCAGTCCTTGGGCCGGTCGGGATCGCCATACTCCGCCACCCATGACGCGCCCGCGCCCAGCCGCGTGTAGCGCCGCATATCAAGTAGGGGCGAGCCCGCGATCGCGCCATCGTAGAGATCGGGCCGCTGCGTCACCGCAGCTGCGGCGACGAGGCCGCCATTCGATTGCCCCTCGACCGCGATGCGCGAAGCCGCCCCGCTCGAGCGGAGATCGGATGCGATCGCGTGCAGATCGTCCAGCCCGGCCTGGCGGTTGTGGCCCGTCGCCGCCGCGTGCCAGCTTAGGCCATACTCGCCCCCGCCGCGCACATTCGCGATCGCATATGCGCCGCCGCCCGCAACCCACAGCTGCGCCAGCGGCGGAGCGACCGGCAGCGACGGCGCGCGGAAGCCGCCATAGACGTGCAGCAGCACCGGCAGCGGTCCTGATGCGCCGCGCGGCCGCAGCAGGAAATAGGGCACGCGCGTGCCGTCGGCGGACGTCGCGAAGCGCTGCTCGGCAGCGACCGGCCCCGCGCCCGGACGCGCGGGTGCGCGCGCGACGACGCTGGGCGCAACACCCGGGCGCAGCGCCAGCAGCTGATCGGGCTCGGTCAGGCTGGAAACGCCGACCAGAGCCATCTCGCTCACGGCATCGACATCGTGGATGCGCACCGCCGACAGCGGCGGCAGCGCGATCTCGCGCTCGGTCCAGCCGTCCGGGCCCGGCATGAGCACCGCGATGCGGCCCTGCACGTCGGTCATCAGCGCGACGTAGAGCACGCCGTCGGCGCCCGCGACCTGCGAGATCGCGGTCCGCGCATCGGGCACGAACACCGTCTGCACCTGCGGGTCCGCCCCGCGCTCCAGCGCCGCGATGTCATAGGACACCACCGCGCCCGACGGGATGACGCGGCCCGGCAGCGCCCATGGCGAGGACAGCCGCGCGATCAGCCGGCCGCCGACCACGGTGTCGACGACCGATCCCGGCGGCAGCGGCGACTGGATCAACGCTCCATCGGCGCGAACGTGGGTATATTGGACACGCCAGAAATCGATCGTGCGGATCAAGACCGGCCATGCCCGCCCGCCGTTCCAGAACACGCGCGGCGCCAGGCTCACCTCGTCGGCGCCGATGCGCGCGACCGGCTGCGCAGCGCTGAGCGGCTCTCCGCGGCGCCAGCGGCGCACCTCGCGGCCGTAGCCCGATCGCGTCAGGCTGCCCGGCCCGAAGTCGCCCGAGATGAGGAGCTCGTCGCGCCCGACCCAGGCGAGGCTGGTGCGGGCAGCGCGCGGTGTCGCGAAGCCGCCTGGCACGAAGCGGGCGGTTGCTGGATCGAACTCGCGGAAGCCGAGCGCGTCGGAGCCGCCATCGGACAGCCCGATCATGCAGCGATCGAACAGCGGGCGCGCGCAGATCGCGCCCTTCCAGACGAGATCGCGGCCCTCGGCCTTCGCAAGCGCGTCAACGTCGATCAGCGTGCGCCATTGCGGCCGACCGCTGAGATAGGCGTTGAGCTCGGCTGCGCGCCATGTCCCGCGCGGATGAGCCGCGTCGATGCGGAAATTGACCGCGCGGCTGCCCTGAATGGCTGCGCTCGCGATCGCGTGCGGATCGGACAGCACCGCCTCGGCGCCCGCCTTCAGCGCGGCAAAGCCGGCATCGTGCAGCCCGGCGGCGGCTGCGCTGTTCCAGCGCTGCACCTGCGCGAGCGCGCGCGGGCTGCCACTCGGCTCCAGCCACAGATAGGGGTCGCGCGCGGCGCGCGCCGACGCGGCTGCAGCGCACAGGCCGAAGGCGCACACGATCATCGAAACGGCAGCAACGCGGGTCGCCACAAGCACCATTACAGTCTAGCGCCGCTGACGGCGCGCTGAACCAGACTGTTTTCCGACCGATAGGGTTTTTTGCGGTTCTGGGGAACAAAGGCGGATGCCGATGCGTAAAGCTGCCGTGAGGGATGGATGCTGCATTCCAACGCCCTCACGATCCCTGCCCCCGAGCCCCGATCCGGACCCCTCCCCTCCCCCCCCCCACCGGATCGGGGCTCGCCCCTCAAGCCGCGCTAATCAAGGAAATCCAGGCCGATATCCGCGGCCGGGGCACTTTGCGTGATGCGCCCGGCAGAGATGAGATCAACGCCCGTTTCGGCGATCGCGCGGATGGTCTCCAAGCGCACACCCCCCGACGCTTCGGTCAACACGCGGCCGACGATCAGTGCGACTGCTTGCCGCAGCGTATTCGGCTCCATGTTATCGAGCAGCAGCCGGTCGGCGCCCGCCGCAAGCGCGGGTTCGATCTGGTCGATCCGGTCGATCTCGACCTCGATCGGCCCAGCCCATGCCCGGCGAGCGCGAGCCACCGCTTCGGTCACGCCGCCGGCGACCGCGATGTGGTTGTCCTTGATGAGCACGGCATCGAACAGCCCCATCCGATGGTTCCGGCCGCCGCCCATCCGCACCGCGTATTTTTCCAGCGCGCGCCAGCCCGGCGTGGTCTTGCGCGTATCGAGGAGCGTGGCGCCGGTTCCGGAGATTGCATCGCCGTAAGCGCGCGTGAGCGTGGCGATCCCCGACAAACGCTGCACGAAGTTCAGCGCGGTGCGTTCGGCGGCGAGCAGCGCGCGCGCGTCGCCCGATATTCGGGCGAGGATCGCTCCGGACGCGAGCCGGTCGCCATCGGCTGCGAGCGGCGTGAAGCCGGCTGCGGGATCGAGATGGCGGAACGCGGCCTCGGCGATGGGGAGCCCGGCGAGCACGATCGGATCGCGCGCTGCGAGCACCGCATTCAGCCGCGCGCCTGCGGGCACGGTCGCCGCCGAGGTGACATCGCCGGCCTCGCCCAGATCCTCGGCAAAGGCGGCGGCGAGCAGCGCGGCAAAATCGGGGATCGTGGACACGGCAAACGTCTCACTTGTTGATTGGAAGCGATGCTTTAGCACCCCGCTTCGCGTGCCAAACCACCCGGAACCACCCATGATCTCGCGTGGAACCGCCGGCTCTTAGCCTGGAAATGGCCGCGTTCGGGGTGGCAATCGCGGCACTGGAGGCACTAGGCCGCCTTCCGGAGGTGGCGGCGGCCGAGCAATTCGGCGATCTGGACGGCGTTCAGCGCAGCGCCTTTGCGCAGATTATCGCTGACGCACCAGAGACTTAGGCCGTGCTCCACCGTTGTGTCCTGCCGCACGCGGCTGACATAGGTGGCATATTCGCCGACACACTCCACCGGCGTCACGTAACCGCTATCTTCCTGCTTGTCGACGAGCAGTATACCGGGCGCCGAACGCAGAATATCATGCGCATCCGCTGCAGATAACGGTCGCTCGAACTCGATGTTGATTGCTTCCGAATGGCCGACGAACACTGGAACGCGGACGCATGTCGCTGTCACCCTGATTTCCGGGCCCATGATCTTTGCAGTCTCGGCAGCCATCTTCCACTCCTCGCGCGTCTGCCCATCGTCGAGGAACACATCAACCTGTGGGATGACATTGAAGGCGATCTGCTTGGGGAACTTGGTTGATTCCTTGCTGTCACCCACGAAGATCGCGCGCGTCTGCGTGAACAGCTCATCCATCGCCTCCTTGCCTGCACCACTCACCGATTGATAGGTGCTGACGACAACGCGCTTGATCGTCGCTGCATCGTGCAGCGGCTTTAGCGCGACGACCATCTGGGCCGTCGAGCAATTGGGGTTGGCGATGATATTCTTCTCGCGATAAAGGTCGATCGCCTCCGGATTCACTTCGGGCACGATCAGCGGAACATCTTCGTCCATCCGGTAAAGGCTGCTATTGTCGATCACCGTGCAGCCTGCTTCGGCCGCGCGCCAGCCATGTGCCCGCATCGCAGCAGAACCTGCGGCAAACAGCGCCATGTCCCAGCCGGCGAAATCGAAATGCTCAAGGTTCTGAACCTTCAACTTGCGACGGGTGTCGCCAAAATCGATCACGTCGCCCGTCGATCGCGCCGAAGCGATCGCCGCGATCTCGGCTAGAGGAAACTCCCGCTCGGCCAGGATCGCCAACATTTCCCGGCCGACATTTCCAGTCGCGCCGACAACGACCACGCGATAACCTGACACATTCATCTCCTTGTGGCACCCAGTATCTTGGGTATTCCGCCTACTTTAGTTGAGGTAACTACTATCTGCCGGAAATGCGTCGGCGTTGTCCTGCGGATCGTGCTGGATGATCAGCCGCGCGTTCAGATTGCGTACCAGCTCTTCCAGCCGCGCCGACGAGGCAAGGGTCTGCGCGCGGTCGTAATTGAACCCCGGCACGCCATGTTTCACGCGGTTCTCGCGAGAATGATACTGGTCGCCCGACAGGAGCACGTAACCAGCATTCTTCAGTCTCACCTGAAGGGCGAGATGTCCGGGCGTGTGACCCGGCAGTGACAGCACAATAACGGAACCGTCCTTATACAGATCGAGGTCGCCACTGACCTTCTGAACATTCCTGCCGTCCGCCCAGTTCGCGAGCCGAGGCGATGCGAGACCAAGAAATGCGTTCTCGCCGAATAGTGCATCGTATTCGCGCGCTCCGATCACCAGCTTGGCTTGCGGGAATGCATTCGCCTGGCCGGTGTGGTCGCCGTGGCTATGGCTGAGCCCGACGGTCTGGACCTGGCCCGGCTGCACACCAAGGGCCGCAAGCTGCGGCTCGATTGGCGTCCTCAGTCCCTGCGGCTTGCCGATCGTGTCGCGGCCGAAGCCGGTATCCCAGATGAGCAGGTCCTGGCCGTGGCGGATCAGATAGCAACTGCTGGTGAGCAGCACGGTCGAACCATCGGGGTAGGCATGGACGTCGCTGAAAAGGTTCTTCGGCAGCGTAGCCGCGCCGCAATCGAGCCGGTAGATCCGCACGTCCGGGGCGGCCTGAGGCGCCGGGGCCTGCGCAGAAAGCGCGGCGAGCGCGGCGGCGGCGGTCAGCAAGCGGCACATTCGGATCCTGTCCTCTCGCGGTTGTCTCCGAGCCCGGTTAGCCCACCCTCCCGGCGGACGCGAGGGGTGAAGCACTCGTGCGCAGACGGCCCAACGCTTGACGCCCATGCCCGCGCGACGCATGCGCGGTTGCGGGGTTTCTGCCATGGCCGTTACTGCAAAGCTCCAGCAAGGAACCGGGCCCGCGCCGCGGCTGAGGCACGGCATCCGCCCGCGTTACCGCTGGATCGTGATCGGCGGTGGCGGCACGCTGACCGCGCTGATGGCGGTGTCGGCGGTCGGCGCGATGTCGGGCCGCGGCCCGCGTCCTGACTCGCTGCCGTGGACCGTGTGGGTCCACCTGCTGACGGTCGTCCCTGCGCTGTGGATCGGCATGTGGCTGATGCTCAACCCCAAGCGCGGCCTGCACAAGCCGCTGGGCATCGCGTTTTCGATCCTGATGCTGACGACGGCGATGGTGAGCTTCGGCATCATGCGCTCGGGGCGCTTCAGCTTCGTGCACGTCTTCTCGGTCGCGACGCTGGCGCTCGTCCCGCTGGCATGGCTGGCAGCGAGCCAGCGCGAGTTTCGAAGCCACTCGCGACGGATGCGCGGCTACTTCTTCGGCGCGCTGATCACCGCCGGCCTCGCCACGTATGTCCCCGGCCGGATCATGTGGCGCTGGGCGTTCGGCTGAACCCAACCTGCAACGTCCGAAGCATTGCGGTTCAGCGTGGCTGGGCTAGTCTTGCCCAGCAACAACACGGGAGCCTGAACAATGCGTAGCCTGACCGCAGCCCTGGCAGCCATTCTTGCCGCCTCGGCGGTCGTGCCGACCGCGGCCGAAGCCATCACGCTCAGCAGCAAGGAGCGCGCGCGGGTCGCGCGCGCGGCGCCGCGCGACCGCGCCGAGGTTCGCCACTGTCTGCAAGCCCGCAAGCGGGGCCGCAACAAGGGCGCGCTCGGCGGAGCGGCCGCGGGCGGCGCGATCGGTGCGCTCGCAGGCGGCAATGTCGGCACGGCGCTGCTCGGCGCGGGCGCAGGTGCGCTCGCCGGCCAGGCGCTCGGCAAGGGCGCGGGCACTGACAAATATTGCGACTCCATACTCGCAAGGAACCCTTAACGGGAACAGCATCGGCGCGGCGGCGGTTCACCTTGGTCGGCGGCGCAGCGGTCGGCGACGCGCTTGCGGGCACCGTCGTCGGCCGCGGCAGGCATCGCTGCTGAGGCGTGAAAGCGGCAGCCCGTCGGTCGGCCGAGGGGCGACTTGAAACCACCTTTGACGCGTCGACGCCCCTCTGACCCGAAGCGGCGGAGGGCTAGCCCCGCCCGGCCAGCGCCAGCGTCGCGCGCGCCCGCTTCAGGTGCGGCAGATCGAGCATGCGACCGTCGAGCTGCACCACTCCGGCGTCCGGCTCGGCCGCGAAGGCCGCGGCGACGGCCTCGGCCTCGTGGATCTCGGCCTCGCTTGGCGTGAAGGCAGCGTTCACCGGCTCCACTTGATCGGGGTGGATGCACAGCATCCCCCGGAAACCGTCGCGCCGCGCGCGTGCGGCGGTGCGCGCAAGGCCCGCGCCGTCGCGGAAATCGCCCCAGATCGTCTCGACCGCGGGAACGCCAGCGTCGGCCGCTGCCGTCAGGGCCAGAGCGCGGAACAGCTGGTAGGGCGCGCTCCAGGCGCCGTGGTCCTCGCGGTTGGACAGCGCCCCCAGCGCCGCCGCCGAGTCCTCCGCGCCCCAGCTCAGTGCAGCGAGGCGTGGCGCGCCCGGCCACTGCCCCAGCGCAAAGATCGCGCGCGGCGTCTCGGTTGCGATCACCAGCACCGGAATCCCGCCGGTCGACAGGCCCGCAGCCGCTTCCAGCGCCGTCAGATAGGCGTCGAGCCGCTCGGCTTCGGCGCGCGCCGCCTTGGGCAGCACGATCCCGTCGGGCCGCGCAGCGACCACCGCCACCAGGTCGTCAAGCGTTGACGCCCCTTCCAGCGGATTGACGCGCACCCACAACCCGCTCCGCCGGCTGGGCTGCCGCAGCCGCTCGGCGACGATCGCGCGCGCTGCAGCCTTGCGCGGCGTGGCGACCGAATCCTCAAGGTCGGCGATGACGATCCCCGCCGGCCCGGCGAGCGCCTTGTCAAGCTTCCGTTCGCTGTCACCGGGGGCGAACAGCCAGCTTCGGGCGGCAGCGGCATGGGTCATCCTCGCACGAGTGCCGCAGCGCGGCAGCGCAATCAAGCCTCAGGTCTCGGAAACGACTTCAAAATGTAATAAAACTGTTACTTAGACGTGTGTTGCAGACCGGCAAGCATTTGCGACGAAAGCCAAACAAAAGCGAATGAAAGGGTTGCCCTCGCGCAGCGTGGCGGGCTAGCGATCAGCAAGCGCAGAGGCGGCAGGCCTTTGCGGCAGCGGATGAGCGGGGCGTTGCGAACACGGCTTCAGACAGTCGCGATCGGCGCCGCAGCGTGCTGCGCGCTGGCCGGCGTTGCCGCAGCGCAGCCGGCGAGCGCGGCACCCCCCGCCGCCGCTGCGCCGCAGCCGCGCTATTTCATCGAAGCGTTCGACGTGATCGGCAACACGCTGCTTGACCGCCTGACGGTCGACAAGGCGGTCTATCGCTTCCTCGGCCCCGACCGGACGATTGACGAGGTGGAGCAGGCGCGCAGGGCGCTGGAGCAGGAGTATCAGCGCCGCGGCTATCAGGCTGTCAGCGTGCAGACGCTTGGAGTCGCGCCGGACAACGAGGCCGTCGTCCAGTTCCAGGTGACCGAGAACACGATCGGCCAGCTGAAAGTGACCGGAGCGAAATATTTCAGCGGCCGCCAGATCCTCGCCCAGGTCCCAGCCCTGCGGCAGGGCCAGTCGCCTAACCTGATGGAGGCGCAAGCGCAGCTGGCGCGACTGGATCGCAACGGTGATCGCCGCATCACGCCCAAGGTGACGGTGGGTCAGCAGCCGGGCACGGTGGATATCGAGCTGCAGGTAGAAGACAAGCTTCCCTATCACGCCTCGATCACCGCATCGAACGACTACGCACCAAATACCAGCGAGTTGCGCGTGTTGACGCAGCTGCGCGCCACCAATCTTTGGCAGCGCGGGCATCAGTTCAGCTTCAGCTATCTCGTTGCCCCCTACCGTCGCGACGACGCCGAGGTGTTCGCGGGCAGCTACCTCATCCCGATCTATAATTCGCGATGGAGCCTGCTGATTTACGGCTACCGCTCCAACTCCAACGTCGCATTGTTGGGCGGGGCGAATGTGCTGGGCAACGGCTTTGCAGTCGGAGCGCGCGGCGTGCTGGCGCTGCCGACCGCGGGCCGATGGAGCCAGAGCCTGAATTTCGGAGCCGATTACAAGGACTTCACGCAGGACGTGCGCGTGCCCGGAGCCGATCCGATTCCCTCGCCGATCCGCTATATCCCGCTCGTCGCGAGCTATAGCGCGCAGCGCATCGGCGACCGCTCGACCTTGGGCGCGACGCTCAGCGTGACGGCAGGCGCACGGGCGTTCGATGACACGCTGCGGGTCACGCAGCGCAACGGCGCGGTTTTCACCGAAGACGCGTTCCAGACGAGCCGCGTCGGCGCGCGGGAGAATTTTGTCCACGCGAACCTGGAGGTCGATTGGCAGCGCACGCTCGCCGACGACACCCGGATTGCCATTCGCACCGCGGGCCAGCTGTCGGACAGCCCGCTCGTTTCGAACGAGCAATTCTCGGCGGGCGGCCTCACCTCGGTGCGCGGCTACCTGCTCTCCGAATCGGTGGGAGACGACGGCGCCAGCGGGCAGTTCGAGCTGATCTCGCCCAGCTTCGCCAAGTCGCTGGGCAAATCGGTGCAGGATCTGCGGATCTATGTGTTCACCGATGCGGGCTTCGTCCGCAACCGGCGCCAGCAGATCGGGGTCAACAATAATTTCACGCTCTGGTCGCTCGGCGGCGGCCTGCGCGCGCGGGTGTTCCGCTTCCTGACGGGCGACGTGCTGGTGGCGGTGCCGCTGCTGGAGGGCGTCTATTCGCGCGCCCAAGTGCCGACGATCCGCTTCAATGTGAAGGGCGATTTCTGATGACGGGCGGGCCCGAGGAGAGACAGATGATCCGGTGGTTGGGTGCGCTGATCGCGCTGGTGATGCTGGCATGGTCGGCGCCGCACGGTGCGGCGGCACAGGCTGCGGACAAGACGCCGTGGTGGAGCCAGGGCGCGGACTGGAAATACCGCCGCCCGGTCACGATCGACACCACGGCGCAGGGCCAGAACCTGGTGGGCGCGGTCGGCCGCGCTCCGGTGCTGGTGCGGCTGGCGGGCAACAACTTCGATTTCGCGCAGGCGAGCCCCAAGGGCCTTGATCTGCGCTTCCTCGATGGCGGCAACGTGCTCGCCTACCACATCGAAAGCTGGGACCCGCAGACGGGCATCGCCAATGTGTGGGTCGACGTGCCGGGCCTCGCGGGCGGCACGCGCAAGACGATCTACATGTATTACGGCAAGAAGGACGCGCCGAGCGTCATCAACGCGCCCGGCACCTTCGACGCCGACTATCAGTTCGTCACGCATTTCCACGGGCAGCAGGGTCCGCCCCTCGACGCCACGGGTAACCAGAACGGCGTCGACGGCGCGCCCGCGGCCTATGTCCCGGCTGGAGCGATCGGCCGTGCGGCGCGCTTTCAGGGGACGCCGGTGACGGTCAAGGCCGCGCCCGCGCTCGACATCGCGGCCAACGGCGCCTTCTCGGCGTCGTCGTTCGTGCGCGAGGATGCAGCCGAGCCCGATGCGGTCCTGGTGCAGCACGGCGCCTTCACGCTGGGGCTGGCCGGCGGCGTCCCCTATGCGACGCTGGGCGCCACGCGCGTGCAGGCGGGCGCACCGGTCCCGGCCGGGCAGTATGCGCATCTTGCGGCGACTTCGAACGGCGGCACGCTCGAACTCTATGTGAACGGCGAGAAGGCGGGCGAGGCCGCGGGAGCGACTCCGCCCTTGGCGGGGCCGGTGACGATCGGCCGGCTGACCGGGCTGGTGGACGAGGTGCGGCTGTCGAAGGTCGCGCGTCCGGCCAATCTGTTCGCGATCGAGGCAGCAGCGGGCAATCCGCAGGCGAAGCTGCTGAGCGTCGGCGAGGCGCAGGAGCCCGGAGCGAGCGGCGGAGTGCTGGGCTACGTTCTCGGCCACGTCGGCACGCTCGACTGGTTGATCATCGGCCTGTGCATGGCGCTGCTCGCGCTCGCGATCGGCGTGATGATCTGGAAAAACACGTACATCAGCGACGCGAAGCGGGCGAACGCCGCGTTCATGCGGCGCTATCTGCGGATGCACGGCGATCTTGAATCGCTGGAGAAGCAGGATGTGCCGGTCGGCGAGATGGCACTGCTCAAGCGATCGCCGCTGGCGCGCATCTACCAGGCCGGCCTCGAGGCGCTCGACGACCGCCGCGCGGTGTTCGGCAACGTGCCGCTTTCGGCCGAGAGCACCGAGAGCATCCGCGCCGAGCTCGACGCGCGCATGACGACCGAGAACCAGAAGCTCGACGCAGCGATGGTGCTATTGACGATCGCGATCTCGGGCGGCCCTTTCATCGGGCTGCTCGGCACCGTCATCGGCGTGATGACCGTATTCGGAGGCGTCGCGATGGCCGGCGACGTCAACGTGAACGCAATCGCTCCGGGCATCGCGGCCGCGCTGATGGCGACGATTGCCGGCCTGTCGGCGGCGATCCCCGCATTGTTCGGGTATAATTATCTCACCAGCCGCATCACGCAGCTGTCGGACGAGATGCGCGTGTTCGTCGACCGTCTGACGACGCGGCTCGCCGAAACGCAGCTCCACAAAGCCTCGCCGCCGCCGCCCGCGCGACTGGCAGCCGAATAAGGACGGGATCAGACCATGGCATCGGTGGGCCCCGGGCGCCGAAAGCCCTATAACGAGATCAATATCACGCCGATGCTCGATCTGGCGTATGTGCTGCTTGTGATCTTTATCCTGCTCGCAACTGCGTCGGTGCAGGGGATCAAGGTCGATGTGCCCAAGGCGTCATCGTCGGCCAGCCTGTCGCAGCCGAAAACGGTCAGTATCGCGGTCGACAATGCCGGTCAGATCTATTTCAACGCCTATGCGGTCAGCCTTGACGAGCTGAAGACCCGGCTTGCCAGCGAGAAAGCGACCAATCCGGAAGTGCCGGTGATCGTCAAGGGCGATGCATCGGTGCAGTATCAGCGCATCACCGCGGTGCTCGACGTGCTGCGGCAGGTCGATATCTCGAAGGTCGGGCTGGTGACTGGCAAAGCGGACAGCGTGAAAGGCTGACGCGTGGCCTGGGGGGACGAAACCGACACGCTGGAGCGGCCCGACAGCCGCGACGGCCGCGCGCCGCGGCGCAAGCCGCCGGTCGTGCCGATCGTGATCGGATTCGTTGTCCTCGTCGGCGCCTATTTCCTGTGGCGCTATCTCAGCACCCCCGGCGGCAAAGCGGTCAACCGGGCGCCCGAGGTCATGACGATGGACCTCACCCCGCCGCCCCCGCCCCCACCGCCGCCCCCGCAGGAACCGCCGCCGCCCGACACCACGCCGCAGGACAAGCCCGTCGAGGCGACGAACCCTGCCCCGCAGCCGACACCCGCCGATGCGCCGAAGGCGGTGTCGATCGACGCGCCAGCACAGGCGGGGACCGACAGTTTCGGCGTGCAGGCTGGATCGGGCGGCGGGCTCGGCTCGCCGGGCAGCCTCGGCAACGCGCTCGGCGCGGCGAAGGGCCTGGGCGGCGGCAATGCCGAGGCGTTCTATGGCGCCGCGCTCGCACAGGAGTTGCAGCGCGCGGTGACGCGCGACGACCGCGTCAACCGGCGGTCGTTCCGCGCCGAGCTGAATGTGTGGGTGGAAAACCGCCGCGTCACGCGCGCCGAGATTACGCGGTCAACCGGCGACCGGGAGGTCGATCAGAATCTTATCGCCGCGCTGACCGGAGCGAGCATCAGCCAGGCCGCGCCGGACGGCATCCGGTTTCCGGCCCGCGTTTCGGTTTCCGGACAGCGCACATGACACCCGCGCCGCCAATGGAGAGACACATGAAGGCGAAGTTCCTTGGCGGCGCGGCCGCAGCCGCGCTGTGGGCCGCGATGCCGGCCGCCGCGCAGACCGCGCCACCGGCCACCCCCTCCCCGCAGCCGGCCGCGGGCGCGCAGACCACGCAGGGCAATCAGGCCGTCGAAGCGCAGCCGGTTCCGGCGCCCGCAGCCGCCTCCCCGGCAGCGGGTCCCAGCGAAAGCGCGATGGTCAACCTGGTGCGCGCGCTGGTGGCACAGGGCACGCTGACACCAGAGCGCGGGCAGGCGCTGATCCAGCAGGCCGAGGCGGAGGCCGCGCAGGCGCGCGCCGCTGCGTCCGCGACCGCGGTGCAGTCGGCGCGCGTGGCGGCCAACACCCAGCGTATCCCCTACGTGCCGGACGTGGTGCGCCAGCAGATCAAGGACGAACTCCGCACGGAAGTCTTGGCAACCGCCGAAGCGCAGAACTGGGCGAAGCCCGGACAGGTGCCCGAATGGTCCCAGCGCATCAAAATTGGCGGTGATTTCCGCTTCCGGGTTCAATATAACTTTTATTCCGACAGCAATAACAACCAGATCACCGACTTCTTCACCTTCAATCAGCTCGGCCCCATCGACATCAATCCCGCGTTCAATCCGCGGCCGGGCGATGCAGCGACACCGCGCACGCCGCTCCTCAACACGCGGGTCGATGATCTGCACCAGATTCAGTATCGCGCGCGCCTCTCGCTCGACGCTCAGGTGACCGATACGGTGAAGGTCGGCATCCGGCTGGCAAGCGGCAACGACCGCTCGCCGGTGACGACGACGCAACTGGCGGGCGGCGGGTTCACCAAGAAGGATTTCTGGCTCGATCGCGCATTTGTCACGTGGAAGCCCGCCGAGCAGTTCAGCCTGACTGCCGGGCGCCTGCCCAATCCGTTCTATGGCCTGCCCGGACCGCAGTCGGGCGACCGCAACACGCAGATCCTGTGGGACGAGGACGTGAATTTCGACGGGCTCGCCGTCGACGCCAACACCGGCGAGTGGCTGGGCCGCAATTTCACGCTGGGCGCGCAGGCAGGCGTCTTCGCGTTCCAGTACGGGCAGGAGAACTTCCCCACGTTCAGCCAGACCAAGATCACGCCGCGCAACAAGTGGATCTACGGCGGCGAGCTGACCGCCAACTGGCAGGCGCGCAAGGATTTGGGCGTTCTGCTCGCGGCGGCGTTCTACAAGTTCGATGGCGTGCAGGCGCAGCCGTCAGCGCCGTGCCAGCTGTTCGGCGGCAACGTCGAATGTTCCACCGACACCGACGTGCCGGCGTGGCTGCAGAAGGGCAACACGCTCTACTTCATCCGGAACATCGTTCCCGATCCACGCAATCCGAACAACTTCAGCCAGCCGCAATTTGCGGGGCTGAGCTTCAACTACGGGATCCTCGATCTTTCCGGCGACATCCGCCTGGCACTGGGCGGCAACAATTTCCTGATCGTCGGCGGCGATTACATCAAGAACCTGGATTTCCGCCGAGCGGACCTGTGCAAGACCTTCGCAAGCGTCGGGGCGGGGCTTCCGGCGACGCGGCGCGGGCCGGTCAACAACACCGACGCCGTCGGCGGCAACGCGGACGTGTGCAATGCGGCCGTCTTGAATGGCCCGCTCGGACGCTTTGTCGGCGGCGACACCGCCTGGGAGGTCCGCGCCACGTTGGGCGCTCAGCGCGTGCGCAAGGCGGGCGATTTCCAGATTTTCGCCGCTTATCGCAATGTCGAATCGGACGCGGTGCTCGACAGCTTGAACGACAGCGACTTCCACCTCGGCGGGACCAACGCCAAGGGCTACATCCTGTCGGGCCAATACGGGCTGCTCGACAATACCTCCATCCGCGCACGCTGGTTCAGCACCAACCAGATCAGCGGGCCGAAATACGCGATCGACAGTCTCTAGTTGGATTTCCTGTTCAGTTTCTGAGCTGGACCGATGCGCATGTGGCCCGGCTGGATTGGTTGAGGGAAAGGTTGCGATGACGAGATCAGGCGTGGTCCGTGCGGCGCTGCTGGGCGGCACCGTGCTTGCGGGCGGCCTCGGCAGCCTGCCCGCTTTCGCGCAGAGCGCGGCGGCCTTCCGAGCAGCGGCGGGCCTGCCCGCGGCCGGGACGGCGGAGGCGGCAGCCGGCGGAGCGGGCGGCCAGCCAGCGACGACGGGCATCGATCCGCTGAGCCTGATCCGCGATCAGTCATCGGCTGCAGCCCGCGCGCTCGCGCGGACGCAGCAGATGGTGAACGCGGTCTCGATCGCGCAGCAGGCGCAGGCGGCGGCCGCGCAGGCCGCGCGCGCGGCCGCCTCGCCGGTGCCGAACGGGCTGGCGGCCGGCGGTCTCGTGCCTGCGGTCACGGCCAGTGCGCTGACGCCGATCGCGCAAGACCTGACGGGCGTGCGCACGTGGCAGGGCGCGCTGTTCCCGACGCAGAGCCAGGCCAACGGCCAGACGACCGTCACCATCACGCAGACCGATCCGCGCGCGGTGCTCAGCTGGACCAGCTTCAACGTCGGACGCGACACGACCGTCCAGTTCGATCAGAAGCTGAACGGAGTTGCGCAGGCCGACTGGATCGCGCTCAACCGCGTCGTCGGCCGCATCGACCCGGCGACCGGGCGCCGCGATCCCTCGACGGCTCCCGCCGCGAGCATCATCGCGGGCCAGATCAAGTCCGATGGCACGGTGCTCGTCATCAACCCCGACGGCGTCATCTTCACGGGCTCGGCGCAGATCAACGCGCGCTCGCTCATCGCCTCGGCGCTCGACGTCGGCCGCGCGCAGGCGATCGTCAGCGGGCGGCAGTCGCTGCTGACGATCCAGCAGCGCAATGACGAGTTCCAGCGCCAGGGCCTGCTCGGCATCGCGGACGTGCTGGGCCAGACGCAGGGCCAGCCCTTCACCTTCTCGGGCCAGTATATCGCCGCTAACACGCTGGAGCCGACGCTCGAAGGTGCGATCCGCGTGCAGCAGGGGGCGCGCCTCGCCAGCGGCGACACCGGCTTCGTGATGCTGATCGCGCCCACCGTCACCAATGCGGGCGCGCTCAGCTCCGCCGACGGTCAGGTCTCGCTGCTGTCGTCCCGTCAGGTGCAGCTCACACGCGCGACTGGAACCGGCACCGGCCCGCTGTCGCTCATCCGCGGGCTGGTCGCAAGCGCATCGGGCGGGCTCGACAACGGCTATGTGCAGAACACCGGCATCATCTCTGCGCCGCGCGGCTACGTCTCGCTCGGCGCCGGCGCAACCGGCGCGGTGCTGCAGGACGGTCTGCTACTCTCCACCACCAGCGTCAGCCGCAACGGCTATATCGACCTGTTCGCGGGCGACGTGCGGCTGGCGCCCAACAGCGTCATCGCCGTCACGCCCGACACCAACGGCGAAACGATCCCGCAATCGCCCGAAAGCGTCGCGACGTTCAATCCCAGCCAGGTTCGCATCGGCGGCGCGAGCCCGGCGCAGACCGATGCGGCGGCGCGCATCGAGCTCGCGCAAAGTAGCACGATCTACGCTCCGGGCGGCTCGGTCACGATCGGCCTGCCGACGACGATCGAGAGCTTCGACACCGCGAACGGCTTCGGCGCGAACGCCAGCCGCGTGTTCATCGATACGGGCGCGGTGATCGACGTCGGCGGCGTCAAGGACCTCGAACTGCCGGCCTCGCGCAACACGGTCACGATCGGGCCGCTGAAGCGCAACGAGCTGCGCGACACGCCGCTCTACCGCGACACGGGCAGTTTCCTGAACGGAGCGACGGTGACGGTCGATCCGCGCGTTTCGGGCGTGCGCGCCGATGGCGTGCGCTGGGTGGGCTCGCCGCTGATCGAGGCCGAGAGCTTCTTCCAGCAGGTGGGCGTCACCGCAGCCGAGCTCTTGACAAAGGGCGGCACGGTCCAGCTGGGCGCAGCCTATTTCAGCGAGTTCGCAGGAACGGCGCGGCGCGACCCGGCGCTCGCTTCGGACGTGATCGTCAAGCCCGGCGCGACGATCGACATTTCGGGCGGCTGGGTGCGCTATGCCGCGGGCACGGTCAGCACCAGCCAGCTGGTGACCGCGAACGGCCAGCTGGTCGATATCAGCCAGGCCGATCCGAACGTGCAATATGTGGGGCTGATCACCCCGGTGAACAACACGATCACCCGGTTCGGAGTCACCGAATCGTTCACGAACGCCCAGCTGCAGGGCGCGCGGCCGGTGGCGAGCTTCACCGAGGGGCGCGACGCGGGCGCGCTGGCGGTGTCGGCATCGGCAGCCGCGATCGGCGGCACGATCTATGCGGACGCCTTCGCGGGCAGCGTGCAGCGATCAAACGCCCAGCAGGGCACAGCCACGGGCAGGCTGGCCGCCGACCTGCGCAACCTGCAGGCCAATCCGCAGCAGCTGCCCGCGAGCGGTCTCCTCTGGATCAAGGCGCTTTCGAACAGCACCCCCGACATCACGCCCGGTGTCGGCGGCGGCAATGCGCTCATCGCCGCCTCGGTCGCGCAGCTGGCAACCGGGCTGGGCTTCGGCCAGTCGGTCTCGCTAGATTCAAGCGGCAATCTCGTGCGCGTGGGCACGCGGCCCACCTCGGCGCTCCTCGATCCGGCGCTGCGCGACACCTTCCAGTTCAGTTCGGTCGCGCTCACCGACATGGGCCTTGGCCAGTTCAGCCTGTGGACCAGCGGCGCGATCCGCGTCGACCCAAGCGCGCAGCTGCGCCTGATGCCGGGCGGCGTGCTCGATCTGAACGCGGGGCGGCGTATCGATTTCGCCGGCGCGGCGGCGGTGGGCGGCGGCAGGATCGACCTCGCGACGTTCAACATCGCGGTCGGCCAGACGTTCGATGGCACCGACCGTGGCGGCGGATCGGTCTTCGTCAGCGACCCGGCCGCTCCGGGCTCGTTCGATGTGCGCGTCACCGGCGAGCTGGCGGCGCGCGGGCGGTTCGTGAACGACCTCGGTCTGAAGGCCGATGCCGCCGAGGGTGGCGCCTACCAGGATGGCGGTGCCATCCGCATCGAAAGCGCGCCGCGGCTGCTGACCAGCGCGGGCAATCCGGCGGGCAGTTTCACCGACATCAGCGGGAGCATCCTGATCGAGGCGGGCGCGCTGCTCGACGTATCGAGCGGAGTCTATGTCGATCCGTCAGGGACCGTCAGCGCAGCGGCGCGCGGCGGCGACGTCAGCCTCGTCAATCAGACCAATTTCCTCCAGACCTTCAACGATTACGACTCGATCGCCAGCCAGGCGAGCATCCGGCGGCTGCGCTTCACGCTGCCGTCGACCGTTTTCCTGCCGACGATCCCCGAAAACCCAACCGCAATTACGTCGACCGTCCGCATCCAGCCGGGGACGATCGCGAGCTATGGCTTCGCGGGCGGCGGCGCGTTCACGCTGGTGACGCCGCAGTTCGCGTTCGGCCCCGCCGGCCAGGGCCAAGGCACGCAGCTCCCCATCGGCTTCATCGGCGGGACGGGCTTCGCCAGCTATGACGTCCGGGTTTTCCAGACGGCGCTGTTTGCCAACCGGTTCGTCAATAATCTGGGCGGCACCAACGCTGTCCAGCAGACCGCGCAGGTGACGGTTGGCGCGGGCCAAACGCTCAACCTGACGCAGACGCAGTTTTTCCCGATCCTCTCGTCGGCCGAGGTCGCCGGTCTGCAAGCGGCGCCGACGGGCTCGGACATTCGCTCGGTCCTGACGCCGCGCGTGCCGGTCGCGGGGTTCGACCAGCGTCCGGTGAGCTTCAGCCTGGGCGGCTTCAGCGAGCTGATCGTGGCGCCGGGCGCCAGCGTCACGGGCGCCGCGGGCGCGGCGCTCAATGTGCAGGGTCTGCTGAACCAGGGCACCATCCGGCTGCCGGGCGGCACCATCGCGCAGGCGCAGCAGCTATTTCCGCTCTTCGAGACGATCGACCCCCAGGCCGCGCCGATCGCGATCCGCCAGCTTTCGGACGTGTTCGCGACCCGCGCCGACGGATCGATCGTCGAAGGCGATCCGAACGCGCTCGGCCTTCGCGATGCGACCGGCCGCGTGCTGACGAACGCCGAGGTTGCGTTCCAGCGGCCGCTGTTCATCGCGGGGCAGCTGACGCCCGGAACGGGTGTGCGGCTGGCGAGCGGCAGCGTCACCGATCTTTCGGGCATCAGCCTTCTCAACCCGCGCGCGACAACACCGGGCGGTGCACCCGTCGCCGACGGGCGGCTGGTGCCGGGCGGCACGCTCTCCAGCGCATCGCGACTGTTCGCATCGGGGACGCTGTTCACCGAACCGCAGTTCGGCAGCTCGATCATCAGCGGTGTCAATAACGTTCCCGCAACGACCGCGGCTCGGTCGGTGGTGCTCGATCTGGGTGCGCGGCTCAGCCTTTCGGGCGCGAGCGACCGCTATGCGCGGCTGACCGCAAGCGGCGCCTACCAGCTGACGCCGCAGTGGAGCGACGCAGGCAGCCTCGTGCTCGGGGGCGGCGGGCGCATCACACCGGGGATTATCGACGCGCGCGGTGGCGCCCCGCAGGCGCAGGGCGGCACGCTCGATAGTCTCAATCCGATCCTGCGGGCGAGCGCGGGGACTGGTTCGCAGGACAATGTCATCGCTGCCGATCAGTTAACGCAGGCGGGGTTCGATGCCGTGTTCGCGCGCGGCAGCCTGACGGGGGACGGCGCGGTCACGCTGACGCTCGGCCGCAGCTTCCAGCTGACGAACGCTCCATCGGACAACCAGAATTTCGCGGCTGCGAATTTTGTCGCGCGCGTGGGCGGGACGGGACCGCTCACCGTCAACGCGCCGCTGATCCGCTTCGCCTCGATCGCGCAGACCGTCCCGAACATCGCGCTCGGCACGCCGGGCCAGGGCAGCGCCACCTTCGCGGCGCAGGCGCTGGACCTCAAGGGCGCGGTGCTGTTCGATCGCAGCCTCGCGAACGTGCGTTTGCAGGCTGCGGGTGACGTGCGGCTGCTTGGCACGCAGCAACTGGAAGCGAACTTCGCCAACCCCGGGATCGCGGTGCTGCCGTCGCTCATCGGGCAGACGCAGGCGGCCGGCAATCTGACGCTGGCCGCCGCGCAGGTTTATCCCACCACTGGCTCCACCTACGCGGTCGCCTCGTCGGGGCCGGCTGCGATCATCCGCATCGAGCGCACGACCCAAGCGACTCCGGACGCGCCCTATGCGGCGGGCGCAAACCTTTCGATCCAGGCCGCCGCCATCGAACAGGCGGGCGTGCTGCGCGCGCCGTTGTCGACGCTGACGCTGGGTGGCAACGCGCCACTGTCGATCGGCGGGCAGGTGGTGGCGCCTGCGACCACGCGGGTCACGCTGCTGGCGGGATCGGTCACCAGCGTATCGGCGAACGGACTGCGGATACCCTATGGCACCACGCAGGATCAGGTTCAGTATTTCTTCACGCCGACGACCAGCAGCCCGCTGACCGCTGCGCCCGCAGCGACGCTCAACATCGCAGGCTCGGCAATCGATCTGCGTCAGGCCGCGACCGTCGACCTCACCGGCGGCGGCGAGGTCTACGCATACGAGTTCATCCCGGGCGTCGGCGGATCGCGCGATGTGCTGTCGCGGCTGAACAGCGATCAGTTCAGCGGCAACGGCGGCTTCCAGTTCGCCGATGGACGCCAGGTCTATGCGATCGTGCCGGGCCTCAGCACGAAGGCGCTGGCAGCGTTCGATCCGATCTACTCGGCCGATTATGCCGCGCTCTATGGGCCAAATGTTGGCCGCAGCGTGGCGCTTTCCGGCGTCAACGGGCTGCCAGACGGCAGCTACACGCTGCTCCCGGCGCGCTATGCGCTGCTGCCAGGCGGCGTGCGCATCGTCGAGCAGCCCGAATATGGCGAGGGCGTTGCCGGTCTTGCCCGCACGCTGCCCGATGGCACGCAGGTCGTCGGCGGCTACTACGCGATCCAGGGCACGAACATCCGCGAAAGTGTCGTGCGCTCGTTCAGCGTGCAGACGCAGGACGTTTTCCGGCGGTTTTCGAACATCGCGACGACCGATGCCACCACCGCCTCCGCCGCCTTGGCCGACCGCAACGCCCAAACCCCGCCGCGCGCGACCATCGACGCTGGGCGGCTGGTGCTCCAGCCGATCCTCAGCCTCGCCGCGCAATCGTCGTTCCTCACCAGCCCGGCGAGCGGCGGGCGCGCGTCGTCGACCGACATCGCGGGCCAGGCCTTCCTGCTGTTCGGCAGCGCACCGCCCGCCACCGCGCCAGCGAACACAATCCTCGTCAGCACAACGACGCTCAATACGCTCAACTCGGCAAGCCTGCTGATCGGCGGCACGCGCACCGACAACGCCGACGGCACGACCAGCCTGTCGATCACCGGCCGCTCGATCACGGTCGCAAACAGTGGCGGAGCGGCGCTGACTGCGCCTGAGCTGCTGCTGGCGGTCGACGGGGCGGGGTCGTCGATCACGGTGGCGGACGGCTCGGTGCTGACCGCGACGGGGACGATCGCCGATCCGCGCACGGGCAACTACCTGATCGCGGGCGGCAGTGGCGGCCAGTCCGGCGTCGGCGCGCTGCTACGGCTGAGCGCTGGCGCAGCGCGGAGCGTCACACGGACCAACGTCACCGCAAGCGGAGCGGCGCCGATGCTGTCGATCGGCCTCGCGCAGCTGACGGGCAATAGCCTGCTCGCTGACTCGACCGGCGGTTTGTCGATCGCGACGCCTGCTGGCGGCGGCGCGCCGGCAATCAGCGCCAGCAACGTTGCGCTCGGCGCCGCAGCGATCGCGTTTGCGGACCAGCCGGTAGCTGGTAGCCTGACGATCAACGGCACGCTCGCAGGGCGGCTGACGGGTGCAAACCTTACGCTGCGCAGCGCCTCGCCGATCCAGTTCCGGCCGGGCACGCTCGCCTTCGGCGCGCTGACGCTCGATACGCCTGGTTTTGCCTCCAGCAGCACCATGGGCGCGGTCGCGATCACCGCGGGTGCGACGCGGCTCCTGAACAGCTCGGGCGTCACAGTGGGCGGCTGCGCGACGACTTGCGGCACGCAGACGCTGGCGATCACCGCAACCACGCTCAGCTTCGGATCCGGCGCGATCGACAGCAACGCGTTTGGCGGCGGCACCACGCTCAGCGCCAGCAGCGGCGTGCGCTACGACGGCGTGGGGTCGCTGAACGCCGGCACGGGCCAGCTGACGATCAACGCACCGTTTATCGCCGATGCATCGCCCGCGACCCCGCTCGGGACCGAGCCGCCGCTGCCAAGCCTAGCGCTCGCGAGCAGCGGCGCGGTCAGCTTCAGCGCGGCAGGCGCGACGGTAAGCGCCGCTGTGCCCACCGGACTGCCGGGCGCCAATCTCAGCATCAGCGGGCAGACAATCAGCGTCACCGACACGCGCCTGCGCGCGACCGCTGGGCGCCTGGCGCTGCAAGCGGCGCAAGGCATCACGGCGACTGGCAGCGCTGCAATCGAAGCGCCTGCCTTCGCGCGGACGTTTGGCGATGCCGACGATCCGGTCATGGTCGCGGCTCCAGGCGGCCTCGTTCGCCTCGCATCGACGGCTGGAGCGATCATGCTGGGCCAGAAAACCGCGCTAACGGTCGGCGGAGCGCAGGGTAACGCGGGCGCGATCGAGATCGAGACGCCCGGCGCAGTCACGCTCGGCGGCGCGCTGAACGCCTCCGCCCCCGGCGGTGGTGGATCGTTCAGCGTCAAGAGCGGCGGCAGCCTCGATCTCGGCGCGCTCGCGCCGCGGCTCGCAGCGTTCAACGGCTTGGTGCAGCTGACGACCGGGGCGGGCGACCTCGCGCTCGGCGCGGGCCAAACGCTCGCGGCGCAGCAGATCGGGCTTTCGGCGCTGGGCGGCACGGTCAGCGTCGCCGGCACCATCAACACCGGCGGCATCGTCGGCGGTGCGATCGAGCTCTACGGCACTTCGGGCGTCACGCTCGCCGGGTCCGGCCGTCTGATCGCGACCGCCTCCGGCTACGGCGCGGACGACAGCCGCCAGGCGAGGGGCGGCAACGTGACGATCGGCACCGATCGCGGCGGCACGATCACGCTCGCTGAGGGGTCGCTGATCGACGTGCGGGCACTACGGCCCGGCGACCGTCTGGTGACCGACATCCGCAACAGCCAGACCTTCTATCGGCTGGCGCAGGGCGATCTCGGCGGCACGCTGACGGTGCGCGCGCCCGCGGGTGGCTCCACGGGCGCGGTGACCGTACCGGTATCCGCGCGCGGCACCGTGAGCGGCGCGCGCGAGGTCAGCCTGGAAGCCGTCCGCCGCTACGACCTCGCGGCAGCGGCCGCCGACGCAGCGCTGACCGGCGTCACGGTCGCGGGCAACACTGCGACGGTGAACGTGGCTCAGACCGCCGCGGGCCGGGCCAATCTGTTCGCGGACACCGCGCCCAATACCATCCCGGGCTTCGTCCAGGGCTTCCAGCTCGCGACCGGCCAGGAGCTCGGCGGGCTGACCGCCAGCCCGAACTTCGTCGCGCGGCCGGGTGTCGAGCTCAGCTACGGCGGCAACATCGCGCTTACGTCCAACTGGAATCTCGGCGCGGGCACAGTCGATACCGCGCGCGCTCTGGCCGACGGAGTAATCCAACCCCGCATCGGTGGTGGTCTGTCGGTTCCGTTCGGCAACGAAGGCGCGCTGCTCGCGAACTACACGACCTTCGTCTACCGCGTCGGCGGACGCGCCGATGGCGCCGCTCCCGCGATCTCAATGCGCGCGGGCGGTGCGGTGAGGATCGGCGCCAGCATCTCTGACGGATTCTTCACGTTCCGCGATCAAACGACGCCGGACGCGCTCGCCTACGCGCTGGGCGGCGGCACGCGGCAGTATGCGGCTGCAATCCTTCCAGTGTGCCCCGGCTTCGGCGATTGCGGCACGCTGACCAACTATGTTCCGGGTCTCGCGTCAACGCGCGCGCTCAGCCTGTCCTTCGGGCAGGCGAACAGCTTCACCCCGGGCGGTGTCGTCAGCATCGATCAGCCGATCCCGGTCGCCTACAGCGCCGGGGCGAATGCGGCGAGCGCCGCCGGAAACGGCGATCCGACCGGATCCGCCGAGGTGTTCCCGATCCTGCCGAACGGCCGCGCGGTCGACAGCGCAACGCTCCGCATCACCGCCGGTTCGGCGGCGGGGGCCGATCCGCTCGCAACCGCGGCAGGCACGAACGCGGCTCTGACCGTCACCGGGCAAACGAGCTATACGCCAAGCGCGACCGTTCGCAGCGCCCAGTATGGCCTCCCGCTCCGCGTCGTGGCGGGCACCGACGCTGAGCTTGCTCCCGTGGTCGCGGCGGCGAACTTCGCGCAAGCGTTTGCAGCCTCGATCCGACAGGCGGGACCGAACACGGCGGTGACGCTTGAGCTTCAGAGCGCGCCGACAAGTGTGCGCAGCTTCCTGGCGCAGCAGGCGGCGGCGTTCTTCACGCCACTCGGCTCGCAAGCGACGTTAACGGGCCCAACGGGTGCGCCCACGCGCGTGGTGACGACGCTTACGCTCGCCAGCCAGTTTCTCGCGACGATCGACAGCGAATACGGCACCCGCGCCAGCGTCGCGAGCGCCTATCAACCGCAGACCCCGTTCACCCCAACGATCGGATCGCCGCAATTCATCCGCACGACGGTGCGGACGGGCAACGGAGACATCGCGCTTTCGGCATCGGGCAATATCGACACGACGGTGCCCGGCGCAGCGGGCTCGGGGGTGTTCCAGGGCGGATCGACCGCGATCTATACTTCGGGTCAACGCGCCAACCTCGCCGCGCGGACGATCGCGGGCATCAGCGTCAACCCGGCGAGCTTCGTTCAGACTGTCAATCTGCAGCAGAGCCTCGGCCCGTCGCTGCAAGCGGCCGGCCTCGCTGCGCCGACCCGCAACGCCTTGGTGCAGACGCCGCTCTACCTCGAAAATGGCGGCGACCTCAGCGTGCGAGCGGGTGGTTCCGTGCTCGGTCGCCGCGACGTCGCGGGTTCGACCCGGCCCATTATCGGCAATCAGGCGCGCTATATCGGCCGCGGCGATACCCCCTTCCGGGTTGGTCAGATCGGCGCGACAACCGACATCCGGACAAATCCACAGCTATTCCAGGCCGGATTCGGAACGCTGGGCGGCGGCGACATCGCGATCCGCGCGGCGGCTGGCTCGCTCATCGATCTGACCGTGGTTGCGAACACGTCGGTGACGACCGCGTCAGTGACCGGCGCGGGTTCGCAGCCGACCCAGGCCTTGTGGACCATTGGCGGCGGCACGGTGACGCTGCACGCCGGGAACGCGATCGCGGGCGGCCTGTTCGATATCGGAGCCGGCAGTCTGACGGCTGTCGCGGGCGGCAATGTCCTGTCGACCGGGACGGTGACCGTCCTCAACGGCACCCAGCCAGCCGTGCAGCAGAACTTCCCGCGCGTGCGCGTGACCGATGCGACCGCCGCGCTGACCGCGCGCGGCACGCTGACGCTCCGCGGCATCGCCGGCGACGGCGTCACCGATAGCGATACGAATTACGGTTCGGTCGAGGCGTCGCGGGGCTTCTACACGCCAGCGGCCGGCGTCGACCTGCGCGCGAACGGTCGGGTGGCGCTGACGCTCGAAGGAGCCGACATCCTCAGCGCAACGACGGCGCGATCGGATTCGATTTCGACGAGCTTCCCCGTCAGCAACCTCCAGATCGCTATCCTACCGGGTTCGCTGCGCGCAGCCAGCCTGACCGCCAATCTCGCGCTCGCGCCCTTGAGCGACATTCTCGATTACCAATTGTTCATGGTACCGGGCCCGCTCGGCCAGCTGGAACTCTACGCCGGCAACACGCTGCAGCGCGTCGCGATCAACATGGATGATAGCGATCCGGGGCTGCTACCCGGCTATTTCACGGTGTTCGATGCGCCACAGCAGCAGGCGGTGCGGGCTGGCCGGCCGTTCATCTGGCCGGCTGTGCTGCCATCGACAAGCGATGCCGCGCGCCGTCAGCTTCACAATGCGCGCATCACGCATGCCGGCGATCCCGTTGCCGTCCGCGTTCTGGCAGGCGCGGACATCCAGTCGCTGATCCTCAACCTGCCCAAGGCGGGGCGGCTCTTTGCGGGGAGGGATATCACCAACGCGGTGTTCACCGGCCAGAACGTGCGCGCCAGCGATGTCACGCGGGTGGCCGCGGGCCGCGATATCGTTGGCACATCGCGCGTCGCTCCGGCGGGAGTCGGCAACAGCGCGCAGCAGCTGCCGGTGATCGATGGCAACAGCTTCGTCGTCGGCGGACCGGGCGCCTTCTACCTCGATGCCGGGCGCGACGCCGGACCGTTCCTCAACTCCGCGACCACTGGGCAAAGCCGCCAATCCTATGGCGGCGGCATCCTCAGCGTCGGTAACGAGTATAATCCGTGGTTCGGCAGCCAAGGCGCGACCGTGGGTGTCAATTTCGGTGTCGCACAGGGCATCAACTATGCGGGGCTGCGCGAGAGCTATCTCAACCCGGCGAACAGCGCCGCGCTGCCCGACGAGCTGTTCGCGTTCAGCACCGACGCCAATGGGCGTTTCGTATTCGATCGGTCGCGGCCCATCTATGCGCCGCTGCTGCTCGGCTATCTTCAGGCCACCTACCCGGACCAGCTGACCGCCGCATTCGGGACCGTCAATGTTACGTCCGATCAAGCCTATCGGGCGTTCGCGGCGCTGCCTCTGCTTAACCAGCGCGAATTCCTGAACCAGCTGTTCTTCAATGAAATGGTGCAGACCTCCATTCCAACCAGCCCGTCCTTCGGCCGTCCGAGCCGCAGCTACGCTGCGATCAACGTGCTGTTCCCGCCGTCGCGCGGCTACACGCAGAACAACCTCGGCTCGGGCGCGTCCGGCTCGGCGAACCCCGTCGCCACGGGCAATCTCGACCTCCGGCTGTCGACGGTTCAGACATCCCGCGGCGGCTCGGTCACGGTTCTCGGGCCGGGTGGCCGCGTGCTCGGCGGGTCAACGGTTGCGACGTCGCAGCAGGCGGCGCGCCTTGGCTATATCGGCCAGCAGCTCGCGCTCGGCCAGCGTGCGACGCGACTGTCGACCGGGCAGCCGGTGAATGTGGAAACCATCACCGCCATCCCGGTGGGCTTCGAAGGCTTCCTGACGCTCCGCGGCGGCCCGATCAGCGGCTTCGTGGACCGCGATTTCCTGCTGAACCAGAGCCGCCTGTTCACGCAGGGCGGCGGCGACATCACGCTGTTCTCCGCAAATGGAGACGTAAACGCGGGCCAGGGCGCGCGGACGAGCGCGAACTTCCCACCCGTTTCGGTGCGCATCAGCCCCAATCTGTTCAGCGAGGTCGATGCGCTGTCGGGTGTGGCGGGCGCCGGTATCGCCGCGTTCCAGCCGGCGCCGGGCATAGCAGCGCCCAACGTGTTCCTGATCGCGCCCGCGGGCACGGTCGACGCGGGCGACGCGGGCGTCCGGGTCGCGGGCAACCTGTTCGTGGCGGCGCTGTCGGTTGCGAATGCGGACAACTTCCAGGTCGGCGGCCAATCGTTCGGCGTGCCCGCGGGCGCGGTCGTCAATGTCGGCGCTAATAGCGCGGGTGCGGCGCAGGCGGCGGCGGCGGCGGCGGTTGCACGCGATGTGGCGAACAACACCACCGCGCGGCGCGCGCTTGACGCGATCAGCCGCATCCTCGTGCAGGTGCTGGGCTTCTCGGGCCGCACAGACCCCTGCGACCAGAATCCGCGGCCTGCGAACTGCCCCGCCCCGCCGCGCTGAGCCGCGGCTACAGCCGCGCGCGGATCAGGACGGGGCGGCCGGGCAGGCCGGTCAGTTCGACAACCGTGGCCCGGCGCAGACGCGTCCCTCGGCTGCCGCGCGCCTCGATGCGGATGGTCAGCGGGCGGCCGACATAGCTTTCGATCGTGGCGCGTGTGGCGAGCGGGGCCTGGCCGCTCAGCTCGCGCCGACGGTCCTCCACCGCCGGGCTGCCGCGCGCGAAACCCGCCATCACGTCGAGCGCGAGCGGCTGGGCGTTACGGATCGAGAAGCCGCCGCTTTCGCCGAAAAACACGGTGCAGGCGGGCGCGAGCCGCGCGTAGATTGCAGGCGTCATGCCGCGCAGCCGCGCCAGTTCCTCTACGCCCCGCAACGCCCCGTTGCGCGCGCGATAGCCTAACTGCGCGTAATCACGGGTTTCGGCGCCGTTGATGCGCTGGAGATCGTCGTCGTCGCGCCAATCGAGGAAGCTGTCGGTGAGGATCGCGCGCTGGCGGCGGTCGGCGCCTGCGGCTTCGAACATGCGCTCCACCTGGCGCTCGTCGAGCAGGTTCACGGGGATCTTGCCGCGCTCGTCCTCTACCGTGATGCGCAGCGGAATCCCACGGAATTCCGCGCTTCGCGTGCGCGCGTCGATCTCCCACCGGCCGCGATCGGCGGGTTGCGTCAGCCCCGTGATCGCCAGCACCAGCCCCGCATCGGCCGCAGCCGACAGCTGCGCTCGGTCGAGCTCGGCCTGCGCCAGCGCCACGCTCGCCGAGCTGCGCGCGATCAGCTGATATGCCAGCGCCGCAAATAGCAGGCACGCGGCGAGCGCGGCGAGCAACGCAAAACCGCCCTCGCGCCGCTGGTTTGGCATCATTTCCGGCGTGGAGTGAGCGGCGGCGTGCCCTCTGGCTGCACGTCTGGCAACAGGCCGCGCACGGTGCGGATCTTGTCGAGCAGCTCCTGCGTCACCGCGCGTCCGTCGCTCTGGCTGCGCACGACTCGCGGGCGCAGCAGGATCAGGATCTCCTGCCGCGTCGTGCGGTCGTTCGTCGATCCGAACAGCACGCCTCCGATGATCGGGATGCGGCTGAGGAACGGAATGCCCGACCGGCCGCGCTGGCGGTTATCGCTGATGAGGCCACCGAGCGCGATCGTCTGCCCGTCCTGCACCGCGATCGAAGTGGCGATGCGGCGCGTGCTGAAGGTGGGCGAGGTCGACTGCGCGAGGGTGCCCGCGCCCTGCGTCACGTCGGAAACCTCCTGCGCGATATCCAGCAGCACCAGCCCGCCAGCGTTCACGCGCGGCGTGATCTTCAGGATCACGCCCGTATCGCGGTAGTCGATCTGGTTCGTGATCGCGCCGCCCACGGTCGTCAGCGTCGAGGTGGCACTCGCCGACACCACCGGCACCTGGTTGCCAACCTGCAGCGACGCCGTCTGGTTGTTGATCACCATCAGTTTCGGCGAAGACAGCACATTCACCTTGGTCAGCCCCTCAAGCGCATTCAGCACCGCCGAGATGTCGCCGTTGGTGTAGAGATAGCTGAAGCCGGGGAAGACGCGCGTAATCTGCGACAGCGCAGTGAAGGGCGGACCCGATGAGGTCACGCCGCCACCCGAACCCGTGTTCTCCGACAATGTCACATCGCCGGTATTCGTCTTGAAGATCGTCTGAAGGCCGTAGCGCAGCTGATCGGTCAGCGTCACTTCGCTGACCGATGCTTCGATCAGCACCTGCGCGGGCGGCGTATCGAGCTGGCGCAGCGCGCTTTCGATGATCGCGTAGGTGCGCGGGGTGCCGAACACCAGGATCGCGTTGTTGGTCTCGTCGGCCGTGATCGTCGCACCCAGCGCAGTCCCGCCCTGCCCCTGCGCCTGCAGGCCCGGCGCTGCCGTCGACAGCCGGTTCTGCGACGGCACCGCGTTCAGCCCACCGACACTCGCGCCCGCAGCGACGCCGTTGCCCGCGAACCCGCCCAGCGTTGGAACGCCGCCGCTGCCGGCAATCGGGCCGGTCGGCGTCTCGCCCAGCAAATAGCCGGGCTGCTGTCCGCCGCTCGTGATGCGCCCGCCGAAGCCGAAACCCGGCGACGATGCTCCACCCGGCCCGGCGCCGAACGCGCCGCCCCCCGTGACGCCGAAGCCGCCGGGCTGGCCGGGCGAGCGCGCTCCGCCTGGCCCCACCGTGCCGCCGCCGTTGAACGCAGTGGAAATGACCGCGGCGAGGTCGGCGGCGCGGCCGTTCTGGACCCGGTAGACGAACAGCCTGGGCTCGGCGCTCTCGCCCTCGCGGTCGAGCACCTCGACCCAGCGGCGCACGTCGTCGAGATATTGCGCCTGGCCCGAGATCGCGAGGATGCCGTTCAGCCGCTCCATCGCGATCAGCCGCACCAGCCCGCGCGTCGGAGCGTCGGGTGCGTTCAGCAGCTTCTCCAGCTCGGGCGCGATCAGACGCGCATCGGTCTTCCGCGGCACGAACAGCCCGAAGCTGACACCGCGCAGCCAGTTGACATCGAACTGCCGCATGAGGTCGCGCACGCTTTCGCGCTGGCCCGCGGCGCCTGTCACGATGATTGCGTTCTGCGCCGGGTCGGTGCCGGCGATGACGCCGGGCAGGATCGGATCGATGAGGCGCTTCAGCTGGTCGGCCGACACGAACTGCAGCCGGATGACCTCGCGCCCGTATCCAAACGTCTGCCCCGCGCCCGCGGGCGGAGCCGCGGATCGCGCCTGGTCGGCGGGAAGCACGCGGAAGCCCTCGCCCTGCGGCACCAGCGCAAGGCCGGCGTTCGCCAGCGACTGCTCGAACAGCGGCAGCACCGCCGCGCGCGCGACGGGGCGCGGTGTGACGAGCGTCACCGGGCTGGAGAGACCCGGCGCGCTATCGACCGGAATGCCGAGAATGCCGCCGATCGCCTTCGCGACCTCGCCCACCGGCACCGCCGGGAAGTTCAGGTTGACGTCGCCCGATGGCGGCGAGACCGTCAGCCGCGCCTTCGTCGCCGGGGTCGCGCGCACGCCGTTCCCCGGCAGGATCGTCGCGCGCACCTCGCCCGATCCCGGCTGCGTCACGGGCGTGCCGTCGGGCGTCGACAGCGGCTGTTCCACGCCCAGCACCGGCCGCGGCTCGGGCGCCGGCGGGGGGCGGTGCGCGCACGCGGTCGCCGCCAAGGCGGCGCCGAGCGGACCCCAAGCGCGTTTCACCATCACCCTCCGCCCGATCCCGGCGCCCGCGCGCCCGTGGCGGCCCCAAGCGGAACGCCCAGCCGCAGCACCCGCCGCTCGCCATCGCGGATGACGACCGCGCTGTCACGCCCCAACGCGATCAGCCGCCAGCCAGAGACCCGCCCGCCGACGGGGGTAGTGACGCTGGCCCCTGTCTCGTCCCTGAACACCGCGACCGCCCGCGCCCCGGCACGAGCCGAGCCGAGCAGCGTGATCGCCTGCGCGGGCCGCGCGGCTGCGCCCGGCTGCGCGCCCGCGCCGGGCGCGACGCTGCGGGTGGGCGCGAACGCCGTGCCGCGGACGATGTCGACGCCGACGGCGACCGGCGGCAGCGCGGGCTGCGCGACCGCGACGCGCACGCGGCCGGAGCGAACCGGCGGCGCAGGCGGCAGCGGCGTTTCCCCCGGCAGCGCCAGCTGGATGACGAGCGCGATGAGCGCCGCCGCCGCGCCCAGCGCCGGAACGAGCGGCACGCGGTAGCCAGGCACCCACGTCACCGCGCTGCTCTGGCGGCGTAGGGAGCGCTGAGTTCGACCGCCACGTCGACGAAATCGGGCCGCCCCGAAGCGGCAGCGCGCTCCGAGCTGACCGACAGTGTTTCAACGAGCACCGGCGGCGTCGTGTTCTGAAGGCTGCTGAGCATCGCCTGGAGCTGGCCGAGCGTCATCTGCAGCTCGCTGCGAACCGCGACCTGGCCCGCACGCGCCGGGATTTCCGCAGCCGATGCCGCTCCGGCTCCCGCTCCGCGTGCTGCGCCGAGCACGCGATCGCGCAGCAGATCGGCGGCGAGCGCGGGTGTCGCCGCCTCGATCGCATACGCCCCGGCGGTCGCCCGCTGGGCGGCGAGCGCCCGGCGCCACACACCCTGCACGGCGATCACGCGCTCGTTGCGCTGATAGGTCAGTAGTGCCTGCTCGCGCTCGGCCTGGCGTTCGCGGAAGCCGTCGCGGATCGGTGCCCCAACTGCGAACCACAGCAGCGCCAGCGCCGTCACGAGCAGCCCGAGCGCGGTCAGCCGCCGTTCGCGCAAGCTCACGGGCGACCCCGCCAGTCGGCCGACAGCTCGAACGGCGACGCTGCAAGGCCAGCGGGTGCGAGCGCAGCGCTCGTCGCGCGCACGCTCGTGAAGCGCGGATCGCGGCGCAGCGCGGCGACCGGATCGGCCCCGCCCGGCGCCTGGCCCGAAAGGCGCAGATGCTGCCCGTCCCACTGCAACCGCTCAACCCAGATCGGCGGCGGCAGCGCGCGATTGACGGCTGCGATCATCGCCAGCGGCTCGCGTTCGGCACGCGTCGCGGCAAGCGCCTCGCGCCGCGCATTCTCGCGCGTGACGCGCGCGCGCTGCCGCGCGGCGAGCGCCACCGCGTCGCCCTGCGCTGCAACGACCGTTTGCAGCCGCTCCACGTCCGCACGGTCACGCTCGATCGCGAGACCGATATTCGCAGCCGCGGCCGCGCCAGCCAGCGCCCACCAGTTCGACCGGCGCGACCACCACGGCGCGGGCCTGAGGGCTGCGCGGATCGCTGGCAGGAAATCAAACACAACCCCGCCGCCGCGAACGAGCCCGAGCCGCGATGGCCGCAGCCCGTTCGCCACCGCGAGATCGAGCGCCTGCGCCGCCGTCGCCCGGCGCACGATCGCGAGATGAGCGGGCCGCAGCCGCCCCACGCCATCGTCCGGCAGCAGCGCCAGATCGAACCACACCTCATCGGCTGGCAGCGGCTGCAACCGGTCAAGATCGAGGCTCACGAACGCGCGGCTGTCGCGCGGCGACAGCCGGGGCAGCTCGACCGGGCGCACCAAAAGCTGGCCGGCGTCGAGCCCGATCGCGGCCGACCCGCCGCGCGCCGGCCGCGCGGTGCCGATCGGCTCGATGCAGCGCAGCGCAAGGTCCGCCCGCACCGCGGCGCCGCTGCCGGCGTGCGCGCGCAGCCTGCGCGGCACCATTCCGGCGAGTTCGGCGCGCCACCACTCGAACCCGCGCGCGATCGATGCGCCAGTGACGCTCACGTCCTGGTTCAGAAGGTCGGTCCAAGGCATCAGCGGCCCTTGCACCCGCCCGTCAGCGGGTTGAGCACACAGCTGAGATCGATGGTCGCCGCCGGGCGCACGATCAAATCGGGCCAGACGCGCGGATCGCCGGGCCGCAACCGCACCGCGATGCGGATGAGCTCGGGCGGGACGGGCTGCTGGATCCAGCGGTCGCGCCAGCGGCGGACATTGTCGGGTGGTGCAGCGCCGAAATAGGCGAAGTCCACCCCTGCCACGTTCCGCAGCAGCACGTCGTCGCGCCGCGCGCTCGCCTCGGGCGCGAGGTCGCCGACGCCCGACAGCACCAGTTCCGACCCTGTCGACAGCGACAGCCGGTAGACCACGGGCGCATCGGGCCGAGCCGCCGACGCGGCCGGGCCGTAGAAGAACAGCTTGTCGGGCTCGCCGCGCAGATCGGTGTAGGCGCGGCCGGCATATTGCGTCACCGGCAGCAGCGCCTCGATCCGCCCGCGCACGATCGCCTGCGCCGATGCGATCTCGTCCACGCGCGCCTCGGCCACAGCGGCACGCTCCCACACGCGCGAACCCAGCCCCGCGCCGTCGACGATCAGCACCGACAGCAGCCCCACGACCGCGAGCGCTGCGAGCGTTTCGACGAGCGTAAACCCAGCCTCGCGCGCGCGGATCACGGCCCGCCCGGCAGCTTCAGCGTGGCGAGCGTCACCAGCCGCGGCCGAGCCGCCGTCCCCGCCTCGACGGTGACCGCCATCGCGGGCGAGGCGGCGGGCGCCGACTCCATCGTCACGCTCCAGCGATAGGGCCCGGTCTCGCCGGTGACCGAGCCGGGCGCGAGCGGGATCGCCGAACCGGCCGCCGCCAGCTGCGACTGGGCAACCATCAGCGCGCCGCGCGTTTCGGCCGAGCGCCGCGCCGCGGCCGATGCCGTTGCCGCGGTTTCAAAGCTCGCTGCGAGCACGAGGCCGACGATCGCGGTCGCGACGAGCGCTTCGAGCAGCACGAAGCCACGCTCCCGCCGCCTCATGGCTGCTCCGTCCAACGCGCCTGGCCGGTGACGGGATCGACCGCGAGCGCTGCGCGCCGCGCGCCATCGTCCAGCACCACCGTACCGCCGCCCGCGCTGCCATCGGGCTGGAAACGCACCGACGAGTCGGCGCGCGCGGTCACCGCTCCGGGCAACGGCTCGGCCGAGCCGCCGACGATGAGCGCATGGCCGTCGGGTGAAGCACCGAACTCCACGGGGGTGTCGCCAGCGATCGCCGCCGCCCGCGCGCGCCGCGCCGCGCTGTCGAGACCCGTCCGCGCCGCGCTCCATGCCGCAGCCGAACCATCGTGGCGGACAAGCGGCAGCCCCACGCCGGTGATGACGCCCAGCAGCGCCACCACGACCAGCAGCTCCATGAGGGTCACGCCGCCCCGCTCCGGCCTAGTTCGTGATGTCTTTCGCCTCGCCCGAACCGCCGGGCTGGCCATCCGATCCCAGCGAGACGACATCGAACGCGCGCCCGTTCTCGCCGGGGATGCGATATTGATACGGGTGGCCCCACGGGTCGTCGGGCAGGCGCGTGAGATAGGGTCCGCTCCAGCTTGCGACGCCCGCGGGCTGCGTCACCAGCGCCTGCAGGCCCTCGGTCTGGCTCGGCGGGCGGCCGACATCGAGCTGGTAATTCTGGATCGCGCTTTCGATGTTGCGCACCTGCACCTGCGCAGCCTGCACGTTCGCGCGGCCGCGGAAGCCCAGCACCTGCGGCGCGACGAGCGCGATCAGCAGGCCCAGGATCGCGAGCACCACCAGCAGTTCGAGCAGCGTAAAGCCGTCCTCGCGGGCGGTGCGAATGCGGCGGAGGAGCGTCATGCGGGGCCAAGCGCCAGCTGGTTGAAGCCCAGGATCGCGGTGATGAGGCTTGCGATCACGAGGCCGATAAACAGGCCAATGGCGATGGTCAGCAGCGGAGTCAAAAGCCCGATCGCGCGCGCCGTCTTCTGCCGCACCTCGGCATCGAGCACGTCGGCGAGCTTGTCGAGCATCGGCCCCAGCCGCGCGGTCTCCTCGCCGGTGCGCAGGAAGCTGATCGCGAGCTTGGGGAACACGCCCGCCGCCGCGAGCGGCGCAGTCAGCCCGCCGCCACGCTTCAGGCCCGTGCCGACGCGCTCAACGGCCGCGGCGATATGCGCGTTCGCGATCGACCGGCGCGCGATGGCGAGCGCTTGCGGGACGGGCACGCCGCCTTCGATCAGCGACCCCAGAACACGCGCGAAGCGCGCGGTTTCCGCGTCGCGCACGATCGTGCCGACGACGGGCAACTCCAGCACCCGCCGGTCGAGCCGCGCACGCATCGCGGGCCGCTTCAGCGCCCGCCACAGCACGATCGCAGCCAGCGCCAGCGCCGTCAGCACCGCTGGCCCCTCGGCGCGCGCCACCTGCGACGCGCCGATCAGCGCCAGCGTCGACGCCGGGAGCGCGGCGCGGTTCGCGCCGGCGAGCAGCGTTTCGAACTGCGGGACCACCACGAACAGCATGACGCCGATGACCGCGATCGCCACCGCGATCAGCAGCGCGGGGTAGATCAGGCTGGAGATTATCGTCTCGCGCAGCTTCTCGGCGCGTTCCAGTGCATCGGCCAATCGGACAAGCGCCACGTCCAGCCGTCCGTTCGCCTCGCCCGCCTCGGCCATCGCGGCCGCGCTCGGCGGCAACAGCCCCGGCGGCGCCTCGCCCAGCGCGCGCGACAGCGGGGCACCTTCCTTGACGCGCTTCAGCATCGCCGCGAACGCCGCTCGCGCAGCGGGCCGCGTCGCGGTTTCGGCGACCACACTGAGCGCGCGATCGAGCGTCAGCCCCGCGCCGATCAGGACGCCCAGCTCGCCGATCGCACGCGTCGCCGAGCGCCGGTCGCCGCCCCGCGCCCGCTGTCCGTCCGCGGCGGCTGCGGCCTTGCGCGCTCCGGTCTCGACCGCCTCGATCGGTGCCAGCCCCTCGGCACGCAGCCGCGACAGCGCCTCGGCCCGGCTGCCGGCTTCGATCATGCCGATCTTGGGCAGGCCCTGCGGACCGGCGGCTCGGTAGCGGTAGGTCGGCATCTCTTGGATCCCCGTCCTACCCTATCCTGTCACGCGGCTGAACGGCCGATTGCGAGCGGGGGTGACGGCCGCCGCAAGCCGCCGCACCCACGCGGACCACCCTCGCCCGCGTTCATGCTGCTGCGGCGCTGGCCGATGCCGGGCGGCGCGTCATGGCGCTCTGCGCGCAGCGGCGCTGACGCTAGCCGCCGCCGGGCGCGCGGGGCACGCGACGGCCGGAGGCGAGGCGCACCCGCCCGGTGCCAGCTTGCGATTGCGGCGGTCACGCCAGGCTCCACACCGCTCCGTCGGCGCGCGCGCGGCCCCGTTCGGCAAGCCAGATCAGATGCGCTTCCACCGACTTCGCCGCAGCCGGCCACAGGCGCCGGTCGACCTGAGCGTAGAGCGTTTCGACGATTGCGGTGATCGTGCGCGCTCGCTCGCGCAGAAGCGTGACGATCTGGTCCTCGCGCAGGCGGCGATGATGGCCGAGCGCGCGGACGCGGGCATGGCCGTTTTCGACCGCCGGGCCGTGGGTTGGGAGAAAGCGTGTCTCGGGCCGCGCCAGCAGCCGGTCGAGCGAGGCCATGTAGGCGCCCATCGACCCATCGGGCGGCAGTATGACCGAGGTCGACCAGCCCATGACATGGTCTCCGGTCAGGATCAGCCCAGCCGACGCCCACGCGAAACTGAGGTGGTTGGAGGTATGGCCGGGCGTCGCGATCGCCGCCAGCAGCCAGCCGTCGCCGCCGATGGTGTCGCCATCGGCCAGCACCTGATCGGGGGCATAGGTCGCGTCGAAACCCTCGGCTCCGAGCGCGGGTTCGGGCAGCATCGGCGCGGCGCCTGCCACGGCCGCGCCGGTGGCGTCGGCAAGCGCGCGGGCGAGCGGCGAATGGTCGATATGGTTGTGCGTGACGAGGATCGCGCGCACCCGCCGTGCGCCGATCGCTGCCAGTAGCGCCGCGAGGTGCGCTGGGTCGTCCGGACCCGGATCGACGACGGTCACGTCGCTGCCAGCGCCGACGATCAGCGTGCCCGTGCCCGGCCCGGTGAACACGCTGGGATTGTCGGCGAGCACCGAGACGATTCCGGGCGCGACGGCCTCGGCACGGCCGGGAGTGGGCGACACGGTCACAGTCCACGCTGAGTGGGGACGGCCCGGCGCCGCGTCAACCGCTGCTGGCGCGCGGCGCGCGGACGGGGTAAGACCGGCTTTGGGATGATGGGATGGGTCGGCAGGGGGCTTCGCCGCCTCAATCTGAACATCGTGGCGCTTGCGCTCGGTGTGCTGCTCGTCGGCCTCGTCGCATTGACGGGCTTGTCGATGCAGCGCGCCCTGACGCAGCGCGCGCAGTCGGCGGCTGCGGTAACGCATACCTGGGCGGTGCTGGCAGCGATCGAAGGCGTGCGCGCGGACGCGATTGCAGCAAACTCAAACCCCGATCGCCGCGACGATTATGTCGCCCGCTTCAATACGAGGGTTAAGCGGCTGGCGGCGCTGACCGCGGATAATTCAAGCCAGCGCGGGCGCGTGGCAGCGCTGAGCAATTTCTTCGCGCGGCCCAGTCGGCAGCGCAGCGATGAAGCGCTGTCGGCCGAACTGAACGCGATCAGCGCCGAGGAGCAACGCCTGCTCGTCGAGCGCACCGCCACGTACGAGGCCGGGGTGGGCGCATCGCAGCGCGCGCTCGTCAAGCTGATCGCCGCGACCCTTCTGGTCGTGGTGCTCAGCCTCTACACGGCGCGGGCGCTCTGGCGGGACCGTGCACGCGCGGCAGTGCAGGAGGGCCTGCAGAACCGGTTGGAACAGCAGGTCGCGGAACGCACGCGAGCGCTTGAGGCCGCGAATGCGCGACTGATCGAAGAGGCGCGCGCCCGGCGCGCCACCGAAGCGCAGCTGCGCCACAGCCAGAAGCTTGATGCACTGGGCCAGCTCACCGGCGGGATAGCCCACGATTTCAATAATATGCTGGCGATCGTCACCGGCGGCCTCGGCCTTGCGCGGCGGCGGCTTAGCCGCGGCGAGGTGGAGCGCGCGGCGACATATCTCGACAACGCCGAGGAGGGGGCCCGGCGCGCGGCGGACCTGACGCAGCGGCTGCTGGCCTTCGCACGCAAGCAGCCGCTGGCGCCCGAAGTCACCGACGTCAACGCCCAGATCGCAGCGACGAGCGAGCTGCTCCAGCGCACGATGCCCGGCTCGATCGCGCTGGCATGCGTGCTCGCGGGCGGGCTGTGGCGCGCCTACGTCGATCGCGGCGCCTTCGAGAATGCCGTCGTCAACCTCGCGATCAACGGCCGCGATGCGATGCCCGATGGCGGCAAGCTGACGATCGAAACGGCGAACACACATCTCGACGAGGCCTACGCCGCCGATCATGTCGACGTGCGGGCTGGGCAGTATGTCGTCATCTGCGTGACCGATACCGGAACCGGCATGGCGCCCGACATCGTCGAGCGCGCCTTCGATCCCTTTTTCACAACCAAGGAGGACGGCAAAGGCACCGGCCTCGGTCTCAGCCAAGTCTTTGGTTTCGCCAAGCAGTCGGGCGGGCATGTGAAGATCTACTCGGAACTGGGCGAGGGCACCACCGTCAAGCTCTATCTGCCGCGTCACACTGGCGAGGCCGAGACGCGCCGCCGCTCGCTGCCGGTCGCCACAGCGCATGCGCGGGACGGTGAAACGGTGCTGGTTGTCGAGGACGAGCATCGCGTCCGAGAACTGTCAAGCGATGCGCTGCGCGAGCTTGGCTACACGGTGCTGACCGCGCGCGACGGAGCCGACGCGCTCGACATCCTCAGCGAGGATGCGCGCATCGACCTGCTGTTCACCGACGTTGTCATGCCCGAGATGAACGGCCCCGAGCTCGCCCGCCGGGCGCGCGCGCTGCGTCCCACCATCCCGGTGCTGTTCACCACCGGCTACGCGCCCAACGCGATCCTTCGGAATGGCGACCTCGAGCTCGACGCAGTGATGCTGCCCAAGCCCTTCGGCATCCGCGAGCTCGCCGATCGCGTGCGGACCGCCATTGACGGCGTCGGCGGCCGCGAAGGGTGATGCCGGGTTTCGCGCAAGCCGCCGAACGAATCGTCGCGACGGGGCGCTGGCTGGACGGCAAGGGCTGGGCGCCGGCGACGGCGGGCAACTACTCGATGCGCCTCGACGATCGCAGCATCGCGATCACCGTATCGGGCTGGCACAAGGGGCGGCTGAACCGGGAGGGCGTGATGCGAGTCGCGCTTGACGGCACGCCGCTGGAGGACAAGCGGCCCAGCGCCGAGACCGGCCTGCACCTGCAGCTCTACCGCCGCTTCGAGCAGGTGAATGCAGTCCTGCACAGCCACAGCCCCGAAGCCGTGGGCCTCAGCCGTGCCCATCCGCTGATCGCCCGCTGGCGGTTCGCGGGACACGAGATGCTGAAGGTGATCCCCGGCTTCAGCACGCACGAGGATGCGTTCGACCTCCCCATCGTCGACAACTCGCAGCACATCCCAGACATCGAGGCGGCGATCGCACCGTGGCTTGAGCGCCGCCCCGCCGCTGCGTATCTCATCCGCGGCCACGGCCTCTATGGCTGGGGCCGCAGCATCGAGGAGGCGGAGCGCGTGATCGAGGGCGTCGAGTGGCTGATCGCCGCCGAACTGGCCGAGCGCGGCTGGCGCGCGCGCGCATGAGCAGGCTGGACCGCTTCGACGCCGCGACCGGCGCTGCGGTCGATGCGACCGAGGACGCAGCGCTGATCGCCGAACGTCTGAGCGCGATCGGCGCGGGCTTCGAGCGCTGGCCGACACGCACGCTGCCGCCGCATGCGGACGATGCAGCCGTACTCCACGCCTACGCCGACGAGATCGCCGCCCTCGCCCGCTCGGGCTACCCCACCGCCGACGTGCTGCGCGTCTCCCCGCGCACTCCCGATCCGGACGCGCTGCGCGCCAGGTTCCTGAGCGAACATACTCATGCCGAGGACGAAGTGCGCTTCTTCGTCGAGGGCGCGGCGCTGTTCACGCTGAACGCGGGCGGCATCGTCCATAGTCTGCGCGCCGAGGCGGGCGACCTCGTCGGCATACCCGCGGGGATGCGCCACTGGTTCGATATGGGCGCCGCACCGCGTTTCACCGTGCTGCGGATGTTCCAGAACCCCGAAGGCTGGGTGGCGCGCTATACCGGCGACCCCATCGCCGAGCGCTTCCCGCGCTTCGAACCCCTCCCCGCTTGACCACCCGGCCGGCTGCGCCTCCCCCCGGCACGATCAGCGCGATCGTGACCGATATCGAGGGCACCACATCCAGCATCGCGTTCGTCGCCGATGAGCTGTTCCCCTATGCGGCGCGGCATCTGAAGGCATGGGTCGCGGCCCACCCCGCCGAGGCCGCGCCGATCCTGGAGCACGTGGCGGCGGCCGAGCCGGGCGATCCGCGGGAAACGCTGCTCCGCTGGATCGCCGAGGACCGCAAGGCCACGCCGCTCAAGACGCTGCAAGGCATGATCTGGGCCGACGGGTTCGCAAGCGGCGAGCTCCGGGGCCACGTCTATCCCGACGCGGCTGCCGCGCTGCGGCGCTGGCATGGCCAAGGGCTGCGGCTGGCAGTCTACTCGTCGGGCTCGATCGCTGCGCAGAAGCTGATCTTCGGCCACTCGACCGCGGGCGACCTCTCCGGGCTGTTCTCGTCCTGGTTCGATACGACCACCGGCCCCAAGCGTGAGGCGGGGAGCTATGCGAAGATCGCCGACGCGCTCGGCCTGCCGCCCGACGCTATCCTGTTCCTCACCGACGTTGAGGCCGAAGCAGACGCCGCGCGCGCGGCGGGCCTCCATGCAGCGATGATCGACCGCACGGGCGGCGGCGCGGGTCTGGCAAGCTTCGACGAGCTGGGCCTGTGAGGATCGGGGGCGAATGGCGGCGATCGGTCAGCCGCACCGCGGACGGGCGCGGCGCGTGCATCCTCGATCAGCGGCTCCTGCCGTGGGAGATAGCGTGGGTCGAGCTACGCTCCGCCGCCGACGCGGAGCGCGCGATCCGCGAGATGTGGTGCCGCGGCGCACCGCTGATCGGCGCGGTCGCAGCCTACGGCTTCGCGCTCGCTCTGGCGGAGGACGCGAGCGACGGCGGCCTGACCTCTGCGCACGCCTTCCTCGCCGCCGCGCGGCCGACCGCGATCAACCTGCGCTGGGCGCTCGACGACGTGGCAGCGCGCGTCCGCCCGTTCCCCCCCGCCGACCGCGCCGCCGCCGCCTTCGCGCGCGCGGATGCGATCGCCGACGAGGACGCCGCGATGAGCCGTGCGATCGGCTCGCACGGCCTCGCGCTGCTCCGGCGCATGGCGCAAGAGAAAGGGCGTCCGCTGAATATCCTGACGCACTGCAACGCCGGCTGGCTGGCAACCGTCGACCACGGCACCGCCACCGCGCCGATCTACGCCGCCCACGACGACGGAGTGGCGCTCCACGTGTGGGTGGATGAAACGCGCCCGCGCAATCAGGGCGCGCTGCTGACCGCCTTCGAGCTGGCCGAGCACGGCGTGCCGCATACCGTCATCGCCGACAATAGCGGCGGCCTGCTGATGCAGCGCGGCGAGGTCGACGCGGTCATCGTCGGCACCGACCGCGTTGCGGCGAACGGCGACGTCGTGAACAAGATCGGCACCTACCTGAAAGCGCTGGCGGCGGCCGATTGCGGCGTGCCGTTCTATGTCGCCTTGCCGACGACGACCTTCGATCCGGCGACGCCCGAGGGTGCGGCCGTGCCGATCGAGGAGCGCGCCGAGGACGAGCTGACGCACCTGACCGGCCCGGCCGGGACGGGCGCGCTGGCGACGGTGCGCGTCACCGCGTCTCGCGGCCGCAACCCGGCCTTCGACGTGACGCCCGCGCGGCTGGTCACCGCCTACATCACCGAACGCGGCCTCGGCGGACGCGAGGTGCTGCGCGGGTAGCTGCGTCCCGCGTGACGGCTGCGGCGCACACCGCTAACCCGCCCTCCCATGACCCAAACGATTCTCGTGACCGGCGCCTCGTCGGGCTTCGGGGCTGCCATCGCGCGGCGCTTCGTGCGCGACGGGCACCGCGTGATCGCCGCAGCGCGCCGCCGCGGCCGGCTCGATGCGCTGGCCACCGAGCTGGGCAGCGCGCTGCTGCCGTGGACGCTCGACGTAACCGACCGCGACGCCGTCGCCGCTCTGCCGCACGCGCTGCCCGAGGAGTGGCGAGATCCCGATGTGCTCGTCAACAATGCGGGCCTCGCGCTCGGGTCCGATCCTTATTGGCAGGCCGATCCCGACTGGCTGGAGCGCATGGTGACGACGAACGTGCTTGGCCTCGCTCGCATGACGCGCGCCTTCCTGCCCGCGATGGTCGAGCGCGGACGCGGGCTGATCGTCAATATCGGCTCGACAGCGGGCAACTACCCCTATCCCGGCGGGGCAAGCTATTGCGGGACCAAGGCGTTCGTGCAGCAGTTCACGCTGGGGCTGAAGGCCGACCTCGCGGGCACCGGCGTCCGCGTTGCCGACGTGCAGCCGGGCATGGTCGGCGGCAGCGAGTTTTCGAACGTGCGCTGGGGCGACGACGCGCGCGCTGCGGCATTCTACGCCGACACCGTCCCGCTGACGCCCGAGGACGTGGCCGAGACGGTCGCGTGGATCGCATGCCTGCCGCCGCACGTGAACGTCAACCGCATCGAGCTGATGCCGGTGGTGCAGGGTCCCGGCCCGTTCACGATCAAGCGCGGCCCCGACGTACGGCGCTGACCGCCGTCCCTCCCCCGCACGCAGAGGGACTTAGGCGTGCGCTTCGCCCATCCGTCGCACCGCCGCGATCTTGGCCTCGAATCGCTCCCAGTCGTCGTGCTCGGCGATTGCCGCCCAGATGCGCTCGGCCTCGCCGATCAGCATCGTTTCTGGAGCTTCGGCGCGCCAGTAGTCATGCGCCAGCGCATCCGGCTCGCGCTCGTGGCCTTCCAGCGCGCGCGCCACGGCCGTCCACTCACCGGCGTCATAGCCCGGCCGCCGCGCTGCTCCGCCGCGCCAATCGAAGAACACGCGGTCGGGCTGCGCTCCGCTCGCGGCCATCGCCTGCTCCAGCGCCTGCACCGCGGCGAGGTCCTCGGCCTTGCCACGCGGCCGCAGGCCCAGCCGCCACAGCATCGCGCGCGCAAACGCTGCCTCGTAAAGCGCACCGAAACCGTTGATCGCTGGCACCAGCGGCTCGGCCTCCGACACCAGCCGCAACGCGCGGCCAAGCTGGAGCAGGCTCCACTGCACCGCCTCGGGCTGGCGCGCGAAGGCATAGAGCCCGGCGTGATCGAAATATGCAGCGGTGAACCCCGGCTCCCAAGCCGGCAGGAACCGCCACGGGCCGTAGTCGAAGCTCTCGCCCGTCACGTTGATATTGTCGGTGTTCAGCACCCCGTGCACGAACCCCGCAGCCATCTGCCGGGCGACGGTTTCGGCGCATGCCGCAGCCGTCGCGGCCAGCAGCGCGGCGGGCGTATCGCCCCAGGACCCGCCGTGCAGATGCGCGCGCACATAGCTGACCAGGCGGCGCATGTCCGCGTCCTCGCCCAGCGCTGCGAGCCGCTGGAACGTTCCGATGCGGATGTGGCCGTGGCTGAGGCGCGTGAGCACCGCAGAGCGCGTCGGCGACGGCTCGTCGTTGCGATCCAGCGCCTCGCCCGTCTCGACGACCGAAAAGGTCCGGCTGGTCGGCACGCCCAGGCTCTCGAGCATCTCGGTCGCCAGCACCTCGCGCACCGCGCCCTTCAGCGTCAGCCGCCCGTCGCCGAAGCGGCTATATGGCGTCTGGCCGCTGCCCTTGGTGCCGAAATCCATCAGCCGACCGGCCGCATCGCGGCACTGCGCGTAGAGGAAGCCGCGGCCGTCGCCGATGTCCGGGTTGTAGACCCGAAACTGATGGCCGTGATAGCGCAAAGCCAGCGGCTGCGGCAGCGAGCCTGCGAACGGCTCGAACGCCCAGAACCGGCACAGCCAGTCGCGCTCGCTCAGCCCTACCAGCCCCACCTCGGCTGCGGCGCGCCGGTTGCGGAAGCGCAGCCTGGCCTCCGGGAAGCGTGCCGGTGCCACTGGGTCGTAGAACCCGGCCCCCAGCTCCTCGATCGCGCGCGCGGGGCTCCACTCCATCGCTCTAGAATGGACTGCGGCGCGCCTCGGGTGCAATGAGCGCATCCGCATGGAGCACGAGGATCGCTTCTGGCTCAGCCGCGACGGCTTGAAGCTGCACGCCCGCGTCTACGCCGGGCGCGAGCATCTGACGCCCGTCGTCTGCATCCCCGGCCTGACGCGCAACGCGCGCGATTTCGAAGAGCTCGCCCCGCGTCTCGCCGCCGCGGGAAGGCGCCGCGTTCATTGCGTCGAATTGCGCGGCCGCGGCGAGAGCCAGTGGGCCAAGGACGCGATGACCTACGCGCCGATCAGCTACCTGTCCGATCTGGAGGCGTTCTTCGCGGCCGAGCGGATCGAGCGCGCGATCTTCGTGGGGACGTCGCTCGGCGGGCTGCTGACGATGATGATCGCCGCGACGCGCCCCGGGCTGGTTGCCGGAGCAGTGCTGAACGACATTGGGCCGGTGATCGATCCGGCGGGGCTGACGCGCATTCGCGGCTATGTCGGCAAGCGTGGCGACTATCCCAGCTGGTGGCACGCAGCGCGCGAGCTGATGGACCTCAACCGCGACGTCTATCCCGACTGGAGCATCGACCAGTTTCTCGTGATGGCCAAGCGCGTGATGCGGGTAGCCGACGGCGGGCGGATCGTGTTCGATTACGATCCACGCATCGCCGAGCCGTTCCGCCAGCCGGGCGGCGAGGCGGGCGTCGACCTGTGGCCTGCGTTCGACGCGCTGGCGAGCGTGCCCGTGCTGTCGATCCGCGGCGGCCTGTCCGATCTGTTCTCAGCCGCCACCCAGGACGAGATGGCCCGGCGCGCCCCGCTGCTGCGCCGCTTGGTGGTCCCGCGCTCCGGCCACGCGCCGACGCTCGACGAACCCGAATGCGTCGCCGCGATCGAGAGGCTGGTGGGCGAGCTCCGCTGACTTGCCGAATGCGGCTATTCCGGAGCGGCGGCGAGTAGCTCCAGCGTGGCTGGGTCCGGCCTAGCACACCAGCGGCGCAGCTCGCGCTCGATCGCTGCGCCGCCGCCCGCCGCCGCGAACAGCGTCAGGCTGGAGCAGAGTTTGAGCGCGTCCACCGAGCCGAAGACGCGGCGGGCGTCGGCACCGGCAAGCGCCGCGAGCGCATCGACGCAGTTACGGTATCGCGCACCCAGGACGGGATGCGCCAGGTAGGCGCGCGCCTCCGCACGCGAGCCGATAGCGTAGTGCTCCGCCATCGCACTGCGACCCAACCCAGCAAGCTGCGGGAAGATGAACCACATCCAATGGCTGCGCTTGGCGCCTGCGCGCATCTCCGCCAGCGCTCGATCGAATACACCCTCCTGCGCGATGAGGAACCGCTCGAGGCCAAAGGGGTCATCGGGCTTGGTCATCGGAGCGCAGGATTGCCTCAACGAATGCGATCGACAACCCGCCGATCCGTTCGGGGTCGACGGCGAGCACGTCGGCGCCCGGCTCAGTCAGACGGACATGGCCCCGCCGTGTCCGCTCCGCCAGCCCCGCCTTGGCCAGGTCGGCTTGGCCCAGCGGACGCGGTTGACGAACGTCTGGCGGCCCGACGCCAGCGAAGTGGCGCGCGCCGCCTCGCTCAGCCCCGACTCGTCGCCGAGACGCCGCCGCGCCAATCCGCCGGCGGCGGCTACCGGGTTAATTCGTAAAAATGCAGTTTTGACATCGAGAGGTGGCGTAGCGACCGGCACCCGGACGACTTAGGCTTGAGATACACCGATGGGGAACGGCCTGATCGCTCAGCTGCTGTCGCGCGAGACGCCGAATATTCGCGCGGGCCGCCCCGTCGGTCGATCACCCCTCGCTCCGAAGCGGGCGGGCGAGGAGCTGCGCCACAACCTCGTCGAGCAGTAGCTCACCCAGAACCAGCGCCGCGACCGACTGCGCGACCGGCATCTCAACCCCCCGCGCGCGCGCGTCGGCCGCAAGTGCGGGCGCGCTGGCCGCACCCTCGACAAGCACGCCTCGGCCCGCGCTGCCGGGCTCGCCGCGGCCAAGCGCGAGGCCGTAACGGTAATTGCGGCTCGCTTCGCTGACGCACGACAGCACCGCGTCCCCCAGCCCCGCTAGCCCCGCAATGGTCTCCGCTCGCCCGCCGCGCGCTTCGGCATATCGTCCGATCTCCGCCAGACCGCGTGCGATCAGCGCTGCGCGAGCGTTCTCGCCCAGCCCCGCACCGATCACTGCGCCGCAGCCGATCGCAAGGACGTTCTTCGCAGCGCCGCCCACCTCGACCCCAACCAGGTCGTCGCTTGCATATGGCCGGAATGCCGGGCCGGAGAGGCGCGCCGACCAGTCGCCCGCGCACTCGCCCGCGATCACGACGGCGGTCGGCAAGCCCGCTGCAACCTCGGCGGCGAAGCTGGGACCGCTGAGGGCGGCCACCGGCGCCTCGGGACAGGTATCGCGCGCGACCTCGTGCGGCAGGCGGAGCGTGCCCTGCTCGACCCCCTTGGCCGCGAGCAGCAACGGCCGCGCTCCGATCCTAGCCAGCGCTAGGACCGATCCGAGCGCCTGTGCGGGCACGGCAGCGATCAGCGCATCGCAGGCCATCACGGCCGACGGGTCGGCTGTCGCGGTCAGGCTCGAAGGCAGTTTGATCTCGGGCAGATAGGCTTCATTGCGGCGCGTGCTGATGATTTCGTCGGCCTGCCCGGGATTGCGCGCCCACAGCGTCACCGGTCCTGCGCGCGCGGCGACGGCCGCCAGCGCGGTCCCCCACGCACCCGCTCCAAGCACGCCAACGTGCCGCACGCTAGCTCACATCCGTCGCCGCGCAGCTCACGCCTTCACCCCCGCTCCACGGACCGGTTCGGCCGCGTCGTCGAGCGGCCAGCGCGGTCGTGCTGCGGCGTCCAGCGCATCGGGTGCGAGCCCGGCGCGCGCGCGCTCGATCGCGGCCCACGCGATCATTGCTGCGTTGTCGGTGCACAGCCACAGCGGCGGCGCAACGAACGACAGCGCTTGTTGCTCGGCCACCGCAGCCAGCCCGCCTCGCACCGCCCCGTTCGCTGCGACCCCCCCTGCAACGACCAAAGCCTTCAGCCCCGGACCAGCGATCGCCAGCGCGCGCGCGGTGCGATCGGTCAGGCAATCGACCACCGCCGCCTGGAAGCTCGCGGCAATGTCCGCCGCGCGCTCGAAGCCATCCGCTTGCACCGCTCGCAGAACGGCGGTCTTCAGACCCGCGAAGCTGAAATGCGGCTCGGCGCTGCGCGTCAGCGGGCGCGGGAAGGCGTAGGCCATGGGGTTGCCGCCAATCGCTGCCCGCTCCACCGCAGGGCCGCCCGGGAAACCCAGCCCCAACAGCTTCGCCACCTTGTCGAACGCCTCTCCCGCAGCGTCGTCGATGGTCGTCGCCAGCCGCCGGAAATCGCCTGGCCCGCCGACTCGCAGCAGCTGGCAGTGTCCCCCACTCACGAGCAGCAGCAGGTAGGGGAAAGCCAACTCCGGCTCGGTGAGCCGCGGCGACAGCGCGTGCGCTTCCAGATGGTTGACCGCGTAGAACGGCTTGCCCGCAGCCAGCGCCGTGCCCTTGCCCAGCGCCAGCCCCACCATCACTCCGCCGATCAGCCCTGGGCCCGCCGTGGCGGCAATCGCGTCGACGTCCCCCAACGCCAGCCCCGCTTCGGCCAGCACCTCGGCGATCAGCCCGGGCAGCAGCGCCGCATGCTCGCGCGCGGCGATCTCGGGTACCACGCCGCCATATGGTCGGTGTGCTGCCGTCTGGCTCGCGATGCGCTGCGCGAGCACCCGCCGATCGCCGTCGACCAGCGCCGTAGCGCTTTCGTCACACGAGCTCTCGATTCCCAGCACCAGCATTCTCGCTGCGACCTAGGCGCTTGCAGCCGCCCCGTCAGCCCCGCCATGGTGCGCGTGCATGGGATGGCTTACCTTTGGAACGCGCGGCAGCCCGCTGGCTCTCGCTCAGACGCGGATGGCGGCCGCAGCGCTTGCCGTGGCTCACGGACGCGGCGAGGGAGCGATTAGGTTCGACGTCGTCAAAACCGTTGGCGACATGGTGCAGGACCGTCCGCTCGCCGAGATCGGCGGCAAGGCACTTTGGACGAAGGAGCTCGACGCCGCGCTGCGCAACCGCCGGATTGACGCTGCGGTTCACAGCCTGAAGGACGTGGAGACGTTCATCCCCGATGGTATCGTGATCGCTGCCATCCTGCCGCGCGCGGATCCGCGCGACCGGATGGTCGGCGCGCCGGGGCTGACAGCATTGCCCGAAGGCGCGCGCTTCGGCACGAGCTCACCGCGCCGCGCAGCGCAAGCTTTGTCCCGCCGGCCAGATCTTCAGATCGTGTCGTTCCGCGGGAATGTGGAGACGCGGATTCGTAAGGTTGCGGCGGGGGAGGCGGAGGCAACGCTGCTTGCGGCTGCCGGTCTCGACCGGCTGGGCCATGACGGCGTGGGCGTGGCGCAGAGTTTCGATGATTTCCTCCCCGCACCCTCGCAGGCTGCGGTTGCGATTACCGCGCGCGAGGCGGATGCGGACACGCGATCGGCGCTGGCGGCGATCGACTGCGCGCCGACGCGGGCGTGCGTGATGGCCGAGCGAGCATTGCTCGCGGCGCTCGGTGCCGGGTGCCACAGCTGCGTCGCCGCGCACGCGACGTTGAGCGGCGGCGACGTGACGACCGTTGCCGAGCTGCTGCTCGCCGACGGCTCCGAGCGCGTCCGCGACGAGATCCGTTCGAGCACCGCCGACGCACGCGAGGCTGCAGCCGATCTGGCCCGCCGCCTGCTCGCGGGCGCGTCGCCCGCGCTGCGTGCCACCTTCGGCGCGGGGTGAGCGGCCGCACCGTCCTCGTCACCCGCCCCCAGCCCGCCGCGGGCCGCACCGCCCGGGCGCTCGCAGCCCTCGGCCACCGCGCCATCGTCGCGCCGCTGTTCACGATCATGCCCCTGCCCTGGCGGATGCCGCCGGGTTCGTTCGACGCCGTGGTGCTGACCTCGGCGAACGCGACCGCCGCGTCGCCCGACGCGCTCGCAGCCGCCGCTCGGCTCAAATGCTTCGCCGTCGGCGCGCAGACCGCGGCAGCGGCGCGGGCGGCCGGGTTCCGCGCGGTGACGCCGCTCGGCGGGCGCGCGGAGGCGATGTTCGCCGAGATCGCTGCGATGCCGGGAGGGCCGCGGCATCTGCTCTATCTCGCCGGGCGCAGGCGGACGAACGCGCCCGTGCCCGAGCCGCTCAGCGTCACCGTCGTCGAGACCTACGACGCCCCTCCCCTGCCGCTCGACCCAGCGGCCGCGGCCGCCATCGCACAGGGCGGCGCATCGGCGCTCCTCTACTCCGAGCGCGCTGCGATCGAGCTCGTGGGCGAGGTCGAGCGGCTTGGGCTAGACCGCGCGGCGCTGACCATCGCTGCGCTATCGCTGAAGGTGGCGCGCGCCGCAGGCCACGGCTGGGCAGCGGTTGGGACTGCAGCCGAACCCACCGAAGCCGCGCTGTTCGCTGCAGCGGGCCTTGCCTCATCGCGGTGACGCGCGCGGCAGGCTAGGCCGTTGTGGCGCCGCGGTGCGCGTGTTACACCGCGTGTGCAAAGAGGGCCGGGCCGTCATGCCCGCTTTCGAGCGGGCGCCTGAGGGGCGTCCGGAACCGCGCCACGCCGCGCCGCGCATTGTCCGGCCGCCGCACATGGGCGCGATAACGGACTTCCTTCGGGCAAAACCAACTAAGGCGCTTGGGGCACGCCCAAACGTCCGTCCGAAGGATCATCGTTGAAGGCCACGCTTCCCCGCCCGCACCAGTTCGAAGGGTTCATCCCCGGACGTGCGGCTGCCTTCGCGCTCCGCCCTTCATCCACCCGAACTTACAAGCGCGCCGCCGCCCCACCGGGCATGTTGCTGGCGCGACGGAGACTGATTGATGACCGTTCGCATGTTGATCGACTCGCGCCACCGGGAGGAGACGCGGGTCGCAGTCGTTAAGGGTAACCGCGTCGAAGAATTCGATTTTGAAGCAGCCGCCCGCAAGCAGATCAAGGGCAATATCTACCTCGCCAAGGTGACGCGCGTTGAGCCGTCGCTGCAGGCGGCTTTCATTGAATACGGCGGGAACCGGCACGGCTTCCTGGCTTTCTCTGAGATCCACCCGGATTACTACCAGATCCCGCGCGAAGATCGCGAAGCGCTGCTGCGCGAGGAGCGCGAGCTTGAGCGCGAGGAGATGGAGGCTGCGCAGGCAATCGAGATGGAGGGCAGCGTCGAGGACGCGTCCGAGAGAGCCGACGGCAGCGACGACGAGACGGCCTTGCGCCCGCCCGCCACAGCGAATGAAGGCCACGACGACCATACGCACGAGCGGCTGCGCGAGCGCCGCATGGCGCTGCGCCGTCGCTACAAGATCCAGGACGTCATCAAGCGCCGGCAGGTGCTGCTGGTGCAGGTTGTCAAGGAGGAGCGCGGCAATAAGGGCGCGGCACTGACAACCTATCTCAGCCTCGCGGGCCGCTATTGCGTGCTGATGCCCAACACCAGCCATGGCGGCGGCATCAGCCGCAAGATTTCGAGCGCAGCCGACCGCAAGCGGCTGAAGTCGATCATGGACGAGCTGAAACTGCCCTCTGGCATGGCGGCGATCGTCCGCACCGCGGGCCTAAGCCGCACCAAGACCGAGATCAAGCGCGACTTCGACTATCTCTGCCGACTGTGGGACGACATCCGCGAGTTGACGCTAAGCTCTACCGCACCCGCGCTGATCCATGAGGATTCCGATCTCATCAAGCGCGCGATCCGCGACATCTATTCGCGCGAGATCGAGGAAGTGATTGTCGACGGCGATGAGGGCTATGCCCACGCGCGGCAGTTCATGAAGCTGCTGATGCCCAGCCACGTCAAGCGCGTGAAGCATTATATCGATCCGGTGCCGCTGTTCCAGCGCGCGCAGATCGAGACGCAGTTGAACGCGATGTTCCAGCCCACCGTGCAGCTGAAGAGCGGTGGCTACATCGTCATCAATCCCACCGAGGCGCTGGTTTCGATCGATATCAACTCGGGGCGTTCAACGCGCGAGCATAATATCGAGGATACTGCCCTTCGCACCAACCTGGAGGCCGCCGACGAAATCGCGCGCCAGTTACGGCTTCGTGACATGGCCGGTTTGATCGTCGTCGACTTCATCGATATGGAACACGGCGGCAACGTCCGCCGGGTCGAGCGCCAGATGAAAGAGGCGCTGAAGAACGATCGCGCCCGCATCCAGGTTGGTCGTATCAGCAGCTTCGGCCTGTTGGAGATGAGCCGCCAGCGACTTAGGACTGGTGTGCTGGAGGCGTCGACCGTCCATTGCCCGATGTGCGAGGGCACGGGACTGGTCCGCTCGGCGTCTTCCGCTGCGTTGCTGGCGCTGAGAGCGCTTGAGGAAGAAGCTGTTCGCGGGCGGGCGTCGCTGCTGACGTTGCGCGCGGGGAGCGAGGTTGCAGTCTATATCCTCAACCGCAAGCGCACCGAAATCATCGAGCTCGAGCGCCGCTACGGCGTCGATATCGAGGTGCTGCCCGACAGCGCCTTGGTTCCGCCGCGCTTCGAGGTGATGGGCGCCGGCGGCCCGCCGACGCGCGCTCCGATCGCTCCGGCGGCTCAGGTGCGCGCGCTCGCTGCACCCGAGCCCGACGACGACGATGAGATCGACGACGAGTTCGACGCCGAGATCGAGGCGGACGACGAGCTGGAAGCCACGGACGAGCGCGATCCGGCGAGCGGGGCACGCGACGGCCGCGAGGCGCGCGACAGCGCCGAGGGTGAGCGGCGCGGCCGCAGGCGCCGCCGCCGCGGGCGCCGTAGCGACGAACGCCCCGAACGCGACGACCGGCCCGAGCGCGGCGACCGCGTCCTCGGCGCCGCGGATGGCGAGCCGGACGGCGCGGAACCGGCCGAACAGCGCGAGGAGCGCACCGAAGGCGAACGCTCGGCGAGCGCCGCCGCAGCCGAGGAGGAGCGGCGCGGACGCCGCCGCCGCCGCGGGCGCCGCGGTGGCCGGACACGCCTGCTGAACGGCGCGGCCGGGCCGGAGCGTGACGCGGAGAGCTTCGCCGACGGTGGGATCGAGGCCGATCCGCGCGACGATGAGCCGCGTGATCGCGCCGCCGGTGACGCGGAGACGGACGGCTCGGAGCCGGCGGGCAAGCGCGCTGGCGGCGCGGGCGACCGCGATCCATCGGCAGCTCCGAAGGCGCGGCGCGGACGCGGGCGGGGCCGCGCCGCCGCGGCCGACACCGACGACGCGGGCGACGGAGCCAGCGATGGCAGCGCCAGCGCTGCCGGGAGCGCAGACGCGGACGGCGCCGGAGGTGCGGAGCCCGCGGCACCGGCACTGAAGCGGCGGCGACCGCGCAGGGCGCCGACGGCCGGGACGGAGGGTGGCGACGGGGCGGTTGCCTCCAGAGCGCCGGAATTGCCCGTCGATGAGGCCAGTGCCACGGCCGAAGCGGGCGCGGAGGATGCGATTGCCACAGCGAAACGCGGCCGCAGGGCAGCGGTTGGCACCGATTTGGCAGCGGATGCGGCTCCGACCGGCGCTCCGAAGCGCGGATCGCGACGCAAGCCGGCCGGATCGGCTGCGGCCGACACCGGAGACGGTCAATCGGCCTTGGCGGAGCCGGGTGGAGCCTCCGCCGCCATCCCCGCGGCAGCCGAAGCCCCCGAGGGCGCCGGCGGAGCGTCGGTGGCCGACGGCGATCAGCCGACGCCCAAGCGCGCGCGCCGCAAGGCTGCGCCGGCTGACGCCAGCCGCGGCGCCGACGCGCCCGCGCAGCCGAACGGCGCCGACGCGCCAGCAACGGCGGCACAACCCGCCGCCGCCGCCGCCCAGCCCGCGAGCGCCGCCGCCGATCCAGCCGCTGCGACAAGCGACGGCGGATCAGAGCGGCGGGGCTGGTGGCAGCGCACCTTCGGCAGCTAAGCTCCGTCGGGGCGTGCGGCCGGCCGCGGTTTCACGCCCCGTTCACCTGCCAGCGCGAGAAGGCTGCTCCCCATGCGCGTGACCGCCGCCCGCCAGATCGCAGCGCTCCTCGCCGCGTTCGTCATCGCGTTCGGCACGAGCACGCCCGCCTACGCGCAGAACATCCTGCGCGACGCGGAGACCGAGGAGTATCTGCACGACATCGCGGTGCCGCTGATCCGCGCGGCGAAGCTTGATCCGGCGAACGTCCGGGTCGTGCTGGTCGGCGACAGCTCGATCAACGCCTTCGTGGCGCAGGGCCAGATCGTCTACATCCATTCGGGCCTGATCGCGGCCGCTGACAATACCAACCAGGTGCAGGGCGTGATCGCGCACGAGCTGGGGCATCTGGCCAATGGCGACGTCATCCGCAGCGAGGCGGGGATGGCCGACGCCACCAAAATCTCGATCCTGTCGCTGCTGCTTGGCGCGGCTGCCATCGCCACCGGCGGCGGAGCGGCGGGCCTCGGCATCCTCGCGGCGGGCCAGCAGGCCGCGCTCGGCAAGTTTCTGGCGTTCAGCCGCGTGCAGGAAGCGCAGGCCGACGAGTTCGGAGCGAAGATGCTGTCGGCTGCGAAGCTTTCGGGCCGCGGTTCGATCGAGTTCTTCTACAAGCTGAAGAACCAGGAGTTTCGCTACGGCTATCGCAGCGACGACTTCCTGACCGATCACCCGCTGACCGACGAGCGCATCGCCTTCCTGACGACCACCTACAAAGCCGATCCATCATGGGACGTGCCCGACGATCCGAAGCTCGACGATCGCTTCCGGCGCATCAAGGCGAAGCTCGCCGGGTTCGTGGAAAGCCCCGAGCGCACCTTCCAGCTATACCCGCCAACCGACACCAGCCTGTCCGCGCATTATGCGCGCGCTTACGCCTACCATAAGCAGGCGCTGCTCGATAAAGCCGTCGCCGAAACCGACGCGCTGGTGAAGGCCGAGCCCGACAACCCCTATTTCCTGGAAGTGCGCGGGCAGATCCTGCTGGAATCGGGCCAGCCCGAGGAGGCGATCGCGCCCTTGCGCCTTGCCTTCCAGCGCAGCCGCTCGCCGCTGATCGCCGCGCTGCTGGGCCACGCGCTGCTGGCCACCGAGGACGACAAATACACCGCCGAGGCGAAGACCGTGCTGCGGCAGGCGATCGCGCGCGACAACGAAAACCCGTTCGCCTGGTATCAGCTGGGCGTCGTCTACGAGCGCGCGGGCGACGAGCCGCGCGCCGCGCTGGCGACTGCCGAGCGCTATAACCTGATCGGGCAGCCGCAGCAGGCGCTTGCCTCCGGCCGGGCCGCATTGCAGGGGCTGCCCGCTGGAACGCCCGACTGGTTGCGGGCGCAGGATATCGTGATGGTTTCGCAGAACGAACTCGCAAAGACCAAGGGCAGGCGGCCGCGCGGATGAAGCCGATGGCTGCCGCGCTCCCCGCGCTCGGGGCTGCCGCGCTTGTCGCGCTGGGAGTCGCGCTGCCCGGACCGGGCCGCGCCGACCCGCCGCAGGGCCAGGCGATGACGACCCCCGTGCCGCCGCCCGGCGCGATGAAGGCGCTGAGCCCGGCCGAGCGCGTCGCCGTCGAAGCCGTGGTGCGGCGCTACATCCTCGATCACCCGGAGATCATTCCCGAGGCGATCACCGCGCTGCAGACGGGATCGGTGCGCAAATACATCGCCGCCAACCGCAGCGAGATCGAGACGCCGTTCGGCTCGGCGTGGGCGGGCGCGAAGAACGGCGACGTGACGCTCGTTGAGTTCTACGACTACGCCTGCCCCTATTGCCAGCAGGCCAAGGCCGACGTGGAGCGGCTGGTGCGCGACGACCCGCGCGTGAAGGTGGTCTACCGCGATTACCCGGTCATCGCCGAGGCGAGCCGCGAAGCCGCCCTCGCCAGCCTGTCGGCGGCAGCGCAGGGGCGTCACGGTGCGTTTTACGACCGGATGTACGGCACGAGCGGGCGGCTGAGCCATGAGAAGGTCGTTGCAACCGTCCGCGCCGCGGGCCTCGACGAACTGAAGACCGCGCGCGACTTGCAGGCCAAGGCCAATGCGGCCGAGATCGAGAAGAATATCGAGATGGGCCGCGCGCTGGGGATGAACGGCACGCCGAGCTATGTCATCGGCGACAAGGTCCTTGTCGGCGCGGTCGGCTTCGACGCGCTGAAGGCCGCGGTGGCCGAGGCGCGCGACCGGCGGGGGTAACTCGGCGTAGTCAAGGGACGCTTCCGGATCGCATCCGGTCTGTTGCAGATCGAGTGCCGTGCCGCACCCGGGAAATCAACACATGATGATCCGCAATCTTGCGATGGCCGCCGCGGCAGCCGGGCTGGTCGCCAACACCGCGTCGTCGCAGGCGACGGGCGCCAGCCAGAACTCCACAGCCTCGGGGCAGAAAAGCACGACGACCACCACGACGACGAGCGCCACGTCCACCACACCGCCGACGCGGTGATTGTTCCGGGAGCGGACGAGCACCTGCTCGCCAAGTCGCTGTGACCGCGTAATTGTTTCACCGGTGCGCGGCACTTGCGCCGCCGCTGCGGGTTAGTCGCGGAGCGGACTTGGGGTCCGCCGATGAAAGGACCAGTGATGATCACGACCAAGCAACTATTAGCCGCAGCGGCCGCGCTGTCGCTGACGGCAGCGCCTGCGCTCGCGCAGTCCTCGACAACCCCCACCGGCCAGCCGACCTCGGGCCAGACCGGCAACACGGGCTCGATGAGCTCGGGTTCGGGCATGACGACCGGCGGCGCGGGCATGACGAACTCCGGATCGAAAACCAAGACCATGTCGCACAGCAAGAAGCGCGGCCAGACGAAGCATCGTTCCTCGTCGCGCAGCCGCGCCAGCCGCAGCAACACGGGCTCGATGGGGACCTCGGGCACCAGTGGTATGTCGGGCACGACCGGCAACACCGGCACCGGCTCGACGACCCCGCCGTCCGTTTAAACCGACTCGAGCGGCTCGCCGGGCGCGAACCCACACGCGCCCGGCGACGACCTCTCTTGGTCGCGCAACCGGCACCGCTCGCGGCTTCGCCTGGCACCGACACCCGCTCACGGCGGTTGAGCGTACGCGGAGCATCGTCCGCAGTCGACATTGAAGGGATCGACCAGTGCGGATCGCTATTCTGATGGCAGTCACGCTCGTCTCGGGCGCGGCGATGGCTCAAACAACGGGCATGCAGTCCGGCACGACCGGCATGCAGCCCGGCACGACCGGCATGCAGCCCGGCACCATGAGCACCCAGCCGGGCATGACGGGGATGCAGCCGGGAACCGCCGGCGCAGCGCCGGGCGCGCAGACCGCGCAGCCGGGCACGATGAGCACCAACCCCGGCACCGGATCTGCGGCGACGCGGGGCACCGGCACGGGCGACGATGCAATGGGCCCGAACATGGGCAACCGCTCGCGCAGCACGGGCAACCGCAACAGCCGCAGCCGCTCGAACCAGCGCTCGACCATGTCGCCGCCGGTCACCGGCACGACGGGGACCACGGGTACCATGCCCGGAACCGGCACCACCCCGCCGGGCTTCTGATCGCCAATCTTCTGTGCGGGCGGCGGCGCTCCGGCGTCGCCGCCCGCCCCGTTCCGGAGCATCCCCATGGACAACCGTCCGCTGATCGATCCCGTCCACGTCGACAACCTGCCCGGCGAGGAGCGAGCGCTGGAGCGCAAGCCCGAATGGCAGCCGCGCTATCCCGGCAGCGGGCGGCTGGCGGGCAAGGTGGCGCTGGTGACGGGCGGAGACAGCGGCATCGGCCGCGCGGTGGCGGTGCTGTTCGCGCGCGAGGGCGCCGACGTGGCATTCGTCCACCTGCCGCAGGAGCAGGGCGACGCCGCCGACACGCTCGGCTTCATCGAAGCCGAGGGCCGCCGCGCACTGGCGATCCCCGGTGATGTCGGTGCTCGCGCGTTCTGTCACGAGGCGGTCGAGCGCGTTATCAGCGCGTTCGGGCGGCTGGACGTGCTGGTGAACAACGCCAGCGAGCAGCACGAGGCGAAGGACCTCGCCGAGATCAGCGAGGAGCAGCTGCGCCGCACCTTCCAGACCAACGTGTTCGGCTATTTCTTCATGGTGCAGGCTGCACTGCCGCACCTCCGCCGCGGAGCCGCGATCGTCAACACGGTCAGCATCACCGCCTACGAGGGCAGCCGGCATCTGCTGGATTACAGCGCGACAAAGGGCGCCGAGACCGCATTCACGCGCAGTCTGGCGAAGAACCTCGTCGAACGCGGCATCCGCGTGAACGCGGTCGCGCCGGGGCCGATCTGGACTCCGCTCAATCCGTTCAGCGCGTCCGAGGAGAAGCTACAGACCTTCGGCGAGGACACTCCGATGGGGCGCCCTGGCCAGCCGAACGAGGTCGCTCCGGCCTATCTGTTCCTCGCGTGCGAGGACGGCAGCTACATCACCGGCCAGACCATCCATGTGAACGGCGGCGAGGTCGTCAACGGCTGACGCAGCGCTCCGCATGCGCTAGGGCGTGGCACCGACGCCCATGTCCACGCGCCTTGCCCTCGCGGTCATCCTCGCCGCGCTCACCCAGCCAGCCGCCGCCCAGGTCAGCCAGGGCGACCGCGTGCGCTACGCCCAGCCCGCGCAACAGGCGTTCGATCAGTTCGGCGGCCGCTATGACGGACCCGGAGTCGCGCTGGTTGAGCGTGTCGCCAGGCAGATGGCGGTCGCCACCGGCGTCAGCCGTGACGGGAGCGACTGCACGGTCACCGTGCTCAATACCGACATCGTGAACGCCTTCGCGCTGCCGGGCTGCTATATCGGCGTGACGCGCGGGCTGATGGCGCTGTCGAACAACGAGGCGGAGCTTGCCTTCGTGCTGGGGCACGAGCTGGGCCACGTGAAGGCGCGCCACAGCCAGAAGCGGCAGGGCCGCGCGACGCTCGCGTCGATCCTGGGCGCGGCCGCCGGCGTGCTGACGGGATCGGACCTGGTCGCGCAGGGCGCGGGCGCACTGGGGACCGTGGCGGTGCTCGGCTACTCGCGCGGGCAGGAATATGAGGCCGATGAGATCGGCGTCAGCGCGCTCATCCGCGCGGGCTATGATCCGCACGCCGGGGCCGAGGCGCTCAACAATCTGGTCGGCGAGGAAGCGCTGCGCGCGCGGCTCAGCGGGCGCGACGCTGCTGCTGCCTCGCCCGCCTTCCTGCGAACCCATCCCGCGACCGGGGACCGCGTGCGCCGCGCCGCTGAGCTCGCCGACCGAGAGCCGCAGGGCACCGGCGGGCGGCTGGAGGCGCGCAGCTACCTCAGCGCGATCGACGGCCTGCTCTACGGCGACGACCCTGCGCAGGGTCTCGTTCGCGGCACCGAGTTCGTGCATCCGGGCCTGCGCATCGCCTTCCGCGCGCCGCCCGGCTGGACGCTCGCGAACGGCCGCAGCGCGGTGACCGCCAAGGGTCCGGCCGGCGAGCAGGCGCAGTTTGGCGAGGGCGCGCTGCAGCGCGGCGAAGGGCTGGACGGCTACGCGCTTCGCCTCGCGCGGGCCGTGCTGGGCAATACGCCCGCCGAGGGTGGCCCCGCGATCCGCACCACGATCGGTGGCGTGCGCGCGGCGGTGCTGCCGCTCAGCGCGCGAACCGGGCGCGGGCGGGCCGACCTGCTGGTGGCGGTCTATGAAGGGCGCGACGCCGGCCGCGTGTTCAGCCAGGTGGCGCTGGGGCCCGCCGGATCGGCCGACACGACGCTGCGTCGGCTGATCGACAGCTTCCGGCTCCTGTCGCCCGCCGACGCATCGGCGGTGCGCCCGCGCATCATCGACATCGTCGAGGCGAAACCCGGCGATAGTGTCGACAGCATCGGCCGCCAGATGGCCTATGACGACCTTCCCGTAGAGCGGTTCCGCGCGCTGAACGACCTGCCAGCAAATGCGCGGCTGGAGCCCGGCGCCCCGGTCAAGATCGTGCGTTTCGCGCGGTGAGCATGCCCATCGTCCACGTTGCTGCGGCGGCCCTCGTCGACGCCGACGGCCGCGTTCTCGTTGCGCAGCGCCCGGTCGGCAAGCCCATGGGCGGCCTGTGGGAATTCCCCGGCGGCAAGCTCGAACCCGGCGAGACGCCCGAGGATGCACTGCGTCGCGAGCTGCGCGAGGAGCTTGGCATCGAGCTGTGCTGCGTCGCTCCGGCTGGCTTCGCGAGCCACGCCTACGACACGTTCCACCTGATCCTGATGCTGTTCATCACGCGCGAATGGGACGGCAGCCCTCATGGAGCGCCGATCCGCTGGCTCCGCCCGCACGAACTCTACGCGCTGCCCATGCCCCCGGCCGACCTGCCGCTGCTGCCGCAGCTGGAGGCGATGCTCGGCTGACCTTTACCGGCTGTTTGCCGAGCTGGGCGAACGGGTGCAGTCTTCGGTCCGGGGGGGACATGCGATGAGCGGGCTGAAGGACTTTGCGCTGACATACGTGCTGCCGCTGCTGGAGCGCGTGGCGCCGCACTGGACCGAGGAACTGAAGATCAACTTCGCGGTGTCGGCCGAGCGGGGCAAGCGGCCGCACCCCTACTCGCTGTGGACCGGGATGGGCATGGGGCCGCCCGATGCCGGCGCTACCGCCGCGACCGCCAAGTCGCTCCCCTCGCACGCGCCCGCTGTCCCGGCGCTGGCGCGCGGGATCGCCGCGTCGGCTCCGTTCGCGCCATCGGGTTATGTCAGCTGGCCGGGGCTTGCCGACCGGCGCTACACGGGCCGCCACCTGCCGCCCAAGCCGCCCTCGCGCCCGCTGCCCGATCGCGAGCGCGTCGTCCGCAGCGTACTGCTGCGGCCCGAGGGGCAATTCATCCCCTGCCCGCGCACATCGACGCTGTTCTGCTTTTTCGCGCAATGGTTCACCGACAGCTTCCTGCGCACCGACCCGATCGACAGGCGGCGCACGACCTCCAATCACGAGATCGACTATTGCCAGATCTACGGGCTCGATGAGCGAACGACCTGGGCGCTCCGCGAGCGGCGCGGCGGGCGGATGAAGCTGCCCGGCGGCCATCTGCCCCGGCTGACCGACGAGCAGGGGGCGGTGCTGCCCGAGTTTGCGGACCTGAGCTACATCCGCGACGACAGCTGCCCGCCGGTGGAGCATGTGCTGGGCGAGTGGATGCGCGCCGCGCTCGCCCGCAGCCTGCCCCAGGCCGCCGAGCCCGACCGCTGGAGCCGCATGTACGCAACCGGCCTCGACCGCGGCAACTCGACGATCCTCTACACCGCGCTTTCGACGATGTGCGTGCGCGAGCACAACCGCGTCGCAGCCGCGATCGAGCGCATCCACCCCGATTGGGACGACGACCGCCTGTTCGAAACCACGCGCACGGTCATGATTCGCAACGTCCTCGCGATCGTGGTGGAGGATTATATCAATCATCTGGCGGGCGACGGCTTCCGCTTCCGGCTGGAACGGCACTTCGCCGAGCACCAGAGCTGGTACCGGTCGAACCGCATCAGCCTGGAGTTCAACCTGCTCTACCGCTGGCATGGCATGGTGCCCGATCGGCTGGATGTCGACGGCGTTCGCTACGACCACGCCAGCTACCGCTTCAACAACGCGGTGCTGGAACGCCACGGAGTCGAGCGCTGTATCAACAGCGCATCGACGCAGCACGCGGGCCGGATCGGCCCGTTCAACACGCCAGCATGGCTGTGGCGCGCAGAAATGGCATCAATCGACATGGCGCGGACATTCGAGCTGGCGCCCTTTGTCGATTACTGCGCGCGCTTCGGCCGTCGCGCGCCGGAGAGCATCGCCGAGCTGACCGGCGGCAACGAGCGCGCGACCGCGGCGCTCACCGAGCTCTACGGTTCGGTCGAACATGTCGAGCTGCCAGTGGGGCTGATCTGCGAGGGCCGCGAGTATGGCGACGAGGACGCCGTGCTGCCGCCGCTCGTTCGGACGATGGTTTCGGTCGATGCGTTCACGCACATCTTCACCAACCCGCTGCTGGCCGACCAGGTGCACCAGGCGGCGTTCGAGGGGCCGATGAGCGCGCTGGGCGAGCTGATCGACAATGCGGGCGGCGTGTGCGGGCTGATGTCGCGCTCGGCCGCGCCGGGGACGAGCTGCAATCCGTCCTTCGCGGTTCGCGCGGCGCGGCCGGACGACTGATCGCGGCGGTTGCGCGGGCGCGGGCTGCCCGCGATGGTGCTAACATGTCCGGACCCCTGCCCTTCGCCGATGCCCGGCGGCTGATCGTCAAGGTCGGCTCGGCGCTGCTCGCGGGCGAGGGCGGCGCGGTTCGGCGCGACTGGGCATCCTCTCTCGCGGCCGACATTGCCGAGCGGGCAGCGCGCGGGCAGCGCGTGGTGCTGGTGAGTTCGGGCGCGATTGCGCTCGGCGCGGCGGCGCTCAGCCTGCCCGGCGGCGGGCGGCGCGATCTGGAAAGCGCGCAGGCCGCGGCCGCCGTCGGCCAGATCGCGCTGGCGGCGCTGTGGTCCGAACTGTTCGCGGCACGGGGCCTGCTCGCGGCGCAACTGCTGCTGACGCTGGGCGATCTCGAGGACCGGCGCCGGTTCCTGAACGCCGCGGCGACGATCGACCGGCTGCTGGGGCTGGGCGTGGTGCCGGTGGTGAACGAGAACGACACGGTGGCGACCGCCGAGATCCGCTTCGGCGACAATGACCGGCTCGCTGCGCGCGTCGGCGTGGCTGCGGGCGCGGAGGCGGTGCTACTGCTCTCAAACGTCGATGGGCTGATGACCGCCGACCCGGCGCGTGACCCCGCTGCAACACGCATCGCCGAGGTGCGCGCGATCGACGAGGTCGCCGCGCTGGCGGGCGGAGCGCGCGGCCCGGGCACCGGCGGGATGGCAGCGAAGCTGATGGCGGCTCGCATCGCGGTGGCGTCGGGCATCTGGCTGGGCATCGCCGACGGGCGCGGCGAGCGCCCGCTGTCGCGCTTCCTCGGCGGCGGCGTGGGCACGGTGTTCGTGCCGCAGCCCGGATCGGTCGGCCGCGCGCGGGCGTGGCTGGTGACGGTGTCTGAACCCGCGGGGCGCATCAGCGTCGACGCGGGCGCGGCCGCGGCGCTGGCGGGCGGGGCGAGCCTGCTCGCAGCGGGTGTGACTGCAATCGACGGCGCGTTCAACCGGGCCGATGTCGTGGAGGTGCTGGCGCCCGGCGGGCGGACGATCGCGCGCGGGCTGTCGGCCTATCGCGCCGACGCGCTGCGGCGGATCATGGGGCTGCGGTCGGACGAACATGCGGCGGCGCTGGGGCACGAGCCGCGCTCGGCGGTGATCCACCGCGACCAGATGGTGCTGCTGTGACCGAAGCGCACGCGCGTGAGGCGGTGCGCGGCTGGGCGGAGAGCGTGCGCACGGCGCAGCGCGTGCTTGCCGCGTCGAGCGCCGACCAGCGGCGTGCTGCATTGCGCGCTGCAGCCGACCTTGTGCGCGGGCGGGCGGATACGGTGCTGGCAGCGAACGCAGCCGACCGCGCCGCCGCGAGCGGGCTCAGCTCCGCGCTCGCCGACCGGCTGGCGCTGACACCCGCCCGGCTGGAGGCGATCGCAGCGGGGCTGGAGACCGTGGCCGCGCTTCCCGATCCGCTTGGCCGCGTGCTGAAGCGTTGGGAACGGCCCAACGGCCTCTGCTTCGAGCGCGTCGCGGTGCCGATCGGCGTGATCGCGATCATCTATGAGAGCCGCCCCAACGTCACCGCCGAGGCGGCGGCTTTGTGCCTGATGAGCGGCAATGGCTGCATCCTGCGCGGCGGCAGCGAGGCAGCCCGGTCCAACGCTGCGCTGATCGCATGTATCGAGGCGGGGCTGGCGGCGGCCGGGCTGCCCACGGCTGCGCTCCTCGTTCCCTCGCAGGACCGCGCGATCGTCGGCTCGCTGCTCGGCGCAGCCGGGTTGATCGATCTCGTCATCCCGCGCGGCGGCAAGTCGCTCGTCGCGCGCGTCGAGGCCGAAGCGCGCGTGCCGGTGCTCTCGCATCTGAACGGGATCAATCACGTCTACGTGCACAAAGCCGCCGACGCGGACATCGCGGAGCGCGTCATGCTGGATGCGAAGCTGCGGCGCACCGCAGTGTGTGGCGCGGCGGAGACGCTGCTGATCGATGCCGCGCGCCCCGATCTCGCGCGGCGGCTGGTTGCTGCGCTGATCGAGCGGGGGTGCGAGGTGCGCGGCGACGCTGCCGTCGCAGCGCTCGATGCCCGCGTCCGGCCCGCGAGCGAAGCCGACTGGGGCGCCGAATATCTGGACGCGATCATCGCCGCGCGGATCGTCGGCGGGATCGACGAGGCGGTCGCGCACGTCGCGCGCCACGGATCGGGCCATACCGACGCGATCGTGACCGGGGACGCGGCCGCAGCCGAGCGCTTTCTCGGCTCGGTCGACAGCGCGATCGTGCTGTGGAACGCCTCGACCCAGTTCGCCGACGGCGGCGAGTTCGGCTTCGGTGCAGAGGTCGGCATCGCCACCGGACGCCTCCACGCGCGCGGACCGGTGGGCCTGGAGGAGCTGACCACCTACAAGACGCTGGTGCGCGGCACGGGCCAGGTGCGCGGCTGAAGCAGCCCCCTTCACGCGAGCCACATACCATTTTAGTGCGGACGGCGAACACGGGAGGACCCGAAAATGACGCGTTTCGTTCAGCTTGGCATCGCAGCGTTGCTGGCCGGTGCTGCTCCAGCCGTGGCTCTGGCAGCGCCGCCCACGCCCGCTCCCAGCGCCGAGGATCAGCGGCTGACGAGCTTCCTCGACGATCAGTTCGCCGAGGAAGTGCGGATGCGCCCGCAGCTCGCGACGCGACTGGGGATGAAGGAAGGCCAGGACAAGCTCGACGACAACAGCGAGGCGGGCGAGCTGAAGATGCTGGAATGGCGGCGTGCAAGCGTCGCCAAAATGAAGCGCGAGTTCAATCGCGCCAAGCTGTCGCCCGAGGGCCAGGTCAATTATGATATCTGGGCGCTGGAACTCGATCGCGCTGAGCTGAGCCACAAGTTCCGCCAGTACCGGCCGCCCTTCTATTCGTTCCTCTATTCGGCGCACCAGACGCTGCCCGATTTCATGATCAACACGCATACGGTTGCCAGCGCCGAGGACATGCGCGCCTACAACGCCCGCCTGCGCGCAATCCCTGCCGCGCTGGACGTGGCGATCGAGCGCAGCGCCAAATCCGCCAACGCTGGCATCCGCGCGCCGAGGTTCCAGGTGGAGCGTGTGATCGCGGGTTCGCGCGCGATCATCAGCGGCGCGCCGTTCGGCGACGGGCCGGACTCGCCGCTGATGGCCGACGCCAAGGCCAAGGTCGCCAAGCTGACCGCAGCCAACAAGCTGAGCGCCGCCGACGCCGAAGCGCTGATCGCCGAGACGCGCGCGGCGTTGATCGCGATGAAGCCTGCTTACGAGCGGATCATCGCCTTTGAGCAGGCGGAGCTGCCCAGGGCGCCGAGCGGCAAGGTCGGCGCGGTCTCGCTGCCCGGCGGCGCGGCGTATTATGCGGCGGCGCTGAAGCTTGCGACGACGACCGACCTGACGCCTGCGCAGATCCATGCGATCGGCCTGAAGGAGGTGGCGCGGCTGGAAGCCGAGCAGGATGCGCTCGCCCGCAAGGCGGGGCTGGCGGATCGCAGCGCCTACTATGCCGACCGGGCGAAGCGCTTCCCCGCGGTGCCGTGGACCGATGCGCTGCGCCAGGAGTATCTCAGCCAAGCCAACGCAGCGATTGCCGACACGCGCACGCGCCTGCCCAATTATTTCGGCGAGCTTCCGGCCTATCGCGTTGAGGTGGTGCGCGAGCCGTCGTTCAGCGAGGTCGCTGGCGGCGCCGCGCACGCAGCCGGCCCCAGCCCCGACGGCGTGCGGCCGGGGCGCGTCTACGTGCACCTGCTGGGCAACACGCTAGATCCGGCCAAGGTTTATGATCTGATGTGCCACGAGGGCATCCCCGGCCACGTGATGCAGGGCGACATCCAGGTGCGCCAATCGGTGGGGCCGAAGTTCCGCAAGACCTACGGCTACGTCGCGTTCGGCGAGGGCTGGGGGCTCTACAGCGAGCTGCTGTGCAAGGAGATGGGAGCGTATCCAGACCTGGCGGCGGACTTCATGCGGCTCGATGCCGAGCTGTTCCGCGCCGCTCGGCTGGTGACCGACACGGGCATCCACGCGATGGGTTGGACCGAGGATCAGGCGGTCGACTACATGACCAGAACCGGCCGCCTGCCGCCCGAGCAGGCGCGCTCGGAGGTGCGCCGCTATATCACGCTGCCGGGCCAGGCGACGGGCTACAAGATCGGGATGCTGAAGATCGTCGAGCTGCGACGCAAGGCCGAGGCGGCGCTGGGGCCGAAGTTCGACATCCGCGGCTTCCACGACCTGCTGATCGCGAGCGGATCGCAGCCGCTGACGATCCTGGAACGCCGCGTCGACGCCTGGATCGCGGCGCGGCGGGCGGCGTAAAGCCTTAGGCGTAAGAGGCGCCTTTCGCACTCATCGGCTGAACGCGCCGAATCCCCCGCCCGCACGGGAGGATTGGGCCACGTGCATCGGCAACGGGCTTTTCCCCGCTGGCGGGGAATGTGGCGCGCGAAGCGAGCCGGTCAGGGCAGCGCCGACGCCTCAGACCCCCGCCCACGGCCGCTCGGCGCGGGCGCGCGCCTCGTAGGCGGCGATCGCTTCGGAGTGGGATAGAGTCAGGCCGATCTCGTCGAGGCCGCGCATCAGTGCGTCGCAGCGGAACGGGTCAAGTTCGAACGAGAAGCGGTCCTGGAAAGGCGTGGTGACGGTCATCGTCTCGAGGTCGACGCTGATCGCGTGCCCGTCGGCGGCCACGGCGAGCAGGCGCTCGACCGGTTCGGTCGGCAGTGCGACCAGCACGATGCCATTCTTGAAGGCGTTGGACGCGAAGATGTCGGCGAAGCCCGGCGCGATGGTGCTGCTTCAACGGGTTCACGCACCGGCTTCTCACGTCATGCCGCGACTGGCCGCACCAGCACTCGATCGCTCCGCCGGGCGCAGGCAGCGGTCGGAGCGTCGGGCAGGCGCGTGCTCAGTCGGCCGCGCATCCTGTGAACGTCGTCGGACCATCGCGTCAGCGGGGCGGAGCAATCGCATCGACAAGCATCTGCCACGGCGTTCGCGGATGGCCCAGGATCAGCACGCGCACCGGCGTCCCTGCCTGAAGCTTGGGGGCGGGCGCTCGGTTGCTCGCCGCGCCCGCCGGAGCACCCGTCGGCACCTGTGCCTCCTCGGAAGCGACGCGCACCGCCCCGCCCGCCTCGAGCGTGCTCGCATGTGCCGGGTGGCTCGCTGCCAGCGGAGCGGCGAGCGGCGAGCGTGGTTTCAGCGACGCGACCGGATTCGCGCTGACGCGTGGCGGGCTGGCGCTCGGCACGACGGCGTCCGCCACCGTCGCGCCAACCAAGGCTCCTTTCGGCTGGACCGAAGGCCGCGAATTGGCGTCCACGCGGACCATGAGCCGCGGTGCACCGTCGCGAGCGACCGTCGGGGTGACGGCAATGACAACGCCCGGGACCGCCCGTCCGCGCGGGCGACCGAGCGGCACGATGCGCGCCGCCAGCCCCGATCGGAGCCATTCGCCGCGCGCTGGATCGATCTCCAGCTCGACCGCGACGGGCCCGTCGGGCCACAGTTCGACGATCGTCTCGCCCGCGCCGAGCAGGCTGCCCTGGCCCTTCACGCTGACGCGCGCCACGCGCCCCGCGCTAGGCGCGCGCAGTTCGGCCAGCGCCCGTCGCGCGCGGACTCGGTCGAGCGCGGCTTCGGCGGCCGACAGCGCGAGATCGGCCCGCGACCCCGCGTCGTCGCGGCCTTCGCGGCGGCGCAGCGCCTCGGCCACGACCTCGGCGCGCGCTGCTTCGAGTGTTGCCGCCGCCCGTTTCTCGGCGGCGAGCGCTGCGCCGAGCTCGGCTGCGGCGTGGCTGCGCTCGGCCTCGGCCAGCTGCGCCGTCGCGCGCGGCTCGAGCCCGACGCGCGCGGCGGCGCCGAGCGCGGCGGCGCGGGAGGCGGCGACTTCCGCGGCGCTGCGGCGCGCATAGACCGCGGCGTGCGCCTCTCCGAGCGCCCGGGCGCTGACCGCGACGCGCAGCCGCGCCGCCGCAAGCTCGGCGGCTTCGGTCGGTGCGGCTGGAGCCGTTCCGGTCTCGGAGCCGGGGCTGCCGCCCGCGGCGATGGCGCCCGATCGCGGCTGCGTGGCCGGGCTTGGGTGCGCACTCGCCGCGGCGTCAACGGCCCCGCGCGGATCGGCGGCTCTGTCCGCGCTCGGGCCGTCCTTGGCGAAATCGCCGACGCGGGCGCGCTCGGCGCGGGCAAGCGCAAGATCGCGCTCGGCGCGGCGTTCTTCCGCGTCGAGGCCGGGGACGGCGATGCGCGCAAGCACAGCGCCCGCCGCCACGCGGGCGCCGGGAGCCGCGGTGATTTCGGTCAGCACGCCACCCTCGGCCGCGGCGAGCGTGCGCACGCCCGACGCGGGAACCAGTCTGCCGGTGGCGTCGATCACCGGCTCGATCGGGGCCGCAGCGAACCACGCGGCCGCGATCACCGCGAGGGTCGCAGCGAGTGTGGCGACGAAGCTGCCGCCTTGGTGGCGCACGCGGGCGAGCCGGATCGCGGCGGTGCGGTCGGCGGGGGAGGCGGTGCGTTCGGGCTGCGGCCGCTGCCCCGCATCGGGAGACGGCTCGGCCCGGTGCCGGGGCGCCGCACCGTCCGCGCACGAAGCCGGAGCCGGCCGCGGTTGCGGCGTTGGCGGTGCGAAGCCGGCGTGCGCTGACGGCGCGTCGTCCTCAGCCGGTCGCCCGACACGGCGAGACGCTGGGTTCATGCGGCTTTCCGCGCGATTGCAGGCACAGATGGTCGAAGGGTGCGGGGACCTGCGGCCGGGCCGTCGGCAACGATCCGGCCATCGCGCAGCACGATTGTGCGTTTGGTGAGCCGCAGCAGGCCGGGGCGGTTGGTCGCCAGCACCAGCGTGCGCGGGCGGGCAGTCAGCGCGGGCGCGTCCAGCCACGCCGCGAGCCGTAGTGCCAGCGCAGTCTCGCCTCCCGCATCGAGCCCCGCCGCGGGGTCGTCGAGCAGCAGCACGTCCGGGTCCACGGCGAGCGCCCGGGCAAACGCGATCAGCCCCGCCGCCGCCCCGGGCAAGGGCGCGGCGTCCGGCGCGAGTGGCTGGTCCGGGCCGAGCCCAGCGGCCGCCGAAAAGCAGTCGAGGCCGGTCAGAGTCAGCGCCTCGGCGACGCGCGCGGGGGTCGCGCGGCGGCGGCCCAGCGCGATGTTGTCGGCAAGGCTTGCCGGGAAAACGACCGGCGGGCCGATCGCGGCCCCGATCACCGGCGCTGCGTCGTCGGCTCTAGGCGCTCCGATGGCCCGGCCCGACGATCGCTCCCGCGCGCTCGCCAAAACCGCGAGCAGCGTCGACTTTCCCGATCCGCTCGCGCCGATGACGCCGACGCGATCACCAAACGCGATCTCCAGCGACACGCCGTCAAGCGCGGGCCGGGGTGCGCCAGCGTGATGGACCGATGCCCGGATGAGCGTGACGACGGCCGTGCCGCTGCGCGAGGCGACAGCTGGCGGGAGCGGGCTTGCCGCTTGAGCTGCACCGATCCCAGCGGATGGTCGCTCGATCGGCCGTTCTGCACCGGAGGCGGCTGCCCGGGCCGCGTTGCGGCGCGCCCGGCGTTCGCGGGCGGCGGCGTGGGTGAGCGCGCAGAGCGGGCCGAGCAACGCCAGCGCGCGGGCGCTGAGCAGCGCCGCGGCGGTGATCGCTCCGATGCCCGCTCCGCCCGCCATCGCCTCTGCGGCGCCCAGGCTGACCAGCGCCGCATAGCTGAGCGACTGGCCGAACGCCGCTATTGCCGCGGGCACGGCTGCGCCGCGGCGGGCCTGAGCCGCCGCGACGATCCGCCAGGCGGCGGCCCGGCGGGCGCGGACGAGCAGCCACGGCAGCGCTCCGGCGGCGCTCGCGGCGGCGATGTGGCAGGGGTGATGCCAATCGTGGGCGGCTGGCGGCGCCGGGCGCGCTCTGCGACCGGGCTCGCCCCGCCCCGCTGCCGCCGCAAGCGCCAAGGCCAGCGCCGCGGCGGCGAGCGCTGCCAGCACGGCACCACCCGCCAGCGCGACGGCCAGCGCCAAGTGCACGGCCGTAAACGGCAAGTCGGTGAGCAGCGTCAGCCGCGCTGCGGTATCGAGGCCGTGATCGGCCCGGCGCAGGCGCGTTCGGTTCCCCGGGTGCAGGGCCGGAACCGGAGAGACCGAAGGCGCTCCATCGGCAGGCGCGCCCCGCCCGGACCGGGCCGCCACGGTGGCAAGCGGCTCTCCGGTTGGAGCTACCGGGCTGCGTGTTGCGCCTGCCAGCGCGTATCCCGCTCCGGTGCGGGGCGCCGCATCGGCCAGCGCATCCGTGTGATGGCGGGCGGTTGCCTCGGCCGGCGCCGGTGCGGACCCATCGCGGACGCGCGCTCCGGCTGATCCTCCGCGCGGACCGCCGAATTCCGCCGGCGCCATGGCGGGTTCCGTGCTCCCTCCGCCGATTCCCTCGCGCAGACCACCGGTGAGCGGCGCGCCGGGCCACTCGCCCGCGCCCGCGCCCGCCGCGGCGCGCAGGCCGCGGAGGTCGACGACGGCAGCGGCGTATTCGATCCGCTGCGCGCGGGTGCGGCGCAGCTGCGCCTCGGCCACGAGCGCCAGCACGAGCAGCGCAGCGGCCGCCGCGAGCGTCGCCTGCGCGCCCGCCGGGACCAGCACATCGAACGCCACCAGCGAAAAGACCGGCGCCGCCACGCCCAGCAGTTGCAGCAGCAGGGTCTGCGCGACCAGCGGCGCGACCAGCCGCCGCGCGTCTGCCGCGGTCAGGCCGCGCAGCAAAGGCTCCCACATGGCTCCCAAGCTCATGGCGTCACTCCTCGGTGCGGCCGCAGCGCTGCCCGCGGAGCGGCCACGCCGCCAAAGGATCGCTCGCGCGGGGGCTTCCTTCCGTCGCCACCGACTGCAGGCACGCAGCCGCTCGCGCGCGAGCATCCCGCCCGTTGCTCGATCCCGCGAGCGCCGGGTGCGGCCCGACCCGGCCCGCCTCCCGTCGCGTCGCCGCTGCGCGACCAAAACCGCACGAGCCAGTCACGCATCGTCACGCCCCGTTGATCGACGCTGCGAGCGTGCCCGCAGCTGCTGCCAGCCGCAGCTCGGCGAGCGGGACGGCCGCGAGGGCTGCGACCAGCTCCAGCGCGGCGCGGGTCAGTGCGAGCTCGGCGTGGACCAGGTCGACGACACTGCCGCTGAGGAGCTCGACGCGCGCCGCCTCCAGCGCGCGCAGCTTCAGCGCTGCCGCGTAGGCGCCGCGCACCAGCGGCAGCTCGGCCTTGCGGGCGGCGGCGGCGTCGGCCGCGAGAGCCAAGTCGCGCTCGGCGTCGGCGGTCACCGCGCGCAGCACCGCGTCGGCGCGGGCGGAGCGCGCTGCGGCTGCGTCGGCGCGCGCGTCGAGGCCGCCGCCGAAGCGCCAGTTCAGCGCCACGCGCGCACGGATGTCGTGGTCGACTACGTCCCGGCCCAGGCTGTATTTGGCAGCGTCGACGCCGAGCGTGACACGCGGCAGCCGATCGGCCCGCGCCGCCCGCGCCTCGCGCGCGGCAGCCTCGGCGTCGGCCCGGACGGCGCGGACGGCGGGCAGCTTCTCCACGTCGGACGGCGCTGGGCCGACGCCGATCGGCCGGCCGCTTGCACCAGACGGGCCTGCGGTCGCTGGAGGGCGCTCGCTCTCGCCGCGCGGAACGCGCGACGCAGCTTCAAAGGCCGCGCCAGGTTGCCCGCCGCCAGGCGACAGCCCGCCCCACAAACCGGGCGGTAGCTGCGCAAGCCCCGCAGGCGCCGTTCGGCCGAACGTGCGCCGAAACCGTTCAGCCCCCACCGTTGCGGCTTGGCGCGCGCGCGCGGCTTCGGTGTCGATCTCGGCTAGCGCAGCGTCGATGCGCGCGATGTCCAGCATCGTGCCCAGTCCCAGACGCTCGCGCTCAATCGCGCGGGCGCGCAGCGCGCGCAGTCGCCCGCGACCAGCCTCTGCCACACCCAGCGACTGGCGTGCGGCTGCCAGCTCGATCCACGCTGCGCCCGCGCGCAGGACGGTGTCGGCGCGCATCGCCTCAGCCTCGGCCTCGCGCGCGCAGCTGCGCAGGCGCGCCGCACGCAACCGCGCGGCGCTCGCTCCGAAATCGGTCAGCAGCTGATCGACCGACAGCGCTGCGTCGAGCCGCGCATCCGGCCGCGAGCGTTCGAGGATCGTCGCGAGGTCGCCGCTGAAGCGCCGCGAGATGACGGCCTGCCCCGCAATTTGCAGCTCGGCGCGCGGCCTCAGCGCCGCGGCCGTGGCCCGCGCCGCAGCGTCCGCCTCGTCGACCGACGCGTCCGCTACGTCGCGCTCCGGCGCGAGCGCGACCGCGTCCGCAAGCGCCGCACGAACCGCGCCCGGGTCGGCCCACGCCTCAAGCTCGGGCCAGCCTATGGTCCTGGCGCGCAGCACCGGCCCGGTCCCGCCTGCCCCTCCGCCGGACACCCGCGTCCCCAGCTCGGCACGCGCTGGCTGGAGCGTTGGCTCGGCGCACGCAGGCACCACTGCCAGCGCGACCCACAGCACCGCCAACCACCCGCGCAGCACCGCGTGCACCGAAGCTCCCGCCCACGCGGCACCGGCGCCGCGAGGACAGGAACGGCCCGAGCCGGCGCGCCTGGAGCCGATCCGCTCCGCTCCGGACCAATCGGGCGCGAAGCGGCGTCGACCGAGCAGCTACTCGTTGAACTCCGTCGCGTCTGGTATGCGGTTGAACGCGATCTTGGCGCCCACATGGTCGGCGCGCCCGCCGACCAGCGGCCCGAGCGTTACCGCATTGCGCCCGAAACGCGCGTTCACCCGGTCGATCGCGGCGGAGAGCTTGGGCGTCCGCGCCGCGCGCCCAAGCGCGCCGCCGTCGGCCGCAAACAGGCTCGGCTGGTCGCCCTCCGCCAGCCGCAAATCGCTCAGCGTCACGCCGATGGTCCGCACCACCAAGCGCCGCTCGTTCAGAGCCACCACCAGCTCAGGCCACAGCCGGTCGAGCTCTGCAACCAGCGCGAAGCTGTCGGCAGTGGGCGCCACGCGCAGCTCGCGCCGCCAGTCGCCGCCGCTTTCCAGCCGCGCCGACAGGCTCAGCCGCCGCGCCACCCAGCCGCCGCGCCGCACGCGCGCCGCCGCCTTCAGCAGCAGCCGCCGCGCCACCAGCCGCACCGTCTCCGTGTCGCGTTTCTGCGGCGCGAGCACGTGACTATGGCCGATCGACTTCGATTTCTGGTCCGCATCGGCGAAATCGGCACCGTGCAGCCGGTGCCATAGCCGGTCGCCCAGCACCGCGCCCCACGCCGCCCCCGCCTCGCCCGGAGCGCGCGCGACCAGCTCGGCGATCGAACGGATCCCGTGCGCATGGAGGCGCGCCTCCATGCGCGGGCCGACACCGGGGATGTCGCGCAAGGACAGACAGAACAGCCGCTGCGGCAGCTCGGCCGCGGTGATGACGGTCAGCCCGTCAGGCTTCTCCATATCGCACGCGATCTTTGCGACCAGCCGGTTGGGCGCGATGCCGACGCTGCATTTGAGCTGATCGCCAACGGTCTCGCGGATGCCCGCCTTGATACGCCGACCGAGAGCGGCGGCAATCTCCGGCGCGTTCTCGTTATCGAGCAGACGGCACGCGACCTCGTCGATCGAGCAGACGCTGTGGACGGGCAGGTGCCGCCAGACCTCGGCGAGCACGCGCTCGTGATAGGCGACGTAGAGATCGTGGCGCGCGGGCGTGAGGATCAGGCCGGGGCACAGCGCCTTCGCCTCGCGCACGCGCTGGCCGGTCTTCACGCCGTAGGCCTTGGCCTCATAGCTCGCAGCGATGATCGTGCCCGATGGCGCCTCCACCGGCGCAACCGCGATCGGCCGCCCCCGCAGATGCGGCTGTTCCTGCTGCTCGACGCTCGCGAAATAGCTGTTGAGATCGAGATACAGCCAGCGGAGGGGACCGGAGCGGGTCACGCGCCGCATATGGAACAGAAACCGAACGCGCGCCACCGGGGCCGCGCGCTGACGCCGCGCGGGCAACTCGGCCTTGCAATGGAGGATGTTGGCTGGCTGATAACGCCGGTGGACCGCTCCCCCGCCTTTCCGCCGCCCTGCCCCGCTGCGCGCCGCTGTTCGCCCTGCTCGTCTCCTACCCTTGCCGAGCGTGCTGAACGGCGGGCGACGTTCGCAACCCTTGGGGGCGCCCGGTGCTAGCCTCCCCGGCGCTCGTCGCAGAGCCATCCGGCATCCGCGCGGTCGAAGCCTCGCAGCTCTCGGGCCGCGAGTTCAAATATTACGATTTCTGCATGGCGGCGTTCGTGACGATCCTCATCGGATCGAACGTGATCGGCGCATCCAAGGCCGCGACGCTCGGCACGTTCGATCTCGGCCCGCTCGGTCGCCTGGGGCCGGTCGAGTTCGGCGCGGGCATTTTGTTCTTCCCGGTCAGCTACATCCTGGGCGACGTGCTCACCGAAGTCTATGGCTACGCACGCGCGCGCCGCGTCGTCTGGGCGGGGTTCGGCGCATCGCTGTTCATCGCGTTCATGAGCTGGGCGGTGGTCAAGATGCCGCCCGCGCCGCGCTTCACCAACCAGCCCGCGCTGGAAGCCGTGTTCGGCCAGGTGCCGCGCATCTTCTTCGCATCCATCGCCGCCTTCTGGGCGGGCGAGTTCGCCAACGCCTATGTGCTCGCGCGCATGAAGGTGTTGACCGCAGGGCGCAAACTGTGGACACGCACCATCGGCTCGACGATCTGCGGCCAGGGCGTCGACACGCTCATCTTCTACCCGCTCGCGTTCTACGGCGTGTGGGACAACAGGCTGGTGCTGAACATCATGCTGGTGAACTACCTCGGCAAGGTGGGCTGGGAGGTGTTCCTCACTCCCGTCACCTACTGGGTCGTCGGCCGGCTGAAGCGCAGCGAAGGGGTCGACGTCTTCGATACCGGCACCAGCTTCACGCCGTTCGACCTGAAAACCTAAGCCTGGGGCTGCCGTTCAGAACGGGCCCCTCGCCCTGCGAGGTGAAATCGGGCGCCATAATGCCCTCCAGCGCCTTTACGGTCTTTGGAACCGGCGTCGTCGCCCAGCGATTCTCGATCGCAATCAACTGCCTTTCGCCCGCGCTCTGCGCCGCTGCGGGAAGACGGGAGCCATCGCCAGGGCCAGCGTTCCAATCAGAAATGGGCGTAAGCTGGCAGTTCCGCTTGCTGCACCTTTCCGCGCCGCGTTTGACCAAGCGGATTTGGTGCTTAACCCTAACCAAATGATTTCGATAACCGATGTGGGAACGCATCCTGTTCGGCACAGCCGTGCGCGGAACGATTATTTCCACAGCAGCAGCGAGCCGACTGCGGTTGGCGCGGCGGCTGCGCTCGGCTAAACGGTCGGCCGTGCCCGCTCTCCCCGAGCGCCCGCTGCCGCGCGGCCCGTTCGCTTATCCCGATTTCCGCCGGTTCTGGGCGGCCAAGCTCAGCGGCACCTTCGCGCAAATGCTGCTGGTCGTCGTGATCGGCTGGCAGGTGTACGATACGGCGCGGCTCAGCATGGGCACTTCGCGCGCGGCGTTCGTGCTGGGGATGGTGGGGCTGGCGCAGTTCCTGCCGGTGGTGCTGCTGACGCCGCTCGTTGGCTATGCTGCCGACCGCGCGGACCGACGCCATATCGTGCGCGCCTCGCTGGTGGTGGAGCTGATCTGCGCGCTTGCGCTCGCTGCGCTGGCGTGGCGGCGCGCCGAGAGCCTGCCCGCGCTGTTCGCGGTCGCGGGGCTGCTGGGCGTGGGCCGCGCGTTCGCTTCGCCCGCGCTGTCAGCGCTTGCGCCCAACCTGGTGCCGCCAGCGCTGCTGCCACGCGCCATCGCGCTCAACAGCGTCGGCTGGCAGACCGGTGCCATCGCGGGGCCGCCTGCGGGCGGGCTGCTCTACGCGATTAGCCCCAGCGCACCCTACGCCGTAGCGGCGGTGGCGCTCGTCATCGCTTTCACAGCGATGCTCGCCGTCGGACCCGTGACGCGGTCCGTGCCGAGCGGGCGCTCGGCGGTGGCGGAAATCCGTGCGGGCCTGTCGTATGTGCGCCGCAACGACATCGTGTTCGGCGCGATCAGCCTCGATCTGTTCGCGGTGATCCTCGGGGGCGCGACGGCACTGTTGCCGGTCTATTCGCGCGACATCCTCCACGCCGGGCCGGAGGGGCTGGGAATCCTGCGCGCTGCCCCTGCGGTTGGAGCAGGCGCGACCGCGCTGTGGCTGACGCGCCGCTCGCTTGGGCGGCGCGCGGGCGCGAAGATGTTCTGGGCGGTGGCGCTGTTCGGCGTCGGCACGGTCGTCTTCGGCTTGTCGCGCGACCTCTGGCTGTCGTGCGCCGCGCTCGCGCTGACCGGCGCGGCGGACATGGTGAGCGTCAACGTCCGCTCGACGCTCATCCAGCTGCACACGCCCGATGGAATGCGCGGCCGCGTGTCAGCGGTCAGCTCGCTGTTCGTCGGCGCATCGAACGAGCTGGGCGAGTTCGAGAGCGGCGTGCTGGCGGCGCTGCTCGGCCCGGTCGCTGCGGTTATCGCCGGCGGCATGGGCGCGGTCATCGTCGCGGCGCTGTGGGCACGCTGGTTCCCGGCGCTGCGCCTCGCCGATCGGCTGGACCGCTTGCCGGACGCGGCTTAGCGTCCCGGCCGACCTCATTCTCGGGGAGCAACCCATGCGAGCCAACACGATCTTGGAAACGATCGGCGATACGCCGCACATCCGCCTGCACCGGCTGTTCCCCGGCCGCGAGGTTTGGGTGAAGTCAGAGCGGTCCAACCCCGGCGGCTCGATCAAGGACCGCATCGCGCTGGCGATGGTCGAAGCCGCGGAGCGCGAGGGCAGGCTGCAACCCGGCGGCACCATCATCGAGCCGACGAGCGGCAATACCGGTGTCGGTCTCGCGCTGGTCGCAGCGGTCAAGGGCTACCGGCTGATCCTGGTCATGCCCGAAAGCATGTCGGTCGAGCGCCGCCGACTGATGCTCGCTTATGGCGCGAGCTTCGAGCTGACCCCGCGCGAGGGCGGCATGAAGGCGGCGATCGCCAAGGCGCAGGAGCTTGCCGAGACCATCCCCGGCGCGTGGATCCCGCAGCAGTTCATCAACCCGGCCAATGTCGACGTGCACCACCGGACAACCGCGCAGGAGATTCTGCGCGATTTCGCGGACAGCCCTGTCGACATGATCGTCACAGGAGTCGGCACCGGCGGGCATATCTCCGCCTGTGCCGAGGTGCTGAAGCCGCTCTGGCCGAGCCTGAAGGTGTTCGCGGTGGAGCCGACCCTGTCGCCGGTGCTGAGCGGCGGCCAGCCGGGTCCGCACCCGATCCAGGGGATCGGCGCGGGGTTCGTGCCGGGCAACTATCATGGCGATCAGATCGACGGCGTGATCCAGGTCGCGCCCGACGACGCCAAGGAGATGGCTCGCCGCGCCGCGCGCGAGGAGGGCATGCTGGTCGGCATCTCATCGGGCGCAACGCTCGCCGCCATCCGCCAGAAGCTCGCCGAACTGCCCGAGAACGCACGCGTGCTGGGCTTCAACTACGACACGGGCGAACGCTATCTCAGCGTGCCCGATTTTCTGCCGGTCGAGTAATCGGGTCCCTCGCGGGCGGGCCTGTTCGCTCCTGATGAGATGGCCGGACTGAAGGGCGGCGCGATCGTCGCCGGCTTCACCGCGCGCGACCAGTTGTTCGAGCGGGCGCACCATCCGGGCGACCGGTCGCAGTCGTGGTCGCCGACGAGGTGCTGCTGGGCGGGGCGGTTGCGATCTCCCGCAATATCGACGGCGTCGGCGACATCGTCGCCATCCGCGCGAAGGGCGGAGCGCTCACCTGCGATCTGTCACGCGATCTGACATCCCGGGCGGCGGCACTCCCGCCTGCGGCCGCCCGCTAAGCTCGATCAGCGCGAACTCGGGCGGCACGCCGAGGCGGACGGGGAAGCCGCTTGCTCCGACGCCGCTGGTCACCACCAGCCGCTGGTCGCCGCGGGTGAAGACGCCGCGGGCCCACTCGCGGTGCCGGACAGGCATCGGACCGGGGCCGATCAGCGGCAGCACCACCTGCCCGCCGTGCGTGTGGCCCGCGAAGGTGATCGCCACGCGGCCCGGCGTGCGCGCCCAGAGATCGGGATTGTGCACCAGGAACAGAACCGGCGCTCCGGGCGGAACCGCGCGCAGTGCGTCGGCGGGGTCGCGGTAGCCACCCTCCGGATCGTCAAGGCCCGCGATCCAGAAGCCGCCCACGCGCACCGCGCGGTTGCGGATCAGCGGGACGTGGGCGCGCGCGAAGGCGCCCGCCACGTCGCGCTGCGGCACGTCCCGGAAATCGTGGTTGCCGTAGACCGCGTATACGCCGAGCGGCGCGCGCAGCCCGGCGAATGGCTCGATCGCGTCGGCCGCTCCGTAAAGCCGCGTCGAGACCACGCGGCGCGAGACATAGTCGCCTGCCAACAGGATGAGATCGGGCTTCAGCGCGTTCACCTGGGCGACCACCGCGCGCAGCCGTTCGGGCGGCATATCCGGCCCGATCACGTGCGTGTCCGAGACGAGCGCGATGCGGATCGGCGGCTCGGTCCACATCGGGGTGACGACACGGTAGCGCACCACGCGCGGCGCGCGGACCGCCTCGCTGTAGCCATAACCGCACAAGAGCAGCAGCGCCGCCATCAGCACGGCCGCGGAGCGGAGCAGCAATCTCATCGGAACGCGCCTGCCCTACAAGCCCGGGCGCCCGCGGCCTAGCCCCGTCCCGGCCGGGCGATAACGCCGCACCCACGCGGTGCCTGGCACCCGGCCCCCAAGCGCGCACGTTCAGCGCGCACATGGCGCACCCGCTTAATCCCATCCGCCGCGCCGTCGCGGCTCAGGTCCGCGCCACGTTCGCCGACGCGGACGGCCGCGGCGTCACCATCGACCGAGCAGACACCGGGCTGTTCGGCCCCGGCTCGGCGATCTGGCGTGTCCACGGCGACGTTACCACGATGATGATCGGCGGCACCGCTGCGCTGCTGATGCAGATGCTCCACCCGGTTGCGCTGCTGGGCGTGTGGGAGCATTCGCGTTTCCGCCATGACATGCGCGGCCGCCTGCGCCGGACGAGCGCGTTCATCGCCGAGACAACCTATGGCAGCCGCGCGCAGGCCGAGGCGGCAATCGGCCAGGTGCGAGCGATCCACGCCAAGGTGCGCGGGCGCACGCCGCAGGGCGGCCAGTATCGCGCCGACGATCCCGCGCTGCTCGCGTGGGTGCACGCCGCTGAGGCGTGGTGCTTCCTTGAAAGCTTCCGGCGCTATCGCGATCCGCTGATGCCGGGCGCTCAGCAAGACCGCTATCTCGCAGAAATCGGCGTCATCGCCCGCGCGCTCGGAGCCGATCCGGTACCCGTCACTCGCGCGGCGCTCTCGCGCGTGATCGATGGCTTCCGCCCGCAACTGGCGCATGATGCGCGGACCACCGCTGCGGCGCGCGCGCTGTTGGGCCAGAAGCCGCCCGCTCTGATCTACGCACCGGTGCAGGCGCTGACCTTCTCGGCGGCGATCGCGATGCTGCCCCGCTGGGCGCGGCGGATGCACGGGCTTGGCGTGCCGCTGTCGGCGCGGCCGCTGCTGACTGCCGGCGCCGCAGCGATGGCGGCTACCACGCGCTGGGCGATGCGGCCCGCCTAGCTGCGACGTTTGGCGGTCGAGCCAGCGTCGGGCTCGCCGGCCAGAATCATCGCCGTGCGCAGTTCGGCGCGCAGGATCGACAGCATCCGCGCCACCCCCGCCTCGCCAGCCGACGCCAGCGCGAAGGCGTAGAGCTTACCGATCAGCACCGCGCGCGCGCCAAGCTTCAGCGCCTTCAGCAGATCGAGCCCCGAGCGGACTCCGCCGTCGAACAGCAGCTCAAGCTCAGACCCGACCGCGTCGGCGATGGCTGACAGTGCTCTGATCGTCGATGGCGCGCCATCGAGCTGGCGACCGCCGTGGTTGGAAATGATGATGCCGTCTGCGCCGCACCGCCCCGCCTCGCGAGCGTCGTCGGGGTGGAGCACGCCTTTCACGAACAGCGGCCCATGCCAAGCCGCGCGCACGGCCTCCAGATCGCGCCAGCCGATCGCCGGGTCGAAATTGGCCTGCGTCCAGCCCCATGCCTCGGCGAAGCTCGCCTGGCTGGGCAGCACGCCGGAGAGGTTGCCGAAGCTGTGCGGTCGGCCGCCGAAATAGACCTGCTGCATCCAGCCGAGCCGCCGCCCGGCATCGAGCGCCTGCCGCGCCCGCCCCGCCCAACCATGCGGGTGCGCGAAGCCCGATCGCCAGTCGCGGTAGCGCGCGCCCGCGACCGGGAGGTCGACGGTCAGCAGCAGCGCCGGGCAGCCGGCGGCGTGCGCGCGGGCAATCATATCCCGCACAAAGCCGCGGTCCCTGGTCACGTAGAGCTGAAACCACGGCGGTGGCGCGGCGGCTGCGACTTCCTCGATCGGGCAGATCGACAGAGTCGACAGGCAGTAGGGCACGCCCGCGTTCGCCGCAGCCCTAGCGCCCTGCACCTCGCCGCGGCGGGCAAACATGCCCTGGAAGCCGACCGGCGCGATCAGCAGCGGCATCGACAGCTTCTGCCCCGCAACGTTCGTCGCCAGCGACGGCTCGCCGTGGCCGGTCAGCACGCGCTGGTCGATCATCAGCCGCGCGAGATCGTCAGCATTGGCCCGGATCGTCTGTTCGGCATAGCTGCCGCCGTCGATATATTCGAACAACAGATGCGGCAGTCGCGCGCGGGCGAGCGCCCGCCAGTCGCCATAGGACGCGATCCGCTCCAGCCTCACCCAACCCTCATCGCGGCGAGCATGGAATGCGGCGAGCGTTTACGCCAGCCGCGCAACGTTCTTGCGAAGGCGACGAAGGGGCGACAGCGAAGGCTGCCGCGCCCCGATCTGGCAGAAACTCTGGAGTTTACGCCGCCGCGCGCGCGACCGAGTCCGCGTAGAAGGTGCGGCCGGTCCGGGCCATGTCGATCAGCAGTTGCGGCGGGGCAAAGCGCTCGCCGTGCTTGTCCGCCAGCCGGTGCAGATGATCGACAAAGTGCGCCGCGCCCATTGTGTCGACCAAGCTGAACGGCCCGCCGGTGAACGGAGCGAAGCCCCAGCCGAAAATCGCGCCCAAGTCGCCGTCGGCCGGCGTCACCAGCACCCCCTCCTCCATGCAGCGAACGCATTCGACGACCTGCCGCTTGATGAGCCGCTCCTGCACCTCCTCGGTCGTCGGCTGGGCAGCGCTACGCGGGAACAGGTCGGCCAAACCCTCCCACAGTCGCTTCTTCGAGCCCTTTTCCGCCGGGTAGGTGTAGAAACCCTTGCTGTTCTTGCGGCCCTTGCGGTCGTTTTCCAGCATCTTCGCAACCACACCGTCCGCCACCGTCGGCTGATAGCCCGGCACCTCGGCAGCCATTGACGCTCCGATCCGGCCCATCAGGTCGATCGCCACCTCGTCGCCCACCGCGAGCGGGCCGACGGGCATACCCGCCAGCCGCCCGCTATTCTCGATGAGGGCGGGCGTGACACCCTCGGCCAGCAGCGTCATGCCCTCCTGCACATAGGTCGCGAAGCAGCGGCTGGTGTAGAAGCCGCGCCTGTCGTTGACGACGATCGGCGTCTTGCCGATTTGGCGGACATAATCGAGCGCCTTGGCGATCGCCGCGTCTCCGGTGTTCTTGCCCACAATGATCTCGACCAGCTGCATCTTTTCAACGGGTGAGAAGAAATGGATACCGATGAAGTTCTCCGGCTTGCTCCAGTTCGCCTGCAACCCGGTGATCGGCAGCGTCGAGGTATTTGATCCGTACATGGTGTCCGGCCCGACGACTGCTTCGATCTTGGCGGTCACCTCGCGCTTCAGCGCGGGATCCTCGAACACCGCCTCGATAATCAGATCCGATCCAGCCAGCGCGGCATAGTCCGTCGTCGGCGTGATACGGCCAAGCACCTGCGCCATTTTTTCGGGCGCGGTGCGGCGCTTGGCGAGCCGCTCTTCGGTATAGGCCTTGCCTTTGGCCGCGCTTTCCTCGTCGCGGTCTAGCAGGACGACGTCGATCCCCGCCTGTGCCGACACCATCGCAATGCCGCTGCCCATCAGCCCTGCGCCGACCATCGCAAGCTTTTGCGTCGGCATCGGCGGCAGGCTGGCAGGACGCCGTGCGCCCTTATCGGCCGCCTGCTTGTTGATGAACAGGGTGCGGATCATGTTCGCCGCCTGCGGGGCGGTGAAAAGCGTGGTGAAATACTTCACTTCCACGTCCAGCGCCTTGTCGATGGGCAGCTGGCTGCCTTCATAGACGGCCTGCAGGATCGCCTTCACTGCGTTGTAATTGCGCCACGATTCCTTCTGGACCATCGCGTTCGCGCCCATGAAGGTCTGGACGAATCCAGGGTTGAACATTCCCGCGCCGCCGGGGAGCTTGAAGCCCTTCACGTCCCACGGGTTCTGCTTGACGCCGGGGTTGGCCAGCACCCAGTGGCGCGCTGTATCGATGATATCGGCTGCGGGCGCGACCTCGTGGATCACGCCAAACTGCTTCGCCTCCGCGGCGGACATCGTCTTGCCCTGAAGCAGGTAGGGAAGCGCCGCCTGGATGCCCATAAGCCGCGGCAACCGCTGGCAGCCGCCCGCGCCGGGCAGCAGGCCGACCATCACTTCGGGCAGGCCGAACTTGGTCTTCGGGCTGTCGCTCGCGACGCGATAGTGGCAGCTCATGACTAGCTCGAACCCGCCGCCCATCGCGACTCCGTCGACTGCGATGGCCACCGGCTTGCCGATCGTTTCGACGCGCCGGTAGAGCGCGCTGAGCGTTTTGGCGCGGCTGTAGATACTGGCTGAGCGCGACTTGCCCTCATCGCGCTCGCCCAGCATCGTGGCCATCGACTTCAGGTCCGCGCCGCCCATGAACCCGGACGCCTTGCCCGAGTGGATGACCGCGCCCTTGATGGTCTCGTCGGAGACGATCCGGTCCAGCGCGGCGTGGAACTCTGTGTAGAACGCCGGCGTCGCGACGTTCATCGACTGCCCGCGCACGTCGATGGTGAGCATGGCGACGCCGTCGGCATCGACGGTGATGTGGATGGCTTCGGTCATTGGGTAGTACTCCCTCGTGATTGCCTGCCCCGTCATGCGGAACGTGTTTCAACATCCCGCTTGAGTCGCGCCGCCAAGAGGTCGGCAAGTAGCGAGACCCTGAAACAGGTTTAGGGTGATAATTCCATATCTGAAGTGCTTCGCGAGTGCGGTGCGAATCCAAAGTCCTCGGCCAAATCTCGCCGATCGGGATTGCTTGCCTAGACGAGGTTGATCTTCCAGTTGCGGTGCCAGCGCTTCAGCTGCTTCTCGCGGCTGGCGGCGCTTTCCATCGTATTGTCTGACTAGAACCAAACCAGCAGCTTCTACCCGTAACGCTTCCTGGGGCCGCCCGCACGGTAGCGCGCGGAAGCGGGACCCTGAAACACGGTCAGGGTGACGCTGGGTGGGCGGGAGGCTCACACCCGCTCGATGATCGCCGCGGTCCCCATGCCTGCGCCGATGCACAGCAGCACCAGCGCGGTCTGCTTGCCGGTGCGCTCGAGTTCGTCGAGCGCGGTTCCGAGGATCATGCCGCCGGTCGCGCCGATCGGATGGCCCATCGCGATCGCGCCGCCATTGACGTTCAGAATCGACGGATCGAGGTCCCAGGCCTGCCGATAGCGCAGCACGACGCTCGCGAACGCTTCATTGAGCTCCCAGAGATCGATGTCCTTGGGCTCCATCCCCGCGCGCTTCAGCACCTTGGCGGTGACGAACTCGGGCCCGGTCAGCATCATCGTCGGCTCGCTACCGATCGAGGCTGACGCGCGGATGCGTGCGCGCGGCTTCAGGCCCGCCTTCGCGCCCGCTTCCTCGCTGCCCAGCAGCACCGCCGACGCGCCATCGACGATGCCGCTGGAATTCCCGGCATGGTGGACGTGATTGATGCGCTCAAGCTCCGGGTATTTCATGATCGCAACCGCGTCGAAGCCGGGCATCTGCTCGCCCATGGCTTCGAACGAAGGCTTCAGCGCGCCCAGCGACTGCATGTTGGTGTCGGGGCGCATCTGCTCGTCGCGGTCGAGCAGCGTTTCCCCCAGCACGTCCTTCACCGGCACGATCGACCTGGCAAAGCGGCCCTCCGCCCAGGCGCGGGCCGCGCGCTGCTGCGATTCGACTGCGAATGCGTCGACGTCGTCGCGGCTGAAGCCGTATTTGGTGGCGATCAGGTCGGCGGAGATGCCCTGCGGTACGAAATATGTCGTCCACGCGATCTCGGGGTCCATCGGCCACGCTCCACCGTCTGATCCCATCGCGATGCGGCTCATCGATTCGACGCCGCCGGCGACGATCATGTCCGCTTCGCCGCTGGCGATCTTGCCCGCGCCGATGTTCACCGACTCCAGCCCAGAGGCGCAGAAGCGCTGCACCTGCACGCCCGGCACGCTCTCGCTGTAGCCCGCCTGCAGCGCGGCGATGCGCGGCAGACACGAACCCTGCTCGGCCACCGGCGACAGAATGCCAAGCACCACGTCGTCTACAAGGCTAGTGTCCAAGTTGTTCCGGTCGCGGATCGCTTCCAGCACCGTGGTGGCGAGGCGGACGGGCGGCACCTCATGAAGCGCACCATCGGGCTTGCCGCGTCCCCGCGGAGTGCGGACTGCGTCGTAGATATACGCGTCGGTCATGTGCTCGGATCTCCCCTGGGCTGGTCATCCGGGCGCAAGCCGGGAACTGGCGAACCGATCGGGGACAAGGATCCCGTGGACGGCTCGGCTGCCCGACCTGCGCCGGCGATGGCAGGCCGTGTGTTGCTCTGTACGGCGCCTTAGAACGCCTCGACCGGCAGCGCCATCAGCGTCGCGGAACCGGCCTCAATGCGGCGTCGATAGGTGGACGCCTCCGGCAGCATCCGCTCGGCAAAATACTTCGCGGTGATCAGCTTCGCCTCGGCGAACGACTTGTCGGCGGCGCCGTTCGCCAGATCCTCCTGAGCGCCCTTGGCCATCAGCAGCCACATCCAGCCGAGCGCGGTCACACCCATCAGATTCATGTAGGAGACCGCGCCCGCGCCGGCATTGTCCGGGTTGGTCATCGCGTTCTGTACGAACCACAGAGTCGAGGCCTGCAGGTGGCCCAGCGCCTTCTCCAGCGCGTCCGCCAGCGGCGCGAGCCGCTCGTGGCCCTTGGCCTCGGCGATGTCGCGGGTGACACGATCGAAGAACAGCCGGACCGCGCGCCCGCCATCCATCGGCAGCTTGCGGCCGACGAGGTCCATCGCCTGGATGCCGTTCGTGCCCTCGTAGATCTGGGCGATACGAGCGTCGCGGACAAACTGCTCCATCCCCCATTCCTTGACGTAGCCGTGGCCGCCATAAACCTGCTGCGCGGTCACGGTGATCTGGAGCCCCAGGTCGGTCAGGTAACCCTTCACGACCGGGGTGAGCAGCGCATTGAGGTCGCTCGCGGCCTGCTTCTCGGTGGCGTCCTCGCTCTTGCGGCTGAGGTCGACCTGAAGCGCCGTCCACAGCGCCAGAGCGCGCGAGCCTTCGGTGAACGCCCGCATGTCCATCAGCATCCGGCGCACGTCCGGGTGGACGATGATCGGATCGGCTGCGTCCGCGATCTCTTTGTTGCGCACCAAGGCGCGGCCCTGGCGGCGGTCCTTCGCGTAGGCGACGGCGTTCTGGTAGGCGACCTCGCTCATCGCCAGCCCCTGGACGCCAACGCCAAGGCGAGCTGCGTTCATCATGATGAACATCGCGCGGAGGCCCTTGGTGCGCTCCCCGACCAGCCAGCCCTTGGCGCCGTCATAGTTCAGCACGCAGGTTGGCGAGGCGTTGATGCCCATCTTGTGCTCAATCGAGCCGCAGGTGACGCTGTTGCGTGTCCCCGGTTTGCCGTTCTCGTCGAGAATATATTTCGGCACAACGAAAAGGCTGATGCCCTTAACATTGTCCGGATCGCCAGGGATCTTCGCAAGCACCAGATGGATGATATTCTCGGAGAGATCATGCTCCCCGCCGGTGATGAAAATCTTCTGGCCAGTGATCGAGTAGCTGCCGTCTCCGTTCGGCTCGGCCTTGGTGCGGATCAGGCCGAGGTCGGTGCCCGCATGCGCTTCGGTCAGGTTCATCGTGCCCGACCACTCGCCGCTGACCAGCTTGGGGAGATACATCGCCTTCTGCTCGTCGCTGCCCTCAAGCTCGAGCGCGGCGATGCAGCCCTCGGTCAGCATGACCGTCAGCGAGAAGCCCAGGTTAGCGCTCATCAGATACTCGCTGACGGCGGTGCCGACGACGAGCGGCAGTTCCTGCCCGCCATACTCCTCCGGCCCGGTGAGAGTCGGCCAGCCGCCTTCCTTGTACTTCTCGTACGCGTCCTTGAAGCCGGTCGGCATCCGCACCGATCCATCCGGCTGGCGCTGTGCGCCCTCGCGGTCGCCCACCTGGTTCAGCGGCTGCAAAACCTCGGCCGCGAAGGTGCCTCCCGCCTCCAGCACGGCATCAACCAGGTCGGGCGTGGCGTTCTGGAAGCCCGGCACGTTCGATAGCCGGTCGAGCCCGACGATGTGGTTGAGAACGAAGCGCGTGTCCTTAACCGGCGCGGCGTAGGTGGGCATCAGATCCTCCTCAAAAATATGTCAGGCAGCCTTGCGGCCTTCCAATGTCGCAACGAATGTCTCCAGTTCGCTGATCGTCGCATCGAGGTCGGCGCGCTGGGCGTAGAGCTGTTCCAGCCGCTCGCGGCATTTTGCGAGCGTGACGCGCTTCTGCGTCTGGCGACCATCACCCACATCATAGAGCGACAGCATTTCGCGGATTTCGGCGAGGCTGAAGCCCAGCTTGCGCCCCCGGCAGATCCAGGCGAGCCGCGCGCGATCGGCCTTTGAATAGATGCGCTGCTGGCCCGCTCGCGTGGGTGTCAACAGCCCCTCACCCTCGTAGAAGCGGATGGTGCGCGGCGTCACCGCGAACGCCTGCGCCAGCTCGGCGATCGACCAATGCTCGGCCGTGTCGGGCGGAGCGGCCTCATACGGCAAGGCAAGTCGGGCAGCGGAAGCCATCCCCACTGTTATGCCTTACGTTGACGTAAACGTCAAGCGACCGGCGCAGCGTTTCATGAGCGCCTTCACCCTGCGGCACCAGGGGCATGACCTCGACACGCAAGCCTCGCGTGGGTCGTCGGATACCCGCTTTTGCGGGCATGACCGGGTGTTCGGAGGAGCTAGGTCGCTTACCCCGTGCGCAGCACGGGAGCGGGCTTCAGCCCCGGTGCTTCGGGAAACAGGACGCGGGCGGCGCCAGTAGGGTCGATGCCGAGATGCTGGGCGGACGCGGCGAGCAGTAGCGCGCGCAGATCGGCCGTGGGCTTCAGGTCGCGCCCCTCGAACCGCTCCGACTGCGCCAGCCCCGGCCAGTCGGCGAGCACATGGCCGCCCTTCACCGCGCCGCCCAGCACGAACGCTGCGCTTGCGGTGCCGTGGTCGGTGCCGCCGGTGCCGTTCACCTGGACGGTGCGGCCGAACTCGGTCGCAGCGACCACGACCGTATTCGCCCAAGCCTGACCCAGCCCCGCTTTCAGCGCGGCGAAGCACGCATCGAGCTGCCTCAGCTGGTTCGCCAGCCGCCCGGCCTGGCCGCTATGCGTGTCCCAGCCGTCGGCCTCCATCACCGCCACCCGCACGCCACCGGGGCGCGACAGGAACTCGGCGGCGATCCTCGCGAGACCGGGCAGCGCGTTGGCGCCTGCACCCGCGCTCATGCCCTTCATGCCGTCGATGCCCTGCGCGGTGTTGCGCGCCGCGATCGCGCGATCCCACAGCGCGTGCAGCTGCGAGTCATCGCGATACAGCAGCGCTACTCGGTCGAGAAATTCCTGCGTCGGATCGGGGAGCTTCGATGGCGCGTAGCTCTCGACGCCCGCGCTCCCGCGCAGTACCGGCGGCACTTTCGGCGCGACGGCGAGCGCGTGCGCGCCCGCGGGCAGTAGCGGCAGCAGGCGGTTGAGCCAGCCGTCCTTATACTCGTATGGGCTAGTGCCCCCGGTTTCGAGGACATTCTGCCCATCGAAATGGCTCCGGTCGCGATAGGGCGACGCTACGGCATGGACGACCAGCCCCTCGCCAGCGGCCACCATCGCCGCGGTTTTGACGAGCGCAGGATGGAAGGCGAACATCCCATCGATCGTCGCCGGCCCCTGCTGCGCCAGCTCGCCGCGCGCGCTGCGGTAGTGCGGGTCGGCGACCGGGGGCACCGCGCCGAGCCCATCCATCGCCCCGCGCAGGATGATGAGCACGAAGCGCTGATCGGTCTCGGCGCGTGCGAACGCGATACGGGGCACAGCGACGAGCGGGGATGCGACGCCGAGCGTTGCGAGCAGGGAACGGCGGGAGAGGTGCATCTTACCTCCGCTGAAATTCGGGCGATGCGAGGAGGAGCGCGATGCCCTGCGCGGGGCTGGGCGCGGTCGCGATGACGCGCGCGGTCGACGCGCTCACGGCGCCGAGCAGGCGCGGTGCGTAGGCGCGCGCGTCGAGCGTCTGCGGGGCGAGCTGGCCGAGGCGCATCGCGATCTCCACCCGCCGCAACACCGCGTCGGGCGCCGCCCAGGCGGGTGAGGTATCGTCCCAGCCCGCGGGCGAACCGGGGCGCCAGATCGGCTGGCCCAGTTCGGCGACCGCGCCGACCGCCTTTACGTCCGCGCCGGGCGCGCCAACCGCGCGCAGCGCCGAGACCGACCAGTCCCACGGCGACTTGAACTTCGCCATCGGCGTCTCCCACGCCTCGGGCAGGTCGACGAGCGCGGCGTGGAGCGACGGCAGGTGGCCCTGCGTCTCTTGAAACACGCGCGCCAGCCGCTTGACCGCCGACGGCGGTGGATCGTCGGCGATGAAGTGGCGCGCGAGCTTGGTGGCGATGTGGTTCGCTGTCTCGGGCCGCTGCGCCAGATCGACAAGGATGCTGAGCGCCTGCTTGGAACCTTCGTCGCGGTATTTCTTGCCGAGCACGGTACGCGCGCCCGGCTGGTGCATCGCCTCGACGAAATAGAATTTGCCGTCGGGCACGCCCTGGAACAGCTTCGCCGCCGGGCCGCGCGCGAAGCCGCTCACCGTCCAGCCGGTCAGCGCGCGCGCAAGCTCGGTGACGTCCGCCTGCGTGTAGCCGGTCCGAACGCCGAGGCTGTGCAACTCCATGGCTTCGCGCGCGAGATTCTCGTTGAGGCCGAGCGTCCTGCCGCCGCGCATGGCCGCCAGCCGCGCGACTGCGCTATCCGGCCCGATCGACTGCGCCTGATCGAGATAGAGGAGCATCGCAGGATGCTCCATCACGGCGAGCCACATTTCGACGAAATGCTTGGCCATGTTCGGGCGGATCGCCTCGAACTCCATGCACCCGGCCAGGCCGCGCGTCACTTCCTTGTCGATCGAGACCGCGAAGTGGTTGGCCCAGAAATGCACCAGCCGCTCGGCGAACGGCGTGTCGGTCGTGACGGCGGTCGACAGCCGCGCGGCGGCTTGCAACCGGTAGGCTGGTCCGACCGGGTTTTCCTGCTTGGCCGCAGCGAGCGCCGCCTCGTCGCCCGCACGTTTCGCCTGCTGCCGGGCTTTGCGATATTCGGCGAGCATCCGGATGATCGTCGGCGTGTCGCCGCCCTGCGATAGCGCGGGCGGGTTCGGCACGAAGCTTTTCAGCTGAGCCTTCAACCAATCTGCGCCGTCGGAGGGCGGGGCGCTGTCCGGGCGCGCGCCGAGTCCGAAGCGATTTTCGGCGACGGCAGATGGTGGGGCGGCGAGCGTGGCCATGCAGTGTTTACGCGGCGACGCGCAGAAGACCCCCACCTCGGCGCGCGCGCGCGCGGGCGGATCAGAGCAGCGACAGCAGCCCCAGGCACAGCGCGAAAGCGGCAAAGCTGCCCAAGCAGAGCCGCCCGAATGCGCATTGATGAAGGCCGTCGCCGTTCCTGTGCATCGCTCCCTCGCTGATCGTCATGCCAGCTTTCAGCCGAAGAATAACGCAAGCGGGAGAGAAAAGAAACGCAGACTGAACGGTTTGGGAAATGATGTTGCCCCAGCGTTTGCTCAGCGCCGCATCAGCACCCACTCCTCGGCCATTGTCGGATGGATGGCCACCGTCTGATCGAACTGCGTCTTGGTCAGCTTGGCCTTCACCGCGACTGCGATCAACTGCATGATCTCGGGCGCTTCGGGCCCGATCATGTGCGCGCCGACGATGCGATCGGCCTCGTCGACGATCATCTTGATGAGCGCGCGCTCCGAGCGGCCGGCGAGCACATTCTTCATCGGTCGGAAGTCCGACGTGTAGACTGCGACGGGACCGAGCCGGTTGCGCGCCTCGCTTTCGGTCAGCCCGACGCTCGCGAGCGGCGGATGGCTGAACACCGCGCTGGCGACACATCCATAATCAAGCTCGACGGGCTTGCCCGCGAACAGATGGTCGGCAAGCGCCTGCCCCTCACGGATGGCGACGGGGGTCAGCTGCACGCGGTTGATCACGTCGCCCACCGCGTAAACGCCCTCGGCGGAGGTCCGGAGCGTTTCGTCGACCTTCACCGAACCGTCGGGCGCGAGCTCCACGCCCGCCGCGCCTACGTCGAGGCCCTCGGTGTTGGGCGTGCGGCCGACCGCGATCATCACCATCTCGGCCTCAAGCTGCTCGCCTTCGGCGAAGTGCAGCGAGATGCCCCCAGAGGTCTTATCGATGCGCTGCACGAGAGCGTTGAAGCGGAACTTCAGACCCTTCGTCAAAGAGATCGCCAGCAGGCGCTCGCGTAGGCTGTGATCCCAGCCGCGCAGGATGCTGTTCCCGCGCGCGACGAGCGTCACGTCGACCCCCAATTCATGCATGATCCCTGCGAATTCGTTCGCGATGTAGCCGGTGCCGACGATCGCGATCGACTTCGGCAGCGCCTCAAGATGAAACACCTCGTTCGACGTGATCGCGAGCTCGATCCCTGGGATGTTGGGCAAGGTTGGCCGCGCGCCCGCTGCGATCAGTACGTGCTTTGCGGTCACCGGCTCGCCGCCGACATCGATTGTGTGAGCATCGATTAAGCGCGCATGGCTGTGGCGGATTTCGACTTGGTGGTGTTCGAGCGTGTCGGTGTAGGCGCGGTTCAGCCGGTCAACGTCGGCGAGCACATTGTCGCGCAGCGTCGTCCAATCGAAGCGGGGCGTGCCGACGTCCCAGCCGAAACGCCGTGCGTCGACCAGGTCCTCGGCGAAGTTCGCGCCGTAGAAAAGCAGCTTCTTGGGCACGCAGCCGCGGATGACGCAGGTGCCGCCCACCCTGTGCTCCTCGGCGATGCCCACTTTAGCGCCGTGCGCGGCGGCGACACGCGCGGCGCGGACGCCGCCCGAACCGGCGCCGATCACGAACAGGTCGAAATCGAATCTACTCATGGCCGGGCTATGGATCGGCTGCCTCGGCGTGGCCAGCCCCGCCACGGCACACCGGGCGGCCAAGCGGCTGTCGTCGCAGCGCGGCCCGGGAACCATGATCCGCTTGCTAAAGTTTAGGCCGTCTGGCGCCGTTCAGGCGAGCGAGGGTTCGGGCATGCGCGCATTGTTTGCCCCAGTCGGTCTGATCATGTTCCTGGCAGCGCTGCCGGTGATCATACGCGTGTGACGGGATCAGCCGCGTCATCGTGCTATTTGCGAGCATCAGCCGAGAGCGGTGCGCGACTGCTCCCAGTTGCGACCATCGAACGAGCGCACGGTCGCGTCGAGCCGCGTGTCGAGGCACCGAGCGTTGACACTGAAAGCGTCTGGATGGCTGCGGGGGCGATAGAAGCTTTTCACGCCGCAGGTTCGGCAGAACAGGTGCACTGCCGTGCCCGTGCCGAAGCGATAGCTGGTCAGCTCCACCTTGCCGCACAGCAAGCGGAAGCGGTGCGCCGGCACGATTAGGTGCAAGAAGCCGCTCTTCGCGCAGATCGAACAGTTGCAATCGAGCAGTTCGGGCACCCCGCCCGGATCGCACGCGAAGCGCACCCGGCCGCAGTGGCAGCCGCCCTCCATCCAGTCCGTTTCGCGCATCCGTGCTTGCGTGGCAGCGGGCGCCGAGCGCAGTCAAGCGCCGTGCCCGACCACGCCACGCCCAACCTCTCCGCGCGCGACTTTCGACGCAACCGAGCGCTTCTACGCCAAGCTGAGCTTCACCAGATCGTGGCGCGACGCGGGCTGGATGATCCTGCACCGGGGCGGGATCATGCTGGAGTTCTTCCGCGACCCGAACCTTAATCCACTGACGTCAGCCTTTGGATGCTGCCTGCGGCTGGACGACGTCGGCTCCTTCTTCGCTGTGATCCTCGCAGCCGGCGTTCCCGAGACCACAGTCGTCCAACCCCGCGCCCACCGCCCCCGGCGCGAGGATTGGGGCAGCCTCGTCGGCGCGCTGATCGATCCCGATGGCACGCTCCTCCGGCTAGTGCAGGAGCAGCGCTGAGCGTCAGCGCTTCAGCGTCGCGAGCAGGAAGCGGCCGAGATCGGTGTTGTCCAGATACTTGCCGCGCCCGAAGCAGCGATGCTGCGGATCGCAATATTGATCGCGCTTCGTCGCTTTCGCGATCAGCTGGTTGGCGCCCGCGCCATAGACCCAGATGGGGACAAGCTGGTTCGAATGGCTGTGCGAGAACCACTGGTGGAGCGGCAGATGGCCTGCCCCATGCGGACTGGGTTTGACGGGCTGGAACGGCACCTTGTCACCATCGGGCCCCGTCAGCAGATGGTCGTGATCGGCAGTCACCACCAGCAGCGTGTTGGACCAGTCGATCGCGTCGCCCGGCTGGTCGACATAGTCGAGCACGGCTTTGACCGTCGTCTCGAAGCTGATGCGCGCCTCGATCACGCGGCCCAGATTGTTGGCGTGGGCGGCGCGGTCGGTGTTCGATTCCTCGATCATCAGGAAGAAGCCCTTCGCGCCAGATGCCAGGCGGGCGAGCGCGGCGCGGGCGAGTTCGGGCAACGTCGGCTGCGCTTCGGGCACGGGCGTCGCGAACGGCTCCTCGGTCGCCGAAGCCTTCAGCCCGCCGCGATATTGCGCGATACCGTCCTTGGCCTTGGCGATCATCGCCAGGCGGTCGGGCGCGGGTTCACGGCCATCGGCAATCGCCTGGATGCGTGCGCGGTCGTCGATCAGCGTCCATTTTAGCCAGTTCTGGTGGCTGTCATTCCGCCCGCTCTTAAGGTCAGCCCACAGCGGCGCGCCGATCCATTCGAAACGGTCCTTCTCGGCCGGATCACGCTGCGTGGCGTCATCGGAAAAATCTGGATTGCCCGCGCCGCCGATCACCGACAGCAGCCCGCGTCCGAACATCTCGTCGGCGACGCCGACGCGCGCGTAGCGTGATGCTGCGTGCGCGCCTCCGCCCGCGGCCGGCGTCGCGTCGCTGATCTGCGCGGTCGTCACGGCACCCGCAACGCGGCCCGCGGCGACCGCGACTTCAGCCGCCGACACTAGAGGCGTGCCGCGGCCATCGGTGTTGATGGCATTATTGTACGACTTATTCCCATTCATCATCGCCGACATCGTATTGGCGCTGTCGGGATAGGTCTCGCAATTCCAGCTGTAGCCTGCGAAGCCGGTCTTATAGCCTTTCGGGCATTTGTAGTCCGCCGGTGCAGCGGCGGTGTCCCAGCTTCTGGCGCTGTCATAGACCGCGCGCGGATCCTGCTTCAGCCCGTCGGGACCGGGGCGCGGATCGTTCCCATGCGTCAGCGGATAGGTGCTCATCGCCGCGCGCAGGAAGCGCGGATCATCGACAGTGAGCGGCTTGCCCGTCCAAAGCCTCGTGGCCTCAATCGAGTTGTACCCAGCCCCGTCGGAGATCATCACGATCACATTCCGGATGCGCGGCGCAGCGGGCGCGGCCTTGGCGACGCGCGGGCGCGGGGCAGCATGGGCGGCGGTGACTGCAAGCGCGGCAAGCGCCGCGGAGAGGACGAGCTTCATGAGGGCGCTCTAGCCGGCGACCGTTACAAACCCAAGTCAGCGAGCGCGGCCGGCGAGTGCACTTCCAGTATCCGGTCGAACGGATCGCGGGTGGCCGGGGCGTGCGTGAGGACGTGCGCCGCGCGCTCGAGGTTCAGGTGCAGGGGCCTTGTGCCGCGCATGAACAAGGATGCTGCGAGCAAGCTGGGCCTGTTCTGGAGCGACAAGCGCACCGCTTGATGCTTGACGGTCACCCCCACACGGGAAACGGAGGTGACATACCTCCGAAGCTTGCGATTATGCGTGGGTGCCGCGCGAGTTCCTGATGCGCGATCCGCAGCCGCTCGACAAAACTCGCATACCGTCTCTAGTCGGTCGAAGCGTCGCAGGCGCGGCTGTCGGGGCGAATTCAGCCACCGGCGCGCCGTCACGCGTGAACGTGATACGTCGCCCGCCTTGCGCGCATGCGATGAGTTCGTCGGCGTGGTCGCGTAGTTCGGAGGCTGGAACGAAGCTCTAGAGGACCGGCTCCAGGTTTTACTCCACCGTCACCGATTTCGCCAGATTGCGCGGCTGGTCGACATCGGTGCCCTTCGCGACTGCCACGTGATACGCCAACAGCTGCACCGGGACTGCATAGACCAGAGGGGCGATCAGCGGATGCACGCGCGGCATGGCGATCGTCGCCAGGCAGCCGTCGCCTGCCTGCGCGATCCCTTCGGCGTCGGAGATCAGCACGACGCGCCCGCCGCGTGCGCGGACCTCCTGCATGTTCGAAACCGTCTTCTCAAACAGCGGCCCCGATGGCGCCAGCACGATCACCGGCACATGCTCGTCGATCAGCGCGATCGGCCCGTGCTTCATCTCGCCGGCAGCATAGCCCTCGGCATGGATGTAGCTGATTTCCTTCAGCTTCAGCGCGCCTTCCAGCGCCATCGGATAGTCGATCCCACGGCCGAGATAGAGCACGTCGCGTGCCTTCGCGATTTCGTGCGCGATGGCCGCGATCGGCTCGTCCATTTCCAGTGCCTTGCCCATCGCGGCGGGCGCCTCGGCGAGCTCTTGCACGATCTCGCGCTCGCCTTCAGGCGAGAGCTTGCCGCGCGCGCGGGCAAGGTTGGTCGCTAGCGCCGCCATCACTGCAAGCTGGCAGGTGAAGGCCTTGGTCGACGCGACGCCAATCTCCGGACCGGCGTGAGTCGGCAACAGCAGTTCCACCTGCCGCGCCATCGAGCTCGTCGGCACGTTGATGATGCCCGCTGTCGTGACGCCGTGCGCCTTCATGTGCTGCAGCGCAGCGAGCGTATCGGCCGTCTCGCCCGACTGGCTGACAACGATACCGAGAGTATCGGGCAGCAATACCGGATCGCGATAGCGGAACTCGGATGCGACATCGACCTCGACCCGCAAACGCGCGAACTGTTCGATCCAATATTTGCCGATAAGCCCGACATAACTTGCAGTACCGCACGCGACGATCACAGCACGTTCGACCTTGCCGAGATCGAAGTCCATCTGCGGCAGCGCAACTCTTTCTTCCAGCGGACGAAGATAAGATTGCAGCGTCTGCGCGACGACGACGGGCTGCTCGTAAATCTCCTTCTGCATGAAGTGGCGATGGTTGCCCTTGGTGGTCAGTTGCGCGCTGACCCCGCTCGCCACCACAGGCCGCTCGACCGCGTTGTTCTCGCGGTCATAGACCTGCACTGACTCGCGCCGGATGACGGCCCAGTCGCCTTCCTCTAGATAGCAGATGCGCTGGGTAAGGCCCGCGAGTGCCAGCGCGTCGGAGCCGAGATAATTCTCGCGGTCGCCATAGCCCACCGTCAGCGGCGCGGCCATTCGGGCGCCGATCAGCAGATCGGGCTCGTCGCGGAACATCACCGCCAGCGCAAAGGCGCCGTGGATCTGCGGCAGCACGCGCTTCACCGCATCGATCGGCGACACGCCGGCCTCGCGCTCGCGCGCGATCAGGTGGGCGACGACTTCGGTATCGGTTTCGCTGAGAAACTGCCGCCCCTCGGCGATCAGCATGTCGCGCAACGGCTTGAAATTCTCGATGATGCCATTGTGGACGATGACCACATCGCCGACGATGTGCGGATGCGCGTTCTCGTCGGTGGCGGCGCCGTGCGTAGCCCATCGCGTGTGGGCGATGCCCGCGCTGCCGGGCAGCGGCTGTTCGGCCAGCAGCGCGCCGAGGTTGGCGAGGCGGCCCTTGGCGCGCGCTCGGTGGAACTGGTCGTGATCCACCGTGCAGATGCCCGCGCTGTCATAGCCGCGATATTCCAGCCGTTTCAGGCCTTCGAACAGGCGGGGTGCCGCCTCGCTGTCGCCGAGGATTCCGATGATGCCGCACATGGTTGCTGTCGTGTCTCCGCCGCCCGCCCTCAAGCAGGGGCACTAGGGGAAAAGCCGCGAGCTGTCAGCGCCGTTGGCGCCTATTCGGCCGCCTTGGAGCGGGTGCGCGCGCTGCGGAAGCGCGACGCCCAGCCCTCGCGCACCTCCTGCACCCCGCGCGCGACGCCCAGCGCGCCATCAGGCACGTCGCGAGTGATGGACGATCCGGCCCCGACGATCGCGCCCGCGCCGATGCGCACGGGCGCAACCAGCGCCGAGTTCGATCCGATGAACGCGCCCTCGCCGATCGTGGTCAGATGCTTGGCGAACCCGTCGTAATTACAGGTGATTGTGCCCGCGCCGATATTGGCCCGCGCGCCCACCTCGGCGTCGCCGATGTAGCTGAGGTGATTGACCTTCGCGTCCTCGCCCAGCCGCGCTTTCTTGACCTCGACGAAATTGCCGACATGCGCGCGGGCGCCGATCTCGGCGCCGGGCCGTAGCCGAGCGTAGGGGCCAACAATCGCGCCCTCGCCGACGCTCGCGCCCTCCAGATGACTGAAGGCGCGGATCGTGGCGCCGTCGGCCACGCGCACGCCCGGCCCGAACACCACATTGGGCTCCACCGTTACCTCGCGGCCAAGCGCGGTATCATGCGCGAACCAGATGGTCTCGGGCGCGATCAGCGTCACACCGTCGGCCATCGCCTGCGCGCGGCGGCCGGCCTGCCAGGCGCGCTCCAGCTCGGCGAGTTCCGCGCGGCTGTTGACGCCGCTCACTTCGGCAGCCCCGGTCTCGACAACACGGCTCGGACGGCCGTCCGCGCGGGCGATCATCACGATATCGGGCAGGTAGTATTCGCGCGCTGCGTTGTCGTTGCTCACCCGCGCCAGCAGCGGCCACAGGTCGGCCGATCGCACCGCCATCAGGCCCGAGTTGCACAGCGTCACCGCGCGTTCCGCCTCGCAGGCGTCCTTATACTCGACCATCTTGGCGATCGTGCCATCAGCGTCGGCAATGATCCGGCCATAGGCCCCCGCGTTTGCAAGCCGAAAGCCCAGCACGACGGCCGCCGGTGCGCCGTCGCGCAGCGCAGCGAGCATCCGGCGCATCGTCGCCGCGCTGACGAGCGGCACGTCGCCATAGAGGATGAGCACGTCGCCATCGAAGCCGCTCAGCGCCGCCTCGGCCTGCTGAACCGCGTGCGCGGTACCCAGCTGCGGCTCCTGCCGCACCACGACAGCACCGCTGCCGCCGATCGCGGCGTCCACCTGCTCGCCCAGCGCGCCGACCACGGCCACTGTCCGCTGAGGTTGCAGTTCGCCGACGCTCGCCAGCAGATGCAGCAGCATCGGCCGCCCCGCGATCGGGTGCAGCACCTTGTGCAGCCCCGATTTCATCCGCGTGCCCTTGCCCGCGGCGAGGATGATCGCGGCGACGGGTCGCTCGGCCATGGATATGCGTTCCTTCGGAGTTTTCGACGGCATTGCCACAGCCGCTTCGGCCGCGCCATAGCGCTGCCGCAGCGCAGCAGCGAGGCCCGAGTGACCCTTCCCGCCACGATCGTCTTCGATCTCGACGGCACGCTCGTCGACACCGGGCCCGACCTGACCACCGCGTTGAATCACGCGCTGGTGACGCTGGGCCGCGAGCCGGTGCCCGAAGCCGACGTGCGCGACATGGTGGGATCGGGTGCCCTGAAGCTGATCGAGCGTGGGCTTGCGAGAACCGGCGGCGAAGCGCGCGAGCTGACCGCAGCGATGATGCCACTGTTCCTGGAATACTATGCGGCACACATCGCCGACCTCAGCCGCCCCTATCCGGGAGTCGCCGCCGCGTTGGATGCGCTGCTGGCGGCCGAGTGCCGCCTCGCGATCTGCACCAACAAGAACGAGCGGCTGGCGCGGCAGCTGATCGAAGCTCTCGGCTGGGCGCATCGGTTCAGCGCGATCCTCGGCGGCGACAGCCTGCCCGTCCGCAAGCCCGACCCGGAGCATCTGCTGGCGACGATCCGCGCCGCGGGCGGAGAGGCGCACAGCGCCGCGTTCGTAGGCGACACGCATTTCGACACGCAGGCGGGTCACGCTGCGGGGGTGCCGACCGTGGCGGTCCGCTTTGGTTTTTCAGCGGAATCGGTCGACGACCTCGGCGCCGACGCGCTCATCGCGCACTACGATGAACTGATCCCGGCGCTCCACGCGCTGATGGAGGCGCGCGCGGTGGCGTAAGCGGCAGACCCCTCCCGCCGTGCGCGGCGGGGCGCTAAGGCGGACGTGATGCTCGATTTCCTGAACCACCCCGTGCCGTTCACCAGCTTCGGCCTGTCGAGCGAGCTGTTCGCGATCGGCCCGTTCGCGCTGCGATGGTATGCGCTGGCCTATATCGCGGGCATTCTGCTCGCTTGGGCCTACGTCGCCCGGATGCTGCGGCTGCCCGGCCGCCCCGCCGAGCCGCGCCATATCGACGATCTCGTCACATGGGCGACCGTCGGCATCATCCTGGGCGGGCGGCTGGCGTGGCTGATCTTCTATGCCGACTGGCAAGAGCTTGGCGCCAACCCGTTGATGGCGTTCGAGATTTGGCACGGCGGCATGAGCTTTCACGGCGGCATGGTGGGTGTCGGCCTCGCGATCCTGCTCTATGCGCGCAACCACGGTCTGGATGGCTGGCGCGTCGTGGATTACGTGGCAACCGCTGCGCCGATCGGCCTGTTTCTGGGGCGTTTGGCCAATTTCGTGAACGGGGAGCTGTGGGGGCGGCCGACCGATGGCAGCTGGGGAATCATCTTCCCCAAAGATCCGCTCGGGGCGCCGCGACACCCCAGCCAGCTCTATGAAGCGGGGCTGGAGGGGATTGCGCTGTTCGTCATTCTGGGAGCGGTGTTCTGGCTGACCCGCGCCCGCCTCCGCTCGGGGCTGATCGCCGGGCTGTTCCTGCTGCTCTATGGCGTCTTCCGCTACGGCGTTGAATTCGTGCGCGAACCCGATGCGGGCGTGGCGATCCTGTGGGGCTTCACGCGCGGCCAGCTGCTGTGCCTGCCGATGATCGCGGGCGGGCTCGTGCTGATCGCGCGCGGCCTGCTGCAGCGCCCCGCCGCTGCTCTCACCGCCGACGAACCCGCGCCCGCGGCGGCGTGAGCGGCAGCTTCGCGGAGGCAGTCCGCGCGCACCTCCTGCTCCACGGACCCATGCCATTTGCGCGCTATTTTGAGCGCGCCAACGCGCATTATTACGCCCGAACCGACCCGTTTGGAGGCGATTTCGCCACGTCTCCAGAGCTTTCGCAGGCCTTTGGCGAGTGTCTGGGCCTGTGGAGTTGCGACCTTTGGGACGTTTGCGGCCGCTCCGAGGTCGCGCTGGTGGAGCTGGGGCCGGGACGCGGCGTGCTGATGGCCGACTCGTTGCGCGCCGCAGCAAAAATCGGCTGGCGGCCCGAGGTGCATCTCGTCGAGACCTCGCCGCGCCTGCGCGGCGAGCAGGCCCGGAGGGTGCCCGGCGCAGTGTGGCACGACAGCGTCGCGACGCTGCCTGCCGACCGGCCGCTGATTGTGCTGGCAAACGAGTTTTTCGACGCTCTGCCGATCGAGCGCTGGGTTCGCACCGCAACCGGCTGGGCCGAGCAGCATGTCGGCTGTGACCCCGACGGCGCGCTGGCGCTGATCGACCTGCCTGCCGCGCCCCCGCCCGGCTTGCCCGACGATGCGCCCCCCGGCGCGATCGTCGAGCTGCGGCCGCAGGCTGAACGGATCGTCCGGGAACTCGCCTGGCGCCTCGCCCGGCGGGGGGGCGCCATGCTGGTTGTCGACTACGGCGCCGAGGGTGCGATCGGCGACACGCTGCAGGCGATGCGCGGCGGTGAGCCGGTGCCAGTGTTCGCCGACCCGGGCGAGAGCGACCTCACCGCCCATGTCGACTTCGCTGCGCTGAAGCAGGCGGCGCTCGATGCCGGATGCGCAGTCCACGGGCCGATCCCGCAAGGCACGCTGCTCGCCGCGGTCGGGCTGCACGAACGCACCGCCGCGCTCGCCCGCGCCAACCCCGCGCACGCGGCGCGCTTGCAGGCCGCCGCGCTCCGCCTTACCGGCGCGCAGCATATGGGGGCGCTGTTCAAGGCGGTGGTTATGACCGGCCGCGGCTGGCCCGACCCCGCCGGGTTTCCCAAGCCATGAACAACATCGATGTCCGCACTGCCGTCCGCTATCGCGACGTGACGCCGGCCGACGCAGCCGAGCTGGCGCGCATCGGCCGCGACACCTTCGTCGAGACGTTCGGCCATCTCTACAGCGCCGCCGATCTCGACGCTTTCATCGAGAGCGATCATTCGGAAGCGGCGTGCCGGGCGCTGCTCGCCAAGCCCGGCGTCGCTGCGCGCTTCGTCGAGACCGGCGGCGCCGTCCGCGGCTATGGAGTCGTCGCGCCCAACGCGCTGCCCTTCGTGCCGGAGGGTGTGCCGACGCTGGAGCTGAAACGCCTGTACCTCACCGCCGCGCTGCGCGGACAGGGCGTTGCCGACGCGCTTATGGACTGGGCGGAGAGCCACGCGCGGAGAGCTGGCGCGCAGGCGGTCACCCTGTCGGTGTTCAGCGATAACCATCGCGCCAAGCGCTTCTATGCGCGCCGCGGCTACACGCATCTGGGCGACTATCATTTCATGGTCGGCTCCCAGGCCGACGCGGAGCATGTCTGGTGGCGACTCCTGTGAGCGCGCTCACCGTCCATCGCTCCCCCGTGCTCGGCGACGTGAGCCATGCCTTTCTGGGCCGCACCGGCGGTGTTTCGAAGGGGCTCTACGCGTCGCTGAACGCGGGGCTTGGCTCGGGCGACAACCCCGCTGCGGTGCGCGAGAACCGGGCGCGTGCGCTCGCCGCGATCGACGGAGCCGACGCGCTGGTGACGGTGCGCCAGGTGCACGGCGCGCGGACGGTCGAGGTCGCGTGCCCGATTCTCGACGACGAACGGCCCGGAGCCGACGCGATGGTGAGCTGGGTGCCCGGCCTCGCGCTCGGCGTGCTGACTGCCGACTGCGCGCCGGTGCTGCTGGCCGACGCCCGCGCGAAGGTGATCGGCGCCGCTCACGCCGGGTGGAAGGGCGCGGTGGGCGGCGTGATCGAAAGCGTCGTTTCGACGATGGAGGAATATGGCGCCGAGCGCAGACGCATCGTCGCCGCGGTCGGCCCGTGCATCGCGCAGCCGAGCTATGAAGTCGGCCCGGAGTTCGAGGGCCGCGTTCCGCCCGAGTTCCTGTCGGCGGGGGCCAAGGGCCGCTTCCAGTTCGATCTGCCGGGCTTCGTCGCGCACCAGCTTCGGGCGGCGGGCGTCACCATCGTCGATGCCGCGGCGCCCGACACCTACACCGAACCCGAGCGCTGGTTCAGCTACCGCCGCACCACCCACGCGGGCGAGGCGGACTACGGACGCCAGCTGAGCATCATCCGGCTGGGGTAAGGTCGGGTCGGCTCGCGCGCTCTGTCGATCGCGTCATCCCGGCGGATTGACGCGATCCCGTTGCGTTTGAGGCCGAGGGGGCCGCGCGAATGGTCCGACGGGGATGCAGCGCGATTGTGCGGTCACGCCCGTGATGTCGCCCGCCGGCCCGAGCTCGGAGCGTAACGGCCGCGCGCTGTCTGGTCAGCATGGGAAGCATGCGCTCGCCCGCAGTGCCGGACAAGGCCGGGCGGGACCATGGGCGCCTTGCGGCGAACGCATCCGCACGCCACCACTCCGGCCGGATCGCTCCCGGCGCTCCGTCACGCAGCGCGCAGGATCTGCGTGCTGGCGGGCTGGGCGCAGGATGCGCGCTCCGTCATGCAGCGCGCAGGATGCGCGTGTTGGCGGGCTGGGCGTCGGCGGACGCGTGCGACGTGAGAGCGAGCTCGGTCGCGGCCTCGGGCGGCATCGGGCGGCCGGTGAAATAGCCTTGGACACTGCGGCAGCCGAGCGCGCGGACCGCTTCAAGCTCCTCCGAGGTTTCGGCGCCCTCGGCGACCGTCTCCATGCCCAGCCGCTCGGCCAGCTCGACAATGGTGCGCACGATCTGCGCCGACTGCCCGCCGCCGTCGACCGATTCGCGCACGAAGCTGCGATCGATCTTGATCGTCGAAAAGACCGACGAGCGCAGATAGCCAAGCGTTGAGTAGCCCGTCCCGAAATCGTCGAGCCCCAGGCGCACGCCGATCGCGGCGAGCTGCGCGAGCGCGGCCCGGTTTGCGTCGCTCTCGCTCATCAGCACATTCTCGGTGATTTCCAGCTCCAGCCGATGCGGCGCCAGCCCCGCGGTGGCGAGCGCGTTCAGCACGACGGCTGGCAGGCGCGGGTTGACAAGCTGCGACGGCGACAGGTTGACCGACACATCGATGCTGTCGGGCCAGCGCGTAGCCCACGCGCACGCGGTGCGGATCACCCACTCGCCGATCGGATCGAGCAACCCCGCCTCCTCGGCGATCGGGATGAAGACGTTGGGCGGGATCCGCCCGCGCTTCGGATGCGCCCAGCGCAGCAGCGCCTCGAACCCGCGCACCCCGCCGGTGCCCAGCCGGTAGATCGGCTGGAAGTCGAGCGACAGCTGGTTGCTCGTCAGCGCGCCCCGCAGCGCCGCCTCGAGCTCGCGGCGCTCCTCGGCCGCGTCGCTGAGGCCGCGATCATAGACGCGGACGAGGCCGCGGCCGTCCTCCTTGGCGCGGTAAAGCGCGAGGTCGGCGGCGCGGAACAGCTCGTCCAGCTGCGCTCCATCCTCGGGCCCGACCGCGACGCCGACGCTGCCACCGATCGCGACGCTCTTGCCGTTGAGCTCGAACGGTTCGGTGAGCCGCTCGACGATCAGCCGCCCGACCGCCTCGGCCGCAGCGCGCGACGAGCCGGGGAGCACCATCGCGAACTCGTCGCCGCCGAGCCGCGCGGTCAGCGCCGACGCGGGCGCAGCCGACGCCAGCCGCGCGGCGACGTCGCGCAGCAGCCGGTCGCCGGCGAGGTGGCCGAGCGTATCGTTGACCGCCTTGAAGCGATCGAGGTCGATCAGCAGCAGCGCGACCGGCTGGCGCTGTGCGTGCGCGTCGGCGAGCGCATCCGCGACGGCCTTGCGCAGCACGGTGCGGTTGGCGAGGCCGGTCAGCCCGTCCTGGTTCGCCATGCGCTCGATCTGTTCCTGGCTACGGCGCAGGTCCGTCACGTCGGCGCCGACCCCGATGAAGCCGATGAAGCGGCCCGACGAGTCGCGGCGCGGGCTGCCCGACATCGACCACCAGCGCCGCTCGCCGCGCAGCTCGACGGAGACGAGCAGATTGCGGAAGCTGCGCCGCTCCTCGACCGCATCGCGGATGCGCTCGATGTCACCACCGGGCTTCAGCGTCGCACCGAGGAAGGCGCGGCCGCGCAGCTGTCGCTCTGTCCAGCCGAACTCCTCGGCGAAGCGGGCGGAGAGGTGCTGGAGGCGCATCTCGGCGTCGACTTCCCACAGCCAGTCTCGGCCATTCTGCTCGATCTCGTGCAGCAGCATCGCGATCACGTCCCCGCGCGAGCGCATTTCGATGAGCGTCCGCTCATTGACTGCCTGCGCAGCCGCGCCGTGCAGGATCGCTGCGAAGACGATGACCGCCAGCCCCGCCGGCACGACGGCGGAGACCAAGGGGATCAGGCCTGAGCCAATCAGAAACGCAACCGTCCCCGAATAGAAGATCAGTCCCGCGCCCAGGAACACGATGGCCGCGAGCGGAATCGCCGAGAACAAATACAGCCCCGCGATCATCATGGCGAGCTGGGTCGACCCCGACGCGTAATATTCGTGCGGGGCGCCGCCGCGCACCAGCAGTAGCACGCTGTAGAAATTATACGCGACCGCGACCACCCCCGACAAAGCCGCGACAAGACGAATCGTCCCGGCATCGACGCCCTGCTCGGCCGCGTTGGACCGCAGGCCCCAGACGATCGCGGCGAAACCCAGCGTCAGCACGGTGACGATCGCCAGCCACAGCCACGCCACGATCTCGTTGCGTCCGCTGCCGGCCGACAGCGCAAGCCCCGCCGCGAGCGCCAGCACGGCAACCGTCGACAGCGGCACCAGCCGGGTGAACATCGCAAGCTGGCGCTGTCGCAGCTCAGCGGCTGCCTCATCGCTGCTATCGGTCAGCGACAGCAACGTGCTCCATCCGACCGGAGCCTTTGGCAGGGTGCGGAACCATCGCATACAGGCATGAGACGGCCTGATTGGCGCGGACTTAAACATCTGCTCTGATCCGGACGCAGGCGCCGACGGCGCTGCCCCTTGCGGGCGCGCGCGCCTTTCGGGAAAACGGCCGCGATGCTGACGCTTGCAGGCCCCACGCCCGATTGGTCCAAGGGTCTCCTCCCCGCGATTGCGCAGGACGCCGCGACGCTGCAGCTGCTGATGCTGGCGTGGATGGACGAGGCTTCGCTCGCCGAAACGCTGGAGAGCGGCGAGGCGACGTTCTTCTCGCGCTCGCGGCAGGCGCGCTGGCGCAAGGGCGAGACGAGCGGCAACCGGCTGCGCGTGCTGTCGGCGACGACCGACTGCGACGGCGATACGATCCTGCTGAGCGTCGAGCCGACGGGACCGGCCTGTCATCTCGGAACCACCTCGTGCTTCGGCGAGGCGGACGCGCCCGGCATCGGCGGTCTCGCCGCGCTGGAACGCACCATCGCCGCGCGCGCCGGTGCCGATCCGGAGGCTAGCTATACCGCCAGACTGCTGGCGCGCGGCCCCAAGCGCGCAGCGCAGAAGGTCGGTGAGGAGGGCGTCGAGACCGCGCTCGCTGGCGCGGCCGGCGACGGAGCCGAGCTGGCGAGCGAGGCGGCGGACCTGCTCTATCACCTGCTGGTGCTGCTGCGCGCGCGCGGGGTGGCGCTGAGCGACGTGCTCGACGTGCTCGGCGAGCGCGCCCGCTGAGCCGGGTCACCCCGCCAGCGGAAGCTGCCCGGCCTGAAAAAATCGAGCACGGCGGTCGGCAGTGCGCCGAGGCGTAAGACCCGCTCGTCCCGGGAGAGACCGCGTCAGACAACAGCCGCGGCTGGCCATCGCCGCTGGGCGCGACCGACGCGTGGCCCGGGGCCCACCGGCTGGCGCTCGATCGCACGATCGGCGCGCCGTGCTTCACCGACGGCCGCATCTGGTGATTCGCGACTGATGCACCCTTGACTTTCGCATCGCGAGGGCGCTTAGCCAAGACGCGGCCCGTTGAGGCTGGCCGCTCCCAAGGTGGAAAGATCAACCCAATGCCCAGCGACAGTAGTCGAAAGTACACGCCGCAAGGTGCGTCCCGGTAAGGGCTGATTGATCAGTCTCGCCCGTGGCGGCCTGTGCGGCGCGCCAGTGAGGTGAGACATGAAGAACATTCTCCACACGCAAGTCAGCTCACGTCCCGATCAAGGGACGGTGATCCCGTTCAGAGTCGTCCGCCTGAGCGTCGTCGCTATCCGTCGCGCGTCCGCGCCGATGATGGAGTGGCGCATTGATCCGCTAACGGGCCGCCCCGTTGCATCTTGGTGCATCTCGGAACCGGATGCAGATCTAGGTCGAACTGATACCGAGATTGATCTGCGAACCCGTGCCATTTGGCGCGCCGCGCACCTAACCGGTGAAAGGAGACGCCATGGACGACGGGCCTAGTCGCGGCGCCGACCAGGCTGCTTCAGCAGCCTGGTCG
>JAVVHE010000004.1:0-140710 GCA_032249695.1 Sphingomonadaceae bacterium | reverse complement strand
GCCTTCGGCGATCTTGACAGGGTTCACCGTTTACGACGTGTCTCCTCAGACCGGGACAGTGACTTTTAATTCGGTTGGCTTACCAAATTCAACGCGCCCTATAGGCGCGACAGTCCGGAATCTCAGTGCGTCTTACACAGGCTGTCACCACGATTACCTTTATCCATGTGGATACAGCTTTGCTACTGCCGTTTCGTCATTCACCCCAGGATTGGTGTTATCAATTGGCTTTTCGACGAGGCTCGACAACGTCGTCTTAGGTTATTGGTTACCGGTATTATTTCCGGACCATTCGGGCTTCCAGCAATCTGAGGTCATTGTTTGGAACAACGGAGTGTTTGTTGGAAGAGGACCTATAACAGGTTCCTATCGAATTCCTGAGCAACGATCTTCGATGTTTGTAGAACTGGGAGTTACTGTTCTGCTCTCTATGCGAGCAGTCTCAAGAAGGCGAACTAAGTCAGGTGACGCGCTGGGCTGATCTGACGATTATCTCACGATATTTTACACTTGGCACCACGTTTCTGATCCGTATCGTCGCTGCTGCCGGGCCGCTCTGGCCTGGCGCAGGAGGTGACGATGCGCTTGGCTATCGGACTGGTGTCGCTGGCTCTGGTGGGGGCAGCGCAAGCGAAAACGCCGACTTATGACGGCGTTGCAAGCTCCGGACCGGCGCAGATCAGCCACGGCGAGCGACTGACTTATGTGCTCCACTGCACCGAGTGCCATACGCCCGCGCTGACCGGCCGCCTGTTCCGCAGCACGCCCGATGGGAAGGCGGCGCTTTACGCTTCAAACCTGACGCTGGAGGTGCCCAAGCTGAGCGACGCGGAACTGCGCGGCGTGCTGACCCGCGGCGTCCACCCGCGCCGCGGCGAGCTTTACAGCATGCCGGCCGACATGTTCCGCTACCTCGCCGCATCGGACCTGGACGCGATCATCGCGTACCTGCGTACGCTGAAGCCGGCCGGCGAGCCGACGCCCGATCCCAAAGTGCCGCCCAAGGCCAAGCCGATCAGCGCGTGGATGCGCGAGGCCGAGGGCAAGCGCCCGATCGAGGCCGGGGCGGCGCACGCGCGCGGCCGCTATATCGCCGAGACCGCATGCGGCACATGCCACGGCCCGCAGCTGAACGGCGAGGAGGACTGGTCGCCGAACCTGATCATCGCTGCGAGCTACAGCCGCGCCGAGTTCGAAACGCTGCTGACGACGGGCAAGGCCAGCGACGGCCACGAGGTGAAGGAACCCATGTCGACGGTCGCGCGCGAATGCTTCCCGCATCTCACCAAGCGCGAGCGCGATGAGCTGTACGCGTACCTGAAAGCGCGGGCGATGCGCGTTTCGGAGTGAGCGGCGGCGCGGGGCTGGTTGCCACGGTCATAAGCTGCGGCGCTTCCGCTTCCGGCCTACGCTATCCGGAGCGGCGGCTTGCCGGGTGCTGATCCGATAAGCTGATGCCCTTTCAACGAGTTGCGGCTCGCCCTGGTGGGGTTGCCACCTGCCACGTGGTTCCATCGCAATCCCAACGCTTCCGCCCGCCTGCTTCCGGCGGGTAAGCACGGTGCATGGACGCCCGCGAAACCTCTCCCGCCGCCGAGCGCAATGCCGAGCCGATCCTCTCCGTTCTGCGCGAGGTGCTGCCGCCGAGCGGCCTGGTGCTGGAGCTGGCGAGCGGCACCGGCCAGCACGCCGCGCACTTCGCCGCGGCGTTGCCAGGGCTTGACTGGCAGCCCAGCGAACCCGACCGCGCCCGCCACGCCTCGATCCGCGCGTGGACGTGCCCGCTGCCCAACGTACGCCCGCCGCTGTCGATCGACGTCATGGCACCCGACTGGGGCGTCCCCGGCCCCGTCGCCGCGGTGCTGGCGATCAACCTGATCCACATCGCCCCCTGGGAGGCGACGCTTAGCCTGCTTGACGGAGCCGCCGGCCTGCTAGCGCGACCGCAAGACGACGCCATCCCCGTTCCTCCCCAAGCCCCGCCCAGGGAGGGGGACCGGGCGCAGCACGGTCAAGGGGACGCCCGAGCCCTGATCCTCTACGGCCCCTATCTCGAAGGCGCAGCGACCGCCGAGAGCAACCTCGCCTTCGACCGCTCGCTCCGCGCCCGCGACCCCCGCTGGGGTGTCCGCGACCTGACGACCGTCCTCACCACCGCCGAAGCCGCAGGCTTCACACTCGACCGCATCGTTCGCATGCCCGCCGAGAATCGGATGCTCGTGCTCCGCCGTATGTGACCACCTTCAGCATGTTGGTGCGAGCTTCGCCCTTGGACATTTTTGGCGAAACGCCCAACCGTCTTTTGAAGCGACGTTACAGCGATACGTGCAGCGCGACCCGATCGTTCACCACCAACTCCGGTCGACGCGCTACACCAAATTGGCAGCAATCGAGCGTAGTCATTGATCGCACACCACGATGAGCGCTCTAGACCCCGCCATCAGCCACGCTCCTACTCCGCCGCCACCCCAACAGCTGCAAGCAGCGGGGCATCCGCTTCCCCGCCCTCGTTCGCCGCAGGCGCCAGTTTCGCCGATTGGCGCCGGTCGAAGGCGTCCCACACCTCGTTCCAACTGCCGCGCGTCGCAGCCTTCGAATATTCGGTCGCGCGGGTTTCGAAGAAGTTGGCGTGTTCCACACCGCTCAACAGCGGCTGCAGCCAGGGAAGCGGATGATCGTCCACCATGTAGACTTCCTTCAGCCCCAGTTGCTTCAGCCGCCAGTCGGCGATGTAACGGACGTATTTCTTGATGTCCTTCGGCGTCATCCCCGGAACCGGCCCCAGCTCAAACGCGAGATCGACAAAGTTATCCTCCAGGTTGACCACCTGATTGCAGATTTCACGGATGTCGCGTTTGACCGCGGGCGTCAGGCAGTCGCGCTCGGCGCAGAAGGCGTGGAACAGCTTGATGACGCCCTCGCAATGCAGACTTTCGTCGCGCACCGACCAGCTGACGATCTGCCCCATACCCTTCATCTTGTTGAAGCGCGGGAAGTTCATCAGCATCGCGAAGCTCGCGAAGAGCTGCAGCCCCTCGGTGAACGCGCCAAACATCGCCAGCGTGCGCGCGATGTCGGCGTCGCTGTCGACCCCAAAGCGGCCCATATAGTCGTGCTTGTCCTTCATTTCGGCATATTGCAGAAACGCCGAATATTCGGCCTCTGGCATGCCGATCGTATCAAGCAGGTGACTGTAGGCCGCGATATGTACTGTCTCCATATTGCTGAACGCCGTCAGCATCATCTTGACTTCGGTGGGCTTGAAGACGCGGCCATATTTGTCGTGGTAGCAGTCCTGCACCTCCACGTCGGCCTGCGTGAAGAAGCGGAAGATCTGCGTCAGCAGGTTGCGCTCGTGCGGCGTGAGTTTCTGCGCCCAGTCGCGGCAGTCCTCGCCCAGCGGCACCTCCTCGGGCATCCAGTGAATCTGCTGCTGGCGCTTCCAGAAGTCGAACGCCCAGGGATATTCGAACGGCTTGTAGCTGCGGGAGGCTTCGAGCAGGGACATGGAAATACTCCTTCGTCGCTCAGCGCTTGCGGAGAAACGCGAAAAGACCGGTGCGCAATACGGGCGGCAGGATGGCGTGCAGCACCCGGAACGCACCGAACAGCAGCGGGCTGCCGAAATGATAGGCGGGTTCGGCCGAATCCCGATAGGCGTGGACGTCGCAGGCGTGGCCGAAATGGCGGCGGAGCGCGCCCGGCGTGTTGAGGCGATAGACGGTCGGGAACACATCCTCGGCCTTCCGCCCTGGCTGAATCGCCTGCAACGCCGCGGCATGGCGGTGATTGGCGAGCAGCCGCGCGGCGATGGCGACATAGCCATAGGCGTTGGGCGTGGTGACGCACAGCCAGCCGCCCGGCTTCAGCACCCGAATCAGCTCGTCAGCGACGGCTGCGGGCTCGTTGATATGTTCGAAGGTGTAGCGCGAGACGATGAGATCAAAGCGGCCGTCGGCATAGGGCAGCGGTGCGCCGGGGCTGATCCGCTCGGCGCTGTCGAGATACGGGTTCTGCAGCACCGCCGCGCTGACGTCGCATCCGGCGGCGTGGGCGCAGCGGCCCCGAAAGTTCATCAGATCACGGCGATAGGCAACCGGATCGTCGGCGATCGGCTCGCCGCGCCCGGCGCCGAAATCGAGCACCTGGTGATCGGCGCGCATCAGCGCCGCCACCCGGCTGTAAAATGCGACCGAGCCGTCTGCGCGCGTGAAGCCGCCGGCTGCGATCTCTGGATAGAAGCGCGCCGCGAGCCTGGTGTCATAAAGTGCGGTCATCGACGCACCCGCTGCGCGACGGCGGTCGCGACCGGGCCATGGCGATGCGCCGGGCGCCGCCGCGCAGCCGCCCACGACACGCGGACGGCCGTGCCCGCTATTGGCACGCCAGGCACTCGTCATAATCCTTCGCTTCCACCTCAACGCGCTTCAGCTCAGGTGTGTTGTCAGCCTCCACCCCGCCCGCGAAGGCCGCGCGCTGGATCGACTTCGAGCGCAGATAGTATAGCGACTTGATCCCCAGCTCCCACGCTCGGAAGTGCAGCATCAGCAGGTCCCACTTCTCCACGTCCGCCGGGATGAACAGGTTGAGCGAAGCCGACTGGTCGATATAGGGTGTCCGGTCGGCGGCGAGTTCGATCAGCCAGCGCTGGTCGATCTCGAATGCGGTGCGATAGGTCGCCTTCTCGTCGTCCGACAGGAAATCGAGATGCTGCACCGAGCCTTCGTTCGCGAGGATTGAATTCCACACGTCGTTCGAGTTCTTGGCCTTGTCGACCAGCAGCGCTTCCAGATACGGGTTCTTGACGACGAACGAACCGCTCAGCGTCTTGTGCGTGTAGATGTTGGCCGGCACCGGCTCGATGCAGGCGCTGGTGCCGCCGGTGATGATCGAGATGCTGGCGGTCGGCGCGATCGCCAGCTTGCAGCTGAAGCGCTCCATCACGCCCATCTCGTGCGCGTCGGGGCACGGCCCGCGCTCGACGGCAAGCGCCTGCGACGCCTCATCCACCTGCGCACGGATGTGGCGGAAGATCTGGAGGTTCAGGCTTTTCGCCATCGCGCTCTCGAACGGCACGCCTCTCGCCTGCAGCATCGAGTGGAAGCCCATCACCCCCAGCCCGACCGACCGCTCGCGCATCGCTGCATAGGCGGCATGGCTCATCGCCGGCTCGGCGCGCTTGATGTAATCGGTGAGCACATTGTCGAGGAACCGCATCACGTCCTCGATGAAGCGCCGGTCGCCCTTCCACTGGTCCCACGTTTCAAGGTTCAGCGAAGACAGACAGCACACCGCGGTGCGCTTGTTGCCTAGGTGGTCGACGCCGGTCGGCAGCGTAATCTCTGAACACAGGTTCGACGTGCTCACCTTCAGCCCCAGATCGCGCTGGTGCTGGGGCATCGTCCGGTTCACCTCATCGATGAACACGATATACGGCTCGCCGGTCGCCAGCCGCGTCTCGACAATCTTCTGGAACAAGGAGCGCGCGTCGACCGTGGAGCGCTTCGATCCGTCCTTGGGGCTGACGAGGTCGAAGCTCGCGCCCTCGCGCACCGCTTCCATGAAGGCATCGGTCAGCAGCACGCCATGGTGGAGATTGAGCGCCTTGCGGTTGAAATCGCCGCTGGGCTTCCGGATCTCCAGAAACTCCTCGATCTCCGGATGGCTGACGTCGAGATAGACCGCCGCCGAGCCGCGCCGCAGCGAGCCTTGCGAAATCGCGAGGGTCAGCGAATCCATCACGCGCACGAACGGGATGATGCCGCTCGTTTTGCCGTTCAAACCGACCGGCTCGCCGATGCCGCGCACGTGGCCCCAATAGGTGCCGATGCCGCCGCCGCGCGCCGCGAGCCACACATTCTCGTTCCAGGTGCCGACGATGTCCTCAAGGCTGTCGCCGACCGAGTTCAGATAGCAGCTGATCGGCAGCCCGCGCCCGGTGCCGCCGTTCGACAGCACCGGAGTCGCTGGCATGAACCACAGGCGAGAGATGTAGTCATACAGCCGCTGCGCGTGGGGCAGGTCGTCGGCGTAGGCCGCAGCGACGCGCGCGAACAGGTCCTGCGGCCCCTCGCCGGGCAGCAGATAGCGGTCCTCCAGCGTTTCGCGCCCGAAGGCGGTCAGCAATGCGTCGCGCGCACGGTCGACGACGATCCGCTCCTTCAGCGGGCGGGGATCGGGCGTTTCGGCGACGGGCGCCGCGATCGCGGCGTCGGCCGTTTCGATGCGGTCCAACACGTCCAACTCCGGCATACGCATAGCTGTCTTGGCTCCGTCCACGTGGCCGCCGAATCAGCGGACACGCAGACTACCATTTCACCGCGCCCAGCAGTCCCGCCCGCCATCAGACTTCTGTGGATCACTTTGGTTGCGGCGTTGCGACCTATATGGTCATGCGCGCGGGAAAGCGGCAGATCTGCGCCCCTTGCGCAGGCGGCGTGCGACCGTTTAGCTCGCGATACCAGACGACCATGCCAGTGCGGGACCGAACCCGCTGCCTGAGGGGAACAGCTGATGATCCATGCCCGCGCCGCCCTGCTGCTGTCCGCGCTCGCGCTCACCGCGGCGGCTCCGCCACCCGAAGCCGGGCGGGCGCGCGAGGCCGCGCTCGATCAGAGCGTCAGCGCGGCCGACCAACTGGCGTGGCTGAAGGATTTCGCATCCGCCCCGAACCATGTGGGAAGCCCGCACAACAAGGCGAATGCCGAGCGCACCGCGGCGCTGTTCCGGCAATGGGGCTGGGACGCGCGGATCGAGACGTTCGAAGTCCTCTATCCCACCCCGATCAGCACCACCTTGGAACTGATCGCGCCCGAGCGCGTGACGCTGGGCGGGCAGGAGCCCGCGCTCGCTGCGGATCCGACCAGTGCCAACCTCGCGGGCGCACTGCCGCCCTATGTGGCGTTCCAGGGCGACGGCGATGTGACCGCGCCGGTCGTCTACGTGAATTACGGGATGCCCGACGACTATGACGCGCTCGCAGCGCGCGGCATCGACGTGCGCGGCAAGATCGTGCTGGCGCGCTATGGCGGCGGCTGGCGCGGCCTGAAGCCCAAACTTGCGCAGGAGCATGGCGCGGTCGGTTGCCTGATCTACTCCGATCCGGCCGACGACGGCTATGCGGTCGCCGACGTGTTCCCGAAGGGCGGCGGGCGGCCCGAGACGGGCATCCAGCGCGGATCGGTGGTCGACATGATCATCTATCCGGGCGACCCCACCACGCCGGGCGTGGGCTCGGTTCCGGGCGCCAAGCGGCTAAGCCGTGCCGAAGCAACAACGATCCTCAAAATCCCGGCGCTTCCCATCAGCTACCGCGATGCCACGCGCATCATGGCGGGGCTGGAAGGGCCGGTCGCCACCGGCCGCGCGCGCGGTGCGCTGCCGACTGCCTATCACTGGGGCGGCACCGAGGCGGTCAAGCTGCATCTGGCGGTGCAGTCCGATTGGTCGCTGAAGCCGATCTATGACGTGATCGCGACGCTCAAGGGACGTAGCCGTCCTGACGAGTGGGTGGTGCGCGGCAACCACCGCGATGGCTGGGTGTTCGGTGCGAACGATCCGCTGACCGGCCACGGCGCGATGCTCAGCGAAGCAAAGGCGCTGGGCGAGCTTGCAAAGCGTGGCTGGCGCCCGGCGCGGACGATCGTCTATGCCAGCTGGGACGCCGAGGAACCCGGGCTCATCGGATCGACCGAATGGGCTGAAGCGCATGCCGACGAGCTGAAGCGCAAGGCGGTCCTCTATGTGAACACCGATAATTCTGAGCGCGGCTTTCTCCATGCCGAGGGCAGCCACAGCCTGCAGCATCTGCTGAACGCGGCCGCGCGCGACGTCATCGATCCGCAGACCGGCGTGCCGCTTACCGAACGCCAGCGCGCCGAGCTGCGCGCGGCCGCCTATCGCGGCGAGGGTCGCGCGCGCGGCGGCGACGTGGCGTCGGAGGCGGCGCGCGGCGGTGGCGATCTGCCGATCGCCGCGATGGGCTCAGGCTCGGACTACTCGGCGTTCCTGCAGCATCTCGGCATCCCATCGCTCAACATCGGTTTCGGCGGCGAGGGCGAGGGCGCAGGATCGTACCATTCGATCTACGACAGCATCGAACATGTGAACCGCTTCGACGATCCGGGCCTGGCCTATGGCGTGACGCTCGCGAAGGTAACCGGCCGCGTGGTGCTGCGCGCGGCCGATGGCGAGCGGCCGCTGTTCCGCTATGGCGACTTCGCGTCGACCGTCGGGCGCTATGTGGAGGAGGTGAAGCGCCTCCAGGCCGACCAGCGCGAACGCGACCGCGCGCTGGCTGGCTTGCGACAGGACGGGGCGTTCAAGCTCGCATCGAACGCCGAGGACCCGACCGCGGCGCCGGCCGACCGCGGTATCACCCCGCTCATCGACATGCTCGAGCTTGAGCAGGCGGCCGACCGGCTGAGGCGTGCGGCGGCTGCGGCCGATAGCGCGGTGGAGCGGCTGGATCAGCTGGCGCCTGCCCAGCGCACACGAGTGGAGGATGCGCTACGCGGGATCGACCAGCTTCTGATCGATCCGAATGGCCTGCCGGGGCGGCCGTGGTACGGCAACCTGATCTACGCCCCGGGTACGCTGACGGGCTATGGCGCCAAGACGCTGCCCGGCATCCGCGAGGGCATCGAACAGCGACGCTTCGACGATGCGCGCGCCTATGTGGGCCGGACCGCGGCGGTACTGAACGCCTACGCAGCGCGACTGGAGCAGGCCGCGGCGGCAGCCAAGGGGAGCTGATGCGATCGCCCTCCCCACACAGGCAGGAGGGACCCGCGGCGTGGCGGAGGTGTGCGGGCGATCGTTCGATGCTGAACTGTCGCAGCAGCGGCCGCGCGGCCGCCCCTTCTACCGCCGGCCGGTCCTCCTCCGGACGCGGGCGGGGAGCTTCAGGCCAGCGCGTCCTCCGGCGTTGTCTAGCGCTCGACGAGTGCGGCTAGCGCGGCGCCGGTGATCGGCTGCGAACACAGGAACCCTTGATACAGGTCGCAGCCCGCAAGTCGCGCGGCCTCGCGCTGGGCTTCGGTCTCGACGCCCTCGGCGATCACCTTCAGCCCCAGCGATCGCGCCATCTCGACGACGCCGCGCACCACCACCTGCGTCGATGCGGGGCCGGTCAGGTCGGCTAGCAGGCGCTTGTCGATCTTGAGGTAATCTAGCGGCAGCGCGCGCAGATAGGCGAGGCTGCTGTAGCCCGTGCCGAAATCGTCGATCGCGATGCGGACGCCGTGCGCGCGCAATTGCCCCAGCGCGCGCGCTGCATGGTCGACGTTGCGCATCATGTTCGATTCGGTGACTTCCACCGTCAGCCGTCCCGGCGGAAAGCCCGTTTCTGCGAGAGCGGCTGCGACGCTCTCGGCGAAATCGGGCAGCGCCATATCTTCGGCGGTGAAGTTGACCGACAGCCGCAGGGTTCGCAGCCGCTCGGGCCACGCCTGCGCCTCGGCCAGCGCCTTCAGCAGCAGATGCCGCCCCAGCACCGGAGTGAGCTCGGCCGCGCCCGCCACGTCCATCAGCGTCTCGGGCGACAGCGTGCCCAGCTCGCGGTGGCGCCAGCGCGTCAGCGCCTCCACCCCATCGATCGCTCCGGTGCGCAGATCGACCTGCGGCTGAAACAGCAGATCGAAGGCGTCGATATCAATGTCGGCGCGCAGGTCGTCGCCGAGGCTCGCCATGCGCGCAGCGAGGTTCTCGGGCGCATGGCTCGCCAGCACCTCATATCGGGCGAGTTCGCGAGCCTTCGCCTGCGCAAGCGCAGCCGATGCGCGTCGCAGCAGCGTGTCGGCGCCGTCGAGATCGGCTTCACCCACCGCAATGCCGATCCGGCAGGCGAGGTGGACGACCTTGCCGCTGACGAGGAAGGGCTGGTTGAATGCTTCGCCCAGCCGCTCGGCGAGCAGCACAACGTCGGCGACCTGCACCGGCCCCGCGAAGCACACCGCGAACTCGGCTCCGCCCATGCGCGCGACGAGTAGCGTGTCGGGCTGGTCGGCGCCAACAACGCGCCGCACGCGGCGCGCCGCCGCCTGCAGCAGCGCGTCGGCGACGACGCGGCCATAGGCTGCGTTGATGCCATCGAAGCGGCTGATCGAAAGCAGCAGCACGATCGATGCCGGATCGCAGTCCAACCGGCCGCCGAGCAGCTGATCGATCCAGTCGCGCGCGAAGGCGGCGTTGGCGAGGCCGGTCAGCAGATCGAAATGCGCCGACAGCCGCCGATCGAGCAGCGCCGCGTCCAGATCCTCGACGGTTGCAGCCAGCCCGATCAGCCGCCCCTTGGCGTCGCGCAGGACGCGCAGGTGGTGCGCGATCGTGTGCAGGCTGCCGTCGACGAGCAGCCGGTGCTCCAGATCGCCCGACATCCCCGCGCGCAGCGTGCGCGCGACTCCGCGGATGAAATCGTCGCGGTCGGCCGGGTCGATGCGCTCCAGCACCTCGGCGACCGGCAGCCGTTCCTGGCCCACGCCCGCGCCCATCAGCTCGGCAAATGCGGGCGAGGCGGTGAGACGCGTGTCGCCCTTGCGCCATTGCCAGTGCGGCCCCGCGGTTAGCCGCGCCTGCGCGGAGACGACCGCGGCGATCTTCTCGCGCGAGCGCAGGCGGCGGACATAGCGCTCGCCCATTTCAACCGCGACCGAAAGCCCGAGCGCTTGAGGTGGTGTCAGGTGGTAATGCGTCGCGCCCGCCTTCAAGAACGCGAGCTCGGCCGCCGGGTCGTGCTGCGTCACCAGCGCGATCAGCGCCGCGCCGCGCTTCTCGGCGGTCGGAGCGAGCGCGCGCAGCAGGCCGATGCCGTCCGCGTCGGCGCAATCGACCAGCGCCACCATCGCTGCGGACTGTTCGAAGCGGCGGCGCGCGTGCTCGGCGCGGCGCGCGACCGCGATCGCCTGGCCCGCTGCCTCCAGCTCGTGCGACAGCTCCGCCGCCCGCCCCGCGCTCGCCAGGAAAATGGGCGCGCGTGCGTCGGCGGCTGCGGCATCCGCCTGCACAGGCCTGTGTCGCGCCGGGCTGGCGCCCATCATCGTCCCCCGTTTGGCGCCAGCGTCAGCCAGCACCGCAACAGCCCATGACCTATGCGATATCACTCCATCTGAACAGTCCATGCGTCCACGGGTGTGGACAGAGCGGGCCGGGGTCACGATTAAAGAAGGCGAGCCGTATGTCCGCACCCGCCGCCCCTGCCGAGCCGCGCTTCGAACGGCCCCCGCTCGTCGATCCGTTCGGCCGGCGCATCCGCTATCTGCGCATGAGCGTCACCGACCGCTGTGACCTGCGCTGTCGATACTGCATGAGCGAGCGGATGGTGTTCCGCCCCGCCGACGAGCTGCTGAGCTTCGACGAGCTTGATCAGATCGCGGGCGCCTTCATCCGCCGTGGCGTCACCAAGATCCGGCTGACGGGCGGCGAGCCGCTGGTGCGCAAGGGCGTGATGGGGCTTGTCGAGCGGCTGTCACGCCATCTCGCAAGCGGCGCGCTCGAGGAGCTGACGCTGACGACCAACGGCACGCGCCTGGCCGAATTCGCCAAGCCGCTGGCAGCGGCGGGGGTTCGGCGGGTAAACGTCAGCCTCGACAGTCTTGATCCCCAGCGCTTCCGCCATATCACGCGCGGCGGTGACTTGTCGCGCGTGCTCGATGGCATCGCGGCTGCGACGGCGGCGGGCATTGCAATCAAGCTGAACGTGGTCGCGCTGAAGGGCCTGAACGAAGACGAACTGCCATCGATGGTGGCGTGGGCGCACCGCCAGGGCTACGAGCTGACCTTCATCGAATCGATGCCGCTGGGGGACGTCGAGCACGATCGCGCGCTCCACTTCCTGCCGCTGATCGCGCTGCAAGAGCTGCTGCGGGCGCGCTACACGCTGACCCCGCTCGACCGGCAGACCGGCGGCCCGGCGCGTTATATGCGCGTGGCGGAGACCGGTGGCACCGTCGGCTTCATCGCCCCGCTCACGCGCAATTTCTGCGAGGGCTGCAACCGCGTCCGGCTAACTGCGACGGGAACGCTCTATCTCTGCCTCGGCCAGTCCGATGCTGCCGACCTGCGCGCAGTGCTGCGCGCAGCGCCGGGCGATGCAGCCGCGCTTGGAGACGCGATTGCCCGCGCGGTGGCGATGAAGCCGTTCGGCCACGAGTTCCGTGTCGCGCCGGACGCCCCGCCAGCGCTAGAGCGGCATATGAGCGTGACGGGCGGATGAAGCTTGCCGTCTGCGCGTCGCCCACCGATGCGGCGCAGATCGCGGCGGCCGACCTCGCCGAGCGCATGGAGCTGGTCCCGTGGGACGAGGCGGACGCGATCGTCACGCTGGGCGGCGACGGCTTCCAGCTGCAGACTCTTCACCGGCTGATGGCGGCGGGCCGCAACACGCCGGTGTTCGGCATGAACCTCGGCACGGTCGGCTTCCTGATGAACAGCTTCAGCGAGGAGGAGCTGCACGCCCGCGTCGCCGCGGCGCGGCCGTTCGTGCTGCACCCGCTGACGATGGAGGCGACACGCGTCGACGGCATCGTCGTCACCTCACCTGCGATCAACGAGGTGTCGCTGCTGCGTGAGACGCGGCAGGCGGCCAAGCTGGAGATCGCGATCGACGGTCGCACGCGGATGCCCGAGCTCGCCTGCGACGGCGTGCTGGTGGCGACACCCGCAGGCTCCACCGCCTATAACCTCAGCGCGCACGGGCCGATCCTGCCGTTGAACTCCGATCTGCTGGCGCTCACTCCGATCTCGCCCTTCCGCCCGCGGCGGTGGCGCGGTGCGCTGATCCCGGAAAGCTCGGTCGTCGAGCTGGTGGTGCTGGAGGGCGACAAGCGTCCCGTTTCGGCGGTGGCCGACCAGGTGGAGGTGCGCGAGGTGGCGAGCGTCCGTGTCCGATCCGACCGCAGCACCAGCCTGACGTTGCTGTTCGATCCCGAATACGCGCTGGATGACCGGATTTTCCTGGAGCAGTTCACCGTCTGAGGCGGGCGCCTTCGCCCGCGGGTGGCGCCCGCTGGTGGCTCGCGCCGCCGCGCAGGGCGGGCTTGGGCTTCGGTTCTAAGCGGTTCGGGGCTGCGGCATGGGTTGCGGCGGCGCGCGCCCGGCGCTATGCGCGCCCCTCGCCTCGGAGAGACGGCTCCGGGGCCGCCGCGCATTCCTCGATAGCTCAGCGGTAGAGCATCCGACTGTTAATCGGACGGTCGTAGGTTCGAATCCTACTCGAGGAGCCAGCGCCGTCAGGTCCGGCCTAGCGTTCTGTCGGGCTGGGCCAGCGTTCCCACATGCGGAGCCGGTTCGGCGCCCTGCCGATCACTGGCTGCGGTCCGAACGCCCTCGAAGGCGCTGCCTGCCTCGGCACAGTGTCGGCCGTGATGCGCGAGCGCAGATCGTGCTGAACGACGAAGCGCGCGCCATTGACGGACTGTCCCACAACGCGTGCGTCCCATGCGCCATGCGGACGAACCGGCAGCCGGCGTGCTGCAAAAGCCTGATCAGGTCGCTCCGCGAGTTTGCCGCCTGCGCCGCGACGCGCAGCGCTGGGCGGGACAGCGCGTGCGCCGCGATGTGCTCGGCGACACGCGCAGCGCCCACGCCGAAGCGGCGTTTTTCGCGCAGCAGCAGCGGGAGCAGATCGGCCTCCATCCCAGTCAATGTCGCGAAATCCCCGCGCTCGGCCGTCAGTCCGGGCACGCCATCGGACGTGGCAATCCATATGCCCGCCTCGGGATCCGACCGGGCTTCGACCCGACCGCCGGGCGGCCCGTAGATGATGGGCCGGAACATGGCCCCGGCGAGCGCGCGGGCGGACGGGGCGGCGAGCGCGCTGGCGGACAAGCCGGGGATGCCTAGCGCAGCAGGCTCCGCGACCGTCTTGCCTGAACGTCACACCAAGGCCCAGGAACGCCGACGAGCTTCGACCTGAACGCCGGGCGGCCCGTCGATCTTGCGCCGAAACATGGCCCCGGCGAGCGCGCTGGCGGACACGCCGGGGATGCCTAGCGCAGCAGGCTCCGCGACCGTCCCGCCTAGAACGCCACCCCAAGGCCCAGGAACGCCGAGCGGTCCTCCGCGCGCGCGCGGGCATCGGCGTTGGTTTCCGGCGCGACGCGGTAGCGGACGCCGGCGCCGAGCGAGAGCGAGCGGGTAATGGTGTAGGCGCCTCCGAGCTCGAACGAATAGCGCTGCTGCGGGCCGAACTTGTCGGCGCCGCGGAGATTTTCGCGCTCCTCGCCGACCTTCACCTGCGCGGTCCAGTTGCGGCGGCCGTAGCCCAGGCCCACCGCGACGGCCTCCTTGCGAGCCAGCCCGGTCTCAACCGCCGTCGTCTGGCCGGTCAGCGCAACGCCGCGCGTGCCGAGAGCCACGCCGACATCGTAGCCCGCTGGCTCGTCTGGAGCGTGGCTCGCGTCGGGGACGCTCAACGGCCGCGCGCGCATGCCGAGCGTAAAGGACTTGGACGGGTTCGCCTGACCCGATGGCGTGAAGCGGAAGCTCTGCAGGTCGGCGCCCGCGCCCGCAGTCACCGAAGCACCCGCCGACGCGCCGATCGACGGCGTGAAGGTCGACAGCGCGCGCGTCGTCACAGGGGTGCGCTGCTGCGCAGGGCGGGCGCGCCTGGCAGCCTCCTGCGCCGGTGTCGACGCCGCCCACGCAGGCGCGGCCGCCGCGGCGAGCGCGACGGCTGCAATTCCAAGGCGAAGGAGCGAATCGCGGGTCATGACTTCTGGCTTTGCAGATAACGTCGAACAGCGGACGGAGTGAGTCAAACGCACCGATCCGAACGAAATTAAGGCGGCCTGTGGCGATTTGCGCACAGGGGCGTTGCGCGGGCCTAACGCTCTCCCCTAAACCGCTGGTTCAGCGCGGATCGCCCAGGCCCGCCTCACCTGCAGTTCCGGAGCCAAGACCACCATCGTGCGCCGTTCCTCCACCATCATCCTGTGCCTGGCCGCCGCCGCCCTGCCGCTCTCTGGCTGCGGCGTCTTCAAGCACAAGCGCAAGGCCCCGCGTGAGGCTGCGATCGCGCCTGCTCGCGTCTCCACCATCGGCGTCAACAGCTGGCTGTGGCGCGCCAGCCTCGACACGATCAGCTTCATGCCGATCGCGCAGACCGATTCGAACGGCGGCGTCATCACGACCGACTGGTATGTGAACCCGAAATCGCCCGGCGAGCGGGTGAAGCTGACAGTCTATATCCTCGATACCGACCTGCGCGCCGACGCGCTGAAAGTGGCGGTGCAGCGCCAGGTCAACCAGGGCGGCGGCTGGGTCGATGCGCCGGTGCGCGCGGGCACGGTGCAGCGGCTTGAGGAAGTCATTCTCGCCAAGGCGCGGGACCTGAGGCGCGCCGCGCTGGTCCGCTGATGGCCGGCCGGTTCAACGCCGCCGCGGCGGAGGAACGCTGGCAGGCGGAATGGGAGCGCGCGGGCGTGTTCCGCGCCGGCGCGCGGCCGGATGCGCCAAAGAGCTACATCCTGGAGATGTTCCCCTATCCCAGCGGGCGCATCCATGTCGGCCACGCGCGGAATTATGTGATGGGCGACGTGCTCGCCCGCGTCGCGGTGGCGCGCGGGCACGATGTGCTGCACCCGATGGGCTGGGACGCCTTCGGCCTGCCGGCCGAGAACGCGGCGGCCGAGCGCGGCGTTCATCCGGGAACATGGACCCGCGCCAATATCACGACGATGCGGGCGCAGCTGAAGCTGCTGGGCTTCGCGATCGACTGGTCCCGCGAGTTCGCCACCTGCGAGCCGGAATATTACGGCCATCAGCAGGCGCTGTTCCTCGATCTGCTGAACGCCGGCCTCGTCTACCGCAAGGAAAGCGAAGTCAACTGGGACCCGGTCGACAATACTGTGCTGGCGAACGAGCAAGTGATCGATGGCCGCGGCTGGCGATCGGGCGCGCTCGTCGAGCGGCGCAAGCTGGCGCAGTGGTTCCTGAAGATCACCACCTTCGCCGATGAGCTGCTGGACGGGCTCGCTGGCCTCGACCGCTGGCCCGACAAGGTGCGGCTGATGCAGGAAAACTGGATCGGCCGCAGCCAGGGCCTGCAATTCCGGTGGGCGCTGGTTTCGTCTCCCCGGCCGTTCGCGCGGCCCGAGCATATCGAAGTCTTCACGACGCGCCCCGACACGATCATGGGTGCGAGCTTCGTCGCGATCGCGGCCGACCACCCGCTGGCGCAGGCCGCCGCGGCCAACGACCCCGCGCTCGCGGCGTTCATCGGCGAGCTGAAGCGCGGCGGCACCGCTGCCGCCGAGATCGAGACTGCCGAGAAGCAGGGCCGCGATACGGGCCTGCGCGTGCGCCATCCGCTCGATCCCGGCTGGGAGCTGCCCGTCTGGGTCGCGAACTTCGTGCTGATGGACTACGGCACCGGCGCGGTGTTCGGCGTGCCCGGCCACGATCAGCGCGACTTCGAGTTCGCCAGCAAATACGGCCTGCCGATCCGCCGCGTTGTCGCGCCCGAAGGCGGAGACCCCGCCGAACCGGTGACGGGCGAAGCGTATACCGGCCCGGGCCGCATCGTAAACTCCGGCGCGTTCGATGGGCTGAGCGTCGGCGCAGCGAAGGCTGCCGTCATCGCGCGCGCAGAGACCGAGGGCTGGGGCGAGGCGAAGACGGTCTTCCGTTTGCGCGATTGGGGTGTCAGCCGCCAGCGTTATTGGGGCTGCCCGATCCCGATCATCCACTGCGCCGTCTGCGGGCCGGTCGGAGTCCCGCGCGAGCAGTTGCCCGTCGTGCTGCCCGAGGATGTGACGTTCGACGTGCCGGGCAACCCGCTCGACCGCCATCCAACCTGGAGGCACGTCGCCTGCCCGCAATGCGGCGGGCCGGCCGAGCGCGAGACCGACACGCTCGATACCTTCGCCGACAGCAGCTGGTATTTCCTGCGCTTCGCCAGCCAGCCACCGGGCGAGCCGTTCGACGCGGTCGAGATCGCGCGCTGGCTGCCGGTCGATCAATATATAGGCGGCGTCGAACACGCGATCCTCCATCTGCTTTATGCCCGCTTCTGGACGCGCGCGCTGGAACGTACGGGCCGGATCGGCGTCAAGGAGCCCTTCGCAGCGCTGTTCACGCAAGGGATGGTCTGCCACGAAACTTACCGCTTCGCCGATACGCCCGACGGCGCACGGCCCGAGTGGCTCGCGCCCGACGACGTTGAGGAGCGCGACGGCGCGGTGGTCTCCAAGGCGTCCGACCGGCCGGTCAGTGTCGGTCGATCCGAGAAAATGTCCAAGTCCAAGCGCAACACCGTGGACCCCGAGCCGATGGTGTTGGCCTACGGCGCGGACGCGGTGCGCTGGTTCCTGCTCTCCGACAGTCCGCCCGAGCGCGACCTGCAATGGACCGAGGCGGGTATCGAGGGCGCATGGCGCTTCGTCCAGCGTCTCTGGCGGCTGGCCGACACGGTGGCGGACGAGACTGCGGGCGAGGAGCCGCTGGAGTTGCGGCGCATCGTCGCCAGGGCGGTGAAGGGCGTCAGCGAGGACATCGCGGGCCTCCAGTTCAACAAGGCCGTGGCGCGGCTCTACGAGCTGACGACCGCGATCGAGCGCGCGCCCGCCGGGCAGCGGGGCAGCGCGGTGCGCGCGCTGGTGCAGCTCGCCGCGCCGATGGTGCCGCATCTGGCCGAGGAGGCTTGGGCGCGGCTGGGCGGCGGCGGGCTGATCGCAACTGCGCCGTGGCCGGTCGCTGATCCGGCGCTGCTGGTGGACGACACGGTGACTCTCGCGATCCAGGTCAACGGCAAGCTGCGCGATACCGTCCAGGCGGCGAAGGGGCTGGCGCGCGAGAATGCCGAGTCGCTGGCGCTGAGCAGCCCCAAGGTGCAGGCGGTGCTGGGCGGCGCTGCGCCCAAGAAGGTGATCGTGGTGCCCGACCGGCTTGTGAACGTGGTGGCGTGACGTCTCGCCGTCCCCTTTTCCTGGCCGCAGCGCTGCTTGCGCTTTCGTCCTGCTCGCTGCAGCCCGTCTACGGCGCAGGGCCGCACGGGCTCACGGCGGCGACGCTGTCGCAGATCCAGGTCGCGCCGATCGGGGAGGAGAGCGGCTATCTCGTCCGTCGCGCGCTCATTGAGCGGCTGGGCGCCGAGAACGGCTCCACCCCGCGCTACCGGCTGGAGGTTCAGCTCGACGATCGGATCATCGGTTTCGGCATTCGCAGCGACACGTCACGCTCGCGCGAGCGGCGAACGCTGCGCGCACGCTACCAGCTTGTCGACCTCGGCACCAACGCGGTGCTGCTCGATGCGACCGCCGCTTCGGACGAGGCGATCGACGTGGTCCAATCCGAATATGCCGTTGTCACCGCCGAGAAGACCGCGCTTGAGCGGCTGTCGGTGTCGCTCGCCGACCAGATTACCCTGAAGCTCGCGATGTTCGCGCGGACTGCGCCGCAACCGGCGGCGCAGTGATCGTCAAACCCGCGGAGGCCGATCGCTTCGCCGCCGCGCCGCCCGCGTCCGCGCGGCTGATCCTCGTCTACGGTCCAGACACCGCGGGCGTCGCCGATTTCGGAGCGCGCATCGCGGCGAAACTGGGCGGCGAGCGCGTGGAGTTCGACGCACGGGCACTGAGGGCCGAGCCCGGGCGGCTCGCCGACGCAGCCGCGGCGGTGTCGATGTTCGGCGACCGCCAGCTGCTGCGCGTCGGCGGCGCCGACGACGGCGTGACCGAAGCCGCGGCGCTCTTGCTCGCGTCGGCGGATGGCGGTCACCCCGCGCTGATGCTGGCGGGCGACCTTAAGCGAACATCGCCGCTGAGGAAGCTCGCCGAAAGCCACCCCGCCGCCCGCGCGCTCGCCTGCTATCCGCCCGATGCGCGCGCCTTTGCGGCGCTGGTGCGCGACCAGGCGAAGGCGCTTGGCCTCAATGCCGACCCAGCCGCGGTGGCGCTGATCGCCGCCGCGACCGCGCCCGAACGCGGCCTGCTCGCACAGGAGCTGGAGAAGCTCGCGCTCTATCTCGACGCCGCGCCCGAGCGGCCGCGGCGTCTCGATCCCGATGCAGTGCGCACGGTCGGCGCGGGCGAGGGCGCGGCCGAGGTCGACTCGCTCGTCGATTCGCTACTGGCGCGCGACGGCAAGCGCGCGGCCGCGGCGCTGGCGCGGCTGGAGGCCGAGGGCGAGAGCGGCATCGGGCTGATGCGCGCGGCGCAGCGGCGGCTGGCGCAGCTGGCCGACGCGCGCGCCGCGGTCGACCAGGGCCAGACGCCCGAAGCCGCGGCCGACTCGATCCGTCCGCCGCTGTTCTGGAAGGCCAAGCCCGGCTTCGTCGCCGCGCTGAAGCGTTGGCGCAGCCCCGAAGTCGCCGCCGCCCGCTCGGCGCTGCTGGCAGCCGAGCGCGCGATCAAGGCGCCCCAGAGCGCAGGCGAACGGCTGGCTACCGAAGCGCTTCTGGCGATCGCCACCCCGCGACGCTGAACCGCCTGTGGAGCCTGGTGTCCGCGCGGGCATTGGCAGCGGCGTGACCACGCTCGTCTACGTGCTCGGCGACCAGCTGACGGCCGCTCTCGCATCGCTCCGCGCCTGCGATCCGGCGGACAGCATCGTGCTGATGGCCGAGGTGATGGCGGAGTGCACCTACGTGCGCCATCACAAGAAGAAAATCGCGTTCCTGTTGTCGGCGATGCGTCATCACGCGGCCGCACTGCGCGCTGCTGGCTGGACGGTTGACTATGTTCCGCTCGACATGCCCGACAACACGGGCACGCTGACGGGCGAGCTGAAGCGTGCCGTCGCCCGCCACCGGCCGCAGCGGATCGTCACCATCGAGGCGGGAGAATGGCGCGTTCTGGCGATGCAGGAGGGCTGGTCGGCGGACACCGGCCTGCCCGTCGAGCTGCTGCCGGACGATCGCTTTTTCTGCAGCCGCGCCGAATTCGCCGAACATGCGCGCGGCCGCAAGGGGCTGGTGATGGAGTTTTTCTATCGCGAGCTTAGGAAACGCACCGGTATCCTGATGGACGGCGGGAAACCCGTTCAGGATCGCTGGAATTTCGATCAGGACAATCGCAAAACTCCGCCGCGTGGCTTAAACTACCCGCTGCCGCCGCAATTTGAACCCGACTTGGTAACGGCAGAGGTAATCGCGCTCGTCGCCGATCGGTTCCCGGGTCATTTCGGCTCGCTTGATCCATGGTGGCACGCCGTCACGCGCGATCAGGCGCTTCAGGCGCTTGATCATTTCATCCGCGTAAGCCTGCCGCGCTTTGGTGACTATCAGGACGCGATGATTGCAGACCAGGACTATCTCTATCATGCCGTCATCTCGCCCTATCTGAACGCTGGGCTGCTGACTGCGCGCGAGGTGGTCGCAGCGGCTCAGCGCGCGTGGGCCGACGGCGAAGCGCCGATCAACGCGGTGGAGGGGTTCGTCCGCCAGATCCTAGGCTGGCGCGAATATGTCCGTGGCGTCTACTTTCATGCCGGACCAGATTACCATGAACGCAACGCACTCAACGCCACGCGTCCGCTGCCCGATTTCTATTGGACTGGCGACACGCAGATGCGGTGCATGGCCGATAGCGTCCGCAATACGGCCAGGAACGCCTACGCACACCATATCCAGCGGCTGATGGTGCTCGGCAACTTCGCGATGCTGGCCGGATGCAGCCCGCAGGAGGTCGCTGACTGGTATTTGGTGGTTTACGCTGACGCATATGAGTGGGTGGAAGACCCGAACGTCATCGGCATGAGTCAGTTCGCCGATGGTGGCTTGCTTGGCAGCAAACCTTACGCCGGCAGTGGCCAATATATCAACCGCATGAGCGACTATTGCGGTCGCTGCACCTATGACGTCGCCAAGCGTGTCGGCGATGGTGCCTGCCCGTTCAACGCGCTCTATTGGGACTTCCTAGCGCGTAACGAGGCGTTACTGCGCGGCAACCAGCGGCTGCGGAACATGTATTCAACGTGGGACCGTTTCGGCGATAGCACCAAGGCCGACATACGCGCCCACGCCGCCGCCGTGCTTGCCGCCCTCCGCCCCGCCCACCCCGGCTGGGCGCGCGCAGCGCCGCCTCAGGGCAGCAGCGCGTAGATCACGCACGCTTCGGCCGTCAGCGCCTGACGCGGCGGCTGCAGCGTTACGCGCCGCGGCTCAACGGCCTCGCCCGGGCCCTGCTGCACCGATGGCGGGGGCGGCGGCGGGGGAGGCGCGGGTGCTGGCGCGAACCGGCGCGATCCCGACACCTGCACCATCTCGGTCGGCAGCTGTCCGCCGACATAGCTCGGCCACCCGGCCAGCACCTCCGTGCGGCAGACGCCGCCCCGTGGATCGATCACCTTGGGCGCTCCGAGCCGTTCGCCCGCGCCCGCCACCGCCGCGTGCGCCCGCGCGGCTGCGTCGCGCACCGCAGCGTCGGCCAGTTCGCGGCGCGTCTCGTTGTCTGGCTCCAGCTGGAAATAGACCGCGTCGACGCTGGTCGGCTTGGCGGCGAGCACGCGGTTATACGCCGCCTCAAGCGCGCCAACGCCGCGCATTTCGATCTGCACGTTGGCAGTGACCTGGTAACGGTCGATCTTGTCCGCGCGCTGATTGTCGATCAGCCGCCCGTCCTTGTCGCGATACTGGTCATTAAGCGGGCGCGTGGCAAAGGTCGTCGTCAGCCGCACGCGATCGGCGCCGAGCTGGCGCAGCGCCTGATCGAGCGCTGCGACGCGCCGCGCGGCGTTCTCGGTCGCCTCGGGCGCGGTGCGCTCCACCGCGCTGAACGCGGCGCCGAACTGCGCGCGGTTCGCTGGCAGCTCGGCGCGGACATATCCAAGCGATGCGATCACCGGCTCGCGCATCCACCAGGGCGCGGGGACGTAGCGCTGCCCCAGCTCGGCCGGCGGCACCTGCGCCGTTGCGCTGCCGCCCACCAGCAACCCCACCGCGATCAGTATCCGCATCGGCCAGCCCCTGTTCGTCAGCTTATACAGACCGGCTGGCACAAGCGGCCAAATCAAGGCGGCACCGCGCCCGCTTGACCGCGCCGCCCGGCCCGTGTTCGGTCGCGCCCGGTGGCGGAGCTGAAGACACAGATCGTGATCGTCGGCGGCGGCGCGGGCGGGTTGGAGCTCGCGCGCAGGCTGGGCGCGCGCTACGGCCGCAAGCGCCACGACATCATCCTGATCGACCGGAACGCCACGCACATCTGGAAGCCGCTGCTGCACGAGGTCGCCGCCGGTGCGCTCGACGCCAATATCGACGAGGTCGGCTATCGCGCGCACTGCAAGCGCTGGGGCTATCGCTTTTTCCACGGCACGGTGGAGGGCATCAACCGCCACGCGCGCGAGGTGATTATCGCGCCGCTCATCGACGACGACGGCACCGAGCTCATCGGCCGTCACCGCATCCGCTATGACTGGCTGGTGCTGGCGTTCGGCAGTGTGGGCAACGATTTCGGCACGCCCGGTGCGCGCGAGAACGCGATCTTCCTCGACGACCGTCATTCCGCCGACCGCTTCCGCGAGAAGCTTCTGAACCACTGCCTGCGCGTCAGCCGCGCGATGACCTACGGCGAGGAGCCCGACGCGCGCGTTCGCATCGCGATCGTCGGCGGCGGCGCGACCGGCGTGGAGCTGGCGGCCGAGCTGTACAACGCCGCCGCTGGCCTGCGCTATTACGGCCTGGAGGTGTTCGACGAATCGCGCCTGGAGGTGACGCTGCTGGAGGCCGGCCCGCGCATCCTCCCCGCGCTGCCGGAACGCCTCGCCGAAGCCGCGCGCGAGGAGCTGCGTGCGCTCGGCGTGCGCGTATTGGAGGGCGCGCGCGTGGTGGAGGTCACCCCCGACGGTATCGTCACCGCCGACGGCGAGCACATCCCGGCCGAACTGCGCGTGTGGGCCGCGGGCGTGAAGGCCGCGCCGATGCCCGCCGGCCCGGGCTCGCTCGAGCTCAATCGCGCGGGCCAGTATGTGGTGAACGAGCATCTTCAGACCAGCGACCGGCGCATCTTCGCGCTGGGCGACTGCGCCAGCTACACCCCGCCCGGCGCGGAACGCCCCGTTCCCCCGCGCGCCCAGGCCGCGCACCAGATGGCAGCCGTCGTGTTCAAAAACCTGGTCGCAGCGATGGAGGGCGGGCCGATGCGCGCCTTCGTCTATCGCGACAAGGGCTCGCTCATCTCGCTCTCGCGCTATTCGACCGTCGGCTCGCTGATGGGCAACCTGGTCGGCGGCCGCATGGCGATCGAGGGCCGCCTGGCGCGGGTCATCTACCTGTCCCTATACCGGCTCCATCTGCTGGCGATCCACGGCTTCTGGAAGGGCGTGGGCATGATCGCGCTGGGGCATGTGACAGCGGTGACCCGGCCGCGGCTGAAGCTGCATTAGCATATTCAAAACACAGCATCGCGGATCCGTGCGGCGACGCTGTCCGCTGCTCGATCGCGCGCCACGGCGGGCCGCCCACGCTCGGCCGCCCGAACGAGCCTGGGCCGGATTACGGAATTGTTCCAAACCCTCTTGCAGCGGCACACAGAAATGATAATGACGAACCTGATAGGTTCAACAGGAGGGCAGAATGACGAGCCGTTTTCGCGTAGCATGTGTGGTTCTGGCAGCGACGTCGGCGATGGCCGCGCCGTCGCGGGCCGCGACGATCATCGATCTGGTTCGGCCCTATACTGGCCAGTGGAGCCCGATCGGTGTGCCGAACACCTCCACCTACGGGCAGAGCTTCACCGTTGGCGCGGACACAGTCCTCACCGGCTTTTCGCTGTATCTGAACGGTAACCCGAACAACGAAATGCTGTTCAAGGGCTATCTCTATGCTTGGGATGGAACGAAGGCGGTCGGCCCGCAGCTTTACGCCAGCTCGGTCCAGTCGTTCTCGGGTGTGTCGGATAACAGTGTCCCGGCCGAGATCGCGTTCAATACCGGTAACCTCAATCTCACGACCGGCCAGCAATATATTGCGTTTCTGTCGACTGCGGGGCTGCAAGACGGACGGCCGCCATCATCTTATATGATGCCATATTCGGCTGAGTTGCGTAGCGAGCAATATGACGGCGGCGGCTTTCAGTATTTCAACACTGGTGACGACTTCTCGCTGTTGACGTCGACCAGGTGGGACACTTCGGGTTCGAATTTCGGCGACGTTTGGTTCAAGGCGCGACTGATCGCTCAGGCAGTTCCGGCGCCGGGGTCGCTGCTGCTTTTGACCGGGCTGACCGCAGTCGTCGGCTTGGCCCGCCGCCGGGCTCGCTGAGCCGGCATATCGGTTGAACGCCGAGCGGTCGCGCGCGCCCAGGCGCCGCGGCCGTTCGGGCTGCAACGGCTGTAACGCGCGCGTCGGCGCAGGACGGATGGCAACGGGGCTGCGGGGCCGCGCTTGCAATGTAGGAAAAGCTCTGGGCCTATGCTGGCGATGGAGCACCGGTTCACCCTCGCCAACGCCCGTCTGTTCGATGGTGGCGCGCGCGTTCCCTTCGTGCCTGCCCGCAACATGGGCGCACCGTTTCCCGAGCCGCCGGAAATCGCGGTCATCCATTTCACCGGCGGCGGCTCGGCGCGCTCGTCGGCGGCGTGGTTCGCCGATCCGCGCAACCGGAGCTCATCGGCGCATGTGGTGATCGATCGCGACGGATCGGTCATCCAGTGCGTGCCCTTCGACCGGCAGGCGTGGCACGCCGGCGTGTCCGCGTGGCGCGGACTTACCGGACTGAACCGGTACAGCTGGGGGATCGAGCTCGCCAACTGGGGGTGGCTGCAACGCATGGGCGCGGGCTGGGCCGATGGCGCGGGGCGGCCGGTGCAGGGCGCGGTGCTCGCGGCGCACCGCCACGGCAACCCCGGCGGTGACGCCGGTCCGATCGGTTGGGAGCCCTACCCGTCCGCGCAGGTCGCCGCCGCCGCCGCGCTGTGCGGTGCGCTGGGCGTGCGCGAGGTGGTGGGTCACGACGACATCGCGCCGGGCCGCAAGAGCGATCCCGGCCCAGCGTTCGATATGCCAGCCTTCCGCGCGCGCGTGTTCGCCGTCCCGGCCGCCGCACGCTGATCCCGCGCGGCCCTCGCGGCGTTCGCGACGTATCCCGGCCGCCCGTCGCCCCCCAGTCCTCCGCCGCGTCGGGGGCGGGGACCGCGCCGCGGTCGGCGGGGCAGGGCCGACTGGCTATTCGTCGAGGAACAGCGTCGCCGGATGCTCCAGCTGGGCCTTCAGCGCCTGCACGAACAACGCGGCGTCATAGCCGTCGACCACGCGGTGATCGAAGCTGGATGAGAGGTTCATGCGCTTGCGGACGACGATCTGGCCGTGGCTGACGACCGCACGGTCCTCCAGCTTGCCGACGCCGACGATCGCCACCTCCGGGTGGTTGATGACCGGCGTGGTGACGATCCCGCCCAGCGCGCCGAGCGAGGTCAGCGTGATGGTCGAGCCGCTGAGCTCCCTGGCGGACGCCTTGCCCGCGCGCGCGGCGTTCGACAGGCGCGCGATCTCGGCGGCGAGATCCCACAGCGAGCGCGCTTCGGCGTTGAAGATCACCGGCACCATCAGCCCGTTCGGAGTCTGCGCAGCGAGGCCGAGATGGACGGGCGCAAACCGCTCGATGACGCCCGCGGCCTCGTCATAGCGCGCGTTGACCATCGGGAACTCGGGCGCGGCGCGCGTGATGGCGCGGATCAGGAAGGGCAGCAGCGTGAGCTTGCCGCGGGCCGCGCCATGCTTGTCGTTGAGGTGCCTGCGCAGCGCCTCAAGCTCGGTGCAGTCGATCTCTTCCACATAAGCGAAGTGCGGGATCGATCGCTTCGACTGCGCCATTTTCTCCGCGATCTTGCGGCGCAGCCCGATCATGCGCTGCTGTTCGGAGCCTTCGCGAGTGGAGAGAGCACTGCCCTCTCCCTGGCGCTGGCGCGCCTGTCCCTCTCCCGATTGCGGGAGAGCGTGCTCCGCGGAGGCGGGAGCGGGCTGTCCGTAAGCGAGAAACGCATCCAGTTCCTGGTGGCGGATGCGCCCGTGCGGGCCGGGCTGGACGAAGCGGAGGTCGACGCCCAGCGCCTTCGCGCGCGCGCGGACGGCTGGAGCAGCCAGCGGCCTCCCCTCTCCCCCCGGGGGAGAGGGTGGCTGCGCAGCAGCCGGGAGCGGGGACGCGCGCCCATCGCGATGAGCCGGCCCGTGGCGCTCCTCCTCGGGCGGCGGCTCGGCGCGGGGCGGCGGCGGGGTGTGGGCGCGGACGGTCGAGTGCGCCGCGATCACCGTGCCGCCGCCGGGGCCGATCTGGTGCGGCGCGTCGGCGGCCTCTGCGATCGCAGGACCGTCGGCCTGCGGAGCGGGGGTGGCTCCGATGTCGGAGGCGGCGCTCGTCTCGAGGATCACGAGCGGCGAGCCGACCGGGACCATCGACCCGGCCTCGCCCGCGATTTCGATGACCGTCCCGTCCACCGGCGAGGTCAGCTCGACGGTCGCCTTGTCGGTCAGCATGTCCACCAGCGGATCGTCTTCGCGCACGGTGTCGCCGACCTTCACGCGCCACTGGCTGATCTCAGCCTCGGCGGTGCCCTCGCCGATGTCGGGAAGCTTGAAGGTGAAGCGGGCCAATCAATCCTCCATCACGCGCCGGATCGCCTTCACGATGCGGGCCGGGCCGGGGAAGTAGTTCCATTCGAAGGCGTGGGGGTAGGGGGTGTCCCAGCCGGTGACGCGCTCAATCGGCGCTTCCAGATAGTCGAAGCACCGCTCCTGCACCTGCGCGCTGAGCTCGGCGCCGAAACCGCCGGTGCGGGTGGCTTCGTGGACGATGACGCAGCGCCCAGTCTTCTCCACGCTGTCGACGATCGTCTCCACGTCGAGCGGGAGCAGCGTGCGCAGGTCGATCACCTCGCCATCGACGCCCGCTTCGGTGACGGCGGCCAGCGCCACGTGGACCATCGTGCCGTAGGCGAGCAGCGTCACGTCGGCGCCCGGCCGAACCACCGCCGCCTTGCCGAGCGGGACGGTATAGTGCCCCTCGGGCACCTCGCTCGCCGGATGCTTCGACCAGGGCTGAACAGGACGGTCGTGGTGGCCATCGAACGGGCCGTTGTAAATGCGCTTGGGCTCGAAGAAGAGCACCGGATCGTCGTCCTCGATCGCGGAGATCAGCAGGCCCTTGGCGTCGTAGGGCGTCGAGGGAATGACCGTCTTCAGGCCGACGACGTGGGTGAAGATGCCCTCGGGCGACTGGCTGTGCGTCTGCCCGCCGAAGATGCCGCCGCCGACCGGCGACCTGACCGTGATCGGCGCCGTGAAACCGCCATTGGAGCGATAGCGCAGCCGCGCCGCCTCGGAGATCAGCTGGTCGATCCCAGGGTAGATATAATCGGCGAACTGGATTTCGGGTACGGGGCGGAGGCCGTAGGCGCCCATGCCGATCGCAGTGGCGATGATGCCGCTCTCGGCAATCGGAGCGTCGAAGCAGCGGGTCAGGCCGTATTTCGCCTGCAGCCCGTCAGTCGCGCGGAACACGCCGCCGAAATAGCCAACGTCCTGCCCGAAGATGACGACGTTGGGGTCGCGCGCCAGCATCACGTCCAGCGCCGAGTTGATCGCCTGGATCATGTTCATCGTGGGCATCGGTTACGCCTCTCCAGCCATGGGCGCACGGCCCTCTGCCGGAGTCGCTGCGCTCCGCCACCCGCTCCTCCGGGGAAGGCGGAACAGGCCGCGCCGGCAGCCGGGGAGAGCGGAGGCGACGGAGCGCATCAAAACCCCGCCTCGCGCTTCTGTTCGGCGATGTGGGGCGGGATGTCCCTGAAGATGCCATCGAACATCGTTGCGGGGTCCGGGCCGGGGCCGGTGCCCAGCGTGCCGTTCGCCTCGGCCTCGCGCCCGGCGGAGCGGACCTGCGCGGTCAGCTCGGCGATCATCGCCTCGTGGCGCGCATCGTCCCACGCGCCGATCGTCACCAGATGCTGCTTCAACCGCTCAAGCGGATCGCCGAGTGGCCAGGCTTGGCCCTCCTGCGCGGGGCGGTAGCGGGTGGGGTCGTCGCTCGTCGAGTGACCCTCCGCGCGGTAGGTGAACAGCTCGATGAGCGTCGGCCCCAGGTTCGCACGCGCGCGCTCGGCCGCCCACTCGGTCGCTGCATACACGGCCAGCAGGTCGTTGCCGTCGACGCGCAGCCCCGGCAGCCCGTACGCCAGCGCCCGCGCGGCGAAGGTGGTCGCGTCGCCGCCCGCGATGCCCGAATAGCTGCTGATCGCCCACTGGTTGTTGACGACGTTCAGAATGACCGGCGCGCGGTAGACGGTCGCGAACGTGCAGGCGCTGTGGAAATCGTTCTCGGCAGTCGATCCCTCGCCAATCCACGCGGCGGCGATGCGCGTATCGCCCGCGTAGGCCGAAGCCATCGCCCAGCCGACCGCCTGCGGATACTGCGTCGCCAGATTGCCCGATATGCTGAAGAAGCCGTATTCGGGGTGGCTATACATGATCGGTAGCTGCCGCCCCAGCAGCGGATCGGCGGCATTGCTGTAAACCTGGTTCATCATGGTGACGAGGCTGCAGCCGCGCGTGATGAGCAGGCCCTGCTGGCGGTAGGTGGGGAAGCACATGTCGCCGTCGTCCAGCGCCAAGGCCGCGCCGACCGCCACGGCTTCCTCGCCCAGCGACTTCATGTAGAAGCTGGTTTTGCCCTGCCGCTGCACGCGATACATCCGATCGTCGTAGATGCGCGTCAGCGCGATTGCCCGCAGCGCCCTCACCAGCATCTCCGGGCTGAGCTTCGGGTCCCACGGGCCGACCGCCTTGCCATCCTCGCTGAGCACGCGGATCAGGCCGTAGACATGGTCGCGCATCTCGCTAGCCGGCGTGCCGATATCGGGGCGCGCCATCGCTCCGGCCGGGGGAACCGCGATATGGCTGAAATCGGGCGCCTCGCCGGGCCGCGCGGGCGGCTCGGGAATGTGGAGGCTCAAGGGTTGCTGGTTGGCGCGCATAAGGCTGGTCGGGCGCGTGCTGCGGGCGCGCGAAGGCGTCAAGCAACAAACTTGCTGCGGTGCGAAGGGGCAAGCGGTTGAGCAACAATGTTGCATCGAAGGGCGCTCCGGCGTTCCCTCCCTCGCAGGCGGAGGGGGAGCGCGCCGGGCATGGCGGAGGCGTGACCGGGGCCCACGGCTGGATCGTGCTCGATAAGCCGCTGGGCATGTCGAGCGCGCAGGCCGTCGCCATGGTGCAGCGACTCGCGCGAGCCTCCGGCTGGGGCAGGGTGAAGGCGGGCCACGGCGGCACGCTCGATCCGTTGGCGACCGGCGTGCTGCCGATCGCGCTGGGCGAGGCGACCAAGCTCTGCGGCCGGATGCTCGATGCCGAGAAGGCCTATGATTTCACGATCGCCTTCGGCGCTGCGACCGCGACCGACGATGCCGAGGGCGAGGTCGTCGGGACCAGCACCGTCCGCCCCACGCTCGAGCAGCTGCACGCCGTGCTGCCCAGCTTCACCGGCCCGATCCGCCAGCGCCCTCCGGCGTATTCGGCGCTGAAGGTGGGCGGCGAGCGCGCCTACGCCCTGGCGCGGGCGGGCGAAGCTGTGGAGCTCGCGGAGCGGGCGGTGACGGTGCACGACCTCCGGATCGTCCCCGGCACGGGGCGGGGGCCCGGCGGCGAAGCGGACGGCGGAGAGGGCGCGCAGCGCAGCGGAGCCTCGACGGTCATCGGCGCCTTCGCGGCCGCCTCGCGCCCGCATCCGCTCCACCGGCCCGCGGCTGGTCCCACTTCGCGTTCCGGGCAGGAGCTTTGCGAAGTCACCCTTTCTGCCCGCGTGTCGAAGGGCACGTATATCCGCTCCCTCGCGCGCGACATCGCGCGCGCGGTGGGCACAGAAGGCCACGTCACGATGCTCCGCCGTGCGCGCGCCGGGCCCTTCGCTGAGGCCCGGGCCATCACCGTGGACAAGCTGGCCGCCTTGTGCGATGGCGGAATGCTTGGGGAAGCGGTGCTTCCCCTGACCGCTGGGCTGGACGGCATCCCGGCTCTCGCGGTCACGGGCGACGAGGCGATGGCGCTCCGGCAAGGACGCGCGCTTGGTCCCCGCCCCGGCTCACACGGCCTGTGCGTTGCCTGCCTGTCCGGCGTCCCCGTGGCGCTGGTCGTGGCCGATGGCGGCGGCATCCGCGTGGAGCGGGGCTTCAACCTTCCCTGATGCTCGCGGAGTATGAACCCATGTCGATCACTGCCGAGCGCAAGGCCGCGCTTATCGCCGACAACGCCCGTGGCGAGACCGATACCGGCTCCCCCGAAGTCCAGGTCTCGATCCTCAGCGAGCGGATTGCCAACCTGACCGAGCATTTCAAGACCCACGCCAAGGACAACCACTCGCGCCGTGGCCTGCTGCTGATGGTCAACAAGCGCCGCGCGCTGCTGGACTATCTGAAGCGCAAGGACGAGGCGCGCTATTCGGCGCTGATCGCGAAGCTGGGCCTGCGGAAGTAACGGCTGAGGCGGGCCGCGCTCGTGCCCGGGAGGCGAGCGAAGCCGGGGCCGGCGTGCGCCGCTTCTGGGCAGCGTTCCCTCCCGGCGCGATCGTCCAGTCTCTGGTGAGGACCAGCCGTCCCGCCCGCCGGCCGACGCTGCCGGTCGCGAGAAGCGATTGCGGTCCGCGCCTCCCGCAGCGCAGGGGTGGCCCGTCGCCCGCATCAGGGCTAAGAGTGCGCCCGTCACAAAGCACTTAGCGAAACAGGCCTCCGCAATGCGGCCGGGGCGACGAAAGGATTTTTGCATGTTCGATATTAAGACCGTTTCGGTCGAATGGGGTGGGCGTACGCTGACCCTAGAGACGGGGCGCGTCGCGCGGCAGGCCGATGCCGCCGTGCTGGCGACCTACGGTGAAACCGTCGTCCTCTGTGCCGTCACGGCCGCCAAGTCGGTGAAGGAAGGGCAAGATTTCTTCCCGCTGACCGTCCATTATCAGGAGAAGTTCTCCGCCGCCGGGCGCATTCCGGGCGGGTTCTTCAAGCGCGAAGGCCGCCCCACCGATCACGAGACGCTGACCAGCCGCCTGATCGACCGCCCGATCCGCCCCCTCTTTCCCGAGGGGTTCTACAACGAGATCAACGTGATCGCGCAGGTGTTCAGCTATGACGGCGAGAACGAGCCCGACATCGTGGCGATGGTCGCGGCCTCCGCGGCGCTGACGCTCAGCGGCGTGCCGTTCATGGGCCCGATCGGCGGCGCCCGTGTCGGCTATATCGACGGCGAATACGTCCTGAACCCCAGCCGCGAGCAGCTGGAGACCTCCGAGCTCGATCTCGTCGCCGCAGCCACCGCCGAGGCCGTGATGATGGTCGAATCGGAAGCGAAGGAGCTGTCCGAGGAGGTGATGCTTGGCGCGGTGATGTTCGCCAAGTCCCAGTCGCAGGCGGTCATCGATGCGATCATCAAGCTGGCCGAGCAGGCCGCCAAGGAGCCGTGGGACGTCAAGAAGACCGACGACGACGCGATCCTGTCGAAGCTCCGCCCTCTGGTGGGCGCCGAGATCGACGCCGCCTACAAGACGCTCGGCAAGTCCAGCCGCCGCGAGCAGCTGGAGCTTGTCAAGGCCAAGGCCAAGGACGCGTTTGCCGATCAGGACGGCCAGACGCAGATGAAGGCGATCAAACTTCTGAAGAAGCTGGAAGCCGAAATCGTCCGCGGCGCGATCCTGAAGGAAAAACGCCGCATCGACGGCCGTGCCCTGAACCAGGTGCGCGCGATCGACAGCAAGGTGGCGGTCCTGCCGCGTGCGCACGGATCGGCGCTGTTCACCCGCGGCGAGACGCAGGCGCTGGTTTCGGTGACGCTGGGGACAGCGGACGACGAACAGATGATCGACGCCATTTACGGAGTCAGCCACCAGAACTTCCTGCTGCACTATAACTTCCCGCCCTACAGCGTGGGCGAAGTCGGCCGCTTCGGCGCGCCGGGCCGCCGCGAGACGGGCCACGGCAAGCTTGCCTGGCGCGCGCTGCATCCGGTGCTGCCGTCGAAGGCCGAGTTCCCCTATACGATCCGCGTCATCTCGGACATCACCGAGTCGAACGGCTCAAGTTCGATGGCCTCCGTGTGCGGCGGCGCGCTGGCGCTGATGGACGCGGGCGTGCCGCTGAAGCGCAGCGTGTCGGGCATCGCGATGGGCCTGATCCTGGAAGGCAAGGACTTCGCGGTCCTCAGCGACATCCTGGGCGACGAGGATCACCTCGGCGACATGGACTTCAAGGTGGCCGGCACCAGCCAGGGCATCACGTCGCTCCAGATGGACATCAAGATCGCGGGCATCACCGAAGAGATCATGCGCGTCGCGCTCGCGCAGGCGAATGAAGGCCGCGCGCACATCCTCGCCGAGATGGACAAGGCGCTGTCGGGCATTAGCGGCGAGCTCAGCCAGCACGCGCCGCGCATCGAGACGATGACGATCCCCAAGGACAAGATCCGCGAGGTGATCGGCACGGGCGGCAAGGTGATCCGCGAGATCGTCGCCGAGACCGGCGCGAAGGTCGACATCGAGGATGACGGCACGATCAAGATCGCGTCGAGCGACTCCGCCAAGATCGAAGCTGCGAGGAACTGGATCATCGGCATCGTCGCCGAGCCGGAGGTGGGCAAGGTCTATTCGGGCAAGGTCGTGTCGATGGTCGATTTCGGCGCGTTCGTGAACTTCATGGGCGCGAAGGACGGCCTCGTCCACATTTCCGAGATCCGGAACGAGCGCGTCGCCAAGGTGAGCGAAGTGCTGACCGAAGGCCAGCCGGTGAAGGTGAGGGTGCTGGGCATCGACGAGCGCGGCAAGATCCGACTGTCGATGCGGCTGGTAGACCAGGAGACCGGCGCCGAGCTGGAGGACACGCGCCCGCCGCGCGAGGGCGGCGACCGTGACCGCGGCCCGCGCCGCGACGGCGACCGTGGCCCGCGCCGCGACGGCGATCGCGGCCCGCGCCGCGACGGTGATCGCAGCCGCGATGACCGCCCGCGGGGCGACGACCGCCCGCGGCGCGACGATGACCGTCCGCGCTCGGACGACCGGCCCCGCCGCGATGATGACCGACCGCGGCGCGACGATGACCGCCCGCAGCCGGACGACCGCGACGACCGTGCCCGCCGAGACGACGACCGCCCGCGCCGCAACGACGATCGCCCGCGCTCGGACGACCGCGCTCGCCGCGACGACGATCGCCCGCGCTCGGGCGATCGTTCGCGTGGCGGCCGCGATCCGGACTTCGCAGCACCCGATTTCCTCGCAGGCGCAGCGATCCGCAGCGATGACGACGACGACGCGGGCGAGACCAAGCCCCGCCGCCGGCGGAGCTGAAGCCAAGTGGCGGGGGCAGGCCGCCGGGCCGGCCCCGCCGCTGATCCGGCGGCGACGCCGACGACTCGGCGACACGCTTTCCGCTTGGCGACCTGCAGTCGATGGCCGAAGCGCACCCGCTCCTCGCTGACGCCGCCGTCCCATAACCAGACCGGTTCTTTTGCGCTTGACTTGTAGGACATGCGGGCGTCCTCTCGCGCTCAGGTCGGGTGCGGCGCGAGTGGCGCGGCCGGGCTTAGTCGGCGGTCCGCTCGTGCGGCGGGCTGTTCGGTGACGGTGGAAGGAGATGCGACGCGAGACCGGCGGGGCGGCACACGCCCTACAAGCGGGGCCGGGGTCAGAGGCTCTGCGAACATAAAGTATCTGATGCCGGTCTCATGGTATGCCGGGCTTAGCGGCCCGGACGCCCGTCGCTTGCCCTTCCGCCCAGCCGCACCCCCCGGCCCGCCACTCCGGGCCGGGGGTTCCGGTTTCAAGCCCGCCAGGCGTCGCCGCTGCCAAGCGGCCGCGTCGGGCCGCCTTGCGCCATGCGCCGTGGCGGGCGCTGGGCGGTGTGCCTAGCTGGCGCTGATGGCTCCGCTGATGAGGTTTGCGGTCCGGAGGCGTGCGTCGAGGCTCGCCGGCTTGGTCAGGCGGTTGAGATCGGCGGTCAGCGCGGCGGCATGTTCGCGCGCGGCGCGGTTGGCAGCCTCGGGCGTGACCAGCGCGAAGCGGAAGGGCCTGCCCGGGGGTAGCTGGGCGAGGCGGGCGAGGTCGGGGCCGATGACGGTGGCAATCTTCGGATAGCCGCCGGTGGTCTGGTGGTCGGCGAGCAGCACCGACGCCACGCCGCTGCCGTCGACCTGCACCGAGCCGCGCGCCGCCCCTTCGGAGAGCATCGCGATCCCGGTCGGCACCAGCGGTGGCCCGGCGAGGCGCGCGCCCATCCGATCCATGCGCGGAGTGAGCGCGAACGCCTCGCTCGTCAGCGCGGCGAGCGCGTGCGGCGGAAAATGCTGGTCCTGCGGCCCCAACACCGCGCGGATCGGGCCGTCCGCCGCCTCCGGGCGCGGCAGCGGGCGGGGGTCGCCGAGCGGCGGAGCGGGCTCGGCGACGAGCAGCTCGGCTCCGGCCTCGATCCGGCCGCCGCCGAGGTTGGAGAGCGCCAGCGTCGCTGCACTCCCCGCCCAGCGCTGCGCGTCCAGCACGCCGCCGAACGCAAGATACGCCCAGTTGCCCTCGCCGCTGTCGCGCACTCTCAGCCGGTCGCCCGCGGTCAGCGCGCCAGCGATCCACGCGCCGAGGTCCACTCCGTTCAGCACCGCGCGGAAGCCGTCGCCCGTCAGCGCGAAGCCGAGCGCGCAGTCCTGAACGCTCAGCGCCAGCCCGCCGCGCGATAGCTCGATTGCCGGCGCGCCGGGCGGGGTTGCGGCGGCCGCCTGCGCGGCCGCGAAGGCCAGCGGGTCGACCGGGCCCGACCACGGCACGCCAAATCGCATCAGCCCGAAGCGTCCACGGTCCTGCACCGTCGTCAGCGGCCCCGCTGCGACGACGCGCAGCCGCGCCACGGTCATGGCGCGCGCCTCACGCAGCCGCCAGCCGGTCGAACTCGGCACGGTCGACAGCGACGAAGCGCACGCGGTCGCCGGGATCGAACGGCGATGGGCGCTGTGCAGCGAGATCGAGCAGCCGCGCGGGCGAGCGGCCGATCACCCACCAGCCGCTCGGCATGGTGAGCGTCGTCACCAGCGCCTGCGCGCCCGCGATCATCACCGCGCCGGCGGGCACGCCGCGCACCGGCTCGGGCTTGCGCGGCAGCCGAAGCGCTCGCGGCACGCCGCCCAGATAGGCGTAACCCGGAGCGAAGCCATACATGTAGACGCGGTAGTCGGCCGCGCCGTGGGCTGCGATCACCTGGCGCTCGGTCAGGCCCGCCTGCTCCGCGACCGCGGGCAGGTCGGGCGCGAACTCGGGCGCGTGGCATACGGGCACTCTGTGCTCGCGGCCGGTCAGCGGTTGTGGACGGGCCTGCGCCGCGGCGTCGAGCAGCGCGCGCTGAAGCTCGTCGGGGCGGGTCCGCAGCGGATCATAGTGGACGAGCAGCGAGGCGTAGGCGGGGACCGTCTCCACGACGCCCGGCGGCGGATCGGCGGACAGCGCGGCGTCGAGCGCCAGCACGCGCGCGAACACAGCGTCGTCGATCGCAGTGCCGAACGCCACCAGCATCGCTGCGTCCCCGGCGGGGCGGACCGCCGGGCCGGCGCTCATGCCGCGCGCGCGGCTGACGCCCCGGCTATAATGAACGGAGCGACTAGCACGCCCGCGCTCTCCAGCGCCGCGCGGACGGTGCGGGCCATCGCCACCGCGTGCGGGCTGTCGCCGTGAACACAGACCGAATCGGCGCCGAGCGCGACCGAGCCGCCGTCAATGGTTGCCATGCGGCCGGTTTCCACGAAGCGCAGCAGCCGGGCAGCGGCGGCCGCGGGGTCGTCGATCAGCGCACCCGGCTCGCCGCGCGGCACGAGATTGCCCGCGGCCGTATAGCCGCGGTCGGCGAAAATCTCGCGGTAGACGGGCAACGCCGCCGCGCGCGCCGCGTGCTCCAGTTCGGTGCCGGAGATCGCGAGCACCGCCAGCCCGCCGATCGCGCGCACCGCGCGGACGATCGCATCGGCGACACGACGGTCCTCGCTCGCAACGTTGGCGAGCGCGCCGTGCGGCTTCACATAGCCGACGCGCGCCCCCGCGAGCGCAGCGACCGCGATCAGCGCTCCGGTCTGCGCGGCAACGAAGCGCTCGATCTCGGCGGGCTGGCAGGGCAGGCGGCGGCGGCCGAAGCCCTCTCGGTCGGGGTAGCTGGGGTGCGCGCCCACCGCGATGCCGCGCTCGGCGGCGAGCCGCAGCGTGCGGAACATCGTCTCGGGGTCGCTCGCATGGCCGCCGCAGGCGAGGTTGGCCGAGGTGACGATCCCCAGCATCGCCGCGTCGTCGCCCATCGACCACGGACCATAGCCCTCGCCCAGGTCGGCGTTGAGGTCGATCCGGCTCAGGCGGCGGCTTCCAGTTCGGGGGCGGGGCTGGGCGCCAGCACGCGCGCGCGCTCGATGCGGCGCCCGTCGGCTGCGGTCACCTCGAAGCGCCAGCCGCCGACTGCCTCGATCGTCTCGCCGGGCTCGGGAACGCGGCCCGCGAGCGCGAAGATGAGGCCGCCGAGCGTGTCCACGTCCTCGGGGCAGAGCGCATTGAGGTCGTGGCCCGTCACCTCGGCGAGCGCGCTGAGGTCGGCGCGCGCATCGGCCTCCCACCCGCCCTCGGGCAGCGGCGTGATGACGGGCGCCTCGGCATCGTCATGCTCGTCCTCGATGTCGCCGACGATCTGTTCGACCAGATCCTCGATCGTCAGCAGCCCGTCGACTCCGCCGAACTCGTCGATCAGGATCGCCATGTGCGTGCGGTCGCGGCGCATCCGGGCGAGCAGATCGAGCACGCGCATCGACGGCGGCACGAACAGCACCGGGCGCATCAGGCTTTCGGGCGGGCACGCCTCGCCCGCGGCCATGCAGGCGTAGATGTCCTTGACGTGGATCATGCCCTCGATCTGGTCGAGGCTGCCGCGGAACACCGGCATGCGGCTGTGCCCTGCCTCGGCGAAGGCGCGGACTAGATCGTCGAAACCGTGCGCCAGATCGAAGGCGATCATGTCGGTGCGCGGCACCGCCGCGTCGGCGACCCGGCGCTCGCTCAAGTCCAGCAGGTTCGAAAGCATCAGCCGCTCGGTCACGCTGAGATCGCCGGGGTGCGGCGTGGCGGCTGCGTGCGTCTCGATCGCGTCGGCGATCTCCTCGCGCAGCGTCGGCTCGTGGCCGCGGCCGAGGATCAGGCTTTTGAGCCCGGTCCAGAAACCGGGCTCGGTACTAGGGTAGGGGTCGCTCATCAGCCTCTTCGTCGTCGGCGTACGGATCGGGCAACCCAATCCGCGCCATCGCCTCCCGTTCCAGGCGCTCCATTTCGGCCGCGTCCGCGTCGTCGCCGTGGGTGCAGCCGATCAGGTGCAGGACTCCGTGGACTATGAGGCGCTGGACGTGGGATTCAAGTGGCACGCCGCGCTTGCGCGCCGCCGTCGCCGCCGTTTCCAGCGCGATCGCGATGTCGCCGCCCGGGGGAGCATAGGGCCCTGCGGGAAACGACAGGATGTCGGTCGGCTGATCCTTGCCCCGAAATTCGCGGTTGAGCCGGTGCAGTTCGGCGTCGTCGGTCAGGCGGATGGCGATCTCGGGCGCAGCGGCGGGCGGGCGCAGCGCGAGCACCGAGCCGACCGCGGCACGAGCGATCGCTTGCCAATCCGCAGCGGGCCAGGGAGCGAGCGTCTCGATGTCAATGTCCATGGGGGCGGGCAGGTGTCCTCGTCTCAGGGCCGGGCTGGATGCGTCAGACTAGGGCCGGTATGCGCAGTTTGGCTAGCCCGCGTTCGGCTGGTCGATGAAGCACGCGCAAGCGCTCAAGCGGGATCGGTCGCGCTGAGCCAAGCTTGCGAGGGGGGCGCTGCAGCACAGGACGGCCCCTCGTAAGCCTCGACGATCCGCCCCACGAGCTGGTGGCGAACCACGTCGGCTGCGCGGAAGGTGACGACGCCAACGCCCTCGACTCCGTCTAGCCGCTCGACCGCGTCGCCCAAACCGCTGCGCACGCCGGGGCCGAGATCGGTCTGATTGGGGTCGCCGCAGACGACCATGCGGCTGCGCATGCCGAAGCGCGTCAGGAACATCTTCATCTGCGCGACGGTGCAGTTCTGGCCCTCGTCCAGGATGATGAACGCATCTGCGAGCGTCCGCCCGCGCATGAACGCCAGCGGTGCGATCTCGATCTCGCCGCTCGTGATGCGCCGCTCCACCTGCTCGGCGGGAAGCATGTCGTAGAGCGCATCGTATAAGGGCCGCAGATAGGGATCGACCTTCTCCTTCATGTCGCCGGGAAGGAAACCCAGCTTCTCGCCCGCCTCGATCGCCGGGCGCGACAGGATCAGGCGGTCGACCGAGCCTGCGATGAGCTGCTGCACCGCCTGCGCGACGGCGAGGTAGGTCTTGCCCGTGCCCGCGGGCCCCAGCGCGAAAATCAGGTCGTTGGAGCGCAGCACCTCCATATAGCGCAGCTGCGTCGGGCTGCGCGGAGCGATGGTCTTCTTGCGCGTGCGGATCACGATCGGGCCGCCGGTGTCCTCGGCGCGGACGATGCCCTCCAGCGAGGGTTCGGAACTCAGCATCACGGCTCCCTCAACGTCCCCCGGATCGATCGTAGCGCCGCGCTTCAGCCGCTCGTGCAGCCCAGCCAGCACGTCGCGCGCGCGCGCCGCGGCAACCGCTTCGCCCTCGATCGACACCCGGTCGCCGCGCGCCGAGATGAACACGCCCAGCGCGTTCTCCAGCGCGATCAGGTTCTGATCGAACTGGCCGAACAGCGCACCCAGCAGCTCGGGGCGGTCGAAGATCGCTTCGAACCGCACACGGTCGGGCGGTTCGGAACCTCCGCGGGTGGGCTTGCGGGCCAAGCAGGGACTATGCGGCGGGTTCGATCATGCAGCGGCCGCAAGTCTGGCGCGGCGGCGCGTCGGGCGCAAGCGGGAACAGCAGCGCCGCTTGCCCGAAGGCGGCCATTTGACCGCCGGCGCCCGCGGCTGCAAGGGCAAGGTCGCACGAAGCCCCGCCGGAGAGACCCACCCGCATGCGCGCATTGACTGGACTGACCGCCCTTCTCGCCGCCGCCGCGGCGCCCGCGCTGGCGCAGGTGCCGGAAGGCGAGCTGCCCGATACCGCCAAGCCCACCGCCTACCGGATCGACCTGACCGTCGATCCCGCCAAGGAACGGTTCAGCGGCGAGACGGTGATCGACGTCGTGCTGAAGCGCCCGGTCTCGAAGCTATACATCCACGGCCGCGACCTCGTGGTCAGCAAGGCCAGCGCGACCGCGGGCAGCGTAACCACGGGCGCCACCTTCAAGCAGGTGGCCGACAGCGGTGTCGCCGAGCTGACCTTTGCCAAGCCGCTGCCCGCGGGCAAGGCGGTGCTGCGCTTCACGCACGACGCGCCGTTCCGCACGGCTGCCGAGGGGCTGCACCACGTGCAGGTGAACGACCGGTGGTACGCGTGGAGCCAGCTCGAAGCTGTCGAGGCGCGGCGCGTGTTTCCCGGCTTCGACGAACCCGGCCACAAGGTGCCGATGACCGTTTCGATCACCGCGCCCGCTGGGCTGAAGGCGTTTTCGAACGCGCCCGAGGTCAGCGCGACGCCGGTGGCCGCCGGCATGGTCAAGCACCAGTTCAAGCCGACACAGCCGCTGCCCGTCTATCTGCTGGCCTTCGCGGTTGGCGATTTCGATGTCGCGGGAACGACGATTCCCGCCAACAGCGTCCGCAAGCGCCCGCTCGATTTCCGGATCATCGCGACGAAGGGCCAGCGTCCGCGCATGAGCTACGCACTGACGCACGCTCCCGAACTGCTGGCTCGGTTGGAGCAGTATTTCGGCATCGAGTATCCGTGGGACAAGCTCGACTACATCGCCTCGCCGATCGAGGGCGGAGCGATGGAGAATGCGGGCGCGATCGTGTTCGACGACAGCCTGATCCTGCTCGATGACGACGCCCCGCCCAGCCAGATCAAAGGTTTTGCGGTCGTGGCCGCGCACGAGATGGCGCACCAGTGGTTCGGCGACCTTGTGACGCCGCGGTGGTGGGACGACATCTGGCTGAACGAGAGTTTCGCCGAGTGGATGGGATCGAAGACCGCCCATGAATGGCGGCCCGACCTTGGCATCGAGATCGACGAAATCGCGGGCGGGCTGAACGCGATGGACGTCGACAGCCGCCCCGCCAACCGCCCGATCCGCCAGCACATCACCAAGACCGAGGACATCAGCGCCACCTTCGACGAGATCACCTACCAGAAGGGCGGCCAGGTCATCCGCATGTTCGAGCGGTTCGCCGGGCCCGAGCGGTTCCGTCGCGGCGTGCAGCTGCACCTCACGCGCAACCGCTTCGGCAATGCGACCGCCGACCAGTTTTTCCGCAATATCGGCGAGGGTTCGGGCGATGCGCGCATCGCTCCCGCCTGGCAGACATTCGTCAACCAGGTCGGCGTGCCGCTGATCAGCTTCACGGGCGGCGCGGGCAGCGGCTTCACGCTGGCGCAGCAGCGCTACGTGCCGATCGGCGTCGAGCTTGAACCGAAGCAGTGGCAGGTGCCGGTCTGCGCGCGTTCGGGCGAAGGCTCGGCGTGCGTCCTCTTGACCGAGCCCGCGGGCGGACGGCTGCAGGTGACGGGCACCGCTCCGTGGGTTGCGGGGAATGCCGACGGCGCGGGCTATTATCGCTTCGACCTGCCCGCCGCCGCCTGGCAGCAGCTGATCGCGGCGGGACCGCGCCTGCCGGCGCCCGAGGCGCTGAGCGCGACCGACAGCATCTGGGCGGGCTACAGCGCGGGCCGCGGCGACTTCGCACGCGTGCTGGCGGCGGCCGAGAGCTTCGCTGGCCACCCGCAGCGCGTGCCGGCGGTCGATCTGCCCGGCAACATCGCCGATCTTGACGGCGGCGTGCTGAGCGAGGCGGACCGCCCCGCGCTCGCGGTTCTGATGAAGCGCTGGTTCGGGGCGCGGCTGGCCGAGCTGGGCCTCAACCCCGCGCGCGGCGCCTATGCCGCCGAGCCGCAGGAGCGCGCGCAGCTGCGCCAGACGATCGCCGGCTATCTGGCGCTTGACGGCCGCGATGCAGCGACGCGGGCGACGCTGATCCGTGCCGCGCAGGCCTATCTGGGCGGCGACGATGCCGCGCTCGATCCGGCTTACCGCGTGCTGGCGCTGCGGCTGGCGGCGCGCGACGGCGACAAGGCGCTGCGCGACCGCATGTTCGAGCGGCTGGCGACGACCGACGATCCGCTGCTGAAGCGCCAGCTGGCGGGCGCGCTCGGCCGATCGGGCACGCCCGAGATCGCGCGCGAGACGCTGGCGCGCCTCGGAGACGAGCGGATCAACAACCGCGAATGGCAGACTTTGTTGCTCGGCATGGCGGGCGATCGGTCGACCCGCATGCTGATGCTCGATTGGATCGACGCAAACTTTCCCGCCTTCAAGAAACGCACCGGCGGCTTGCTGGGCAGCACGCTCGGAGTGGGCGCAGCGTTCTGCGATGCGGCCGAACTCAAGCGCTTCGAAGCGGTCTTCCGCCCGCGGCTCGCCGAGATGAACGCCTCGCCGCTCGATCTTGAGCGCCCGCTCGCCAGCGCGCGCCAGTGCATCGCGTTCAACGAGGCCAAAGGCGCCGAAATCCGCGCGGCACTGAAGGCAGCCGCGGGAAGCTGAGGCAGGCGGGCCGCGCGGCCCGCCTCACCGGCTCAGCCGAAGCCGGTCTCGATCGGCGTCGGCATCGCTCACCGATGCTCTGCGGATATCGAGGATCTCGGGATGCCCCGGCACATGCGCGCTGACCCGATGCGCTTCGAGCGGACCGAGCACCGCTCCGCCCAGCTTGACGGCGATGCCCGCCGACCGCGCTGATCAATCGGCTTCCTCGGTCCCCGGGTGCGCACGCTCCAGCATCAGCTGAAGCCTGCGTGCCCGCGCCGCTCCTAGCCGCGCCCGGCGCCCGGTTCGGGTGAAAAGAACTTGTCGAACTTGTCCGCGACGCCCTTATACTCGTCCGCGTCGGCGGGCTGCGGTTTCTTGACCGTCAGGTTGGGCCACTGCGTCGAAAAGGTGGCATTGAGCTCAAGCCATTTCTCAAGGCCGGGCTCGGTATCGGGCAGGATCGCTTCCGCCGGGCACTCCGGCTCGCAGACGCCGCAGTCGATGCACTCGTTGGGATTGATCACGAGCATATTCTCGCCCTCGTAGAAGCAGTCCACGGGACAGACTTCGACGCAGTCCATGTATTTGCAGCGGATGCAGTTCTCGGTGACGACGTAGGTCATAGGCGGCGGCGGTTACGCCGGGGCTGCGCCCTCCGTCAACGGCGCGAGGTCCGTGTAGAGTTGACGCGCTTCCGGATAGGGCCCGCGCCGCTCACCCAGCGCCTCGACGCGGATCACGCGCACCTGCCGACCCTGCGCGAAGGCGAGCACCTGGCCCGGCCGCACCTGAACGCTGGGCTTTTCGACCACCCTCCCGTCGAGCCGCACCCGGCTCGTTTCGAGGAGGTCCGCTGCGGCGGTCCGCGATTTTGCGAGACGCGCAAACCACAGCCATTTGTCGAGGCGCAGGCCGGTCGGGTGGATCAAGCAGGCAGTCTCCCTTCCCTAAGGACGTTGAACGGCGAATGGCGGTTGGGGCGTGGCGGTGGCGGCGCCTGGCGCGGCACGCCCTGCCCGCGCCACGCAAAACCCGGTTTGCCCTCGGCGAGCGCCTGCTCGCGGTAGCCGAGCGCGCGCATCAGCCGGCTGAAGCCCTCTCGGCTGGCTCCGACCGACTGCACCCAGCGGTCGTCGGGCGCGAAGGCGGCCTGCCCCTCGCGGGCGCCGTGCATCGCGCGCGCGAGGCGTTCGACCATGTCGACGCGCACCGCCTGCGGGCCGATCGGCCAGTAGCCCGCCACCTCGTAGAAACCCGGGGGAGCGGCTGGGTCGATCTCCAGCGCGACACGGCCGGGCGGCGGCGGCGCGGGGCAGTCGCCCGTTTCGCGGTGCGCGGCCCACAGCGCGAGCCGAAGGCGCGTGGGGGCAGGGCGCAGCAGCGCCGGGGCGAAGATGTGCGTGGCGCCGACACGCACGCCCGCGGCCGAAAGCTTGGCGCGATCGGGCTTGGACAGCGCAGCGGTCAGCGGCGCGACTCGCTCGCGAGGGATGCAGCCAAGTCCTGCGACGAGTTGATGGACGAGGCCGCGCGCCGCGGGCGACACGCCCGCCGGGGCGCGCCCGTCGCCCGCCAGCTGCGCAAGTTCGACGAGCGGCCCGAGCAGCCGCGCATTCTCGGCAGCGATCCAGCGCTCGATGCGCTCGGCGACCGCGGCGCGCAGTTCGGGCGCCGCGCCCTCCAGTCCGCGATCGAGCAGCAGCTTCGGCCGCAGCGGGTCGCGCCCCGGCCCCAGCTTGGCGATCTTGGCGCCGCGCCAGAACACGCGCGGCGGCACGCGGCCGCTGAACTCCAGCGTGAAGGCAGCGTCGCTGTCGGCGGCGGCAGCCTTCGCGCGCCGCGCGATCTCGGCTCCCAGCCGCCGCTCCGCCGCCGCAAGCAGCAGCCGCGTCTCGCCGGCCTTGGCGCTGGGATCGGGGATGAATCGGAAGCCTTGCAGCACCCCGATCGACTCGCCCTCGACAAGCACGGCGCCGTCGTCATCGACGCGGATCGTGAGGTCGCCGGCGCGGGCCTTGAGGTCGCGCAACAGCACGGCGGTGCGACGATCGACGAAGCGCTGCGTCAGCCCCTTGTGCAGCGCGTCGGAGAGCCTGTCCTCAACCGAGCGCGTCCGCTTGGCCCAATGCTCTGGGTCGGCGAGCCAATCGGAGCGATGGGCGATATACGTCCAGGTGCGCGCGGCGGCGATGCGATCCGAAAGCTGGCCGATGTCGCCCGCGACATTTTCGATGCGCGCGACTTCGGCTGCGATCCAATCGGTCGGCAGATGGCCCGCGCCTTCGCTGAGGTGGCGGAATACGCGGCCGACCAGCCGCGTGTGCTCGTCAACGCCCGTCTTGCGGAAATCGGGCAGACCGCAGGCAGCCCACAGCCGCTGCAGCATGGCCGGGCTGCGCGCCCGGTCCTTGACCCAGTCCTCCGCGCCCAGGCGCTTCAGCACCGCGAAGTCGATCGCGTCCTCGGCGCGCGTCAGCCCCTCGACCGTCGGCCGTGCGTCAAGCGAAGCGATGAGACCGCCAAGGCTCGCGTAGTTCAGCGCGGCGTTGCGCCAGACGAGGTTCTGCAGCGGCGGGAAGATGTGGTTCTCGATCGCGTCCACTTCGGCGGCCTCGAACGCATGGGCGCCCTCCTCGCCCAGCTGCACGTGGCCGAAGGTGCCGTCACGCTGGTGCCGCCCCGCGCGCCCGGCGATCTGCGCCATCTCGGGAATGCTGAGGCGCCGCCGCCGGCGGCCGTCAAACTTGCTCAGCGACGCGAACGCCACGTGGCCGATATCGAGGTTGAGGCCCATGCCGATCGCATCGGTCGCGACGAGATAATCGACCTCGCCCGACTGGTAGAGCGCCACCTGCGCGTTCCGCGTGCGCGGGGACAGCGCCCCCATGACGACGGCTGCGCCGCCCTTGTGCCGCCGCAGCATCTCGGCGAGCGCGTAGACCTCGTCGGCCGAAAAGGCGATCACCGCCGAGCGCTTGGGCAGGCGGCTGAGCTTCTTCGGCTCGGCGTGGGCTAGCGTCGAGAAGCGCGGGCGCCCGACGATCTCCGCTTTGGGCAGCAGCCGCCGGATCAGCGGCGCCAGCATCGCCGAGCCGAGGATCATCGTCTCGGCATAGCCGCGCCGGTGCAGCAGCCGGTCGGTAAACACGTGGCCGCGTTCGGTGTCGGCGCCCAGCTGCGCCTCATCGAGCGCGACGAATGCCACCTCGCGGTCCTGCGGCATCGATTCGGCGGTGCAGATGAAATAGCGCGTATTGGGCGGCAGGATCTTCTCCTCCCCGGTGATCAGCGCGACCTGAGCGGCGCCCTTCAGCCCGACGACGCGGTCATAGACCTCGCGCGCCAGCAGCCGCAGCGGGAAGCCCATCATGCCAGAGGCGTGGCCGCACATCCGCTCGATCGCAAGATGCGTCTTGCCGGTGTTGGTCGGTCCCAACACCGCCGTGAGCGTCGAGGAGGTGACGGCGCTCATAAGCCGACCGCGACCGTGCTGGCGCGGTGGCGCAATGGCAAGGCTGCCTGAAACTCGATCACCGCAAACATGTGGAGAAGCCGTAGGCTGAGAAAAGGGCCCTTTCGCTTCGTCGCATCCAGGATTCCGTTCGGCGAAACCGCAGCCTGCGACCGTTGCGCGCGCGTCGCCGCGCGGGCGAGGGTCAGGGTTCCGGAAGGGTGAGGGCTGGGGACGTTGAGCGAATTGGCGTTGCGCCGCTCCGCGGAGGTGGTGGCCTTCCCCGGCGGCACCCAGGCCCGCGGCGGCCTCGCGGTCGATCTCTGTTCGGCTCACGGCTCGGCGCGCTGGTTGCGCGGGCTGCTGACGCTCGCAGCGCTGATCTCGGCGGCGATCATCGCGGGCGCGCGGATCACGCCCGTCGACGCGCCCGCCGCTCCGCCGCTGGCGCCCGAGGCGCTGATGGATCTGGAGACCGATCCGCTCGCGCTCGGAGCGGTCGGCCGTGGCGAGGCGGTGGCGCCCGCGAAGTCGGTGCTTCGCCTCGCCGAGCCGCCCGAGCGGCCGCGCATCCAGCTGGTGGCGCGCGTCGCGCGCGAGGGCGGGTTTGCCGCTGCGCTGGCGAGGGCGGGAGTCGGCGCCGAGGACGCGCGCGCGGCCGTCAGCCTCGCCGGAGGTGCAGCCGATCTCGACTCGCTGAAGGCCGGGCTGCCGATCGACCTGACGCTTGGCCGCCGCGAGACCAAGTCGGTGCCGCGCCCGCTGGAGAAGCTCGCCTTCCGCGCGGCGTTCGATCTGAAGCTGGAACTGTCGCGCGCAGCCGACGGCTCGCTTGCGCTCACTCGCATCCCGATCGCGATCGACCGCACGCCGCTGCGCATCGAAGGCCGTGTCGGCCGCGACTTCTGGGATTCGGCCGAGGCGCTGGGGATGCCCGAGCCAATCGCCGACCAGATCGCGCGCCTGCTTGCCTACCGCATCGATTTCGAGCGCGACGTGCGCGGATCGGACCGCTTCGTCGCGGTGATCGAACATGCGCGCGCCGAGACGGGCGAGACGGTTACCGGCAAGCTGCTCTACGCCAAGCTGGAGCGCAGCCGCGCCGACGATATCGAGATGCTGCCGTGGAGCTTCGGCGGGCGCGAGGCGTGGTTCCTCAGCGACGGGTCCTCGGTCAAGAAGGGGCTGATGGGCACGCCGGTCGCGGGCGCGCGGCTGACATCGGGCTTCGGCCTTCGGATGCACCCCATTCTCGGCTATTCGCGCTTTCACCAGGGAGTCGATTTCGGCGCACCATCGGGCGCCCCGATCCTCGCCGCCGCGAGCGGGCGGGTGAGCTTCGCCGGCTGGCACGGCGGCCACGGCAATTACGTGAAGATCGAGCATGGTCGCGGCTTTGCGACCGCCTACGGTCATATGAGCCGCATCGTCGCCAAGCCCGGCCAGATGGTGCAGCAGGGCCAGCTGATCGGCATGGTCGGGTCCACCGGCCTTTCCACCGGGCCGCATCTTCATTTCGAGGCTTGGCAGGGCGGCGCTCCGGTCAACCCGCGCTCCGCGAAGTTCGTCAGCGGCCCGCAGCTGGGCGGGCCCGCCCTGCAACGTTTCCGCGCGACTCTCGACCGGATGCGCAGCGCCGGGCGTGCTCCGGCGCGCGTCGCAGCGGCGAGAACCGGCGGAGCTGCCGGGGCTGCCGGGGCTGCCGGGGCTTAGCCGCCCGGTTTTGTCCGGACATCCCCGGTCCTCTCGGCTCCATGTTGCAGTGCGGCAACAGCGGCCGAACATGTGAGCGGTGCCAGCCGCGGTGACGTAAAACTGTAACACCGGCTCGGCTAATGGCGGCCGCGTTCACACCTGAAAGGCCTGCCCGATGCGTTCGATCCGTCCGGTAGCAGCATTTGCTCTGCTGCTCGCCACTACGACTGCCGTCTACGCGCAGGAGACGACCTCGTCGGTTCGCGGTGAAGTGACCGACGCAAGCGGCAACGCGGTCGCGGGCGCGGCGGTGACGATACGCCACGAACCGTCGGGCACCACGACGCGCACGACGACCGACGCTTCGGGGCAATATGTCGCCTCCGGCCTGCGCATCGGCGGCCCGTTCACCATCACGGTCGCGGCACCGAACTACGAAGCGACCGCCATCGACAACGTGCAGCTTCAGGCCGGCCTGGTGACGCGCATTCCCGTGACGCTGAACACGGCCGCGATCGTCGTTACCGGTCGGCGTGGTCCGGCTCCCACCTACACGCTGAGCCAGGGCCCGGTCACAGCGCTCGATGCCGAGCAGATCAAAAGCGTCGCGTCGGTCAACCGCGACATCCGCGACATCGTCCGTCGCAGCCCGTTCGCGCAGGTGGATCTGACAAATGGCCGCGCGATCGAGATTGCCGGCCAAAATCTCCGCACCAACCGTTTCGCGGTGGACGGCGTGCGCTTTTCGGACAATTTCGGCCTGAACGCGGGCGGCCTGCCCACCACGCGCGGTCCGGTGCCGCTCGACGCGATCGAGCAGCTGCAGGTCAAGGTCGCGCCCTTCGATATCGCCGAGGGTGACTTCACCGGCGGCTCGGTCAATGTCGTGCTCCGCTCGGGCGGCAACAAATTCACGGGCTCGGGTTTCTACACCTACAGCGGCGACAGCCTCGCCGGCGACACCACGGGCAAGGGGCCGACCCGCCAGAAGATCCGCCAGGATTTCGATTCGGACAACTTCGGCGGCTTCATCAGCGGCCCCATCTTCAAGGACAAGCTGTTCTTCAGCTTCTCGTATGAGAAACTGAAGGAAGGTAGGCCGGTTCAGCAGGGCCTCGCCGGCTTTCCGGTGCCCACGCCAGGCCTGACGCAGGCGACCGTCGACCAGGTGAGCGCCATCGCCCAGTCGCGCTACGGCTACGACACGCTCGGCATCATTGGGACGACGCAGGAGACCGACGAAAAAGCCACCGCGAAGATCGACTGGAACGTCAGCGACAAGCAGCGCCTGATCTTCACCTACATCTACAATGACGGCGTCAACCAGTTCAACGGCGTCACGCAGAATGCCACTGTGGCCAACCCGCTTCTCAGCCTGCGGTCGAACTTCTATTCGCAGCGTCAGACGATCAACTCGGGCATCCTGCAGCTGAACTCGCAATGGTCCGACAAGCTGTCGACCGAAACCCGCATCTCATACCGCAATTTCGATCAGAGCGTACCGTCGCTGGGCGCTCCCGGGCCGCAGTTCAATGTCTGCACCGACCCGGTCAACCCACCCAATTCGGGTGTCACCGCCGGAAACGCCGGCACCGGACTGCAGAACTGCTTGCAGGGCGGCAACGTCAACGTGCCGATCGGATCGACGACGCTGGTGTTCGGGCCGGACATCTCTCGCCAGGCGAACCTGCTGAACGTCGAAACCTGGCAGGGCGACGTGACCGCGCGCTACCAGGCTGGCGACCACCTGCTGAAGACGGTGTTCATCTGGCAGCACCAGGACGTCTACAACCTGTTCGTGCAGCGTTTCACCGGTGACTATTATTTCGATAGCATCGCTGACTTCTCGGCGGGCAACGCCAACCGCCTGCGTCTGGCGCAGCCGATCGGCGGCCGCGATCCCGCGGCGCGATACAACTATAACCAGTTCACGTTCGCGCTGCAGGATAGCTGGGACATCACCAATAATCTGAATGTCACCGCCGGCCTGCGCTATGACTTTTTCGTGTCGGGCAGCCGTCCGATCCTCAATTCCGATTTTGTCGGACGTTACGGTTTCACCAACCAGGAAACCTATGACGGCCGCGACGTGCTGCAGCCGCGCTTCGGCGTAACCTGGAAGCCCGACCGGCGCACGGTCGTTCGCGGCGGCGGCGGCCTGTTCGCCGGTGGTTCGGCCGACGTGTTCCTGTCCAACAGCTTTTCGAACACCGGGATCGCGTTCAATTCGATCGACATTCAGCGGACCACCACGGGCTTCACCGTCCCCGGCTTGAGCGGGGCCGCGGCAACCGCGATCGGCCAGGCGGCGCTCAACAACGTCCGCCTAGGCGTCTTCGATCCGACGGTCCTCAACTACCTGCAGACCAACACCGGCGCGCTGTCGACCGCGACGGTCAACGCTCTCAGCCCCAACTATGAAATTCCTTCGCAATGGAAGGTCAGCCTTTCGGTCGATCGGCGGCAGAACCTGGGGTTCCTGGGCGACAACTGGAATTTCGGCGCCGATATCCTGTATTCCGAAGTGAACCACGCCAACGACTATACCGATCTTCGTTCGATCCAGTGTGCGACGCCGTTGCCCGATGGCCGTCCGCGCTATGTTGCGTTCGGCGGCAACACCACCACCTGCAGCGGCGGCCTTCCCGGCACCAACCAGGATCTGCTGCTGCGTTCCAGCAACAAGGGCCGCGGCTACGTTCTCGTCGCGCGGTTCGACAAGGCTTGGGGCTTCGGCTTGAACGTCGGCGCCAGCTACACCTACCAGAATGTGAAGGATGTCGGCTCGGTCACCTCGTCCACCGCGGGTTCCAACTATGGCCTGACGGTGATGGTCGATCCGAACCGGGCTGCCTACGGCCGCTCCAATTACGAAACGACCAACGCCATCAAGTTCAACGTTGGATATTCCCACGCCTTCTTCGGCGACTACAAGACGCGCTTCCAGATGTTCGGCGAATGGCGGAATGGCCGTCCGTTCAGCTACACGATGAACGATCCTGGTGCGGGCCGCAGCCCCGTTTTCGGCACGCTGGGTGCTACCAGCCGCTATCTTCTCTACGTGCCGAACGTGTCCAGCATCACGGCTGACCCGCTGGTCACCTATGCCAACAACTTCGCTTTTGCAGCATTCCAGCAATTCGTTCAGCAAAACAACCTGCCGCAGGGTCGCATCGTCGGCAAGAATACGGGCACGTCGCCCGATTTCTTCAAGATCGATCTTCACGCCGATCAGGAAATCCCGCTGCCGAAATTCGCCGGCTACCGGCCGCGCGTCCGCGTCTTTGCGGACCTGGAGAACTTCCTCAACCTCCTGAACCCGGCGTGGGGCCAGCTGCGGCAGGTGCCGTTCACCGCCGGCTATGTCGCGCCGCTCGTCAACGTGTCGTGTGTGGCTCAGGGCGCCAACAGCTGCGCCCAGTATCAATATTCGAACTTCTCGCCGCCGAACGTGCAGACCTTCGGCCGCCAGTCGCTCTGGTCGATGCGGATCGGCGCGCGGTTCGAATTCTAGGCTTTGCGTCGCACGCAGGCGCCGATCAGGGGGGCTTCGGAGCGATTCGGAGCCCCCCTTTCTCACGCCAATGTGACGCCGGCGGAGCCCGTCAGGCCCGGCCTGCCGCGCTCAGCGCTCGCGCTTCAACGTGCCCACGAAGCGGTCGAACAGGTAGCGGCTGTCCTCGGGGCCGGGGCTCGCCTCGGGATGATATTGCACGCTGAACGCGGGCACGGGCCGGTCCTTAAGCTCCAGCCCGGCGAGGCTGCCGTCGAACAGGCTGACATGCGTTGCGTTGACGCCAGCGGGCAAGCTGTCGGCCTCCACCGCGAAACCGTGATTCTGGCTGGTGATCTCCACCGCGCCGTCCCCCAGCCGCTTCACCGGATGGTTCGCGCCGCGGTGGCCCTGGTGCATCTTGGTGGTGCGCGCCCCCACCGCCAGCCCCAGCAGCTGATGGCCGAGGCAGATGCCGAACAGCGGCTTCATCGTCGCCAGCAGGTCGCGGATCACCGGCACCGCATACTCGCCCGTCGCGTCCGGGTCGCCGGGGCCGTTCGATAGGAACACGCCATCGGGCTCCAGCGCCAGCACCTCCTGCGCGGTCGCGGTCGCTGGCACCACGGTCACGCGCGCCCCCGCCTCGACCAGGCGGCGCAGGATGTTGCGCTTCAGCCCGTAGTCGATGGCCACCACGTGCGGCGCATCCTCGGCCGCCTTGTCGCGCGCATAGCCGCGGCCAAGCGTCCAGCCGCCGTCGCGCCAGCGATAGGTCTGGCGCGTGGAGACCTCCTTGGCCAGGTCCATCCCCTCCAGCCCCGGCCAGGCGCGCGCCTGCGCGCTCAGCGCCTCGACATCGAACATCCCGTCACGCGCATGGGCGATGACCGCGTTCGGCGCGCCGTGCAGCCGGATGCGCCGCGTCAGCGCGCGCGTATCCAGCCCTGCGATGCCAATCCTGCCCCACGCAGCCATCCAGTCGTCGAAGCTGCGCTCGGCACGCCAGCTGCTCGGCGCGGTCGGATCCTCGCGCACCACGCAGCCGATCGCGTGCGGGTTGGTCGCCTCGACATCCTCGGCATTCGCACCGACATTGCCGATATGCGGGAAGGTGAAGGTGACGATCTGGGCCGCATAGGACGGATCGGTCATCACCTCCTGATAGCCGGTCATCGCGGTGTTGAAGCACAGCTCTCCCACGCCAACGCCCTCGGCGCCGAAGCCGCGCCCCCACAGAACCGAACCATCGGCCAGAACGAGAACGGCGGTGGCTCCATCGGGTGCGTGCGTCGGCATGGGCGTGCTATGGGGCGGGATTGCCGATTCGGAAACCCTTGCGTGATTCGCGATCAGATCAAGACTGCCACGACCGAAGCGATGAAGGCTCGCGACAGCGCGCGCGTGGCAGCGCTGCGCCTGATCGGCGCGGCGATCAAGAATGCCGACATCAACGCGCGCACCGGCCCGGCCGCGGCGGACGACGACGCGCTGGTGACCGACGTGCTGCGCAAGATGGCCAAGCAGCGCCGCGAATCGATCGAGATGTTCGACGCCGGCGGCCGCGCCGAACTGGCGGCGGCAGAGCGTGCCGAGCTGGCCGTCATCGAAAGCTTCCTGCCCGTGCAGATGGACGCGGCTGCGGCCGAGGCGGCGGTGCGGGCGCTCGCGGCCGAGATCGGCGCGGACGGGCCGAAAGACATGGGCCGCCTGATGGGCGCGATCAAAGCCAGGCTGGGCCAGAGCATCGACATGGGCGCAGCGAGCGCGCTGGCGAAGACCGTCCTCGCCGGGTGAGCCTTTCCCCCGCCTTCCTCGACGAGCTGCGCGCGCGGACCGATCTGCCGACGTTCGTCGGGCGCGCGGTCAAGCTGACGCGCGCGGGGCGCGACTGGCGGGGCTGCTGCCCGTTTCACAACGAGAAGTCGCCCAGTTTCTACGTCTATGCCGACCATTATCACTGTTTCGGCTGCGGTGCGCACGGCGATGCGATCCGCTGGCTGACCGAGAAGCAGGGCCTCAGCTTCCTCGATGCGGTGAAGGAGCTTGCGGCCGCCGCTGGGCTGGAGGTGCCCGCGCCGACGCCGCAGGCGCGCGCGAAGGCCGAGCGCGCGGCGACGCTGTACGATGTCACCGCCGGGGCGCAGCGCTGGTTCGAAGCGCAGCTGTGGGGCGACCGGGGGGGCGCGGCGCGCGCCTATCTGGAGCGGCGCGGCGTGACGGTGGAAACGGCGCGCGCGTTCGGGCTCGGCTTCGCGCCCGATGACCGCACCGCGCTGAAGCGCGCGCTGGCGAAACACCCCGAGCCGCTGCTGGTCGAAGCCGGGCTGCTGATCCAGCCCGAGGGCGAGGAGCTCAGCTTCGATCGGTTCCGCGGCCGCCTGATCTTCCCGATCCGCGACGCGCGCGGGCGGCCCGTCGGGTTCGGCGGCCGCGCGCTGGGCGAGGTGAAGCCCAAATATCTGAACAGCCCCGACACCCCGCTGTTCGATAAAGGCCGCCTCCTCTTCAACCTCGACCAAGCCGCAGCCCCAGCCCGCGAACGCGCCCGGCTGGTGCTGGTCGAGGGCTATATGGACGTGATCGCGCTGGCGCAGGCGGGGATTGCCGAGGCGGTCGCGCCGCTGGGCACTGCGCTCACCGAACACCAGCTTGCTCTCGCCTGGCGGCTGGTGCCGGAGCCGGTGCTCTGCTTCGATGGCGACGCAGCGGGGCTGAAGGCCGCCGAGAAGGCGGCGCGCCGCGCACTGCCCGGGCTGGCTCCGGGCCGATCGGTGCGAATTGCGACGCTCCCCGCGGGACAGGATCCCGATGATCTCGTTCGCTCAAGCGGTCCCTCTGCGATGCAATCTGTGCTCGCCGCCGCCGAACCGCTTCACGCGATGCTGTGGCGCGCGATGCTGGCCGCGGCCGAGACCGAGACGCCGGAGGGCCGCGCGGGGCTGAAGGCGGCGCTTGCCGAGCTGACCGCGACGATCAGCGACCGCGAGGTGCGCCGCCAGTACGAGCAGCAGTTCCGCGACCATTTCTGGGACCGGTTCGGCTGGAAGCGCGGACGCGGTTCGGCTTCGCCAGCTGCGGTCAGGCCGCGTGCTGCGCTGCTATCGGCGCGCGAGCGCGAAGTGTTGGGGCTGCTCACAGACTTGCTCGACGCTCCCGAAGAGGGTTGCGACTGCCTCGAACTCATCGCAGCCATTCCCGTGACGAACGCCCGAGTAGCGCGACTGCGCGATGCCATCGTCGGTTCGCTCGCTGCGGTTCCAGACCTTGACAGGGCGGGTCTTCAGAACAACTTGGGCCTGTGTGGGCTCGGTCAGCTTTGCGACTGGGCGCGCATGGCAACCGCGCGGCTCGGGGCGCGGCGACCGGCCGGTTCGCTCCACCTGCGGGCGGAGGCTTTGGCCGCCGTGGATCAGAACCGTGCGGCGCGGCAAGCGGTGGCGGATGGTTTGACGGCGGCGTTGGCGGATGGTGGCCTGAGGGCGGAGGCTCTATTTGCGGAGCAGCGCGCACTGATCCTTGGCCGGCGCGATCTCCACGAAAGTTTCTTCGAACGGGCGCAGGCTGCGGCGATGACCTCCGCAAGTCAGCCTGACCAGCCGGTAAAGGCAGATGATGGCGAAAACGGTTAACGGAAGCGGCAACGGCGGTGATGACGGCGAGAAGCCCGGACCGGATGCGCCACTTATCGATCTCAACGAAAGCTCGATCAAAAAGCTTATCGCGCGCGCCAAGAAGCGCGGCTATATCACGATCGACGAGCTGAACGCTGCGCTGCCGCAGGACCAGATGAGCCCCGACCAGATCGAGGACATCATGGCCGCGATTAATGAAATGGGCGTTAACGTTGTCGAGAACGAGGAAGCCGGCGAGGACGCCGAGACCGCCGCGTCCGACGACGACGAGCCGGCGCCTGCGGGGCACGATTATTTTGAAGAAGGCGAGGCCGACACGGTCTCGTCGGTGCCGACCGTGGCCAAGGCGAAGGAGGCCGTCGACCGCACCGATGATCCGGTGCGGATGTACCTGCGCGAGATGGGAGCGGTCGAGCTGCTGTCGCGCGAGGGCGAGATCGCGATCGCCAAGCGCATCGAGGCGGGCCGTGACACGATGATCGCGGGGCTGTGCGAGTCGCCGCTCACGTTCAACTCGATCATCGGCTGGTCAACCGCGCTCAACGAGGGCCGGATGCAGCTGCGCGAGATCCTCGATCTCGAAGCGATGCTCAACAAGGGCCCATCGGGCGAGGGGGAGGGCGAAGCGTCCGATCCGGCGCCGGTTGAGTTCGGCGAGGAGCGGGAGGCGGAGGCACCGGCGGAGCGGACCGAGTCCGAGGACGAGGAAGAGGCGCTGATCGAGCGGCGCATGGCGACTCAGGTCTTCGACGAGGACGAGGACGAGGGCGCGATGAGCCTCAGCGCCATGGAGGAGGCGCTGAAGCCCGATGCGCTTGCGAAGTTCGCTGAGATTTCGGGCGCCTACGCCAAGTTCAAGAAGCTTCAGGACGCCCGCCTGAACGCCATCCGCAGTGCGAAGGAGTTCGGAGCGGCGGAGGAGCGCAAATACCAGAAGCTGCGCCAGGAGCTGACCGCGCTCATCAAGAGCGTCTATTTCCACCAGAATAAGATCGAATTCCTGGTCGAACAGCTCTATAACTTCAACCGCCGCCTGATGAACCTGGGCGGTCAGATGCGGCGCCTGACCGAGCGGCACAAGATCCAGCCCAAAGCCTTCCTTGATGCCTATATCGGGCACGAGTTGGAGGATGGCTGGCTTGATCGCGTGGCGACGATCGACCGCAAATGGGCGGCGTTCGCTGCTGGTGAGCGGAATGACGTGCTGAAGATCCGCAGCGAAGTTGCCGAGATCGCCGACCGCACCGGCGTTGAATTGAATGAGTTCCGCCGCGTCGTCACCATGGTCCAGAAAGGCGAGCGCGAGGCACGCATCGCCAAGAAGGAGATGGTGGAAGCCAATCTTCGTCTGGTGATTTCAATCGCCAAGAAGTATACAAACCGCGGTCTGCAGTTCCTCGATCTAATTCAAGAAGGGAATATCGGCCTGATGAAGGCGGTCGATAAGTTCGAATATCGGCGCGGCTACAAGTTCAGCACCTACGCAACCTGGTGGATTCGGCAGGCGATCACGCGGTCGATTGCCGATCAGGCGCGAACGATTCGGATCCCGGTTCACATGATCGAGACGATCAACAAGCTCGTCCGCACCAGCCGCCAATATCTGCACGAGACCGGCCGCGAGGCGACGCCCGAGGAGCTGGCCGAGCGGCTGTCGATGCCGCTGGAAAAAGTGCGCAAGGTGCTGAAGATCGCCAAGGAGCCGATCTCTCTGGAAACGCCGATCGGCGACGAGGAAGACAGCCATCTGGGCGACTTCATCGAGGACAAGAACGCTGTCATTCCAGTCGATGCGGCGATTCATTCGAACCTGAAAGAGACCGTTACGCGCGTCTTGGCATCGCTGACGCCGCGCGAGGAACGTGTTTTGCGCATGCGATTCGGCATCGGGATGCAGCAGGATCACACGCTGGAGGAAGTCGGCCAGCAGTTCAGCGTGACTCGCGAGCGCATACGCCAGATCGAAGCCAAGGCGCTCCGCAAGCTGAAGCACCCCAGCCGCAGCCGCAAGATGAAGAGCTTCCTGGACAACTAGCCGACTGCGCGACGGCGCCCGCTTCAGGCGGCCTGCGCGACGTGCAGCCGGACGGGTGCGTAACGTTCGGCGGTGATGCCGTGGCGCGTCAGTGCGTCTGGCAGCGCGCGGCCTTCGATCAGCGCGGCGCAGAGCAGACCCGCTGCGGGTGCGGTCTGTATGCCGAAGCCGCCTTGCCCAGCGCACCAGAACCAGCCGGGCGCGGCTGGATCGAAGCCGAACACCGGCAGGCGGTCGGGCGCGAAGTTGCGCAGCCCCGCCCAGGCGCGATCGAGCTTCACAACGCGGGTGGTCGTCGCCTTCTCGAAGCGATCGATCGCGGTCGCCACGTCATAATGATCGGGCTGCGCGTCGCACGCCTCGTCGGGGATCTCGTCGTGCGGGCTGACCCAGATGCGGTCGGCTTCTGGCTTGAAATACCAGTCGCCGCCGGCATCGATCACCACCGGCAGGTCGCGCGGCAACGGCGGCTCGCCGATCACCTGCGCGATGGTACGCCGATAGGGCTGGATGCCCAGCGTCGGCACGCCCGCCAGCCGCGCGAACCAGTCGGCCCATGCCCCAGCGGCGTTCACCACCACGCGCGCGGAAATCGCGTCGCCGCTTTTCAGCCGGAGCTGCCACCGGCGGCCATCATGCGCGATCGCGATCACTTCGGCGTCGGATCGGAACTCGCAGCCGTTGGCGCGCGCCATCTTCAGGAAGCCCTGGTGCAGCGCGCCGACGTCGATGTCGGCGCAGCCCGGCTCCCACAGGCTGGTGATCGTCCACGGATCGCGCAGCATCGGGACGCGCGCCCGCGTGCCCGCGCGGTCGAGGCGCTCGATGACGACGCCCGAGGCGGCGAAGTCGCGCTCCAGGGCGTCGAGCGCCGACAGCCCGCCATCGCGCACAACATGCAGCGCGCCGCGTGTCGACAGCAGCGGGTGGTCGGCAAAGCCCGGCGGCGGCGCATCGAAGAAGGCACGGCTGGCGGTCGTCAGCGGCTGCACGTCGGGTCCGCCGTAGGTTTCGGCATAGAAGGCGGCCGATCGGCCCGTGGTGTGGTATCCGGGCTGGGTCTCGCGCTCCAGGATCGCAGTGCGCGTGCCCGGCGAGAGGAAGGCCGCCATGCTCGCCCCAGCGATGCCGCCGCCCACGATCGCCACGTCATACTGCGCTTCGGTCATGCCTGCTCCAAATGCTCGTCGGCGGCGGCGAAGGCTGCTAGGCGCAGCGTATCGCGCTCGCGCCACAGCTCGTGCTTCGCACCACCGATGACGCGATAGTCGGCGTCGGGCAGCCGCGCCACCAGGCTGATCGCCGCTGGCGTGACCACAACGCGGTCGGCGCTGGGCAGGATCAGCCGCAGCGGCGTCGTGATCCGCGCGGCGACCGCGGGCAGCGCCGCGCAGGATACGAGCGCGTCGCGCAGCCAGCCCCACGTCGCGCCGCCCAGCACCAGCTCAGGATGCGCGTCCCACAGCGCGAACTCCTCGGCGGCGCGCGCGGCATCGGTCGTCAGCGCAGCAGCGCGCTGCGCGCGCCCCTGAGCATCGAGCCAGGCACGCTGACCGGGCGCGAAGCGCTGTGGCGCAAGCAGCGACGCGGCGCGTGCGAGGAGCCTCGCGAGCGGGTCGCCGAACGCCAACCGGATCGCCACCATCGGCGCGAACAGCACCGCGCGGTCGATGATCCCGGGCTGTGCGGCCACCGCCCGCAGCGCCAGATGGCCGCCCATCGAATGCGCCGCGACTGCCAGCGGCCCTGCGCCCAGCGTCCGTGCGCGCGCCAGCACTGCCACCAGATCGGCGGTCCAGCGATCAAAGCCGGGGCTCGCACCCGCGAGCGGATTACGCGCCAGCCGCCCGGATCCACCCTGTCCACGCCAGTCGAACGCGATCAGCTGCCAGCCGCGGCGCACCCACCAGCTCAGCGCCTCGCCATATTTCTCGATGAAGTCGCCGCGCCCGTTCGCCACCACGAGCGTGCCGCGTTCGCCCGGCCAGCGCATCACGCGCAGCTGCCAGCGATCGTCCATCGCCCAGCGCTCCACCGATCCGCCGGACGGCAGCCGGGCGTAGACGATGCGGTTCCCCATGGCGCCAACGGCCTAGCGCGCTCGTGATCGGAGGTGCAATGGAACTTCCCGCAGCCCTGGCGCGATGGGGCCTCTCACCAGCGGAGCATTCACATGTCCTCGTTCCAAGCCAGTCTCGATCTCGTCCCCCAATGGGTGTGGGCGTCGATGCTGTTCGTGCTGATCTTCGGCATCTATCTGGGGCGGCTGATCTGGGGCCCCGCCGCCGCCCGATCGAAGGTGCTGCGCGCCGAGCTGCTGGCGGAGCGACGGAGCGCCGAGGCTGCTGCTGCGGAGCGTGCCGGCCTGCAGCGCCAGCTAGCAGCGTCGCAGGATCAGATCCGCCCGCTGGCGGACGAGGTTGAGCGGCTGCGGCGCGAGAATGCTCGACTGGCGCGCGCGGTGCCGGCGTCGGCCAGCGGCGATGCGGGACTGGCCCCGCCGCCACCGCCGGTCGCGCCGATGGGCACGACCACCACCGCCGATCTGGAGGATCTGCGCCTACTGAAGGGCATTGGCGACAAAATGATCTCGCGGCTGGAAGCGCACGGCATCAGATCGAACCGTGATCTCGCGCGGCTGCATTCCGACGAGGCGGCGCGGATCGATGACGACCTGGGTCCGATGAGCGGCCGCATCGCGCGTGACCGGCTGATCGAGCAGGCGGTGCTGCTGGTTGAGGGCCGAGTCGCCGAGTTCGAGGCGCGCTTTGGCAAGCTGGAGCGCGTTTAGGCGCCGCGTCAGTCCTCGTGATCGCCGTAGCTGCGCGTCGCAACGCCAGCTGAGCCGGCGCCGCCGCCTGTACCCTCCCACCAATAGGGCAGGCGCCCGGCCGATCCGGTCGCGACCTCGGTCATCGTCAGCGCGTCGTAGAGCCGGCCGCCGAGCATCACGCGGCTCACCTTGGCCGAGTTGTGGATGTCGGCGGTCGGGTCCGCGTCGAGGATCACGAGGTCCGCCAGCTTGCCCGGTTCGAGGCTGCCGATATCCTTCGCCATGCCGAGGCTGCGCGCCGGGGCGATGGTGCCGGCGGCCAACGCCTCGATCGGGCTCATGCCGCCCTTGGCGAAGCTCCACATCTCCCAGTGCGGCCCCAGGCCCGCCTGTTGGCCGTGTGCTCCGATCGACACCTGAACGCCCAGCTGCGCGAGCTTGCGCGCCTCGCGCGCGCTCGCGGTGTCGGCATAGTCCTCCTCGGGCGCTAGGCCGCGCCGAACGTTGTTCGCGGCCAGCTGCGCGGGCGGAGAGTGGCGCATCAGCGGCTCGCGCCACACGTCCATGTGGCTGCGCCAGTAGGGGTCCCCGCCGAGCCCGCCGAAGGTGACGACCAGCGTCGGCGTGTAATTGGTGCGGGACTGGCCGAAATATTGCAGCACGTCGTTGTAGAACACCGCCAGCGGGATGTTGTGCTCCAAGGTCGAGTTGCCATCGGCGATGTGTGTCATATCCAGCCCGAACAGCGATCCCCCTTCGACCACCGACTGCATATTCTCGCGCCGGGCGGCTTCGGTCAGCATCTGCCGCTGGTCGCGGCGCGGCTGGTTGTAGTTCTTGATCGAGTGGCCGCCCTGACGCTTGATGCGCCGCACCTCGGCAAGCGCGTCGTCGAGGCTCTCAATCTCGGCATAGATGCCCGGAGCCTTGGCACCATAGATGATCTCGGCTGTGGAAAAAATGCGCGGGCCGAGCATCAGCCCGGCGCGCTGCATCTCCGACGCGGCGTAGATCTCGGCGGCGCGGCTGGATGGGTCGTGGATCGTCGTGTTGCCATAGGCGAGGTTCTGGACCAAGCTCCAATTCTGCTGCGGCACCAACTCGTCTTCGCCCTGCGGACCATGCGCGTGCGCGTCAACGAGGCCGGGGATGATCGTCTTGCCGCGTGCATCGACGCGGATCGCGCCTGCAGGCACGTGCACCGACGAGGCCGGGCCGACCGCCTCGATGCGGTCGCCGCGGATCAAGATCGTGCCGTCTTCGATCACCCCGCCATCGGGCCGGGCCATTGTGACCAGCTTGGCGTTGGTGATCGCGACGGTCGCGGTGGGCTTGGCTGCGGGCACGGTGCGCTCCAGCGCAGCCGTCGTCGCGCGCACGTCGATCTTGGTCTTTCCGTCCGGCCCCGGCGCGCCCGCGAAAAAGTCTGCCGCGCGCGCGGTGTAGACGGTCGGCCCCAGCGACCAGTGCAGCTGGTCGCCACCATTCGTCCAGTGCAGCCAGCTGGCGCCGCCCGTGCTGAGGCGGGTGACGGGTAGGTTCTTGGCATCGCGGCTGACGTCGACCGCCTGCGCGCCGGGCATCAGCGGCATCACCCACGCCTCGTAATTCTGGCGGAACGCGACCATGTCGCCGCGCGGAGAGACGCTGAAATCGGTCGCCAGCTCGCCCCGCGCGTGGACGCGCTTCGCCCCGCCATTGAGGTCGGCGCTGACGAGCGCCGCCTTGCCCTCGGCGCGCGGGTCGATCATGAACAGCCGCTCGCTCGATGCGCCCCATTGCGGCGAGACGAGGTCTTTCGCCACGAGCACCGGAGCGCCGCCAGACGCAGCGACTCGGTAGACGCCGGCGTCCGCGCTATAGCGCGGCGAGGTCAGCCCCTCGGTGTCGCGGCTTTCGAATGCGATCGTGCGGCCGTCCGGGGAGAAGCGCGGCCAGGCATAGTGGCCGGGACGCGTCGTGACTCTGCGCTCCGCGCCGCCGCTCGCGGAGACGATCTTGATTTGGCCCAGCCCGGCATCGGTCCAGTCGACGAACACGATCTGGCGGCCATCGCGCGACCAGCTGGGCCACAGCTCGCGGCCGGGTGCGTCGGCGCGCGTCAGCCGACGGGCCGAACCGCCAGCCATCGGCTTCATGTAGAGCCGCCCCAGCGATTCGAACACGACGCTGGCGCCGTCGGGCGACACCGCCGCCCAGCGCGTCATCCGCGTTTCGAACTGCGTCGGGGCGACGTCCACCTGCGGGTGCGGCGGATCGATGACGCCGCGCGTGTCGCTGATGCGGAACGGAATCACCGCCGCGCCGCTGCCGTCGACGTTCACGCGCCGAATCTTGCCGCCCGCCCAGAACACGATCGAGCGCCCATCGGGCGTCCAGCTCATGTTGGGGTAGACGCCGGTCACCGCCCAGGTCTCCTGCACGTCCTGATCGAGGTCGTCATAGACCTTGCGGTCCTCGCCGCTCGCCAGATCGCGGACATAGAGCTTCGACCGCTCGCGCTCGCGCCGGACGAAGGCGATGCGCTTGCCGTCGGGCGATGGCGTCGGCCGCACGCTGCCGCCCAGCCCGCTCACCGCAGTCGAAACCTCGCCCGTCTCCAGGTCGTACCGCTCGATATTGAACAGGTCTTTGTTGCCGTCCTGCGCATATTCGAAGATCGGCCCGGGTGTGACGTTGCGCGTGTAGTAAATCGCGCGTCCGTCGGCCGAGTAGACCGGCTCGCCAAGCTCTTTCTGCAGCCGCTCGCTCGCGCGCTTGACCAACTGCACCCCGCCGCCGCCGCTGACGTGGTAGAGCCAGATCTCGCCCGTCCCCAGGCTGCGCTGGGTGGTGAAGTGCTTCTTGGCGGCGATGAACCGGCCGTCCTTCGACCAGCTGGGCTGGTTGAGCAGCCGGAAGTCCTCGCGCGTCAACTGGCGCTTGTCCGAACCGTCGGCGTTCATCAGCCAGATATTGTCGCCGCCGCCGCGGTCGCTGGTGAACGCGATGCGGCGGCTGTCGGGCGACCACCGCGGCTGCACCTCCCACGCCAACCCGTCGGCGATGCGTGTCGGCGTGCCACCGGTGATCGGCATCGTGTAGATGTCGCCCAGCAGGCTGAACGCGATCGTTCGTCCGTCCGGCGAAACGTCAAGATCGATCCAGCTGCCCTCGTCGGTATCGATCCGCACCTGCCGCACGGTGACACCCGGCGGCGCATTCACATCCCATTTCGGCCTGTCGAGCTTGGCCGTCGCCGCCGGGGCTGCCCCGGTCCCGGCCTGCGCGTCGACGGGCTTCGAAGCATCCCGCGCCTTGGCTTCGGGATCGACCTTGGCGGCGGCTGGCTGCGGTGGCGGCGGGGTCTGGGCGAGAGCGGGAAGCGCGGTGGCGGCGAGCAGGACGGTGAGCGTGCGGCGCAAGGCGAAATCTCCGACGATGCGCCGCAGCTTAGGCGTCACCTCGGGCCTTGTCATCGCCGCTGGTGCGGCGCGCCCGGGACGCCTATCTGTCGCCAAACACAACAGAACAGAGTGCCACCGGGATGGCTGATATCGACGCGGTCGTCGAAGTGCGGCGTAGGGGCCGACCGCGCTCGACCGACAAGGACGAGGCGATCCTGTCGGCTGCGACGCAGCTGTTCCTGTCACGCGGGTTCGAAGCCGCGTCGATGGACGCGATCGCCGACTCGGCGGGTGTTGCCAAGGTGACGATCTACTCGCGCTTCCCCGACAAGGACGCGCTGTTTCGTGCCGTGCTCGAGCACAAGTGCCAGCGGATCGGTGCCGAGCAACTGCTCTCGGGCGCGCTCGGACGCACGACGATCGACGCGCTGATCGAGTTCGGCCGGCGGTTCGTGGCGCAGATCACCAGCCCGGATTCGCTTGCGATGCACCGCGTGCTGATGGCCGAGGGCGCGCGTGTGCCGCGCCTGCCGGAGTTGTTTATGGACGTGGCGGTCAACCAGGTGAGCGGACATGTGGCGGAGTTCCTGCGCCGCGAGACCGAGGCGGGCCGACTTTCGGTGCCGTCGGGTGGCGAGATCGAGCTCGCGTGGCGCTTTCTCGGTGCGGTCAAGGGCAAGCCGCATATGTGCGCGCTGATGGGGCTGCCGCCGCTCTCCGAAGCGAGGCTCGACGAACATCTCGCTGCATGCGCGGGCGACCTTGTCCGCGCCTATCCGCCCGGCTAGCGGCCGACGCCGTTCAGACGGTCGAGCTCGGCCTGGATTGCCGCGAGGTCGGGCAGCGCGTCGGTGACGGTCAGCCGCTTGTAGCTAACCGTCGAGCGCGGCCACGGTTTCGGCCCGCAATCGCTGCCGCCGCAGTAGGTATTCACCCACAGCTCGTTAATCGCCGCGGTCGGATCGGCGGTGCTGCGCCACACGATCCCGCCCGCCGACTGGACCAGCCTGCCGCCCGGAGCGCGGCCTCGGTCGATCAACCAATAGGCCAGTTCGCCGTCATCGCGCCCGGGCGTGTTCAGCTTGACGCGCTGCACATAGGCGGCCCAGCGCCCCTTCGGCAGCGGCTCGCGCCACCAGTCATTGACGCCGTTGATGTCGCTTGGCTTCTGAGCGTAGAAATAGGTCGCCGCCCCGACTCGGTCGCCCTTCGGCTCCATGAACTGGGTGCGTGCCGACCAGTAGCAGCCATTGGCGGGCCGTGCGCCCCAGCCACCGAACGGCAGCGCCTGCCCGCCGATCGTGCACAGATGCTGGTCTCCGTTCACTTGGCCGGTGTTGGTCAGCCCCGGCAGCTTGCCGCCGGTCGCGCGCCAGTCGTCGTGCAGCTTCAGGATGACGGTCAGATAGGCCTCGGTCGGCGATCCGGGCACGCGGATCAGGTCTTCGGTCGCGGTCAGGTTCGTGCCTTCGATCCACGCGGTCAGCACGTCGCCCTCGTGGCGCGAGTGGCTGGTGACTTTGAGGTCCGATCCGCGGACGCTCACCAGCACCTTCGCTGGCCTGCCCGATGCGGAGGGCGGGGGTGCGGCCGGCCGCGCCAGCTCACCCTGGGCGCCCAGCACGGGTTGCGACTGTTTCCAGCCGGCAAGGTCAGCGATCGCGCCCGCAGCGGGAGTGGCAGGCGCGTCAAGCACAGCGTTGCGGAACACGAGCAGACGGGCGCTATCCTGAAACACCTTGGTCGCGGTCAGCGTCAGCACCGCTCGGCTAATCTGCGGGTCCGCGCCTTGCGCGAAGCGGATGAGCACGCCCCAATGCGCGTTCATCGTCGCCTCGGTGCCCAGCGGGCGCTGGGTCGAGGGGTTCATTTCGGTATCGGCGGTCGCGGTCAGGGTGCGCGTTCCGTGGGGACCGGTGACGGTCAGCGTCGGAGCGTTCGCGCCGCTCTCGCGCGTGGCGAACACGGGCAGGCCGCCCAGCGCATTGATCCGCAGGTCGGCGCCGTGCTCGCGCACCAGCGCAGTGACGTCGATGCGCACCTTGGTTAGCTGATCGGCCTGGGCGACCTGGCCGACCGCGAACGGCTTCGCGCCGAGCGGCGTGCCAGCTGCGTCGACCCAGTCGCCAAGCCGGTTGGCCCAGGGCGTCCGCGCCGCTGCTGAGCGGAACTGGAGCGACGCGTCCTCGTCCCACGGCTGATCGCTCCCCCCGTCCGCCGGGCTTTCGACCTTCGTGCCCCGCTCGGCTGCGGCACCCGCACTCCCGCCCCCGAGTTCGCCGCGCCGCAGCGCCGCGAGCCGGTCACGGGCGTCGCGCAGATCGCTCTTGTCGACATGCGCGATCAACGCCAGCTTCGCTGTCTCACGCCCGGCAGGCATTGACGCGGCCACCACCGCCAGCCCGGCGATGCCGATCAGCGGCGCCGCCCACCGCATCACAACTTGACCAGCATCTTGCCCAGGTTCGCTCCGCGGAACAGGCCCAGAAACGCTTCGGGCGCCTTGTCCAGCCCTTCGACCACCGTCTCCTCGGCGCGAATCTCGCCCCGAGCGACTGCGGGTCCGATCTCCGCGAGAAACTCGGGCATCTGCTTCTGGTGATCGAACACGATGAACCCCTGGATGCGCAGCCGCTTGCCGATGATCAGCATGAACAGCCGCTGATCAAACGGCGCTCCGACGTCGTTGTACCGCGCAATCATGCCGCATTCGATCAAGCGCGCGAACGGCCGCGCGGCGCGCATCGCAGCCTCAAGATGATCACCGCCGACGTTATCGAAATGTAGGCTGATGCCCGATGGAGCGAGCCGCTTCAGTGCATCGACCGGGCTCTCGGCGCGGTAGTCGAACGCCTCGACGCCCAGCGAGCGCAGCCATTCCACCTTCTTCGGGCCGCCTGCCGAGCCGATCACCGTCGCGCCGCGCAGCTTGGCGATCTGCACCGCGAGACTCCCGACCGCGCCCGCTGCGCCCGAGACGAACACCACGTCGTCCGCCTTCAACTCACCGACGATCGTGAGCCCGGCCCATGCGGTCAGTCCGGGCATCCCCAGCACGCCGAGATAGGCTTGCGGCGCGATGCCGGGGATCGACGGCAGCTTTTGGAACGCCTTGGCTGGCGCGGTCGCGTGCGTGCGCCAGCCGTACATTGACAGCACGAGGTCGCCCACGGCGAAGCCCGCGGCGTTGCTCTCGATCACCTCGCCGACCGCGCCACCCTCCAGCGCCTCGCCCAGCTTGAACGGCGGGACATAGCTGGGCACGTCGTTCATCCGGCCGCGCATGTAGGGGTCGACGCTCATCCAGCGATTGCGCACCAGCAGCTCACCCTCCCCCGGAGCCCGCGGCTTGACGGCTGCGAGCTCGAACACGTCGAGCCCCGGTTCCCCGTGCGGGCGGCTCTTCAGCCGGATCTCGTGCGCGTCCAACGGCGTCTCCCTTCAGTCTGCAGGCCGCACCGGCTACACGATCCGCTGAACCAACGCCAAGCCGAGGCCGCCCTTGCCAACCCACGCCCAGCAATTCTTCGTGTTCGTGAAATGCGCGGTCGGCCAGACCTATCCCGTGGGTCGCCGCATCCTGAAAGATGTGCCGTATGTGAAGGAGGTGTTCTCGGTCAGCGGGCGCTGGGACTTGCTGGTACGGATCGCGCTCGATTCGCGTGAGGATGTAGGCGAGCTGGTCAATGCGAAGTTAGCGGGCGTTGGCGGTATCGCTGATACTGAGACGATCGTCGCCTACCCGGTTTTCGATCGCGAGGACGTGTTCTTTTAGTCTGGAACGACTGCGATGGTCTCGATCTCCACCTTGGCTTCGGGCTCGACGAGGCCGCTGACGCCGATCACCGCCATCGCGGGATAGTGCCGCCCGATCGTGGCGCGCCACGCTGCGCCGATGGCGGACAGGCTGTGCCGGTATTCGTCGAGATCGATCACGTACCATGTCATGCGCACGATATGCTCGGGGCCTGCGCCTCCCTCGGCGAGCACGGCGAGCGTGTTCCTCAGCGTCTGCGCGAGCTGGCTCGCTAGATCTGGCCCGGCGAACCGCCCATCCGCATCCCAGCCGACAAGCCCGCCCGTGAGCACGATGCGGCCCGCTGCGGCCACGCCGTTGGCATAGCCCTTCGGCCGCGGCCAGCCGGGGGGTAGGAGGGTTTGGGGAAGCGCCACTTAGGCCCTCCCCGGCACGGGGAGGTGCCGCCCAAGGGGCGGCGGTGGGGTTGCAAGCTTTTGTCCAACCGCACCGGCCGCCGCTGACGCGGCGTCCACCTCCCCGTTCCGGGGAGGAGCTGACGCCGCCAGCACCGCGCGCGCGATCACCAGCTTCTGCACTTCAGACGCGCCCTCGTAGATGCGGAGCGCGCGGACCTCGCGGTACAGCGATTCGACCGGATGGCCGTGCACCACGCCCAGCCCGCCGTGAATCTGCACGGCCTTGTCGATCACCGCCTGCGCATGATCGGTCGCGTAGAGCTTGGCCATCGCCGCCTCGCGGCTGTTGCGCTGCTTGAGCACGTCGCGCACCCACGCCGCGCGATAGATCAGCAGCGCCGACGCATCGACGTCGACCGCCATCTCAGCAATCTGCTGCTGCACCACCGCGTTTTCGGCGAGCGCACCGCCGAACAGCCGCCGCGACTGCGCCCGCGCGGTCGCCTCGTCGAGTGCGCGGCGGGCGAAGCCCAGCGCGGCGGCGCCGACCGTCGGGCGGAAGATGTCGAGCGTCGCCATCGCCTGCGCGAAACCGCGCCCCGGCTCCCCGATCAGCGCGTCCGCGGGCAGCTCCATGTTCTCGAAGCGCAGCGTCGCCAGCGGGTGCGGAGCGATCACGCGGATGCGTTCGGCGATGGTCAGGCCGGGCGCATCGGCGGCGACCAGGAAGGCGCTGATGCCCTTGGCGCCGGGCGCCTCGCCGGTGCGCGCGAACAGCACATAGTGGTCCGCGATGCCGCCGTTCGAGATGTAGGTCTTCGCGCCGTTGACGACCCAGCCCCCGTGGACGCGCTCGGCGGAGGTCTCCATCGCTGCCACGTCGCTGCCGCTCGTCAGCTCGGTCAGCGCGAACGCGGCAATGCGCGCGCCCGTCGCCGCGCCGCCGACAGCCCACGCGCGCTGCTCCGGCGAGCCGAACAGCTGCACCGTCCCCGTGCCCAGCCCCTGCATCGCAAAGGCGAAATCCGCGAGGCCGGACCAGCGCGCCAGCGTCTCGCGGATCAGACAAAGCGAGCGGACATCGAGTTGGCCCACGTCGCTTGGCGCGGCGTAGCGCAGCCACCCACCTTCGCCGAGCAGCCGCACCAGCGCTCGGCACTCGGCGTCGACCCCGGCCTCGTCGTCGGGGTGCGGGCGGTGGGCGATGTGCTCGGCGCACCAGGCGTCGAGCTCGGCGGCAAGCGCGCGGTGGCGGTTCTCGAAGAAAGGCCAGGTGAGGAACGAGCGGTCAGGCATGGGTCACGACGTAACCAGTTAGCGCACACAGCCCATCGAGCAGCCCCAAGGTACGAGTGACCTCATCCCCATCGCCACGAAAGAGGATGATGCTGCAGTCAACTCGTCGGTCATCAGGCTGCACTGTGTAGCTCACTCCCGCCTCGGACAGTCGGGCCTGCGCTTCGGGAAGTTTCGCTGTCTCGATTACGAAGCGAATCGGCGACGGAAGCCGGTTTGATCGTCCCATCCTCAATCCCCCTCGAACACCGGCTGCCGCTTGTCGCGGAAGGCTTCGAACGCGCGGCGGAAATCGGCGGTCTGCATGCAGATCGCCTGCGCCTGGGCCTCCAACTCGATCGCGGTTTCGATCGAGACGTTCCACTCCGTGTTGAGCTGTGTCTTGGTGATGCCGTGCGCGAAGGTTGGCCCGGCGGCCAGCGCGCGGGCCAGCGCCAGCGCCTCGCCCGGCAGCGCATCTGGTTCGACGATGCGGTTGTAAAAGCCCCATGCGGCCCCTTCCTCGGCGGTCATCACTCGGCCCGTGAACAGCAGCTCGCTCGCTCGGCCCTGGCCGATGATGCGGGGGAGAATCGCGCACGCGCCCATGTCGCAGCCGGCCAGCCCGACTCGCGTAAACAGGAAGGCGGTCTTGGCGCGCGGGGTGGCGAGGCGCAGGTCGGACGCCATCGCGATGATCGCGCCAGCGCCGACGCAGATGCCGTCGATCGCTGCGATCACCGGCTGCGAGCAGGCGCGCATCGCCTTCACGAGATCGCCGGTCATGCGCGTGAAGTCGAGCAGGTCTCGCATGTCCATGCCCGTCAGCGGCTCGATGATGTCAAAAACGTCGCCGCCCGAACAGAAATTCCCGCCCGCACCGGTGACGACCACAGCCTTGACCGCGCGGGTGTAGACGAGCGCCCGAAACAGGTCGCGCAGCTCGGCATAGCTTTCGAAGGTCAGCGGGTTCTTGCGATCCGGGCGGTTGAGCGTGATCGTGCCCACGCCATCCTCGAACGCCCACAGGACGTGCTGCGGATGATATGCGGCCGGGTCGATCCCCGGCCCGCGTGCTCCGATCTGGTCCGTCATGCCTCCACCCCCGGATTGCGCGCGATCGACGCCTTGACCCTGCCGAGCAGCGCGTGGAGCCGCTCGCGATCGGCGGCGCTGAGGTCGCTCAGCATCGCCTCGATCCAGCCATGATGCGCTTCGGCGAGATCGGCGAAGCGCGCGCGGCCGGTGTCGGTCAGCTTGACCATCTGCGCGCGGCGGTCGCCGGGCACGGGCGCGGTCTCCACCAGTCCCTCGGCCTTCAGCGCCTGCACGAGGCCGGTGACGTTGCCGTTCGAAACGAGCAGGCGCCGCGACAGCGCCGACAGTTGCAGCCCCTCGGGCGAGGCGTCGAGCGCGGCGAGCACGTCGAAGCGCGGCAGCGTGGTGCCGAACTGCGTCTCGAACCCGCGGCGCAGGCGCTTTTCGATGACCATCGCGCAGCTCAAGAGCCGCAGCCACACCCGCACGGACAGCATCGAGCCCAGCTCGCCATCGTGCTTTTCGGCAAGGCGGAGCGCGAATGTCACGATTGTGCTTCGCCAAGCCTGTCGTCGACGCGACCCTGATCCGGGAAGCACGCCGGCGCGACCGCACCCCGACGCCGGGTATAACCAAATTGGTGAGCGCAATTCTGTCGACATCGCAAGCCGAGAGCGGGCACACAGTCGCGCATCACATCACCTCTCCGCCCGCGATGGCGATGGCCTGCCCCGTCACCGATGCCTGCTCGGGGCGGCACAGCCACAGCACGGCACTCGCCACCTCTTCGGGCGCGATCAGGCGGCCCTGCGGGTTGAAGCGGGCGAGCTCGGCGCGCGCCTCCCCGATACTGCGGCCGCTCCTGGCGGCGATCCGCTCGGCCGACTCGGCGACGATCTCGGTATCGGTGAATCCGGGGCACACGGCGTTCACGGTAACGCGCGTTCCGGCCAACTCCATTGCCAGCGCGCGGGTGAGCCCCACGGCGCCGTGCTTCGCGGCGCAGTAATGCGCTGTGTAGGCGTATCCTTTCAGTCCGGCGGTGGAGGCGACGGTGACGACGCGGCCGTTCGCCTGCGCCTTGAGATCGCCGAGGCACGCCTGCGTTACGAGGAAGACTGCATCGAGATTGGTGGCGATCGAGGCTCGCCATTCGGCAAGCGTCAGCCGGTGCAGCGGCGCGGCACCCGCCACCCCCGCGTTATTCACAATGATGTCTACCGGCCCGTGCACAGCCCGGCCCGCGTCGAGCGCGCCCGCGATCTGTTCGGGTTGCGTCACGTCGGCCGGAACCGCCAGCGCGCGCGGAAGCCCGCCAGCCACGGCTTCCAGCGGTTCGCGGCGGCGCCCGATCAGCGTGCACGCCGCTCCTTCGGCCGCCAGCGCGCGCGCGATCGCCGCACCGATCCCCGTGCCGCCGCCAGTGATGACCGCGTGGCGGCCCTCGAGTGCCCTCACTCGTCTCTCCACGGGCGCTGGCGCCGCCGGTCCCGCTCGTGCACGCGGAAGCGAGCGGCCGAGCGCTGCGGGCGAGGTCGGGAGAGGGACGTCACGCCTTCAGCGCCGCCACCGGCGGGGCTTCGCGCTTCAAATTGCGGTGCATCTGCTGGATGCCGCCCCAATAGGGCAGCGGCACGAACAGGTCGCGATATTCGTACGCCGCGGCCTGATGCGCGGTCCACATCGGGTTGATGAGATGCGGACGCGCCAGCGCCACCAGATCGGCGCGGCCGGCCGCGAGGATCGAGTTGACGTGATCGGCCTCGTAGATATTGCCGACCGCCATCACTGCCACGCCCTTCAGCTCGTTCCGGATCTTGTCGGCAAACGGCGTCTGGAACATTCGGCCATAGACGGGCTTGGCCTCGGCCCAGGTTTGCCCGGCCGACACGTCGATGAGGTCGGCGCCGGCCAGATGGAACGCGCGCGCCACCTCCACCGCGTCGGCCGGGCTGATGCCGATCTCGCCCATCCAGTCGGTGGCGCTGATGCGCACGCTCATCGGCTTCCCCGCGGGCCAGGCGGCGCGCATCGCGCGGAACACCTCCAGCGGGAAGCGCAGTCGGTTCTCCAGGCTGCCGCCATAATCGTCGGTGCGCTTGTTCTGCAGCGGCGTGATGAAGGCGGAGAGCAGATAGCCGTGCGCCGCGTGCATCTCCACCATGTCGAACCCGGCTTCGTCGGCCATGTACGTCGCGCGCACGAAAGCGTCGCGGACCTCGTCCATGTCGGCGCGGGTCATCGGGCGCGGCGTGGCGTTGCGCGCGCTCCACGGCACGTCGGACGGTGCGATCAGCTCCCAGTTGCCCGCGTCGAGCGGCTGGTCCATCCCGTCCCAGCCCAGCTTGGTCGAGCCCTTGGCGCCCGAGTGGCCCAGCTGGATGCAGATCTTCGCTTCCGAATGCGCGTGCGCGAAATCGACGATGCGCTTCCACGCCGCGACGTGCTCGGGCGCGTACATTCCCGGGCAACCCGGCGTGATGCGGCCGTTGGGAGTGACGCACGTCATCTCGACATAAAGAAGCCCCGCGCCGCCCATTGCGCGCGTGCCATAATGGACCAGGTGGAAGTCGTTCGGCGTGCCGTCGGTGGCGCTGTAGGTCGCCATCGGGCTGACGACGATGCGGTTGGCGAGTTGCATGTCGCGCAGCCGGAACGGCGCAAACATCGGCGGAAAGGCGCGGTTCGGGATCGTGCCGGTCGACGTGCTCCAGAACCAGCGCTCGATATTCTCCAGCCACTTCGGGTCGCGCTCGCGCAGGTTTTCGTGGCTGATGCGTTGCGAGCGCGTCAGTAGCGAATAGGTGAACTGCTCGGGCTCGAAATCCAGATAGCGGTCGAGCGTTTCGAACCACTCGGTCGAGTTGCGCGCGGAGTTCTGCAGCTTCAGCACTTCCACCGTCCGCTCGGCCTGGTACTCCTCAAGCGCAGCTTCTCGGCTGAGGCGGGGGCGATTCAGGACCTCGGCGAGCTTGATCGCATCCTCCAGCGCCAACTTGGTGCCGCTGCCGATCGAGAAATGCGCGGTGTGCGCCGCGTCGCCCAGCAGGATGATCTTGTCGTAGGCCCAGCGCTCACACAGCACGCGCCGGAAGTTGAGCCACGCCGCGCTGCCGTGCAGATGCGCGGCGTTGGTCATCAGCGCGTTGCCGTCGAGGTACTTTGCAAAGATACGCTCGCACTGGGCGATCATCTCGTCCTTGGTCATCCGGGCGAAACCAAGGCTCTTCCACGTCCCCTCCGAGCACTCGACGATGAAGGTCGAAAGGTCGTCGTCGAAGCGGTAGGCGTGTGCCCAGATCCAGCCCGCCTCGGTCCTTTCGAACGCGAAGGTGAAGGCATCGAACACTTTTTTGGTGCCCAGCCAGACGAATTTGTTAGCGCGGACCTGGATGTCCACGCCGAAATGATCCTGATAGCGATCGCGCACTTTCGAATTCACGCCGTCGGCCGCGATCACCAGATCATAGGCCGCCCACTCCGAAAGCTCAGGCCCGAACTCGGTCTCGAAATGCAGCTTGACGCCCAGTTCGCGCGCACGGTCCTGCAAGATCTGCAGCAGGCGCTTTCGCCCGATGCCGATGAAGCCGTGCCCGCCCGATCGCATCGTGCGGCCGTGGATGTGGACTTCGATATCGTCCCAGTGCGCGAACTCGGACGCGATCACGCTGCCGCTCACGGGATCGTTCGCCATCAGATTCTCAACCGTCTGATCGGAAAAGACGACGCCCCAGCCGAACGTGTCGCCGGCCTTGTTGCGCTCGAACACCTCGACTTCGTGGGAGGGATCGCGCAGTTTCATCGAGATCGCGAAATAGAGGCCGGCCGGGCCGCCGCCGAGGCACGCGATGCGCATGGGGTGCTTCACTCCGCGATGTTTCAGCCCTAAAGTAATCTTGCGGCGCAGTGAGGGCAAGGGAGGCTGGGATGCGCGACACGTTCGTGGAAGACCGCCTGCCACCACCCGAGCTGTGTCCGGAGTTCCGCTTCGATCTGCCCGAATTAGACTATCCTCGGCAGATGAACGCGGCCGTCGTGCTGCTCGATCACGCGGTGGAGGAGGGATACGGCGAGCGGCCGTGCGTCATCAATGATCGGGGCGTGTGGACCTATGCCGAGATGCGCGACCTGTCCGACCGCATCGCGCGCGTGCTGGTCGACGAAGAGGGATTGATCCCGGGCAATCGCGTGGTTCTACGCGGGCCGAATGGAGCGTGGCTGTTCGCGGCGTGGGCAGCGGTGCTGAAGGCGGGCGGGGTGGTGGTGACGACCATGCCGATCCTGCGCGCGGGTGAGATCGCGACGCTGCTGCGGAAGGCCGCGATCAGCCACGCAATCGTCGACCAGCGCTGCCTGGAGGACTTTTTGGCCGCAGCGGCGCAGGCTGGGACGGTTCGGTCGCTGCTGACCTACAACGGCGATCTCGGCGGCGGCGCGCTCGAGGCGCGGGTGGCTGCTGCCACCGCGCCGGGCTTCGCGCCGGCGGAGACGACGCGCGACACGCCCGCGGTGATCGCCTTCACCAGCGGTACGACGGGAGCGCCCAAGGGCTGCGTCCATCCGCATCTGGCGCTGCTGTCGCCCTATCACACCTTCGCGGCGAACCTGCTGCGACCCGGGCGGAACGACCGCCACCTGTGCTCGGCGCCGATCGCTTTCACCTTCGGGCTGGGCGCGCTGGTGCTTTTCCCGTGGGCGTCGCGGGGAGCCGCGGTGACCGTGGAGGACGGCGCGCCCGCCAGCCTGCTCGACGCGATCGGACGCCACCGGCCCACGCTGCTTTACACCGCGCCGACGGCATACAAGGCGATGCTGGGCCAGCTGGCGGGCCGCGACCTTTCCAGCCTGCGGACGTGCGTCTCGGCAGGCGAGCACCTGCCAGCGGCGACCTCCGACGCATGGGCGCAAGCGACCGGGATGCGCCCGATCGACGGCATCGGCGGGACCGAGCTGATGCACATCTTCATCTCGGCCGCTGGCGACGACATTCGTCCCGGCGCCACCGGCAAGGCCGTGCCGGGCTTCACCGCAACGGTGCTGGACGATGACGGAACGCCGCTGCCGCGCGGCACCGGCCGCCTCGCCATCCGCGGCCCTGTTGGCTGCCGCTATCTGGACGATGCCGAGCGTCAGGCAGGGTATGTCCGGCACGGCTGGAACATGACCGGTGACACCTACCGCTTGGACGAGGACGGCTATTTCTGGTTCGTGGCTCGCTCTGACGACATGATCGTCACGTCAGGCTACAACGTCGCCGCGCCGGAAGTGGAATCGGCGCTCCACGCCCACCCCGCGGTCGCCGAATGCGCGGTCGTCGGCGCGCCCTGCCCAAAGCGAGGCAAGCTGATCAAAGCCTTCGTCGTCCTGCGCGACGGCTACGCGCCCGGCGACGCAACCGCCCGCGAACTGCAGGATCATGTCAAGGCAACGATCGCGCCCTACAAATACCCGCGCGCGATCGAGTTCGTCGCCGAGCTGCCCAGGACGCCGACTGGCAAGCTGCGCCGCTTCGCGCTGCGCGGCTGACGCGCGCCCGCGCCCTTTCCACGCTCCACGCGTTCGGCTACCCGCACCGCCATGCCCGGCTTCCTGTCCAAGATCTTTGCCTGGTGGCGCGGTTCGAACTTCGGTGCCCGGCTCGATGCAGCGTCGGGCCGCTTCGTGGGCGAGGACCAGTTCGGCAACCGCTATTACACGCGCGCGAACGGCAAACGCCGGTTCGTGATTTATAACGGTATGTCCGAGGCCAGCCTGATTCCGCCCGAATGGCATCTGTGGCTGCACGGGCGCGATATGCCGCCGCCGTCGGAAAAGCCGCTGCCTCGCCCGAGGTGGGCGAAGCCGTGGGTGCCCAACCTCACCGGCACGCCCTACGCGCACATGCCATCGGGCGCGCTGCCCAAGGCGGGGGTGCGCGCCAGGGCGACCGGCGATTATGAGGCCTGGGCGCCCGACGCATGAGTTCGGCGGTCAAGGAAAGCTGGTTCGAAGCGCTCGTCGGGCTGGGAGTCATCCTACTCGCGCTGTGGTTCGTGCAGTTCGCAGCCGCGCGCACTGGCGGCCGCGTCGGCACGGGCGATTACGAGCTGCGCGCGCGCTTCCCGAATGTCGGCGGCGTCGCGGTGGGCACCGACGTGCGCGTGTCGGGCCTGAAGGTCGGGGCGGTGCGGGCGGTGACGTTGGACCCCAAGACGTTCAACGCCGAAGTGCGCTTCACCGTGAACGGCGACGTCAAGCTGCCCAAGGACAGTTCGGCGGCGATCACCTCGCAGGGGCTGCTCGGCGGATCGTTCATTGCGCTGGTGCCGGGCGGTGCGCCCGAGATGCTGAAGCCGGGCGAGGTCATCACCGACACGCAGGGCGCGGCGGATCTGATGGGGCTGATCGGATCGGTGGTAAATCGCTCGGGCGGCGGTGCCGCCAGTGGCGGTGCGCCTGCGCCCGCGGCGAGCCCGCCCCCGGCTCCGGCCGCAGCGGCTGCCAACGGCATCCCGCCCGAGACCGCGGTCGAACCGGCGGTGGAGCCCGCGGCGGCTCCGGCCAAATGAGGGCGCTGCTGGCCGCCGGGCTGGCTGCTGCGCTCGCTTGGCCGGCCGCGGCGCAGGAAGCCGTGCCGCCGAGCGAGAGCCCCGCGCCCACGGCGCAAGCCGAGCCGGCACCCGCAGCGGCTCCAGCCAAGCTTGGCGCCAAGGCGGCCAAGCCCGCGCGCAAGGCGGCGCCTGCGTTCAAGCCCTCCGGCCAGACCGGCCCAACCCCGCTCGGCGAGCGCGTGGCGACGCTCGCGGCGCTCGACAAGCTGACGGGCGAGGTCCAGCAGTTCGAGCTTCGCCCCGGCGACGAAATCCGCTTCGGACGCCTGACCATCCGGCTGAAGGCATGCGAGGCGACCCCGCCGTGGGATCCGCTGCCCGAAACGGGGGCGTTCGCCCAGGTATTTGAGACCGATCCGCGCAGCCGCCGGACCACCCGGGTCTTCTCCGGCTGGCTGTTCAAGCGCTCGCCCAGCCTCAACCCGTTCGCGAACGCGGGCTACGGATTATTCGTCAGGAACTGTGCGATGCGTTTCCCCGATACCGGGCCGGAAACGGTCTTGGCCAGAGCGGGCGGCGGCGACGCGGCGCCGTCGCGATCGAGCGCGAAGAAGTCCGCGCGGCGGGAAACGGCATCGGACAGCAACGCCCGGTAGGGATCGCGCCCGATCTCGATCGCACCGAACTGTGCCAGGTGCGCGGTCAGGAACTGGCAGTCGAGCAATCTGTAGCCACCCGCCCGCAGCCGCGCGACAAGGTGGGCGAGCGCCGCTTTCGATGCATCGGTCACTCTTGCAAACATCGATTCGCCGAAGAACGCAGCGCCCAGCTCGACTCCGTAGAGCCCGCCGACCAGCCGCCCATCCTGCCAGCATTCCAGGCTGTGCGCGTGGCCGCGCGCGTGCAGGCCGCTATAGGCGCGGATGATCTGGTCGTTGATCCAGGTCTCCATCCGGCCCGGGCCGGGTTCCGCGCAGCCGCGCATCACGCCCGCGAAGTCTCGATTTGCCGTCAGCTCGAAGCGTTCCTGCTTAAGCGCTTTCGCAAGGCTGCGCGGCAGGTGAAAGGTCTCCAGCGGCAGAATGCCCCGGCGCCGAGGCTCGACCCAGTAGACGTCGGGCGCGTCGGCGCGGTCGGCCATCGGGAAGACGCCCACCGAATAGGCTTTCAACAGCAGATCGGGGTCGAGACGGCTCATCCGTTGGCTGGACTGCGGGTCATCTGGTGGCTTGGCGAACGGAAGCTACCCTAACGCCTTCGCCCGGTCGAACGCTCCCCGCGCTCGCGTCACAGCTGCAGGCCGCCGTCGATCAGGATGTGCGTGCCCGTGACGAAGGCGGCGGCTGGCGACAGCAGGTGGACGATCTGCGCGGCGACCTCCTCAGGCGCGGCGAAGCGGCCCAGCGGCGTATTAGATGCGAGTGCTGCGATCGCGCCCTCGCGCCCGCCGCGATTGGCGACAAGACGGCCGAACCACTCCTGCTTCTCCCAGATCGCGGTATCCACCCCGCCCGGGCAGATCGCGTTGACTCGGATGCCCAGCGGCGCGCCTTCCTTTGCTGCGACCCGCGCGAGCTGTAGCGCTCCGGCCTTCGACGCGCCATACGCGGCGGTGGCCGGTTCCGCGCGAAAGGCCATCACGCTGGAGGTGACGACCATCGCGCCGCCGCTCTCGCCCATCAGCCGGAAGCCGGCCTGAAGCGTTAGGAACGCGCCATCGAGATTGACCGAGACCACCTTCTTCCATTCGGCGAGCGTCGAAGCCGCGATCGGCGCGCCTTCGCCGACGCCGGCGTTCGCGACCGCATAGCGGATGTGGCCGAACTCCCCGCGCACTGCGTCGATCGTCGCGGCCCACGCGCTCTCGTCGGCGACGTCATGCGCACGAATGAGCGTGCAGCACGGCAGCTCGACCGCAAGCGCGGCCAGCCCCGCCTCGTCACGGTCGAGCAACACCAGTCCCGACGCGCCACGCTCAGCGGCCAGCCGCGCGGTCGCGCGCCCGATGCCGCTCGCGGCGCCGGTGACGAGGGCGACGCCCTCAAGCTGCATTGCGGCGGTGCTCAAGCCATTCCTCCAGCCAGCAGATCGAGTAGTTGCCTGCGACCACGTCGGGCTCGGTCGCGAGCGCCTGATGCAGCGGCAGCGTCGTCTTCGGGCCCTCGATGACATATTCCTCCAGCGCGCGGCAGAGGCGCTTGAGGCACGATTCGCGATCGGGCGCGTGGACGATCAGCTTGGCGATCAGACTGTCATAGTGCGGCGGCACGCGCCATCCGTCATAAAGCGCCGAGTCGACGCGCACGCCGGGCCCGCCCGCGGGGTGCACGTGCGAGACCAGCCCCGGTGACGGGGAAAAGGTCAGCGGATCCTCGGCGTTCACGCGCACTTCGATCGCGTGGCCCTCCCACCGGATGTCCTCCTGCCTAAGGCTCATGCGCATGCCCGATGCGACGCGCAGCTGCTCGGCGACCAGATCGGTGCCTGTCACCAGCTCGGTCACCGGATGCTCGACCTGGATGCGCGTGTTCATCTCGATGAAGAAGAACTCGCCGTTCTCCCACAGGAATTCGATCGTCCCTGCGCCCGCATAATGCATCGCCGCCATCGCGTCGGCGCAGCGCGTGCCCATCCGCGCGCGGGTCTCGGCGTCGATCGCGGGTGAGGGCGCCTCCTCGAACACCTTCTGGTGGCGGCGCTGCAGCGAGCAGTCGCGCTCACCCAGATGCACCGCGCGCCCGCGCCCGTCGCCGAAAATCTGGAACTCGATATGTCGCGGCCGCTCGAGATATTTCTCGATGTAGACCGTATCGTCGCCGAAGGCCGACTTCGCCTCCTGCCGCGCGGCCATGAATTGCTCGGCAAGGTCGGTCCTCGATCGCGCCACCTTCATGCCGCGGCCGCCACCGCCCGCAGCTGCCTTGATGAGCACGGGGTAACCCATCGCATCGGCGAGATCGCGCGCGCTGTCAGCGTCGGTCACCGCGCCGTCTGAGCCTGGAACCAGCGGCAGCCCAAGCTCGGCCGCCTTGCGCTTGGCTGCGACCTTGTCACCCATCACGCGGATATGTTCGGGGCTGGGCCCGACCCAGGTAAGGCCGTGGTCGATCAGGATCTCGGCGAAGCGCGCGTTCTCGGCGAGGAAGCCGTAGCCCGGGTGTACCGCGTCGGCGCCGGTGATCTCGGCCGCGGCGACCAGTGCCGGGATGTTAAGGTAGCTGAGCGGCGCGGGCGGCGGCCCGATGCAGACCGATTCGTCCGCCAGCCGCACGTGCATCGCCTCGCGGTCGGCCGTGGAGAAGACCGCGACGGTCTTGATGCCCAGATCTTGCGCCGCGCGGTGGATGCGCAGCGCAATCTCGCCGCGGTTGGCGATGAGGAGCTTCCGGATCATGCGAGCCGGATGAGCGGCTGATCGAACTCCACCGGCTGCTCGTTCTTGACGAGCACCGCGGCAACCGTCCCCGCGCGCGGTGCGGTGATCGGGTTGAGTACCTTCATCGCTTCGACCAGCAGCAGCGTCTGCCCTTCTGCGACGCTGTCGCCCTCGCTGACGAAGGGCTTGGCTCCGGGCTCTGGCGACAAGTAGGCGGTGCCGACCATCGGCGAGCGCACCGCGTCGCCCGGCCCGGCTGCGGACGGCGCGGCCGCCCCAGTAGCCGGGGCCGCGGCAGGCGCGGCTGGGATCGCGGCGGGCGGCGCAGCATAGGCAACCGGCGCCGCGGCGGTCACGGTCCGCGCCACGCGGATGCGGCGGCCATTTTCCTCGACCTCGATCTCGGTCAGCTGCGTATCGTTCAGAAGTGACGCCAGTTCGCGCACCAGGCCCATGTCGACATGCATGGGCGATTGTTCGGTCATGTGGGGCGGGTCCCTCGGGCGGTGCCGCCACCGCGGTTTGGGCGACGCGGAGGCGGTGGAGACTGTGGAAGCCGCGGCTTATATGCGGTGCGCGAAGCCTGCGCCAGCCGCGGGCGTAACCAGGCTGAACGGGCAACGTGACGATCCGGATCGAAGTGAATGGCGAGCCGCGCGGGTGCGCGGCAGGTGAGACGGTTGCGGGCCTGCTGGCCGCGCTGGGGCTGGAACCGAAGGACGTGGCGGTCGAGCGCAACCTGTCGATCGTGCCCCGGAGCAGCTACGCCGCCGAACGGCTGGCCGACGGCGACCGCATTGAGATCGTGCACTTCGTCGGCGGCGGCGACGGCGGCGATGGCGGCGCCCCCGAGGACCTGTGGTCGGTCGCAGGCCGCAGCTTCGCCTCCCGCCTGATCGTCGGCACCGGCAAATACCGCGATTTCGCCGAGACCGCCGCCGCGGTGGAAGCGAGCGGCGCGGAGCTCGTCACCGTCGCTGTCCGACGCGTGAACCTGAGCGGCCCGGGCGACAAGCTGACTGATTGGCTCTCGCCGAAGCGCTACACCTTTCTCCCCAATACCGCGGGCTGCTTCACAGCCGAGGAGGCGATCCGCACGTTGCGGCTGGCACGCGAGGCGGGCGGCTGGAATCTCGTCAAGCTGGAGGTGCTGGGCGAGGCGCGCACGCTCTACCCCGATATGCGCGAGACCCTTCGCGCGACCGAGGTGCTGGCGAAGGACGGCTTCGACGTCATGGTCTATTGCGTCGACGATCCCATCGCCGCCAAACAGCTGGAGGAGGCGGGCGCCGCTGCGATCATGCCGTTGGGCGCGCCAATCGGAAGCGGTCTGGGCATCCAGAACCGCGTCACCATCCGGCTGATCGTCGAGGGCGCAAAGCTGCCGGTGCTGGTCGACGCGGGCGTCGGCACCGCGTCGGATGCCGCCGTGGCGATGGAGCTGGGCTGCGACGGCGTGCTGATGAACACCGCCATCGCCGAGGCGAAGGACCCCGTGCTGATGGCCCGCGCGATGCGCGCCGCGGTCGAGGCGGGCCGCGCCGCCTACCGCGCCGGCCGCATGGGCCAGCGCCGCTACGCCGACCCGTCGAGCCCGCTTGCCGGGCTGATCTAGCCGTGGCCGCCGGGGTGGATCGGGGCCGTGCTTCGCGCCATCGCTGCTCCGACCGAGACCCGGGCCAATGTCACCGGCGACCCGCGTGGCCGCAAGCGGCGGCTTACCTCATCCTCCGCGATCAAAATGTGCGATGGCACGGCCGGTGCAGATCATCGTCCAGCGGTTCGGCACCGGTAACGTCAAGCTGGGCCTGCCAAAGCTGACCGGGACCGTGCGGCTGGCGCTGACGCCAGACGACATGGTTCGCGACCTCGACGGCAGCGGTGGCCGGGGTGATCGATCGGCGCAAACGGGCGGCTTAGGACCGCACCGCTACGTCCGGCGGGTTGTGCGGCGCAGCGGCGGGGCGTAAGTGCTGAGCCGGGACCCGAGGAACCGCCGTCTCCACCATGCCAGCCGTCGCCGCCAGCTATCTCCCCATCCTGCTGTTCATCGCAGTCGCGGCGGTGCTGTCGGGCGTGTTCGTCGGCCTGCCGATGCTGGTGTCCAACCTCACCGGCACGAACAAGCCCTATGCCGACAAGCTGACCGAATATGAATGCGGCTTTCCCGCCTTCGAAAGCAGCCGCCGCCAGTTCGATGTGCGCTTCTATCTGATCGCGATCCTGTTCATCATCTTCGATCTGGAAGTCGCGTTCCTGTTCCCGTGGGCGGTCAGCCTCGATCGCACCGGCCTCAACGGCTGGCTGGTGATGATAGAGTTCCTCGCCGAGCTGGTCATCGGCCTGATCTACGCCTGGAAGATTGGAGCACTCGATTGGGAGTGATCGTTCCGCCTTTTGAGACCGAGTACAAGCAGGCCCGTGCGCTATCGCGTATCGGGACCGGCGGCGAAGAGCGCGCGCCGATCACGCGGCCCGATCAGTTCTTCCTTGATGTGAACAAGGAAGTTTCCAACAAGGGCTACCTCGTCACCTCCACCGAGGAGCTGTTCAACTGGGCGCGTACCGGTTCGCTGTGGTGGATGACCTTTGGGCTGGCTTGCTGCGCGGTGGAGATGATCCACGCCAACATGCCGCGCTATGATATGGAGCGCTTCGGCGCCGCACCGCGCGCGAGCCCACGCCAGTCCGACGTGATGATCGTCGCTGGAACGCTGTGCAACAAGATGGCGCCGGCGCTGCGACGCGTCTACGATCAGATGCCCGAGCCGCGCTATGTGATTTCAATGGGCAGCTGCGCCAATGGCGGAGGCTATTACCACTATAGCTACAGCGTCGTGCGCGGATGCGACCGGATCGTGCCGGTGGACATCTACGTGCCGGGCTGCCCGCCGACGGCCGAGGCGCTGATTTACGGCGTGCTGTTATTGCAGCGCAAAATGCGCCGCGTGGGCACGTTCGAGCGGTGAGCTTCCCCAGGGTCGCAAGTGCGGCGGGGCTGATCGAGCCTGCGCGGAGCTGGCCGGGCGTGCTCCACGCCGTCGAGGCGGTTGGCGAGACGGCGCTCAGCGTCGAGCGCGGCGCACTGGTCGCGGTGCTGAAGCGGTTGCGCGACGAGCACCAGTTCCAGCAGCTGATGTGCATCAGCGGCGTCGATTATCCCGAGCGCGCCGAGCGGTTCGAGGTGGTCTACGATCTGCTCTCGCTGACGGCGAACAGCCGCATCCGCGTCAAATGCACCACCGACGAGGACGAGGCGGTGCCCTCGGTCGTCGACCTCTGGCCCGTCGCGGGCTGGTTCGAGCGCGAGATATGGGATTTGTACGGCGTTATTTTCGATGGCAATCCCGACCTTCGCCGGATCGTCACCGATTACGGCTTTCAGGGCCACCCGTTGCGCAAGGACTTCCCGCTCACCGGCTATGTCGAGATGCGCTATTCCGAGAAGCATAAGCGCGTCGTTTATGAGCCGGTGACGCTGCCGCAGGATTTCCGCTCGTTTGATTTCCTGTCGCCGTGGGAGGGTGCGCGCTACGTGCTGCCCGGCGACGAGAAGGCGACGGCGGCGGCCCCCGGTGCCCCGTCGCCCGCGCCGCCGCCGGTGCTGGCCGAGCCGCCGACCGCGTCGGGCTTCGTGCGGTCGCGCGGGCAGCAGGGTTTCGAGCAGGCCGGGGGCGCGAAGCCCGGGCCTGCGGACGGCAAGGCCTGAGCATGTCAGACTTCATCGGCGCCGATCTCGTCGTCCGCGCTCCCGAACCGCGCGCGGCGGACCGCGACAAAGAGACCGGGATCGAGAACTACACGATCAATTTCGGCCCGCAGCATCCAGCCGCGCACGGCGTACTGCGCATGATCATCGAGCTTGACGGCGAGGTGATCGAGCGGATCGACAACCATATCGGCCTGCTGCACCGCGGCACCGAAAAGCTGTGCGAATACAAGACGTACATGCAGGCGCTGCCGTACATGGACCGGCTGGATTATGCGTCGCCGATCTGCATGGAGCACTCGTTTGTGCTGGCGATCGAGAAGCTCCTCGGGCTCGAGGTGCCGCTGCGTGCGCAATATATCCGCGTGCTGTTCGCTGAGATTACGCGGATCAGCAACCACATCCTGAATACCGGCAGCCATGGACTCGATGTCGGCGCGCTGACTCCGATCCTGTGGGTGTTCGAGGAACGCGAAAAGCTGCTTGGCTTTTTCGAACGTGCAAGCGGCGCGCGGATGCATGCCAACTATTTCCGTCCGGGCGGTGTGCATCAGGATTTGCCGCAGGATTTGTTGGACGACATCTGGGCGTGGACCGAAAGCTTTCCGCGCGTGCTGGAGGATTTCGTCGCGCTGCTGGGCGAGAACCGCATCTTCAAGCAGCGCAACGTCGGCATCGGCGTCGCCAACCGCGACGAGACGATCGCGTGGGGCTTCAGCGGCCCGATGATCCGCGCCGCGGGCATCGCGTGGGACCTGCGCAAATCGCAGCCCTATGACGTCTACGACCGGATGGAGTTCGACATCCCCGTCGGCAAGGCGGGCGACTGCTATGACCGCTGGGTGGTCCGCGTGGAGGAGATGCGCCAATCGGTCCGCATCATCCGGCAGTGTCTGCAGGAGCTGCCGAGGGGCCCTCACGCCAGCATCGACCGCAAGGTGGTGCCGCCCTCGCGCGGCGAGATGAAGCGGTCGATGGAAGCGCTGATCCACCACTTCAAGCTCTACACCGAAGGTTATCACGTGCCCGCGGGCGAAGTGTACGTCGCCACCGAAAGTCCGAAAGGCGAGTTCGGCATCTATCTGGTCAGCGACGGCACCAATAAGCCCTATCGCGTCAAGATCCGGCCAACCGGTTTCAGCCATCTGCAGGCGATGGACTTTCTATGCAAGGGCCACATGCTGGCCGACGCGCCAGCAGTGTTGGGATCGTTGGACATCGTGTTCGGCGAAGTGGACAGGTAGCGGCAACTCTTCGTGTCGGGCTGATCCCTCGATCGGTCATGGCTATGGCTATTGAGCGCGATGTTTGCCGCATTCATCGTGATAATGCTGTTCGTGCCTTCGCCTTGGGCGAACGATTTGGTCGAGCTCTTGTTATTATCGGCGTGTCCCGGGCGTTGACTTCATCGCTCGCGCGAGAACGGTGCATCACCCGCGGTCTTTGGCCGGGACCCATCCAAAGGTGGCGCCGGCGCTTCGTGGGACGGTGGGCCAATCGGCTGAGCGTTCCTAGTTACCTCAAAGCGATTCCCGGTTAAAGCAGGACGCATGTCGACCGGCACCTACGGCTCCCAACACGACGCGCAGCGCTCGCCTGTGGCGACGCGGCCGCATGGCGATTTCGCGTTCACGCCTGCTAGCGAGAAGAAGGCCGAAGCAATTCTTGCCCGCTACCCCCGAGGCCGCGAGCATTCGGCGATCATGCCGCTGTTCTGGCTGGCGCAGGAGCAGATGCGCTCGGAGACCGGCATTGGCTGGCTGCCCGTTCCGGTCATCGAGTACTGCGCCAAGCGCGTGGGGATGCCCTATATCCGCGCATACGAGGTTGCGACCTTCTACACGATGTACAATCTGGAGCCGACCGGGCGCTTCCACATCGAAGTGTGCGGAACGACTCCATGCTGGCTCCGCGGGAGCGACGAGGTGTTCCGCGCGTGCCACGATCACGGACTGCGCAAGGGCCATGTGACGAACGGCGGCGCGTTCAGCCTTGCCGAGGTCGAGTGCCTGGGAGCCTGCGTCAACGCGCCGATGCTGCAGGTGAATGCGGAGACCTATTTCGAAGACTTGGACTACGGTCGCACCCGCGCCCTGCTGGCGGCGCTTGAGCAGGGTCAGCTCGTCAAGCCGGGTCCGCAGAACGGCCGCCAGTTCAGCGCGCCCGAAGGTGGGCCGACGACGCTGATGGAGGCGGCATGAGCGAAGACATGATCGGGAACCTGAGCCTGCTTCGACTGCGATCGGTCGATGATCGGATCGCATGCCGCCTTGAACCTGTGGAAACGCACTGATGCTCGCCGACAAGGATCGTATTTTCACCAACCTCTACGGCCGGCACGACTGGGGCGTGGACGGGGCGCTGCAGCGTGGCGACTGGGACGGCACCAAAGCGATCCTCGAGCGCGGGCGCGAGAAAATCATCGAGCAAGTGAAGGCGAGTGGACTGCGCGGGCGCGGCGGTGCGGGCTTCTCCACCGGCACCAAATGGTCCTTCATGCCCAAGGAGGTGAAGGAGGGCCGCCCGCATTATCTGGTCATCAACGCCGACGAATCGGAGCCCGGGACCTGCAAGGACCGCGAGATCCTGCGCCATGATCCGCACAAGCTGATCGAAGGCGCTCTGATCGCCAGCATCGCGATGCAGGCGCACGCCTGCTATATCTACGTGCGGGGTGAATACTGGCACGAGATCAACCGCCTTCAGGCCGCGATCGACCAGGCTTATGCGCGCGGCTTCATCGGCAAGAACGCCTGCGGATCGGGTTGGGACTTCGATCTTTACGTCCACCGCGGGGCTGGCGCCTATATCTGCGGCGAGGAGACTGCGCTTATTGAAAGCCTGGAGGGCAAGAAGGGCCAGCCGCGCCTGAAGCCGCCCTTTCCGGCGGGCGCTGGCCTCTATGGCAAGCCGACGACGGTCAACAACGTCGAATCGATCGCGGTCGTGCCGACGATCCTGCGGCGCGGACCTGAGTGGTTCGCAGGGATCGGCCGGCCCAACAACACGGGCACGAAGCTTTTCTGCATCAGCGGCCATGTGAACCGGCCGTGCAATGTGGAAGAGGCGATGAGCATCCCGTTCCGCGAGCTGATCGACAAGCATTGCGGCGGCATCCGCGGCGGCTGGGACAATCTGCTGGCAGTGATCCCGGGCGGATCCTCGGTGCCGCTCGTTCCAGCGGAGCAGATCATCGACGCGCCGATGGACTTCGATACGCTGCGTGATCTGAAATCGGGCCTGGGCACGGCGGCGGTCATCGTCATGGACAAGTCGACCGACATCGTTCAGGCGATCACGCGCATCAGTTATTTCTACAAGCACGAAAGCTGCGGCCAGTGCACGCCGTGCCGCGAGGGCACCGGCTGGATGTGGCGCGTGATGAAGCGGCTGGTGACCGGCGAGGCCGAGATGCACGAGATCGACCTGTTGCAGGAAGTGACCTGCGAGATCGAAGGCCACACCATCTGTGCGCTCGGCGACGCCGCCGCCTGGCCGATCCAGGGCCTGATCCGCCATTTCCGGCCGGAGCTGGAGGCGCGGATCAGGGCGCGGAAGGCGGCATCCCGGCCCGTTCCGGTCATGGCAATTGCGGCGGAGTAGGGGAGCACTGCGCCGATCGTCCGCCCGCCAGGCCCCGACCAGCCGCGCCATCACGCGGCAGCGAGCGCGTATGGGGTTGGTCTACGCCGATAGCGAATGCACGAACGCCCGCGAGCACGCGCTCGGCAGCCTGCGCGTGCGGGCGATGGTCGACAGCGGCGTGATGCAGCTCGCGATGCCACGGCATGTCGCCAATCAGATGAAACTGTCGGCGGTCGATCCGGCGCGGCGGGCACCGACCGTCAAGCCGCGCAATCCGGCCATCGCCGCCTCGGTCGCGATGGACGCGTCGCCGCACCCGGCCCGAGCGCGGGCATGGCCGTCCCCGCCGCGGTCGCGATGGACGCGTCGCCGCCCCCGGCGCGAGCGCGGGCAAGTCACCCCGCGAATTGCGGGCAGGGCTTTTCGCGGGTTCGGGCGGGGATGACGGCGGGCAGGGGGCTGGCGAGGCGGGGTGCGGCGAGCGGCCCGGCGAAGCTCAGCGTCACGGGCAGGCGCGCCCGGTATTCGGGGCGCGCCGCGGGCGCGCCGCCCAGCAGCTCGGCCCACTGGCGCGGGCAGGTGGTGGCGATCGTCCCGCTGACTGCAAGCCCGCCTTCGGGTGCAGGCGCCAGTTGCAGCGATCCGTTAGCCACCTCCCCGCCCGGCGCGGTCACGACAAAGCGCTCACTGGTCGCCGAAACCGCCCGAGGTGCGCGGATGAGCGGCAGCGGCGAGCGCAGCGTCAGCGCCAGCTCGGCCGCGAGCGGGTCGCCGCCGTCGGTCGCTGCGCCTCGCGGCGCAACCGTCAGCTTGCCGCCATCTGCGCCCGGTGCGCCGGCCGGGGTACCAGCGGCTGCGCCCGGCCGCAGCCGCAGCCCGGCCGCGCGGACGTAAACCTGCGCGCGCGGAGCCGGGCCGGGCGCATCGCTTTGCGGAGTCTGACGCACGTGAAGCTCGAACCGCTCCGCCCGCAGCGGTGCGGCAGCCTCGCCGCGCCCCGGCCCACGCAGCCATATGGTCGCCGCCTCGAACTCCGAGGACACCCGCTGCTCGTTGCGGTTGACGCTGGCGCGGCCCTTGTCCGCTTCGATGAGCAGCGCGCCCAGCCCGTCGGCCGTCAGCTCCACCACCGGCCGCCGCGCGCCGATCACGCTCAGTTCCTGCCGCCAAGGCTGGCGGTCGAGCGACCATGCAGCGCCGCGCGCGCTGACCCGCGCCCCGTCCGCGCCCCAGCTCCGCTCAATCGCCCCACCACCGGCGCTCAGCCGATAGGGAAACCCGCCGACTTCGAAGCTCACCCCCGGCAGCGCGCGGGCAAGGTCGGCGCGGAATGCCTCGCGTTTGCCGTCCCAGTAGATGGAATAGCCGCCGATGAGCGCCGCCACGGGCACGAGCGTCACGAGGGCAGGCACGCGGCGTCGCATCACGGTTCCTCTCTCAGCGCTGCCGCCAGCAGCGTCTCGAACTCCTCGCGCGGCAGGCCGGGCGGAATCGGCTCGCCGAAGCGCAGCCGCACGGTCCCCGGTCGCGCCACCCCGTCGCGCGGCCAGACATGACCAGCCCGTAGCGCGACGGGCACCACAGGCAGGCGCAGCAGCGTCGCGAGCGCGCTGACGCCGGGCTGCACGGGCAGCCACTCGCCGGGGAGCGCGCGGGTGCCTTCGGGGAAGATCAGGATGTGCCGCCCAGCGGCGGCGGCGGCACGCGCGCCGGCGATCAGCCGCCGCATCGCGGCCGGGCCCGCGTCGCGGTCCAGGGCCATCGCCCCGTTCGCGCGTGCGAACCAGCGCCAGAAGGGCACCGCGAGCAACTCGGCCTTCAGCACCACCGCGGGGTTGTTGAGCATGTCCAGCAGCCCCAGCGCCTCGAAGAAACTTTCATGCCGCGCCGCGATCACCGATGGCTTGGCGGGCACCGTCCCCGCCAGCTGCAGCCGCACGCCCAGCACGCTGCGCGCCAGGTGCCGGAACGCGCCGGACCAGCGCTGCGCAGTCCACCCGATCGTGCCCGGGCGCACCAGCTCGCCAGCCGCGGTCAGCAGGAACCAGAAAGCGCTCACCAGCGCATAGAGCGTCCAGAACACCATCCACCTCAGCTGGCGCATCAGCCCTCGCGCGTCCGCGCTGCCAGACGCAGCAGGTATTTGTGATATTCGCGCAGCATCAGCCGGGGCGAGCGGTCGCGCGCCGGCACAGGATCGACCGTCACCCGCGCTTCGGGCAGCTCGGCCTCCAGCTCCAGCCGCGCGCGGCGGATATGATAGTCGCTCGTCACCAGCCGCAGCGAACGATAGCCGTGCCGCTTGGCCCAGGCGGCGGTCTCCTCGGCGTTGGATCGCGTGTCGATCGCCTGGAAACCAAGGTCGACGCAGCAGGCGAACAGCCGTTCGGGCGCTCCGGCAGCGCGCGCCAGGCTGCGCTTGCCCGCAAGCGGTGAGACGCCCGAAATCAGCATCCGCTTGGCGCGGCCCATGCGCAGCAGCTGCACGCCGCGCGCGATGCGGCCCGTGTCGCCGGTCAACACCACGATGCCGTCGGTGACGAGGTCGTCCCCCGCCGGGCGCGGGGTGGTGCCGGTGAACCAGATGAAGCCCACCGCCCACACCAGGAGAAGCATGGCTCCAAGCCGGGCGAGCGCGGACAGCAGCGGGCTGCGCTGCGCTGCGCGCTTCCGGCGGCGGCTAGCGGCCACGTCGCTTGCCAGCGGCCATGCAACATGGTTTCAAACCGCCCGCATGGAAATCACTTGTCCCAATTGCGGCGCGCGCTTCCGCGTGCCGGCCGACGCGATCCCACCCGAAGGCCGCGACATCGTCTGCGCCAACTGCCGCCAGAGCTGGCATCAGCAGGCCACCGCCGAGGCGCTGGTCGAAGCCGCGCCCACGGCGTCGATGCCCGCAGCCCCGGTCGGTCCGCCGCCGCCGGTGATCGAGCCCCCCGCCGCTGAGCCCGCACCGGTCGCGCTGCGCGAGACGGTCGAGCTGAGCGACGCCGCTCCGATCCCGCGCCGCCCCGGCTGGGCCGAGCCCGAGCCCGACGCGCGCGAGGGGTCGAGCCTCGTCACCTGGCTGCTGCTCATCGTGCTCGTGGCGGTCGCGGTTGGAGCATATCTTGTGTTAAGCGGGCGCATTGAGCTCCGCTAGGCGCGCGTCGTCGAACTGTAGCCGCGCGAGCCGCGCGTAAAGGCCGCCCTTGGCGACGAGGGCATCGTGCGTGCCCTCGTCGACCATGCGGCCGCCGTCGAGCACGATGATCCGGTCGGCATTGCGCACGGTCGCCAGCCGGTGCGCGATGACGAGCGTGGTGCGCCGCGCCATCAGCCGCTCGAGCGCGTCCTGCACCAGCCGCTCGCTCTCGGCATCGAGCGCCGACGTCGCCTCATCGAGCAGCAGCAGCGGTGCGTCCTTCAGCACGGCGCGCGCGATCGCCATGCGCTGGCGCTGGCCGCCCGACAGGCGCGCGCCGCCCTCGCCCAGATAGGTGTTGAGGCCATCGGGGAGCGCTGCGAGGAACTCGGCTGCGTTCGCCGCCTCGGCCGCGGCCCACACATCGGCCTCGCTCGCATCGGGCCGGCCGAAGCGGATATTCTCGATCGCCGAAGCTGCGAACACCACCGGCTCCTGCGGGACGAAGCCGATGCGCTGGCGCAGCTCCACCGGGTCGGCCGACGGCAGCGGCACGCCGTCCAGCCGCACCTCGCCGCTCAGCGGATCGTAGAAGCGCTGGGCGAGCTGGAACACGGTCGACTTGCCCGCCCCGCTTGGCCCCACCAGCGCCACCGTCTCGCCGGGCGTCACGCGCAGCGTGAAGCCGGTCAGCGCCGATTGCTGCGGCCGGGTGGGATAGCGAAACTCGACATTTTCGAACGACAGCGATCCACGCGGCGGCACCGGCAGCGGCACCGGGCGCCGCGGCGGGCTGATCGCGGGCTGCTGCGACAACAGCTCGCCGATGCGCTGCGAGGCGCCGATCGCGCGCATGATGTCGCCATAGACCTCGGTCAGCGCGCCGAACGCGCCAGCGGTGATGCCCGCCGCAAGCACGAAGGCGGTGATCGCGCCGCCGCTCATGCGGCCGGCGATCACGTCCGCCGCGCCCTCCCACAGCACCAGCACGATCGCTCCGAAGATGAGCGCGGTCATGAGGGCGGTCAGCGCCGCGCGGATGCGGATGCGCCGCCGCGCGGTGGCGAACGCCGCCTCGGCCAGCTCGCCGAAGCGCGCCGCGGTGCGCGCCTCCTGCGTGAAGGACTGGACGATCTTGATCGCGCCCAAACTCTCGGTCGTCGTCGCACCGATATCGGCGACGCGGTCCTGCGCCTGGCGGCTCAGCCCGCGCACGCGGCGGCCGAGAAACACCGCGGGGCCGATCAGCACCGGGATGACCAGCAGCACGAGGCCGGTGAGCTTCAGGCTCTGGAACGCCATGTAGCCGAGGCCGCCGATGCCCAGCACCGCATTCCGCAGCGCAACCGATACGCTGGTGCCGACCAGCTGTTCGATGATACCGGTGTCGGCGGTGACGCGGCTGGCGATCTCGCTGGGGCGGTTCTCCTCGAACCAGCCGGGGTGGAGCGTCACCAGATGCGCGCCGACTGCGCTGCGGATGTCCGCGATCACCCGCTCGCCGAGCCAGGAAACGTAATAAAAGCGCGTCGCCGAGGCGAGGCCGAGCGCGACGACGACTCCGATCAGCCCTTCGAAATAGGGCGCGATGCTGCCGCTCGTCCGCGCATTGAAGCCGCGGTCGACGATCAGCTTGAAGCCCTGCGGGATCGCGAGCGTCAATGTCGCGGCTGCAACCAACGCGATGAGCGCGATCGCCACCTGCGCGCGATAGGGCTTCAGGAAACCCCAGATCAGCTTGAGTTCGGACAGGCGCTTTGGCCTCGCATCGCCCGGCGGGCTGGCTGCATCGGGCATGATCGGCGCGACTTACACGGCATTCGCCGCCGTCTCAACGCGTCGGCGGCAGGCGCACGCGATTGAAGGACGCAGTCCGCGCGCCTAACCGCTGCGCTGACCCAGCAAGGAGCCGCCGCAATGAGCCAGACGCTGTACTATGCCCCCGGAGCGTGCAGCCTTGCCTGCCACATCGCGCTGGAGGAGGCCGGGGCCGATTTCGATCCGCACCGGCTGGACCCGGCCAAGGGCGAGCAGCGCAGCGCCGAATATCTGCGCATCAACCCGCACGGCCGCGTGCCCGCGCTGCGGGTGGGAGAGCGCGTGCCGACCGAAGGCCCGGCGATCCTGGGCTATATCGCCCGCAGCCATCCCGGCGCCGGGCTGCTTCCGGCCGACGAGTTCGACGCAGCGGGCGTGGCTTCGTTCATCGCGTGGTGCTCGGGCACGGTTCACGTAACCTTCGCGCACGTGTTCCGCTCCGAGCGCTACGCATCGGGCGACGCCGCGCTCGCGTCGGTGCGCGAGACGGCGCTTGGCAGCCTGCCGGGCTATTTCGCCGAGATCGACGAGCGCTTCGCAGGTCGCGAGTGGGCCGCGGGCGATTCGTTCGGCATCGGCGACGGCTACCCGTTCGTGTTCTGGCGCTGGGCGCGCAGGCTAAAGCTGGACATGAGCGCCTATCCGCACTGGCAGCAGCACACGTGGCGGATGCTCGATCGCCCGGCGGTCAAGCGCGCGGTCGATCGCGAGGGGCTGGCGGCGGGCGACTGGATCGAGACGCGCTAGGGCGTCCCCCCTCAGGCCTGCTCGGCGAGCGTCGCGGCGCGGCTGGTGGCGATTGTGTCGCGGAACGTCTGCGATTTCTCGCTGCGCTCGGCGAGCGCGGTCCACGCGTCGGAAGCGCGCTGGCAGCGCTCGCGCACATTCTGAAGCGCAGCTGCATCGGCTGCGAGCTGCTGCTGGGCAGCCTGTTCGCGATAGAAGACGATGGGCGACATGGGCTGGCCTTCGGTGATGCGGGAAGGTTGGCGGGGCCCGATCGGGCCCCGCCAAGTCAGCTGAGGCGGTTCAGGCGGCCTGGAGGTTGACCGCCGAGGACTTGCCGCGGTGATCGGTCTCCAGCTCGTAGGTCACGCGCTGGTCCTTATCGAGCGTGCGCATGCCGGCGCGCTCGACCGCGCTGATGTGCACGAAGGCGTCATTGCCGCCCTTTTCCGGCGCGATGAAGCCATAGCCCTTGTCGTTATTGAAGAATTTGACGGTTCCGGTGATCATATGGGTATCCTTTGTCCCATGGCATGACGGGCATGCGCCAACGGCGGCGCATCCCGGCTTCGTGAGGCTAGAAAGGGACAAAGGGAGCCTGAAGCGGCCCGATATCCGTCGCAGGCGACGTTCAGCCGGACATATATGGGGTGGCGGGGCGGGAATAACAGGGGTGGCCGATGGCGGACCGCGCAGAAAAGGCGAACGGGGCCGGTTGCGCTGGCGGATCTCTGCGTCTCCGGATCGGTGCCGATGCACGAAACATGTCCGCCGATCTGGGGGCGTCGCGGTGCGCAGCCGGACGGCGCCCAAGACAGGTTCGACCGCCGCGACGCCGCCTCTCCGCCAGGACGGCGGACGGACGGGCGGGCGGCGATCGTGGCGACAGCCTAGGCCGCCGTCCCGCCCACAGTCAGCCCCTCGATCAGCAGGGTCGGCTGGCCGACGCCTGCGGGCACTCCCTGGCCGCCCTTGCCGCAGACGCCGACTCCCTCGTCCAGCTCAAGGTCGTTGCCGATGGCTCGCACGCGGGTCAGCACGTCGGGGCCGTTGCCGATCAGCGTTGCGCCCTTCAGCGGCTGGCCCAGGCGGCCGTTCTCGATGCGGTAGCCTTCGGTGCAGCTGAAGACGAACTTGCCGCTGGTGATGTCGACCTGCCCGCCGCCGAACGACTTCATGTAAATCCCGTCCTTCACGCTCTCGAGGATCGAGCGCGGGTCTTCGCTGCCCGCCAGCGCGAAGGTGTTGGTCATGCGCGGCATCGGCGCATGCGCAAAGCTTTCGCGGCGGCCGTTGCCGGTCGGGTCGACACCCATCAGGCGGGCGTTGAGCCGGTCCTGCATGTAACCCTTCAAAATGCCGTCCTCGATCAGCACGGTGCGGCGCGTTGGCGTGCCCTCGTCGTCGATCGTCAGTGACCCGCGCCGCTCCTCGATCGAGCCGTCGTCGACCACCGTCACGCCCGGCGCGGCCACCCGGTCGCCGATGCGGCCTGCGAACGCCGACGTGCCCTTGCGGTTGAAGTCGCCTTCCAGTCCGTGGCCGACCGCCTCGTGCAGCAGCACGCCCGGCCAGCCGGGACCAAGCACGACGGTCATCTCGCCCGCAGGCGCAGCGACGCTCTCCAGATTGACCAGCGCCTGGTCCAAGGCGATGCCGATGGCGCGCTGCCAGACGGCCTCGTCGAACAGCCGCTGATAATCGTAACGGCCGCCAAGCCCGTGATAGCCGGTCTCGCGCCGCTCGCCGTTCCTGGCGACGATCTGCACGTTCAGCCGCACCAGCGGGCGCAGGTCGCGCGCGACGAAGCCGTCGGGGCGGACGATCTCCACCGCGCTCCAGCTGCCGGTGAGGCTGACCGTCACCTGCGCGACCCGCGGGTCGCGCGCGCGCGCCGCGGCGTCGATGCGTTCCAGCAGCGCCAGCTTTTCGGCGAAGGGGATGACCGAAAGCGGATCGTCGCCGCGATAGAGCTGGCGGTTGGTGCGCGCGGGCGCCAGCGCCATCGTGCCACCCCGGCCCTGCCGCACGATCTGCACCGTCTCCGCCGCGCGGCGGATGGCGGCTTCGCTCAGCTCGTTTGAATGCGCGAAACCCGTCGTCTCGCCCGACACGCCGCGCAGGCCGAAGCCCTGCGCCGTGTCGAACGAAGCGTTTTTCAGCCGCCCGTCGTCGAAGGTGAACGCCTCGCTGACGCTGTGCTGCAGGTACAGCTCGCCGTCGTCGCAGCCGATGAGCGCGTCGCCGACGATGCCGCCAATGCGCGCCGGATCGAGATCGGTGCCGTCGTAGAACATGCTCGCCGGGTTCATCAGTGCGCTTCCGTCAGATGGAGGAGGATGCCCGGGGCGGGCGGGGCCGTCTCGTGCGCGCGGTGCGCGGTGTCGTCATCGTCCTGGCCGGGGACGGTCGCCTTGTCGCGATCGGTGACGTCGGCCGCGCCGCCCCTCAGCACGAAGCGGCGATCGCAATAACCGCAATCGGCAAAGCCGCTGTCGCCGATGCGGAGATAAACGAGCGGGTGACCGATCGCTCCGCCCGCGCCCTGGCAGCCGACGAGCGGCTCGAAAACCTCGAGCACCTCGGGTGGGGGGATGTCGTGATCCTGCGGCAGCGAGACGGTTCTTAGCATGGCAGCGAACATAGGGCGGCGGAGCGGCCGGGCCAATCGCCAGCTTCGGCCTGTCGCGCCGGGTATGACTGCCAGTCAGGCCGTGGGGGGACGGTTCCGGAGCGCTACTCGCCGAGCAGCCGCCGCCGGAAGACGATGCCTGCCTGCGCGATTGCTGCGTGGGCTTCGTCGAGGTGCGAGAGGAAAAAGGGGAAGACGTGCATCATTCCCGCCCATTCCTGGAAGATCACCTCGCGTCCCGCCTGCTTCAGCGCCAGCGCCATGCGCCAGCTGTCGTCGAACAGCACCTCGTCCTCGCCCACCTGGATCAGCGTCGGCGGGAAGCCGTGCATCGGGCCGAACAGCGGCGAGGCGCGGGGGTCCTTCGGGTCGGCGTCGCGCAGATAGGCTTGCGCGCCCACCGGCATGCCCGCCGCCGAGATGAACGGGTCCGCCGCCGAACGCGTGGCAATCGAGCCGCCCGAGTGGGTGAGATCGAGCCAGCCCGAGAGCAGCCAGCATGCCCCCGGCGGAGCATGGCCGGCCTCCAGCCGCGCCTGCACCGCGCCCGCGGCGAGATTGGCACCCGCGCTGTCGCCGCCGATGCCGATCGCGTGCGGCGCGATGCCCTGCCGCTCCAGCCACTCCAGCGCGTGCTGCGTGTCGATCGTCGCGGCGGGGAAGGGATGTTCGGGAAGCAGCCGGTAATCGGGCACGAACACCGCCACGCCCGCAGCCACTGCCAGATGCGCCGCGAATGCGCGGTAGCTGTTCGATGATCCGACCAGAAACGCGCCGCCATGCAGCCACAGGATCGCACTGCTGCGCGCCGCCCCGGCCGGCAGCGCCCATTGGCCAGAGAGGTGCGGGTGGATCTCGGCGCGCTCGAACCGCACGCCGGGCGGCACTGGCAGCGCCGCGCCCTGGTCCTCATACCACTGCCGCCGCTCATCGAGGCTGCCCGAACCGGGGCGGGTGGCGAGCAGCGCGGCGACCGCGCGGGCCTGATCAAGCGGCAGTCATTCCTCCCTGGCGCGCCAGCGCTCTGAGCGCGGGCTGGTCGACCCCGTTCACGGCCGTGCGCGGCAGCCCCACGACGATCCGGTACTTGGCGGGCTGCTTGTAGCGCGCGGGCCGCGGATCGCAATGCGCGGCGAGCGCTTCGGCGGCGAGCGCGGGCGACGGCGGGCTGCCAGGCCGCCTGCGGCCGATCCTTACGCTCCGACCCCGCAGCGCACCGTCCCGCTGCCGCGCTTGCGACCGAGCAGCGCGCACCGCCGACGATCACGGCATCGCCCGATCCGGTCACCGCGACATCGGCCACCTCGCGCGCGTTCGCGCGGACGTTGCCCGATCCGGTGATCGCCGCCGACAGCGCGCGCGATTGCAGGCCGCCCACATCGACATCGCCCGATCCGGCGACCTTGATCTCCACGCGCTCGGCGCGGCCATGCGCGCGCATCTTGCCGCTGCCCGCCACCCGGATGTCGACGTCGCGCGCCCCGATGCCGCCCAGGTCCACGTCGCCCGATCCGGCGACCCGCGCCTCGACCTCGTCGGCCCGCACCTCGGCGACCGTCAGGTTGCCCGATCCGGCAACCGACGCCTCGAACCGCTGCCCGCGGCCGCGATCGAGCCGCACATCGCCCGATCCCGCGACCGCCACGCCGTGCACCTCGGGCGCGGCGACCGTCACGCGCACATGGCGGCGGCTGCTTCCCCAGCTCCAGCTGAGCCCGCGCTCGGTGCGGATCTTCAGTTCGCCGCCGTCGACATAGACTTCAAGCTTCTCAAGCTGCTCGCGGTCGCCTTGAGCGCGCACCGCGAAGTCGCGGCCGGACACGATCGTCACGTCATACGGCCCGGCGGCTGCCACGCGATCGAAGCCGCGCACGTTGAAGTCGCGCGTGTCGGCGAGCGCGGGCGTGGCCGCCGCGGCGGCAATCGCCGCGCCGATGAACATGAACCGCATGGGGCAAGTCTCCGCTCTGTTGTTGCAGCAGGGCGGCTAGCGGCCTCGCCGGGCGGCTGCCAACCGATCCTCGGCCAATGGCGTTGGTCGATGCCGGACGCGTCCAACGACTTGTCGTCGGACGCCATCGGCCGCGCGTCATCGCGCCCTTCCGTTGATCGCGGACCGAGCAGGGCCGGCAGCGTGGTCCAGTTCTGACGGCTTTCAGGCCGCGGCGTGGCTGCTCACTCCCCCTTCCCGTGCACTTCGAAGTCGACGGGGATGTTGCCGCGCGTGGCGTTCGAATAGGGGCAGATCTCGTGCGCGGCGTCAACCAGCGCCACCGCCTCGGCCTGGTCCAGATTGGGCAGGCGGACAATGTGCTTGACCGCAAGCTCGAAGCCCTGGCCGCTGTCCTTCTGGCCAATCGTCACGTGGCCTTCGACGCTCGATCCGCCGACGTCCTTCTTCTGCATTCGCCCGACCAACATCATGGCCGAATGGAAGCACGCACTGTAACCGGCTGCGAACAGCGCTTCGGGGTTGGTACCCGCGCCCGATCCGCCCGCGGCCTTGGGCTGGCTGAGCGTCAGGTCGATGAAGCCGTCCGACGAGTGGACGCGCCCCTCGCGCCCGCCCTCGGCGATGGCGGATTCGGTGTAGATCGGTTTCATGCGGCTTTCTCCTGTTGCGCGGCCCGGTTCGCATCGCTCGCCGGGCGGCCGCGCGGCTGCGTGACCTCCTTCATGATGCGAAAATCGTCGCGCTGCCAGTCGCGAGCGCGCCCGGCCGCCTCTCCCCGGCACGGGGCGGGGCCGGGTGGCTAGTAGACCTCATCCTCGCGCCACTCGACCGACAGCGCTGCACCAAGATCGAGCGGCGGGGTGCGCGGCAGGCGCAGCACCATCGCCTGCTCGCCGGGCACCAGCTCCAGCGTGCCGTCCTCGTGGCGCGCGTGGAGCGGGCCGCGCCACAGTTCCCACCCCAGCCGCGCGTAGAAGGCTGGATCGGACGGGCTGAGGCCCGCCACGTCGAAGCCCTCGGCTGCCACGGCCGCGCCCGCCGCGCGCAGCACCCTCGACGCCAGCCCGCGCCACTGCGCCTCGGGCCGCGTGCCGACCGCCTCGATATAGGCGGTGCGCATCAGCGGCCCGTCGGGCTCCTGCTTCAGCCAGCGCTCGATCCAGCAGGCATGCGCCAGCACCCGCCCGGCCGCGCACGCCAGCACATGCGTCACCGGGTCCATCGCCTCGAAATAATGGGCGAACGGTTCCTCGTAGGCGGCCGAGGTCGCATCGACGATCTCGGCATAGAGCGCGGGCGAGCGGTCCTCGGTGCGGACGATGTGGATCGAAAGGTCGGTCGAAGGTTGATTGGTCAAGGGCGTCTCATCAGCAGAACCACCAGCAGGCCGGGCGGCGCCAGCATGTGGCGCCGGTCGCGCCGTCTCGCCAGGATCGGGTGAACATGTCAGGAAGTTCGGATGGCATTGACCGGGCTGATCGCGAAACCCCGCGCGGCCGTCCTGCTGCCGGCGCCGGGCGCGTTAGCGGCGCCAGCGCCGAAGACCGCGAAACCGGCGAACACGATCAGGTCGCGCCCAAGCTGAAGTCCGACCGCCTCGGGACCGATGGCGCCATCGTCACGTGTTGCGCGTCGACAGCCAACAACGCGATTGAGCTTCTGGGCGAAAAATCCCTTCCTGGCCGATCAGCATCGATCGCCGGGAACGATCTCAGCTTCCCCTGCGGTCGATATCCGCGCCGACCGCGCTCAGCTTCTCCTCCAGCCGCTCGTAGCCGCGGTCAAGGTGGTAGACGCGGTTGACCACCGTCTCGCCCTCCGCCGCCAGCCCGGCGATCACCAGGCTCATCGACGCGCGCAGGTCGGTTGCCATCACCGGCGCTCCGGTCAGGTGGGAGACGCCGCGCACCACCGCGCCGCGGCCGGAGACGCGGATGTCCGCGCCCATGCGCGCCAGCTCGGGCACATGCATGTAGCGGTTCTCGAAGATGGTCTCGGTCAGCGTCGATGCGCCTTCGGCCAACGACAGCATCGCCATGAACTGCGCCTGCATGTCGGTCGGGAAGCCCGGATAGGGCTGGGTCGTCACGTCGATGCCGTGCAGGCCGTTGGCGCGCTTCACGCGCACGCCCTCGGCATGTTCGGTCACCTCCACTCCCGCCTGGCGCAGCGCCTCGAGCGTCGATCCCAGCGTGTCGGCCTTGGCGCCCAGCAGATCGAGCTCGCCGCCGGTGATCGCTGCGGCGCAGGCGTAGCTGCCGGTCTCGATGCGGTCGGGCATCACCAAGTAGGTCGCGCCGTGCAGCCGGTCGACGCCGTCGATCGTCAGGCGCGTGGTGCCGATCCCCTCGATCCGCGCGCCCATTGCGACGAGGCACTGGCACAGGTCGACGATCTCGGGCTCGCGCGCGCTGTTGCGCAGCACGCTCTCGCCGCGCGCAAGGACGGCGGCCATCACAGCATTCTCGGTCGCGCCGACGCTGACGACGGGGAAGGTATAGTGGCCGCCCGCCAGCCGCCCGCCGGGCGCGGTCGCGCGGACATAGCCGTGGGTCAGCTCAATCTCGGCGCCGAGCGCTTCCAGCGCCTTCAGGTGCAGGTCGATCGGGCGGTTGCCGATCGCGCAGCCGCCGGGCTGGCTGACGGTCGCCTGCCCCTCGCGCGCCAGCATGGGGCCTAGCACGAGCACCGAGGCGCGCATCTTGCGGACGATGTCATAGGGCGCCTCGGTCGAGGTGATGCGCCCCGCGCGCAGCGTCATCACGCGCCCGAACTCGCCCGGCCGCGCGCCTTCGACGGTGGTGCTGACCCCCAGATGGTTGAGCAGGTGCGCGCAGGTGTCGACGTCGGCGAGCCGCGGCAGGTTGCGGAGCGTCAGCGGCTCGTCGGTCAGCAGCGCAGCCGGCATCAGCGCCAGCGCGGCGTTCTTCGCGCCGGAGATGCGCAGCCTGCCCTGGAGCGGCCTGCCGCCGCGGATGACGATGTGGTCCATGAAGCGGGTGGCGATACGCGAAGCTACGCGGCTGCGGAAGCGGGGCCAAGGACGGCGCTGTCCTAAAGGGCGCGGATCGGCGGGGTCGGGGGCGATGGCCGCAGGGGGGGCGGCGAGCGCAGGCGAACGTCGGTTGACGGCCGAGCCGCCGCGCTGCGCGCTGTTGATCCGCCGGGGGTCTCCGGGCGTCAGCGTCCGCAGCTTCGCACGATCGTTGCCCGAGGATCGGGTAGCCGGCGATTACCGCCCGCGGCCCTCATGACCGCGCCCGGCATCGGACACGCTGGCGCCGCCTCGCGCCCCCCGGCTAGAGCGGCGCGCATGGCTTACGTGAAGATTGGCGGCCTCAGCGTCGCCGCCCCGCTCCATGCGCTGTTGGTCGAAGACGTGCTGCCGCCGCTTGGCCTCGCCGCGCCCGATTTCTTCGCCGGGTTCGCGGCGCTCCTCCGCCGCCTCCGCGACGAGAACCGCACCCTACTCGCCCGCCGCGCCGAGCTTCAGGCCGCGATCGACGTATGGTGGGCCGAACACCGCGAGCGCCGCCCCAGCATCGGGGAGCAGGAAGCCTTCCTGCGCGGGATCGGCTATATGGAACCTCTGCCTGAGCCGTTCCGGATCGGCACCGAGGGCGTTGATGCCGAGGTGGCGACCATCGCCGGGCCGCAGCTGGTCGTGCCGCTATCGAACGCCCGCTACGCGTTGAACGCAGCCAACGCTCGCTGGGGCAGCCTGTACGATGCGCTCTACGGGACGGACGCGCTCGGCTTACCGCCGCCCTCGGGACCATATGATCCGACGCGGGGGCAGCAGGTGGTGGCGCGCGCCAGGGCGGTGCTCGACGATGCGGTGCCGCTCGCCGCGTTCAGCCACGCGGGCGTCACGCGCTACGAAGTCCGCTCCGGTCGTCTCGCGGCGCACTCAGCGCTGGGTGTGTCGGCGCTGAAGGCGGGGGTGGAGCTGGTCGGCTGGCGCGGCAGCCCGGAGGCGCCGACGCACATCGTCACCCGCCACCACGGCCTGCACGCGGAGCTGGTGATCGACCGCGCCGACCCGATCGGCGCCGCCGACCCGGCGGGCCTGCGCGACGTGGTGCTGGAAGCCGCCGTCACCACGATCATGGACCTGGAGGACTCGGTCGCGGCCGTCGACGGAGCCGACAAGGCGCTCGTCTACCGCAGCTGGCTGGGCCTGATGCGCGGCGACCTTGCCGATCGCTTCACCAAGGGCGGCGAGACCGTCACGCGCACGCTGCACCCCGATCGTACCTACGACAGCCCGGGCGGCGAGGCGGTACACCTTCCCGGCCGCAGCCTGATGTTCGTGCGCAATGTCGGCCACCTGATGACGACGCCCGCGGTGCTGCTCGATGGCGAGGAGGCGTTCGAAGGCCAGGTCGATGCGGTCATCACGGCGGCCATCGGCGCGCATGACGTGCGCGGGTTGGGCCGCTTCCGCAACAGCCGCGCGGGCTCGGTCTACATCGTCAAGCCCAAGATGCACGGCCCCGCCGAGGCCGCTTTCGCCAACCGCCTGTTCGCCGCAGCCGAGGAGCTGATCGGTCTCTCGCGCAATACACTGAAGATCGGAGTGATGGACGAGGAGCGGCGCACGTCACTCAACCTCGCGGCAACCGTCGCCGCGGTGCGCGAGCGGATCGTGTTCTTGAACACCGGCTTCCTCGATCGCACCGGCGACGAGATCCATACCGCGATGGCCGCCGGACCGGTCATCCGCAAGGAGGAGATGCGCGGCGCCGCCTGGTTCAAGGCCTATGAGGAGAACAATGTCGACGTGGGGCTGGCGGCAGGGTTCCGCGGCCGCGCGCAGATCGGCAAGGGTATGTGGGCCGCGCCCGACCGCATGGCCGACATGCTCGCCACCAAGATCGGCCACCCGCGCGCCGGGGCCAGCGCGGCCTGGGTGCCGTCGCCGACCGCCGCGACGCTGCACGCAATCCACTACCACCAAGTCGACGTGGCAGCGGTGCAGGCCGGGCTGGCGGAAGCCGGCCCGCGCGCGAAGCTCGCCGACCTGCTGACAACCCCGCTCGCGCCCTCCGGCTGCAACTGGGCGGCCGAGGACGTCGAGGCCGAGCTGTCGAACAACGCGCAGGGCATTCTCGGCTACGTGGTGCGCTGGATCGATCAGGGCGTCGGCTGCTCGAAGGTGCCCGATATCCACGATGTCGGCCTGATGGAGGACCGGGCGACCTGCCGTATCAGCTCGCAGCATATCGCGAACTGGCTGGCGCACGGCGTGGTGACGCCGGAGCAGGTCGATGCCGCGCTCACACGCATGGCAGCGGTCGTCGATCGTCAGAATGCCGGCGATCCGCTCTACCGCCCGATGGCGCCCGATCCGGCTCAGAGCATCGCCTTCCAGACCGCGCGCGCGCTGGTCTTCGAAGGCGCCGCCCAGCCCAGCGGCTATACCGAACCGCTCCTCCACGCCGCGCGCCTGCGGTTGAAGGGGGACGTTGGCTGCCCTTGATATGGACCCAGCCCGCGCTAATCCCCGTCGCGGTGCTGGTCGACCAGCGGGGCCGATTCGAGCTGGATGTAGTTCGCCAGCCCCATGCGCTCAATCTGGCCGAGTGCCGCCTCGATGAAGTCGACGTGATGCTCTTCAGAGGCGAGGATTTTCACGAACAGGTCGCGGCTGACGTAATCCCGCACCTCGTCGCAATAATGCGCCGCCTCGCGCAGGATCGGCAGCGCATCCATCTCAAGCGCGAGGTCGGCGCGCAGCACTTCCTCCACCGTCTCGCCAATGCGCAGCCGCCCTAGCGCCTGCAAATTTGGCAGTCCGTCCAGGAATAGGATGCGCTGCGTCAGCCAATCGGCATGGCGCATTTCGTCGATCGATTCGCTATATTCGTATTTGCCCAGCCGCGTGACGCCCCAGTTGTCAAGCATCCGGGCGTGTAGGAAATACTGGTTGATTGCGGTCAGCTCGTTCTTCAGCACCGCATTCAAATAGTCGATCACCTTCGGGTCGCCGCGCATCCCGTCCTCCTTCTTCTGCTGAACGGTAACGGCTTCGGAGCGTCCGGGCCAGCGTGCCCTTATGCCGCGATGTTGCGCGCGCGCTCCTCGTCGATCAGGCAGAGCGCGAAGGGCAGGCACTGGCGGCACTGCGGCTTGCAGCCGAGGCGTCCATACAGGCGGCTCACTCGGCGGCAATGCGGCTCGACCGCGCCGCGGACCTCGCGCTCACGAAGCGCATTGCAGTGGCAGACGATCACGCTCGGCCCGCTCCCTCTCGGCTATGGAGCTCAAACTAGCAACCGCCGCGTTTGATTGCAAGCGATTCGCAATAGCCCTGCGAGCGCGTCGCAGCAGCGCCCCTCAGCCGGGGACGGCCCGCAATCCGAGCCACCGCGACGGCCCCGGTAGCCGCGTGAGCACCAGCCGCTCGATCACCAGGATCGCCAGCACCGACAGGCCCAGCAGCGGTAGCAGCAGACCGAGCGCGCCCAGCAGCAAGGCGAAGCCTGCCCCGGCGCGAAACGGCACCGCACGCGGCGCGCCGAGCGCGTCGGCGGGCTTGCGTTTCCACCACATCACTGCGCCGCTCCCAGCGAGCGCCATCAGGCCGAGCGCCACCACGAGGTTGGCGAACTGGTTCGCGCGGCCCCAAAGCCGCCCCTCATGCGCGGTGGCGCCGTAGGCGACGACGCGATCGACTAGCGGGCGCTGGGCGAAGTCGTGGCGCGCCAGCACGCGGCCGCTCGCGCCATCGAGCTCAAGATCGCTGCGCTGGGTGCGATCGGCAGCCTCGACGCGCGCGACCCACGGCCTGCCGCTGGCCGCGGGCGGCACCAGCGCAACGGGGGTGGGTAACGCGGCACGCTCGACGATCGGCATCAGCCGATCGAGCGCGGCGTGGTCGATTCGCACCGCCGGATGCCGACCGGGCATGTGCTGATGCCCGCCGCGCATCTCGGCGTCACGTGCGGCGCGGCGGGCCAACATCTCCTCGCGGCTGACGCTCCAGTCACGGCCCTGCGGCGCCTCACCCGCAGCGCTGCGCAGCGTATCGAGCCAAAGACCCCAGCTTCGCGCCCACGGCAGGCCGGTCAGAAGAAAGCCGAGCGCTGCGACCGACACCCACAACCCCACCGCTCCGTGCAGCGCGCGCCACCCATCGCGCCTGCGAAGTGTGACGCGCGGCAGCAGCACGGCGCTCAGCCGTCGCCCGCGCGGCCACCACAACACCAGCCCAGTGCCGATCATCACCACCGCCCAGCTTGCGGCCAGTTCGACCGCGTAGGAGCCCATCGTGCCAAGCAGCAGTTCGCCGTGCAGGTGGAACAGCAGGTTCATCGGCCGAGCGTCCTCGTCTTCGACCTTCAGCAGCTCGAGCGTCCGGGGATGCACCCACACGCGCGTCTCGCGCCGACCCTCGCCGACGACGACCTGCACCGCCTGGGTTCGTGTCGCCGGCAGGATGTAACGGTGCAGGATCATGCCCGGCCGCGCCTGCTCCGCGGCTTGCGCGATCGCCGACGGCGTGGCGCGCGACTGGCCGGGCGCCGTGACCGCAGCGTAGGGGCGGTCGAGCAGCGCCTCAATCTCGGCACGCCAGAGGTAGACCGAGCCGGTCGCCGCCAGCAGCAGGATGAACGGGATACAGAACAACCCGGCGTAGAAGTGCCACCGCCAGATTATGGCGCGCGAAGGCCATCGACGCGCCGGGGCGGGCGCGGAATCATCGTGATGCATGACTGCCGCCTATAAACCGGCGCCGCGCACCCCGCCACACGACACGCGTCGGATGCGCAAAAATGCAGCTTCCGGTGCGCATCGTCCACACCGATATGGCCGGACCGTGGAGCTGCCCCCGATCATCGCCGAATGGCTAGCCGCGAAGGGCTGGCGACTGCGGTCGCACCAGGCGGCAATGCTGCAACGCGCGGGCGAGCATCGTCTGCTGGTCGCGGGGACGGGGGCCGGGAAAACGCTGTCGGGCTTCCTGCCGACGCTCGCCGAGCTGGCCGAGCGCCCGCGCGGGGGGCTGCACACGCTCTACGTGTCGCCCTTGAAGGCGCTGGCGGTCGACGTGCGGCGCAATCTGATCGCACCGTTGGAAGAGATGGCGCTGCCGGTCAGCGTCGAGACGCGCACCGGCGACACGCCCGCCGACCGCAAGGCGCGCCAGCGTCAGCGTCCGCCGAATATCCTGCTGACCACGCCCGAATCGTTGTCGCTGCTGCTGAGCTTCCCCGACGCGGCGCGGCTGTTCGCGGACCTGCGCTCGGTGGTGATCGACGAGCTGCACGCGTTCGCTCCCTCCAAGCGCGGCGACCTGCTGGCGCTGGCGCTGACGCGGCTGAGCGCGCTTGCGCCGGGGCATGTGCGCGTGGGTCTGTCGGCGACGGTCGCGGACGAGATCGCCTACCGCCGCTGGCTCTCGCCCGGAGCCGACCCCGACAGGGTGGCGCTGATCCGCGGCGAGCGCGGCGCCGAGGCCGAGATCGGCATATTGCTTCCCGAAGGGCGCGTGCCGTGGTCGGGCCATTCGGGGCGCTACGCGGCGAAACAGGTCTACGAGCAGATCCGCGCCAACCGCTCGACGTTGGTGTTCTGCAACACTCGCGGCTTGGCCGAGCTGATCTTCCAGGACCTGTGGACGGTCAACGAGGACCGGCTGCCGATCGGCATCCACCACGGGTCCTTGGCGGTCGAAGCGCGGCGCAAGGTGGAAGGCGCGATGGCCGACGGCCGCCTGCGCGCGCTGGTCGCGACCGCGTCGCTGGACCTGGGCGTCGACTGGGGCGAGATCGATCTCGTCATTCAGATGGGCGCCCCCAAAGGCTCGTCCCGCCTGATCCAGCGCATGGGCCGCGCCAACCACCGGCTTGACGTGCCGTCGCGCGGGCTGATCGTGCCTGGCAACCGCTTCGAATATCTGGAGGCCCGCGCTGCGCTGGACGCGGTGAGCGAGGGCGCGCTCGACGCCGAGGTCTTCCGCCCCGGCGCACTGGACGTGCTCGCCCAGCATATCATGGCGACCGCCTGCGCCGAGCCGTTCCGCGCGGACGAACTCTACGCCGAGGCGACGCGCGCCGCGCCCTACGCCGACCTCGCCCGCGAGCTGTTCGACGAGACGCTGCGCTTTGTCGAAAACGGCGCCTACGCGCTGAAGGCCTACGACAAGTTCCGCCGCATCCGGCAGGACGCCGATGGCCGCTGGCGCGTCACTGCCCCGCGCTTCGCACAACAACACCGCGAAAATGCCGGGATCATCGTCGATGCGCCGGTGCTCAGCGTCAAGTTCAAGAACGGCCGCAAGCTGGGGACGGTGGAGGACTATTTCGCCTCGACGCTGCGCCCGGGTGACAGCTTCTATTTCAGCGGCCTCAGCCTAGAGGTGGAGCGGTTCGAGGCCGCCGACCTGATCGTCCGCGCATCTACCCGCCCCGCGCGCATCCCCACCTACGTCGGCACGCGGCTGGCGCTGTCGACGAGCCTCGCCGACCGCGTGCGCCACTTCCTGCACGATCGCAGCGAGTGGCAGCGCTTCCCCGCCGACGTGCAGGAATGGCTGCAGGTGCAGGAGCAGCGCAGCCGCCTGCCCGGCCCGCAAGAGCTGCTGGTGGAAACTTTCGAGCGCGATGGCCGCTACCATCTGGTCGCCTACAGCTTCGAAGGCTGGAACGCGCATCAGGCGCTGGGCATGCTGGTCACGCGCCGGATGGCGGCGGCGGGGCTGCAGCCGACGGGCTTCGTCAGCAACGACTATGCGCTCGCGTGCTACGGGCTGGAGCCGATCCGCGACGTGGCGCCGCTGTTCTCGGCCGACATCTTGGAGGATGAGTTCAAGGCGTGGATCGAGGAGTCGCCGCTGTTGAAGCGCGCCTTCCGCGAGGTGGCGATCATCGGCGGGCTGGTCGAGCGGCAGACGGCGGGCCAGCGCAAGCCCGGCCGCGCGCTGACGATCAGCACCGACCTGATCTACGACGTGCTGAGGAAGCACGAGCCCGATCACCTCCTGCTGCGCGCAGCGTGGGAGGACGCGCGCGCGCGGCTGACCGATGTCGGCCGCCTGGCGCGGCTGCTGGAGACCGCGCAGGACCGGCTGGTCCACGTCGACCTGCCGCGCGTGTCGCCGCTCGCGGTGCCGGTGCTGGTGCTGATCGGCCGCGAGGTGGTGCGTGACGCCGCGGCCGACGACGCAATCCTGGCCGAGGCTGAACAGCTCGCCGCGGAGGCGATGCGGCTGGACTGACACACCCTGGCGCGCGTCACCCCCGCTCGCCGCAGCGGTTCTTCCGGGTTCAGCTTCACTGGCGTAAGCGCCGATGCGACACATGCGTCTGCACCTCGCCATCGCCGCCCTCCTTGTCGCCGCGCCCGGCCTCGCGGCCGCGCAAGGCACGTCCGACGAGGTCGTGGTGTCGGCGCACCGGCAGGGGCGCATCGACGTGAAGCGCCTCGCGGCGGCAGAGTCGGCGTTCGAGGCGCTGCGCGAGCAATATGCTCCGGGATCGCGGCTGGAGTTTCTGCTGAAGCGCGGCGAGGAGCGGCTGCGCGGCTATCACCTGACGCTGTTCGACGGCGACCGCAGCGTGCCCGTGCCCGTCAGCGCCGACGGGCTGTTCACGCTGCCCGAGCATAGCTCCGGCGCGTGGGAGCTGTGGCACGACGCGGGCCGCGGCAAGGTGGTCGTTCGCGCGCGCGTCCGCTCGCCGGGCGCTACCGACATGGACGCGCCGCTCGGCGATTTCCGGCTGATGTGCCGGGTAAATTACGAGCTGCTGAAGCCCGACCTCAACGTCTTCATGCGAGCAGGCTTCGCGTCGATCGGTGGCTGCAACTCGCGCAGCTTCGGGTTCAACTTCCAGGTGCCGCAGACACTTGCCGCCGCCGTCGTCGATGCGGGCGGGCGGACGGTGCCGCTGAGCGTCCACGGCCGCAGCTTCCGGGCGCCGCTGGGCGACAAGCGCCTGCCCAACAGCGCGCGCGTGCGGCTAACCCCGGCCGAGGCGTGACCGCCTAGCGCCGGCGCGCGCGCAGCAGCGCAGCGAGACCCGTGCCCAGTCCGAACAGCGCAGCCATCGGCGCCTCGGGCGCTGCCACGATGTTCAGCCCCGCCGCCACCGGCGGCAGCACTTGGCCCGAGTTCCACTGGATCGTGACGGTCTGCGCGCCCGACGCGAGGTTCCAGCCGATGATGTCATAGGCGGTGAGATCGGCCGAAGTCAGCTGCAGCAACTCACCGCGCGCCGCAGTCGGCTTCATCAAGCCGATCGGCGTCGCGCTGGACTTCCAGTGGCTCGCCTGCTGGCCATCGCCGTTCTTCGCGCCCGTCGACATCAGGCCGACGCACGTCCGGCCGCTATCGATCGATGTGCAGCTGGCGGCGCCGATCGTCCAGTCGCGGAGGCCGTTTGCATAGCGGAACAGATCGAGCGGCGTGCCCCACGCAGTCACATCCAGCCCGCTTCGGCCGACATTGGCGTCGGCAAGATCGACTCCCGACACATAGCCCAGCGCATGGCCGATCTCGTGCGCGGCGACGCCGACGAAGTCATAGGTGCCGGGGAGGATGCCGGTTGCGCGATCGAACGTCCAGCTGAAATTGTTGCTGAACGTGATCGATGCGTCGTTGGAAAGCGAGTTGTTGTTGTACAGGCCCATCGCCTTGGCGTTCGCTGTCGTCACCGATAGGAAGTTGTTATCGGTTGTGTTGTCGTTATCGATCGTCCGGGTGCTGAGGCTGATCGGTCGGCAGTTGACGCCCGTCTGGCAATTTCCCGCCTCGTTGGTGATGAATGACAGGGTTCGCCCGAGCGATGCTGCCGAGGACCGGTCCGCAGCCGAGGTTGCGCCGTCAATCAGCGCCGACCGCACGCTTTGGTAGGAAAGCGTCGAGCGCGACGAACTCGTCGTTCCCAAGACATTGTTGCTGAGCGGTTTGAAGCCGATTGCCAGCCGGATTGTCACGTCGTTGCTGAACACATTGCCCCAAAGCGCGGCGGCTTGCGCGAACGCGCGTCCGGCGGCGGTTGTCGGGCCCGCTCCGCCGGTATCGGTGAAGATGAAACTGGGTCCAGCGACGGCCGGCACGCTCGCGGTCAGCATCAGCGCGGCCAAGCCCGCACGCACATAGGTCGCCATCCTGTCTCTCCCCGAAAACGGGCAGACGCTCTGCCACGCGCCACGCCTGTTTGCGCCCACAGCACCGGTGCCGGAACGACCGCTGCGCTCTAGCAGCTTTGCAGCGCTCCCCGTAGCCTCAATTGTGTTAGAAGCGGTGCGGAAAGGGGAAGGGTGCGATGGCGGACGGAATGGCGATGCTGGGCGCAGCGGCCGCGCTGTTCACGGCGTCGCATATCGGCCTGCCGGGCGCTCCGCGGCGGCCGCTGGTGCGCAGGCTGGGTGAGGGCGGCTATCGCCTGCTGTTTTCCGTGATCGCGCTCGGCTCGTTCGTCTGGCTGGTGAACGCGTGGAAGGCGACTCCGGCCGAGCCCCTGTGGGTGCCGCCTGCTTGGGCCTGGCATGTCGCGCCGATCACCATGCTGCTGGCGGCGGTGCTGTTCGTGGGCTCGATCTCGCGCGCCAATGCAGCGCTTGCTGGAGCGCCGGGTGCCTCGCGGCCGACCGGCGTACTCCGCATCACCCGCCACCCGATGATGTGGAGCTTCGCGCTATGGGCTGTCGTCCATGCGTGGCTGTCGGGCACCGCGGCCACGCTTGTGCTCGCAGCAGCGGTCGCCGTCACCGCGCTCGGCGGTGCTGCGCTGCAGGAAGGCCGCAAGGCGGTGACCGATCCCGGCTGGCGCGCCTATGCCGCTGAGACGAGCTTTTTGCCCTTTGCGCGCGGCCATGTCTGGCCCGGCTGGGTCCCGCTGATCGGCGGCGCGGCTTTGCTCGCTGTTGCAACATGGGCGCACCCGCATCTGGGCGCCCCTGCGGTGCCGCCTTGGGTATGGCAGCGCTGACGCTGCGGCGCTAAGCAGCGGCCTGGCGCACCGCGGTAGGGGAAGGTTGGCGGGTGGGCAGAACGTATTTCGGCACCGACGGCATTCGCGGCCTGGCGAACGCCGCGCCGATGACCCCAGAACTCGCGATGCGGGTCGGCCAGGCAGCGGGGCGGCGGTTTCTCCGGGGCACGCACAAGCACCAGGTGGTGATCGGCAAGGACACGCGGCTGTCGGGCTATATGTTCGAAAGCGCGCTGACCGCCGGGTTCACCAGCGTGGGCATGGACGTGATCCTCGTCGGCCCGATGCCGACGCCCGCGGTGGCGTTGCTGACGCGGTCGATGCGCGCCGACCTGGGCGTAATGATCTCGGCCAGCCACAATCCGTTTCAGGATAACGGCATCAAGCTGTTCGGCCCCGATGGCTACAAGCTCTCTGACATCGACGAGACCGAGATCGAGGCGATGCTGGCCGAGTCGCCGACTCTTGCCGCGTCGAAGGAGATCGGGCGCGCGCGGAAGATCGAGGACGCGCGCGGTCGCTATATCCACGCGGCCAAGTCGACCTTCCCCGATGACCTGCGGCTCGACGGGCTGAAGATCGTTGTCGATTGCGCAAACGGCGCCGCCTACAACGTCGCCCCCGCCGCGCTGTGGGAACTGGGCGCCGAAGTCGTCCCGCTCGGCGTCAAGCCCAACGGCTTCAACATCAATGACGAGTGCGGCTCTACCCACCCGCAGGCGCTGCAGCACGCGGTGGTGGAGCAGGGTGCGAACATCGGGATCGCTCTCGATGGCGACGCCGACCGGCTGATCGTCGTCGATGAGCGCGGCACGATGGTCGATGGCGACCAGCTGATGGCGGGCATCGCCGCGAGCTGGGCCGAGCGCGGCCGCCTGCGCGGCGGCGCGGTCGCGGCGACGGTCATGTCCAATCTGGGGCTGGAGCGCTTCCTCGCCGGTCGGCAGGTCCGCCTGGTCCGCACCAAGGTTGGCGACCGCTATGTGCTGGAGGCGATGCGCGCGGGCGGGCTGAATGTCGGCGGCGAGCAGAGCGGGCATATGATCCTGTCCGACTATGCGACCACCGGCGACGGGCTGATCGCCGCGCTGCAGGTGCTGGCGATCCTTGTTGGCAGCCAGCGCGCAGCGAGCGACGCGCTGCGTCTGTTCGATCCGCTGCCGCAGGTGCTGAAAAACGTCCACTTCGGCGGTGGCGCGCCGCTAGAGACGGCGCTCGTCAAGACGGCCATCGCCGACGCCGAGGCGCGGCTGCACGGGCACGGGCGCCTCGTCATCCGCAAGTCGGGCACCGAGCCGCTCATTCGCGTCATGGCCGAGGCCGAGGATGCGAGTCTCGTGAACCAGGTCGTTGACCAGGTCTGCCAGGCGGTGCGCGAGGCCGCGTGATGTCCGGCAGCGCCAGCCGCCCGTTGGGCTTCGATCTGTTCGCGTTCCTGGGCTCGTTCGCGATCTGGGCGGGCGCGTTCAGCATCATGCACGATGGGCTCGCCCCGGGTCTGATCGGCCCCGCGTTCCTGAATGCAGCGATCGGCACCGCGGTCGCTTCGCTCGCGGCGCGAGTATCGCGCCAGCACCGCACCGCCCGCGAAGGACGCTTCTGGTAGCGACGGCCTGGCCGCGCTCGCCACCCCGCGCGCACGTCATTATTGGCTCTCGGCGCCAGGCCAAGGCTTGCCAGCCTCGCGCGCCGGTACGTCCGTTGCTGCGCTCCGGCCTTGCCGTTGCCGCAACGCTGGCGATGTTCAGCGCAGTGATTTACGCGGCGCTATGGTCGATCGCGAACCAGCCGATGCACGGCCGCTAGCTGAGCGCGGAGCCCATCGTGCGGTTCGGCGCAGCCTCAGCCACGCAGATGATCCGGCGCGCCTGACGCAAGCTGCGCGGCGGTGAGCCGCGGGCGCGTGCTGATCGTCGCCGGATCCGATTCGGGCGGCGGCGCGGGGCTGCAGGGTGACGTAAAGACCGTCACCGTGCTCGGCGGCCATGCCGCGACCGCGGTGACGGCGATCACCGTTCAAAATACGTTGGGCGTCGAGGCGGTGCACATGCTGCCCCCCGACCTTGTCGCCGCGCAGATCCGCGCGGTGCTGACCGATATCGGCGCCGACGCGATCAAGATCGGGATGCTGGGCAACGCTGGGGTGATTACCGCGGTCGCGGACGCGCTTGATGGAACCGACGCGCCGATCGTGCTCGATCCGGTGATGATCGCGAAGGGCGGGGCGCGGCTGCTCGACGACGGTGCGGTCGGGGCGCTGATGGAGCGGCTGCTGCCGCGCGCCACCGTCGTCACACCCAACGCGCCCGAGCTGGCAGCGCTGACCGGTCTGCCCGCCGGCAACGAGGACGAGGCGCAGCGCGCGGGCCATGCGCTCGCCAAGCTCGGCACCGCGGTGGTGGTGAAGGGCGGGCACCTGCCCGACGATCCCGAACTGGGCATGGCCGACCGGCTGATCGTCGCCGGCGAGTTCGAGGTGACACTGCGCGCGCCGCGTGTCGACACGCCCCACACCCACGGCACCGGCTGTGCGCTCGCAAGCGCGATCGCATGCGGGCTGGCGCAAGGCATGGGGCTCGCGGCGGCCTTCCGCCGCGCGCACGCGTTCGTCGGAGCAGCGATCCGCGCCGCGCCAGGGCTTGGCGGCGGCCACGGCCCGCTCGGCTTCCTGGAAGGCGCGAGCGCGCTCGACGATTGAAGCATATCGCGCTGGGACGCACTTGCCCCTAAGCTCGCCGCCCATGCGCCCCCAAATCGCAGCGCTCGCGGCGCTGACCACCGCCCCCGCCATCGCAGCCCAGCCGGCGCAGCAGCGCGACATCGCCGCCGCCGCCGCACAGGTCAGCGAGGCCGAGCTTCGGCGCACGATCGAAACGCTGGTCGGCTTCGGAACGCGCCACACGCTCTCCACCCGCACCGACCCCAGACGCGGCATCGGAGCTGCGTCCAAATGGGCCGAGGAGCGGCTGAAGGCGATCGGCGCCGGCTGTGGCGGCTGTATCGAGGTGAGGGTGGCGAGCGACACGTTCACCGGACGCCGCATCCCAACGCCGTCCAGGGTTCAGGCCATCCTTGGCGTGCAGCGCGGCACCACCGACCCTGAGCGCGTGATCGTCATCAGCGGCCATATCGACAGCCGCAACTCGAACGAGCTGGATGCGGACGGCATCGCTCCGGGTGCCAACGACGATGGCAGCGGCACGGCTGCGGTCATCGAGGCCGCGCGCGTGCTGTCGAAGCTGAACTTCGCTGCAACGATCGTCTACGCGGTGCTGGAAGGTGAGGAGCAGGGCCTCTACGGTGGCAAAGTGGCTGCGGCGTATGCCAAAGCGCAGGGCTGGCGTGTCGAGGCCGATCTCAACAACGACATCGTCGGCAACACGCGCGGGCAGGGCGGGCAGGTCGATGATCGCAGCGTGCGCGTGTTCAGCGAGGGCACAAAAACGCTGGAAACACCTGCCGAAGCCGCGCGGCGGCGATATAATGGCGGCGAAGTCGACAGCCCCAGCCGCCAGATAGCTCGCTATCTGGCCGAAACCGCCGAAATCTACACGCCCGGTTTCCGCGTTCGCATGATCTATCGCACCGACCGCTTCGGCCGCGGCGGCGACCAGACCGAGTTCCTGAACGCAGGGTTTCCCGCGGTCCGCATCACCGAAGGCGCGGAAAACTACGATCGCCAGCACCAGGATGTCCGCACCGAAGGCGGCCGTGCCTATGGCGACGTGATCGCGGGCGTGGACTTCCCCTATCTGGCGCGCGTCACCCGGCTGAACGTGGCGGCCGCTGCACGCATGGCCCGTGCGCCCGCTCCGCCGGGCGGGGTGGAAGTGAGCGGCGCGGTCAGTGCCGACACGACGCTGAAGTGGCAGCCGGTGCCGGGTGCCGCGAGCTATCGCGTATGGTGGCGCGATACGGTTTCGCCCCGGTGGCAGCAGTCGCGCGAAACGGCCGAACCCAGGCTGACTCTGAAGGGCGTGGTGATCGACGACTTCATGTTTGGCGTGAGCTCGGTCGCGGCCGATGGTTCCGAAAGCCCGGTCGTCTTTCCCGGCCCGGCAGGCGCGTTCTTCCCCGAACCGGCAGGAATGCCGCCCCCCGCCGCGCCGGGCGCACACGGTGCGCCGAGATGATCGAGCTCGCGGTCGTGTCGGCCTTCGCGGACAACTACATCTATCTCGGTGGCAACCCGGCGACGCGCGAATGCTTCGTGGTCGATCCGGGCGACGGCGCCCCCGCGCTCGCCGAGGCCGAGCGGCGCGGCTGGCGCGTCACCTCGGTGCTCAACACCCACTGGCACGGCGACCACACCGGCGGCAACGCGGCCGTCCGCGCCGCGACCGACGCTCCCGTCACCGGTCCCGCCGCCGAAGCCGCGAAGATCCGCGCGCTCGATCACCCGGTGCGCGAGGGCGACCGCGTGACCGCTGCCGGGTTTGAAGCGCGCGTGCTGGACATTCCCGGCCACACCGCGGGGCACATCGCGTTCGTGTTCGACGAGCTTCAGATCGCGTTTGTCGGCGATACCATCTTCGCCGCCGGCTGCGGGCGGCTATTGGAGGGCACGGCCGATCAGATGTGGCACAGCCTCACCAAGCTGATGGCGCTGCCCGATTCGACGCTGCTCGCCTGCGCGCACGAATATACGCTGGCGAACCTCGCATTCGCCGAGCACGTCGAGCCCGGCAGCCCGGCCGTCGCGGCTGCTATCGCCGACGCCAAGGCGGCCCGCGCGCAGGGGGTGCCCACGGTGCCGACCACCGTTGCCGCCGAGCGCACGGTAAACCCGTTCGTGCGCGCAGGCTCCGCGGCCGAGTTCGCCCGCCGCCGCGCTGCCAAGGACGCCTTCAGGGGATGACCGAGCCCGACTCCCCGACGCCGGATACGGACGGCCGGCACGTGTTCTGGACGGTCGGCGGGGACGGCCGTCCGGCCGTGATGCGCTCGTGCGTGGCCGGAGCGAGTGGCAGTGCGGAGACCTCCGGCCGCGGGCTGTTGCGGCTGCGCAGTCCGCGCGGAACCGCTGGACCCCGCCGGGGATGCGGGCGTGACCTATGACGGCTGGTCTGTGGAGGTCGTCGGCGGCTGACCCGCAACCGCGATCAGCAACCGTTCAGAGCGCGCGGTGTTCAGTGCGGGAAACGACCGGAGAAGGCCAATGCGCAATCTGAAGCTAGCTCGTCCGCTCGCCGCCGCGGCCCTGATGGGCGGCGCTGCGCTGGCGGCGCCTGCGTTCGCTGCCACCCAGCCGGTGCCAACCGTCCAGCCCACGGGAGGCAAACCGCAAGCGTGTCTGTCGCGGCGGCAGACCAGCCGCATCGTTGCGCTCGATGCAGAGACGCTGCTGTTCCGTACCGGCTTCAGTTCGGGCTATGTAAGCAAGGTCAAGGGTGGCTGCCCGTATCGCAATAATTTCGATACGATCACCTTCTCGTCGCCAAGTCCGTCGGTCTGCTCGGGCGACGCGCTTCAGATCGTCACAATCCCGGAGAATGTCTTCCGCGGTGCCTGCATCCTGGGCGACTTCCAGCCCGTCCAGGTCGCGCGCCCGGCAAAGGGCGGCAGCGGCACGGCGACCACGGGTTATTAGGGCCGGCGGCGCGCGGCTCAGCCAGCGTAGAGCGCAGCGAGACGCGGTCCGTAGACTCGACGCAGCACATGGCGCCGGACCTTCAGGCTCGGCGTCATCTGCTCGTTTTCGACCGTAAAGGGTTCATCGGCAACGACAATCCGGCGGACCTTCTCGATGACCGACAGGTCGCGGTTCACGCGGTCTACGGCGGCCTGCAGCGCGCGGCCGAACTCCGGGTCGGCCTTCAGCACGCTGAGATCGTTGGGCTTTCCCCGTTCGCGCGCCCATGCGCCCATCCACTCGGCGTCGGGCACGATCAGACCGACAAGATAGGGCCGCTTGTCGCCATCCACCATCGCCTGCGCGATCTCCGGCTGCAAGGTCAGCATGCCCTGCACGCGCTGAGGAGCGATGTTGTCGCCCTTATCGTTGACAATAATATCCTTCTTGCGGTCAGTGATGACGATGTGGCCGTCCGGATCAATGTGCCCGATATCGCCGGTATGTAGCCAACCGTTCTTCAGCGCCTGCGCGGTTTCGGCTGGATTATTCCAGTAGCCATGCGTCACCAGCTCGCCGCGGCACAGGATTTCGCCGTCGTCTGCGATCCTGACTTCGGTGTCTTTCAGCGGCGGGCCGACGGTGTGCATCTTGATCCGCGCGCGCGGGCGGTTGCAGCTCATGATCGGGCCGCTCTCGGTCTGGCCATAGCCCTGGAGCAGCGTCAGCCCCAGCGCCGCAAAGAAGCGCCCCACCTCGGGATTGAGCGGCGCGCCGCCGGAAACCATCGCCTTCAGCCGCCCGCCGAAGCGCCCGCGCGCGGTTTTCCGCAAGGTCCGGTCGATCACCAGCCCCGCGATCCGGTCCTGCACGCGCAGTCCCCGGTTGGCGGCGCGGCGCGCCTCGATCGCTTCGGCGCGTGCCAGCAGCCTGGGCGCGATACCGCCCTTTTTTTCGATCGCGCGGATCATGCGCTGGCGCAGCACCTCGAACAGCCGCGGCACCACGACCATGATCGTCGGCCGCGTCTCTTCGATATTGGCGGCAAGCTTGTCGATCCCCTCGGCATAGTAAATCTCTCCACCGATCCCGATCGGGAGATACAGGCCGGCCGAATGCTCGTAACTGTGGCTGAGCGGTAGGAAGGACAGAAATGTGTCTCGATTGCGCGGGAAGTCTTCGAAGATGATCGCAGCCGCCCCCTCGACATTGTGGAGGATCATGCCGTGGTGAAAGCGCACGCCACGGGGCGCGCCGCCGGTGCCGCTGGTATAGACGATGCACGCAAGGTCCTCGCGTCGCGCGGCTGCCGTCCAGCCGCGTACCTCGGCCATGCTGATGGTCTGCGCGGCGGCGAGCGTCTCCCAGTGGTGAACCGACACGTTCGATGACTGCGCCGCGCGCACGCGCTCGATCGTCACAACATGCTCACAGCAGTCCGATCGCAACGCCGCCGCAATCACCGTCTGCGCCAGTGTGGCGCTGGAGACGATGACTGCGCGCGCGCCGGAATTTTCGAGGATGTGAAGATGATCGCGCTCAGTGTTGGTAATGTAGGTCGGCACGCTCACCAGCCCGGCGGCCATGATGCCCAAGTCGGCGATCGCCCATTCGGGTCGGTTCTCGCTGACGAGCGCGACTCGGTCGCCTGGCCGCAGCCCCAGCGCGCGCAGCGCCGCCGCCAGCCTCGCCACCTCGATGGCAGCCTCGGCATAGGAGCGCGAGACCCAGCCGCCGCTCGTCTTGTGCCACAGGAACGGCTCGGCGCCGTGCTTCTCCGCCTGGTCGAAAAACATCGTCGGCAGGCTGGGCCAGAGCGGGGTGTGCCTCACCGGACCGCCACAGCCTGTCCCTCGGTCCGGTAATCCGCCCCGCCACGCACCACGCTGCCCGAGCGCAACAGTGCCTGCGTCTTCGTCGGCAGGTCGCTCACCACCACATTGTGGCCCAGCGCCTTCAAGGTCGCGGCCATCCGCTCCAGCTTGCTGCCGCGCTCGATCGCGGTCCGCTCGGGAGTCGCGTAGATGACGGGTTCGGCGATCGCGGCCTCGGGACTCATGCCCCAATCAATCAGCGCGATCAGCGTCTTGGCAACCTGCGCGATGATCGTCGATCCGCCCGCTGCGCCGACCGCGATCACGCGGCCATCCGGTGCAATCGCAATGATCGGCGCCATCGAGGAGCGCGGGCGCTTGCCGCCGTCGACGCGGTTGGCAGCGGGGCGGCCGTCGCGCACGGGCTGAAAATCGAAGTCCGTCAATTGGTTGTTGAGCACGAAGCCACCCGCCGACAGGCCCGATCCGAAGATGCTTTCAACCGTCGACGTGAGCGACACGACAGCCCCGGCTGGGTCGGCGGCGACGATGGCGCTGGTCCCGTTCTCCAGCACGGCGGTGGCCTGCGGCGCGGCGGGAGCGCCGGGTGGCGTGCCTGCAACCACCCGCGGTTGCGCGCGGTCCTCGCGGATCAGCGCCGAGCGCTCGGCGAGATAGGCCGGGTCGGTCAGCCCGTCGGTCGGCACGGGCGTGAAGCCGGGATCACCCACCCACGCGTCGCGGTCGGCGTAGGCCATGCGCTCGGCCTCGGCGATCAGATGCCAGCTGGCGGCATTGTCCGGCCCCAGGCGCTTCAGATCGAAGCGCTCGAGCGCGCCGAGCACCTGCAGCACCGCCACCGGCCCGCTGTCGGGCGGCGGCGCGCCGCACAGCTGCCAGCCGCGATAGCGCCCGCACACCGGCTGGCGCTGCACCGCGCGATAGGCGGCGAGGTCGGCGATGGTCATCGGCGCTCCCCCGCGCGGGTCCTGGCTGACCGTGCGCGCAATCTCGGCTGCGATCGGCCCGCGGTAGAATGCATCCGGCCCGGCCTTGGCGATGGCTTCGAAGGTGGCGGCGAGCTCGGGCGCGGTCACGCGCGCACCGACCTGGAGCGGCTTGCCTTCGGCGTCGAGGAAGCGCCGCCCGGCGGGGGAGTTGGCGACCAGCTGCGTCGAGAAGCCCACCGTGCGCACGAAGCGCGGCGTCAGCGTCCAGCCGTCGCGCGCTAGCCGGATCGCGGGCTGGAACAGCGCGCGCCACGGCAGCCTGCCACCCTGCGCGTGCGCCTTGGCAGACAGCGCGATCAAGCCGGGGACGCCGACCGATCTGCCGCTTTCCACCGCGGCGCGGCGGCCGAGCGGCTTGCCGTCCGATCCGATGAACCAGTTCGGGCCGGCCGCTGCCGGTGCGGTCTCGCGGCCGTCGATCGTGGTCCACGCGCCCTTCGCATCGCGCGCGACGAAGAACGCTCCGCCGCCCAGCCCGCTCGATTGCGGCTCGACGACGGTCAGCGCGATGGCGGCCGCGAGCGCGGCGTCGGTGGCGCTGCCGCCCATGCGTAGCATCTCCGCGCCCGCCTGGGCCGCGCGCGGATCGGCTGCGCTGACCAACGCGCGCCCGCTCGCGGCGGTGGCAGCCGGCGCGCGCCGCGACTGGTTTTCGAACAGGCTGGCGGTGGGCTGGTCGACCGCGGCGCGCGCAGTCTGCGCGGCGGCGGGTGCGGCGAGCGCTGCGGCCGTCAGCGCTAGGAGGGGGACACGCATCGCCAACGCGCTTAACGCCGCCGAAACCGAATTGTCACGCATCGGCGCCCACCGCGTCGCCGACGCGCACAAAGCCGTCGCGCTGCAGGAAGGCGGCAAGCTCGCGCTTGATCCGATCGACCAGCCCCGGCCCGCCATAGACCAGGCCGGTGTAGAGCTGCACCGCGTCGGCCCCGGCGCGGACCTTGGCATAAGCCTGCGAGCCCGACGACACGCCGCCGACGCCGATCAGCGCGATGCGGCCCGCGGTGCGGCGGCGAAGACGGCGCAGTACCTCGGTCGAGCGATCGAACAGTGGCGCACCCGAAAGTCCGCCCTCGAACCCCGCCTGCGCGCTGCGCAGCGAGGGCGGCCGCGCGACGGTGGTATTGGTGGCGATCAGCCCGTCGGCGCCGCTTGCCAGCGCAATGTCGGCGACGGCGTCCAGCTCCGCATCGCTGAGATCGGGCGCGATCTTCACGAACACGGGCACGCCCGGCCGCATGGCCAGGACGCGCGCCAGCAACTCCGCCAGCGTGTCGGCGGTCTGCAGCGCGCGCAGGCCGGGGGTGTTTGGCGAGCTGATGTTGATGGTCAGGTAATCGGCCACCGGAGCCATCCGCCGCGCGCCGTCGGCATAGTCGGCCAACCGGTCGGCGGCGTCCTTGTTGGCGCCGATATTGACCCCGACCACGCCGGTGCGAGCGCCCGCCAGCCGCGCGAGCGCCGCCTCCTGCCCGCCATTGTTGAACCCAAGCCGGTTGACGACCGCGCGGTCCTCCACCAGCCGCGCCATGCGCGGTCGCGGGTTGCCGGTCTGCGGCCGGGGGGTGAGCGTGCCGACCTCGACGAAGCCGAAGCCAAGCCCCAGCAGCGCTGCGGGCACTTCGGCGTCCTTGTCGAAGCCCGCCGCCAGCCCGATCGGGTTGGGCAGCTTCAGCCCGGCGAGCATGGTGGCGAGGCCGGGCGGATCGGGGGCGGGCGTGCGGCGCGGCGCGGACTTCAGCGCGGCGATCGTCAGCCGGTGCGCACGCTCGGGTTCCAGCGCGAACAGCAGCGGGCGCAGCGCATCGTACAGCATCGGGCGCCAGCGCTAGGCGGCGCGGCGGCCGCGGGCAATGCGCCCGCGTTCAAGGCCGCGCGGGTTGGAGCGCAGCGGCGAGGCGCACATGCGTGCTGTCGACGCTCGGTGCGCGGCCTCCGGGTGCGCCGGGCGCGATCGTCAGCCGTATCTCGCCCGCGCTCACGCGCTCAAGCCGCGCAAGCGCAGTGTGCTCCGGCTCGACGGCGGCCAGCACCGGCTCGGGCTGCGCGGCCCGCGCCTCGGCAAGCCGCGCGAGGAGGGCGAGCGCGCTCTGGCGCACCGCGGTCGGTCCCGTCGCAGCGGCGGCGCGCAGCGCGCGCTCGGCACCCGGCAGATCGCCTGCGGACAGCCGCGAGAGACCGAGATTGTGGAGCGTCACCGGATCGCCCGGCGCAGCTGCCAGCGCCGCCTCGTACAGACCGCGCGCGATGTCGGGGCGGCCGAGCGCATCATAGGCGGCGGCCATGCCGTTCAGCGCCTCGCGAGACTGCGGTTGGCGAGCCAGCGCCTTGCGGAATGCGCCGAGCGCATCGGCGGGGCGGTTCGCGGCGAGCAGCAGCTTGCCGGACTGATAGGGATCGGGATCGGGCAGCGACGCGGGCTGGACGACGCGCACGCCCGCGACCGGCACGGGCGGATGCACCATGGTGCAGGCGCCGGGCAGCGCCATTACGCACAGGATCAAAGGTTTACGCATCTCAAAAACTGCGCCCGCCCCTAGCACGGCTCCGCGCCCCGTGCGAAGCGGGTTCGTATGAGCGTCCGCTATGACGTGCTGATCGCGGGCGGCGGCCATGCTGGCGCGCAGGCGGCGATCGCGCTGCGCCAGGCGGGCTTCGCCGGGACGGTCGCGATCGTCGGCGATGAAGCCGATCCGCCATACGAGCGCCCGCCGCTGTCGAAGGACTATCTGGCGGGGGTGCGGCCGTTCGAGCGGCTGCTGATCCGCCCGGCGGGGTTCTGGCAGGAACGTGGGGTTGAGCTGCTCCTCGGCCGGACGGTGGTGCACGTCGACCCCGCCCAGCGCGAGGTGGCGACCGCTGCGGGCGAGCGGATCGGCTATGGCGCGCTGATCTGGGCCGCGGGCGGCAAGGCGCGGCGGCTCGGCTGCGAGGGCGGCGATCTGGCAGGCGTGCACACCATCCGCTGCCGCGCCGACGTCGAAAGGCTGCGCGGCGAGGTGCGGCCCGGCGTGCGCGCTGCGGTGATCGGCGGCGGCTACATCGGGCTTGAAAGCGCGAGCGTGCTCACTACATTATCGGCGGACGTCACGGTATTGGAAGCGCAGGACCGTGTGTTGGCCCGAGTCGCGGGACCCGTCCTCTCCCACTTCTTCCTCCACGAGCATCGTCTGCACGGAGTGCGACTTTCGTGCGGCGTCTCCGTCGAAGCGATCGAGGGTGAGGGCGGGCGCGCGGTGGCGGTGCGGCTTGCGGGCGGCGAGCGGCTGGCGGCGGACATCGTCATCGTGGGCATCGGCATCGCGCCAGCGGTCGCGCCGCTCGTTGAAGCTGGGGCCGACTGCCCCAACGGCGTTCGGGTCGACGCCTATGGCCGGACGTCGCTGGCGGGCATCTATGCGGTCGGCGACTGCGCGCTGCACGCGAACGCCTATGCGGGCGGGGCGTGGGTACGGCTGGAAAGCGTGCAGAGCGCCAACGACATGGCGACCGCGGCGGCCAAGCACATCGCCGGGCTGGATGCGCCGTATCGGGCGGTCCCATGGTTCTGGTCGGACCAATATGACCTGAAGCTGCAGACCGTGGGGCTATCGGCGGGGCACGATGCCGAGGTGGTCCGGGGTGATCCGGCGGCGCGGTCGTTCTCGGTGGTTTACATGAGGGAGGGCCGCGTGATCGCGCTCGATTGTGTCAACGATACCAAAAGCTACGCCGCGGGCCGCGCGCTGGTGCACGCGGGCGTCGCCGCCCACCCCGCGCTGCTGGCCGACGTCGGCGTGCCGCTGAAGTCGCTGGTCCCGGCGCGGGGGGCGGCATGAGGACCGCTTGTCTCGCCGCGCTGGCGCTGACCGCAGCCGCCCCGCTGCCCCCGGCACCGCCCCCACCGTTGCCGGGCGAGGCAACTCCGTCCGAAGTGATCGCCGCCGCTCCGGCCGAGGCGTGGCGCGAGGTGGCGCCCGAGAATCTGGTGCTCTTGACGCTCGCTGGTGGCGGGCGCGTGGCGATCGAGCTGGCCGCCGCACAGGCCCTGCGCCACGTTCAGAACCTGAAGAAGTTGATCGCTGCGCGCTGGTGGGACGGGCAGACCGCGGTCGTTCGCGTGCAGGACAACTACGTCACGCAGTGGGGCGACCCGGGCAACACCCGGCCCCTGCCGGAGGGCGTCACGCCCAAGCTGCCGCTGGAGACACTGCTGCCCGAAGCGACTGCGTTCGACCCGATTCCCGGCCCGGACGGCTATGGCGAACCCGGATTCGTGAACGGCTTTCCCGCTGCCCGAAAGGACGGCCGCCGATGGCTGGTCCATTGCTACGGAGCGGTGGGCGTCGGCCGTGACGCTTCGCTCGACAGCGGCAATGCGAGCGAACTGTACACGACGATCGGCCACAGCCCGCGAAATCTGGATCGCAATTATACCGTGATCGGCCGCGTCGTGGGCGGGATGGAGCGGCTATCGTCGCTGCCGCGCGGCACGGGTGCGCTGGGCTTCTATGAAACGCCCGAGCAGCAGACGAAGATCGGGTCGGTCCGCCTCGCCTCCGAGCTGCCGCCCGCCGAACGCCCGCGCTTCGAAGTGTTCCGATCGGGCACACCCAGCTTCGCCGCACTGGTTCGAGCTCGAGCGTTCCGCCGCGATTTCGCGAACCCGCCGGGCTTCGTCGACCTGTGTAACGTGCGCCCACCAGCCCGCGCAGTGGCAGGCAGCCCGGCGCTCTAGCTGGCCGGGCTGGAACGGGGCGGCGACATCCGCGCTGCCTCGGCGCGCGCATGACGGCCGCTCAGCGGCAGCGGGTCGGTCAGCTCGTCGCCGCCGATCGCGCGGTAGAGTTCGATGCGGTTCGCCGCGCGCGTCAGGCGCGTCGCTACCAGCACCTGGCGTGCCGTGAACAAGGTGCGCTGCGCGTCGAGTGTCGTCAGGAACGGATCGATGCCGCCACGATAGCGCGCGGTGGTGAGATTGAGCGTATCCAAGGCCGCGGCCTCGCGGGCGCGGTCGGCTGCAAGCTGCGCCTCGATCGTGCCGCGCCGGGCGAGGGCGTTCGTCACGTCGCGAAACGCGTTTTGGATTGCGAACTGATACTGCGCGAGTGCGAGGTTGCGGTTGCCGCGAGCGACGGCAAGGTTGCCGCGCAGTGCGCCGCCCTGGAAGATCGGGACGGTGACCGACGGCGCCACCTGCCAGGTGAAGCGGTTATCGTTGAACAAACCCGCAAGCGCCGGGCTGAGGAAGCCGGTCGCCGCAGTAAGGCTGATGCGGGGGAAGAAGGCGGCGCGCGCGGCCCCGATCGACGCGTTGGCACCGCGCAGCCGGTATTCGGCCGCGAGCACGTCGGGACGGCGCAGCAAGATTTCGGACGACAGCCCCGCCGGAGCGTCGCCGAGCGCGCCATCGATTTCCTCGATGCCCGTCGGCTGCAACTCCCTCGGGATCGGTACTCCGGTCAGCAACTCCAGCGCGTTCAGATCCTGGGCAACCTGCGTCGTCTGGCTGGCGATCGCCGAGCGCGCCGTCGCTTCGATGGTCTGCGCCTGGGCCAGATCGGATCGCGGCGCTACTCCGCCTTGAAGCCGCGCGCGCGTGAGTTCTACCGACTGCGCTGCGACGCGCTGCGTATCCTCCGCGATCCGCAGCAGCGAACGATCGGCCGCGAGCACCAGAAACGCATTGGCCACTTCGGCCACGAGTGTGAGGCGCGTGCTCGCGACGCCAAGATCGGTTGCGAGATAGTTTGCGATTGCGGCGCGCGTCTGGCTGCGCAGTCGACCAAACAGATCCAGCTCGAACGCAGCCAAACCAAGGTTCACTGAATAGATACTGCGGAATTCGTCGCCGACGATCGCGCCCGCCGCGCTCGATCCGCCTTGAGCAAGCGTCAGCTGGCCGCCGGCGCTGATCGCCGGGAACTGTGCGGCTCGCGTGATCCGATACTGACCGCGTGCGAGTTCAACATTTGCAAGCGCAGCTGCGAGATTCTGGTTGTGGGCGAGCGCCAGATTGACGACCGCGACGAGCTTGGGGTCGCGCACCACGTCGGCAAAGCGCGCGGCGGGCAGGCCCGCGGTCGCGGCTTCATAGGCCGGGCCGCTCGGCCACGCGGGCGGCACCGCGGTGTGCGGGCGCTCGTAGCTGGGCTCGAAGCTGCATCCGGTGATCGCGCCCAGCAACCCTGCCGCGAGCGCGGCCCGCATCCGTCTCATTCGGCGGCCTCGGCAAGGCGGGGACGCTCCGGCCCGCGCAGACCCGCCGCGACCTGCGGTTCGCCGGGGTCGATACCCGTGTAGCCCGCGTGACCGTGGAGCCTGGAGCGGAACAGCTTGCGCACCAGCACATAGAACATCGGCACGAAGAAGATCGCCAAGGCCGTCGCGGTCAGCATCCCGCCCAGCACAGCGGTGCCGATCGCGATGCGGCTCTGCGCTCCCGCGCCCGTGCTGATGGCAAGCGGCAGCACGCCGAAGATGAATGCGAAGCTGGTCATCAGGATTGGCCGCAGCCGCAGCCGCGCGGCTTCGATGGCGGCATCGTAGGCACTCTTGCCGCTGCGCTCGGCCTGTTCGGCAAACTCCACGATGAGGATGGCGTTCTTGGCGCTGAGACCGATCGTCGTCAGCAGGCCGACCTGGAAATAGACATCGTTGTCCAGCCCGCGCGCTCCGACCGCCAGCGTCGCGCCAAGCAGGCCGACGGGAATCACCAGCATCACTGCAATGGGGATCGACCAGCTTTCGTAGAGCGCCGCAAGACACAGGAACACGACGAGCAGACTGACGCCATAAAGGAGCGGCGCCTGGTTGCCGGTCACCTGCTCCTGATAGCTGAGGCCGCTCCACGCGATCGCCGTGCCGGGCAGATCCTTCGCCAGATCGGCGATCCGCCGCATCGCATCGCCCGACGACACCCCCGCTGCGCCCTGGCCTTCGATTTCAAACGACGGCTGGCCGTTGAACCGAGTCAGCTGCACCGGCGCCTGCGCCCACTCACTTTGCGCGAATGCCGCGAACGGCACCAGCGCCCCGCCCGATCCGCGTACAAACCAGTTGGCTAGGTCTTCGGGCTTGGCGCGGTAGGGCGCATCGCCCTGCACATATACGCGCTTCACTCGCCCACGATCGACGAAGTCATTCACATATGCGCCGCCCCACGCGGTCGAGAGCGTCGTGTTGACGTCGCCCGGCGACAGCCCAAGCGCGCCGAGCTTCTGATCGTCGAACGTCACCTGCATCGTCGGCACATCGGGAAGGCGGTTGGCCCGCACCGACGAAAGTTTCGGATCCGCTGCCGCACGGGCGATCAGAGTTTCCAGCCGTCTCTTGAATTCGGAATAGGACAGGTTGCCAGTGTTCAGCAGCTCCATCGTGAACCCGGTCGCCTGGCCCAGGCCGCGAACCGCCGGCGGATCGAGCGCGAAGAATTGGGCGTCGCGTAGCCGGGCACCCAACTCCTTCGTGGCGCGCGCCGAAATCGCCTGCTGGCTGTGCTCTGTCCCCTGACGGTCGTCCCAAGGTGAGAGGCTGACAAAGCCACGTCCGGTGTTCTGCCCCGCGCCCTGGATCGACTGGCCGATGATCGTATAGACAATCGGCGCGTCGCGCTTCAGCGGCTCGCTTTTGAAATAATGTTCAATCTGTTCGGCAACTGCGAGCGTCCGCTCGAACGTAGCGCCGGGCGGCAGCGTGTAGAGCAGCTGCGTACGGCCTTGATCCTCGGTCGGCAGGAAGCCCGTCGGCAATCTGGTGAACTGCCAAGCCAACGCCGCGACCAGCCCGGCGAAGCCGATGAGCATCAGTCCGCGGCGTGCAATCGCCCATTCGACCCCTGCGACATAGCTGCGGCTGAGGCGCGCGAAATTGCGTTCGAACCATTCGCCGCCTCGCCTCGCCCATCGCCCGACGCCGCTTGGCGGCGGCGCATCGGCTTGCCTGCGCTTCAGCAACATCGCCGCAAGCGCGGGTGACAGCGTCAGCGCCACCAAGACCGAAAGCGCCATCGACGAGACGATTGTGATCGAAAACTGCTGATAGATGACGCCCACAGATCCGCCGAAAAATGCCATCGGCAGGAATACCGCAGAAAGAACAAGTGCGATGGCAACCAGTGCGACGTTGATCTCGCCCATCGCCTTCAGCACAGCGTCATTGACCGAAATGTCGGGGTCCTCATGCATAACCCGTTCGACGTTTTCAACGACGACAATCGCATCGTCTACGAGCAGTCCAATCGACAGCACCAAGCCAAACATGGTCAGCACGTTGATCGAAAATCCTGCTGCGGCCAGCACACCAAATGTGCCCAGCAACACAACCGGAACCGCAACGGTCGGAATCAGTGTTGCGCGCCAGCTTTGCAGGAATACGAACATCACGATGACAACAAGCACGATTGCTTCGGCAAGCGTGATCAGCACCTCCTTGATCGACAATTTGATGAACTGTGTGCTGTCGACAGGGAAGGCAATTTTGTAGCCTGCAGGCAACGTTGAGGTTTGCTGCTCGATGAAGGTGCGAACACGCTCGTTCGTTGCCAGCGCATCCGCCCCGGGCGCTAGCAGGATGCCCATGCCCGCCGCCGGATGACCGTTCAGCCGACTGATCGTCGTGTAATTTTCGCTGCCAAGCTCAACCCGCGCGACGTCCTGCAGCCGCACGACGGCACCGTTCTCCTGCGTCTTCAGGATGATCTGCCGGAATTGCTCGGGAGTCTGCAGCCGCGACCGGGCATTGACCGTGACATTCAGCATCTGTCCCGGAGGTGACGGCAGCGAGCCGATCTGTCCCGCCGCGACCTGCGTGTTTTGAGCCGCGATCGCAGCATTGACGTCGCCCGGCTGCAACCCGACGCGAGCCAGCTTGAACGGATCGAGCCAGATGCGCATCGCATATTGCGCGCCAAACACCGTCACGTCGCCGACGCCGTTGATGCGGCTCATCGGCTCTTGCAGGTTGGACACGATATAGTCGCCGATATCGATCGATGTCGCCCGATCGGTTTCGTCATAGATTGATACAACCGCCAAAAAATCCGGTGCCGATTTGGTGACGGTCAATCCTTGGGCCTGCACTTGCGCGGGCAGACGCGGCAGCGCCTGTTGCACTTTGTTCTGAACCTGCACCTGCGCGATATCGGGGTTCGTACCCTTGTCAAACGTTGCCGTGATCTGTACCTGCCCGTTGCCACTGCTCGTTGATTGGAAATACAAAAGATTATCGATGCCTGTCAGCTGCTGCTCGATCACCTGCGTCACCGACGAAGTCAGTACGTCGGCGGAGGCGCCGGGATAGTTGCCTCGAACGTTTATATGCACCGGCGATATTTCTGGATATTGTGCGATCGACAGGCTTACAATTCCACCAATGCCAATCAATGAGACGATGATCGCGAGTACGATCGCAAAAATTGGCCGTCGGACGAAGGTGTGCGCCAGCATCGCCTAACCTCTGGAAGCGGGCTGAAGGGGCCGAGACCGCGGCGAGTTCGCCATCTCAGCCTGTACGGGCCGCACCGTCTGCCCGGGTTTTACGCGCTGCAAGCCCTCCACGATCACCCGGTCGCCGGGAGCCAATCCCTTCGTCACCAGCCAGCGATCCCCGATCGTGCGCTCGGCCGAAACCTCGCGCAGCACGGCCTTGTCGCCGGGACCGATTAGTATCACCGTCGCCCGGCCGGACGGATCGCGCGCCAGCCCCGCCTGCGGCACCAGGATCGCGTCGGGCTTCACTGCCTGCGCGAACATCGCACGCGCATACATGCCGGGCAGCAGTACTTCGTCCGGGTTGGGGATGCGTGCGCGCAGCGTCACCGTGCCCGTCGCCGGATCGACGATCGTTTCGGCAAATTGCAGCCGCCCCACGTGCGGATAAATGCTGCCGTCCTCCAGCCTGATCGTAATCCCCGTCGAAGCCGGCAGCGCTCCGCCCTTCGCCAGCGCCCGCCGCAGTGCCAGCAGATCGGCGCTCGATTGCTGCAGGTCGACGAAGATCGGGTCCAACCGCTCGATCTGCGCCAGCGGCGTCGCCTGGTTGGCGGTGACGAGCGCGCCCGTCGTCGTCAGTGAGCGCCCAATGCGGCCGGTGATGGGCGCGGGCACGCGGGTGAAGGCAAGGTTGATGCGCGCCGTTTCCAGTGCGGCGCGCTGCTGCGCGACCGTCGCCGCAGCCTGCTTGGCTTGCGCCTGCGCGTTTGTGAGATCCTGCGCTGACACGGCCTGCATGCGCGCCAGCGGTTCGTAGCGCTGGGCGAGCGTTGCCGCGCTCTCGCGCGCCGCCTGCGCGGCCTGCAGATTCGCCGCCGCCTGGCTGACCGCCGCCCGGTAAAGACTGGGATCGATCTGATACAGCGTCTGACCCTTGCGGACGAGCGAGCCCTCGCGGAACTGTCGCGCCTGGATGACGCCGCTCACCTGCGGGCGCACATCGGCGATTTCAATCGCGGCGGTGCGGCCGGGCAGCTCAATCGTCAGCGGCACCGCCTCCGCGCGCATCGTCACGAAGCCGACCTCGGGTATCGACGGCGGCGGCGGCGACTGCTTCCTGTTGCCGCAGGCGCCGAGCACCGCCAGCGCCAGCAGCGCTGCGGTACGGCGAGCGCCCCGTGGCGGTCCTACCGGCTCGATCTTAATCATTCTCGCTTCGAGGGACATGAAACCCGGCGGACCGGATGATTGTGGCACTGGCTGGGCGGATACCGCGTCGACCCTAATCTTTTGAAGCACTGCAGCATTACGAAAGCGTCAAACATGGCGCGCGGGAAAAGTTGCGTCAGGCGCGCGGTCCGCCTGCGACATAGAGCACCTGGCCGGTCACGAAGCCGCTGCGATCATCAGCAAGAAAGCTGACCGCATGCGCAACGTCGGCGGGCTGGCCGACGCGACCGACAACGATGTCCGTCATCGCCCAGGCGATGATTTCGTCATAGCTTTTGCCGGTCTGGTCCGCGACGCTGCGCGTCATCTCGGTTTCGATGAAGCCCGGCGCGACCGCGTTCACCGTGACGCCGAATGGGCCGAGTTCGATCGCGAGCGTCTTGGTGAACCCCTGCAAGCCTGCTTTCGCGGCGGAGTAGTTGGTCTGGCCCTTGAGGCCCAATGCGGCGATGCTCGACAGATTGACGATCCGACCCCAGCCGGCGTCGCGCATGTGGGGCGCCACCGCGCGGCTCATCAGGAACGCGCCGGTCAGGTGCACGTCGATGACGCGCTGCCATTCGGCGAGGCTCATGTTGACGAGCCTCCGGTCGCGCAGGATGCCGGCGTTGTTAACCAGGATCGCCGGCGGCCCGAGCCGGTCGGCAATCTCGTCGACGGCGCGCGCGACCGCTGCTTCGTCGCTCACGTCGGCCGCGAGCGCCAGCGCGCGGCGGCCCTGCGCCTCCACCGCGCGCACCGTCTCGGCGCACGCTTCGGCGCTGAGGTCGATCACGGCAACGTGGCGCCCGTCGGCGGCTAGCCGGTGGGCGGTTGCCGCGCCGATGCCCCGCGCTCCGCCCGTCACGATTGCAATCCGCGCCACGCTGCCTCTTTCCAGCCGGTCCGGGGATCAGCCCAACATCGCTGGCCCGCCCGGCGCAAGCGGCTTCGTGGGCGTCGACCGGCAGGCGGAGCCGCGCGCCGCCGATGCGAGGCGCTTGGGGATTCCGAGCGGCTCCACCATGTAGCGTGCTCCATGCCCTTTGCGAACCTTCCTGCCCCGCTTGGCGCGGCGCTTTCCGCGCGTGACTATGCCACACCCACCGCCGTCCAGGCCGCGATTCTCAATCCCGCGACTTCCGGGCGCGACCTGCTGGTGTCGGCACAGACCGGTTCGGGCAAGACCGTCGCCTTCGGGCTGGCGCTGGCGTCCACGCTGCTCGATGCCGATGGCCGGGCCGGGGCGCCCGGCGCACCGGGCGCGCTAGTCATCGCTCCGACGCGCGAGCTGGCGCTGCAGGTCAGCCGCGAACTGGCGTGGCTTTACGCTGATACCGGCGTGCGCATCGCCAGCTGCGTCGGCGGCATGGACGCCTCGCGCGAGCGGCGGATGCTGACGCAGGGCGCGCAGATCGTCGTCGGCACGCCGGGCCGCCTGCGCGATCACCTCGAGCGTGGTGCTCTGGACCTGTCGATGCTCGGCGCCGTCGTGCTTGATGAAGCCGACGAGATGCTCGACATGGGCTTCCGCGAGGATTTGGAGGAGATCCTTGACGCGACGCCCGAGACCCGGCGCACGCTGATGTTTTCGGCGACGCTGCCCAAACCCATTGTCGCGCTCGCCCGGCGATACCAGCGCGATGCGCTGCGGATCGCCGGCACGGGCGAGGACCGCGGGCACGGCGACATCGAATATCAGGCGCTGGCGGTCGCCCCGCCCGACATCGAGAACGCGACAGTTAACCTGCTGCGCCTGCACGAGGCGGAGACCGCGATGCTGTTCTGCGCGACGCGCGAGGCGGTGCGGCGACTGCACGCGGCGCTTCTGGAGCGCGGGTTCGCAGTGGTCGCGCTGTCGGGCGAGCACAGCCAGTCCGAGCGCAATGCCGCGTTGCAGGCACTGCGGGACGGTCGCGCACGGGTATGCGTGGCGACCGACGTCGCGGCGCGCGGCATTGACCTGCCCGCGTTGAGCCTTGTGGTCCACGTCGAGCTGCCGCGCGACGCAGAGACGCTGCAGCACCGGTCGGGCCGCACCGGTCGGGCCGGGCGCAAGGGGACGGCGGTGCTGATCGTGCCCTATCCGCGCCGCCGGCGCGTGGAGGCGATGCTGCGCGATGCGCGCGTGGAAGCGCGATGGATCGACGTGCCGACGCCCGAGGCGATCCGCGCCGCTGACCGCGGGCGGCTGCTGGCCGCGCTGCTGGCCGAGGCGGAGTATGACGCCGAGGACCGCGCGCTTGCCGCGCTGCTGCTCGCCCAGCGCGGCCCGGAGGACATCGCCGCCGCGCTGGTGAAGGCGTACCGCTCGGCCCTGCCCGCCGCCGAGGAGCTGATCGCGCCGGGCGACGCGGCCAGCCGCCGCGAGGGCGGCGCCGACGCGCACCGGCCCGGCTTCGACGATACGGTCTGGTTCCGGATCGACGTCGGCCGCCGCCAGAACGCCGACCCGCGCTGGATCCTGCCGCTGCTCTGTCGCCGTGGCCACATCACCCGCTCGGAGGTCGGCGCGATCCGCATCGGCCCGAACGAGACGCGCTTCGACGTGCCGCGCGCGATTGCGGAGCGCTTCCGCAGCTCCTGGGCGCGGACGGCTGGCGAGGACGACGGCGCGGGCGCGGTGCGGCTGGAGATGGCCGATGGCGCGCCGCCACCGGGGCGGCCCCCGCATGGGGTGGTGCGCGAACGGCCGCGGCGTGGCGCGCCGGGCGAGGGGGCACCGGGGGCTCCGCTGAGCGGGTCGCCGCACGCGCCGCGATCGGCTCCGGGCGGGCGCCCGCCGCGTCCGGGTAAGCCCCGGCCCGCGCGCAAGGGAGCGCCACGATGAGCAAGAAGTTCGAACGCCACCGCCAGCCGTGGCGGCCCGACGAGGTGCAGAAACTCCACACGCTCGCCAGGAAAGGCATGGGCCTGAAGGCGATCGCCAAGGCGCTGACACGCAGCGAGGAAAGCGTGCACGACCGCGCGAAGGCCGACGGCATCGGGATCGCCAAGCTGCGTTAGGGGTGGCGGCTGCGTCGCTTATTCCCGTCATCCCGGCGCTGAGCCGGATCTGACCTCGCCGCGATCGCGGGTGGTGTCCTGAAGCCGCCGATCCGCCCGAGCCTCTCCACCATGCTTCGCATCGTCCACCTGTCCTTGGGGGGCGGGAGACGAGAGGGCTTACGGCGCGCATGCTAGCCCTCCCGCTGGAGGGGAGGAGAGCGGTTACGCGGCGCGCAGTTCGGCGCCGCCCAGCTCTTCGAGTTCGGCGCTTTCTTCGAGCCAGCGCGCCTCGGCATCGGCGACGAAGTTGTCGAGCGCTGCGCGATGGCGGAGAAGTTCCGCCGGGCTCAGCGCGCGCAGGTTTCGGGCGGTGCTGCCCGACGCCGCCGGGCCTCGCCTTTCTGCGCCGCCACTCCCCGCCCCGCTGTTCGGCGCGCCGCCACCAGCCGCCGCATGTCCGCCCGCCAGCGAGCGGTCGATCGCGTCGCGTTCGGCGGTGAGGCGGGTGAGTTCGGCTTCGGTGTCGCGAAGCCGCGCGCGCAATTGCTTGATCTGTTCGCGTGCCGCCGAGCCGCGTTGGCCCGGCGCCCCAGCCTCCCCGCGCGCTTCGCCCTTTCGCGCGCGGGCTGCCTTGCCGCCGCTCGCATTCGTGCCGTCGCCTGCGAGGATGAAGCGCACATAATCGTCGATCGAGCCGTCGAACTCGCGCGCCGTGCCGCCGTCGACCAGCACCAGCCGGTCGGCGGTCATTTCCAGCATGTGCCGGTCGTGGCTCACGATCAGCACCGCGCCCTCGTAGCCGTTCAGTGCCTGGATGAGCGCCTCGCGCGCGTCGACGTCGAGATGGTTCGTCGGTTCGTCCAGAATCAGCAAATGCGGCGCATCGCGCGTGATAAGCGCGAGTGCCAGCCGCGCGCGCTCGCCGCCCGAGAGCTTGCCCACTTGCGTCGTCGCCTTCGGACCGGAGAAGCCAAACCGGCCCAGTTGCGCACGCACCGCTCCGGGCGATGCGCCCTTCATCGCGCGCATCATATGTTCCAGAGGGGTGTCGGAGCGGTCGAGCTCTTCCACCTGATACTGGGTGAAATAACCGACGCGCATCTTGGCCGATGCCGCTATGCCGCCCGCGCTCGGCTTCAGCTGCGCCGCCAGCAGCCGCGCGAGCGTCGTCTTGCCGTTGCCGTTGCGGCCCAAGAGCGCGATGCGGTCGTCGGGGTCGATGCGCAGATCAAGCCGCCGCAGCACCGGCTCGCCGCCATAGCCGACCTCGGCGAGATCGAGCGTGATGAGCGGCGGGCGCAGCGGATCGGAGCTGGGAAAATCGAACGACAGGCTAGGGTCGTCTACCAGCTCGGCGATCGGCTGCATCCGCGCCAGCGCCTTGGCGCGGCTTTGCGCCTGCTTGGCGGTCGACGCGCGTGCGCTGTTGCGGGCGATATAGTCCTTCAGCCGCTCGCGCTCGGCCTGCTGCTTGATACGAGCCGACGCGATCTGCGCTTGGGCGGCTGCGCGCAGCCGTTCGAACGCATCGTAGCTGCCGGGGTAGAGCGTGAGCTTCCCGCACTCCAGATGCAGGATGTGATCGACCACGCGATTAAGGAAATCGCGTTCGTGACTGACGATTAGAATCGTCGCCGGATAGTCTTGCAGGAAGTTTTCTAGCCACATCACCGCTTCAAGATCCAGGTGGTTCGACGGCTCGTCCAAGAGCAGCACGTCGGGCCGCGAGAACAGCAATGCGGCTAGCGCCACGCGCATCCGCCAGCCGCCCGAGAAGCTGTCGAGTGCACGGCCCTGCGCGTCCTCGTCGAAGCCCAGCCCGGCGAGGATCTTGGCTGCGCGCGCCGGGGCGGTGTGCGCGTCGATCGTCTCCAGCCGCTCCCAGATCGCGCCCAGCCGCTCGGGATCGTGGCTGGTCTCGGCCTCGGCGAGCAGCGCGGTTCGCTCGATGTCGGCGGCGAGCACTGTGTCGAGCGGCGTGCCGTCTCCCGCTGGCGCCTCCTGCGCGACGAGGCCGAGCCGGTGGCCGCGCGGCATGTCGACCGATCCGGCGTCAGGCTCCAGCTCGCCCGCCACGACGCGCACCAGCGTCGTCTTGCCAGCACCGTTGCGGCCGATCAGCCCCACCCGGCTGCGCAGCGGCAGCGCGGCGCCGACGCCATCGAGGATGGTGCGTCCGCCGAGGCGGACGGTGATGCCGGATAGGTTGAGCATGTTGCGGTTGCCCGGTAGCAAAGCCCCGTCCATCTGAACATGGCGGAGGCGGTGGAGGTGGTGCCGCTTGCGTGATTCGACATTGGTAACTTACCTGTTCGAAAGTAGGCATATTTGTTTGAGTTAAAAAAGCTGTGGCCCCAACGTGGACTCGAATCCGCGCCGGAACCGAACTCCGCAGGGATTTGAGAAAGCTAGACGAGTCAAAGTTAAGTTCAGCGCCGGCCTTGCAACTTTGGTCGCCCCATCGAATAGTAGGACTCCAACTTTTGAGCGTCTTTCGGATATTATTCTTCTATCATAGATATATCGCGGGTCGCGGATGGCCTGATAGCGTTTCGGGCGCCCCCAATTTGCGGCAGCTGACCCGTCGACATACGAGTTTACCCGTTCCATCGATCTCTGTCCGACGGGAAGGCTAACATCGTATCGCGGGCGGACCAAATGCCGCTCTCCTTGCGAACGTGCGCTCAAACTTGTCGTCAGACGCGGCCGCCGGTCAGTCGGCGATCCCCATCAATCGTCGGTTCGCCGCCGTCTCGCTGCCCGCGGCGGCGAAATTGTCGAAGGCGTGCGGGGGCACGCGGATAATGTGCTGATCAATGAAGGGCGCCCCCTCCGCCGCGCCGACTTCGGGGTGTTTCAGCGCGCATTCCCATTCGAGCACCGCCCAGCCGGGAAAATCATATTGCGCCATTTTCGAGAAGATCGCCGTGAAATCGACCTGCCCGTCGCCCAACGAACGGAACCGGCCCGGCCGATCGACCCAGGACTGATAGCCGCCATAGACACCTGAACGGCCGGTCGGATTGAACTCGGCGTCCTTCACGTGGAAGCATTTGATTCGCTCGTGATAGATGTCGAGAAATGCGAGGTAATCGAGCTGCTGCAAGACATAATGCGACGGGTAGTATAAGATCGACGCGCGCGCATGATCGTCGACGGCGGCCAGGAAGCGCTCGAACGTCACGCCGTCGTGCAGATCCTCGCCGGGATGGATTTCGAACGCGCAATCGACGCCGGCGTCTTCGAACACGTCGAGGATCGACCGCCAGCGCCGCGCCAGTTCGGCAAACGCGTCCTCGACCAGCCCGGCGGGGCGCTGGGGCCAGGGATACATGTACGGCCAGGCGAGCGCGCCCGAGAAGGTCGCGTGCGCCGTCAGGCCGAGGTTGGCGCTGGCCCGCGCAGCCAGCTTGACCTGCTCGACCGCCCACGCCTGCCGCGCCGCGGGATTGCCGCGAACCCCGGTCGCAGCAAAACCGTCGAACAGCGCATCATAGGCGGGGTGCACCGCGACCAACTGGCCCTGCAGGTGCGTCGATAGTTCGGTCGGTTCGACCTCGAACGCGGCAAGGCGACCCCGCAGGTCGTCGCAATAATCTTTGCTGTCGGCGGCTATGGCGAGATCGATCAGGCGTGGGTCGGCGGGAATCTGAATGCCCTTGTAGCCCAGCGAACCCGCCCACTCGGCGAGGTGGTCGAGCGTGTCGAAGGGCGCGGCATCGCCCATGAATTGCGCCAGGAAGATCGCCGGTCCCTTGATCGTCTTCATAACGCTCTCCCTCGGGCCGCGAAATCGGCCCAGCCCCGGTCGTTGCCGTGGATCGATGCCTCGACGAACGCCATCGACCGCACACCATCGTCGATGGTCGGCAGCAGCGGCGCTTCCACGCCGCGCAGCATGCGCGCCATGTCGCGATAGAGGTTGGCGAAGGCCTCCAGATAGCCTTCGGGATGGCCGCCCGGCAGGCGTGTGGCCGCCTGGCCGTCCGCGCCGATTGCGCCGGTCCCGCCCCATAACGTCGTCGTGGTGCCATCGGGCGCGAGCAGTTCGAGCCGATCGGGCGTTTCCTGCCGCCAGCGCAGGGCACCGGCTTCGCCATAGATGCGCAAGGTGAGGCCATTGCCCTCCCCGACGGCGATCTGCGATGCGGCGATGATGCCCGTCGCGCCGCCCGCGAAACGGGTGAGGATCGTGCAATCGTCGTCGATACTGCGGCCCTCGACCACGCTATAAAGCTGCCAGTTCATCGCGACGACGCGGTCGCCGGCCACGAATTCGGCGAGATGAACGCGTGCACGCCAATGTCGCCGATGCAGCCGCCGAGGCCGGATTTCTCGGGATCGACGCGCCAAGAGGCCTGCTTGTTGCCGTCGCGCTCGATTGGCTCCGCTAGCCAGCCCTGGAAATATTCGACCACCACCTTGCGCACCCGCCCGATCGCCCGCGCGGCGACACGCGCCCGCGCCTCGCGCACCATAAGATAGCCGGTGTAGGTATAGGTGAGCGCGTAATGGCCACTGGTCCGTGCGACTACCTCGCGCAACTCTAACGCCTCGGCCAAGGTCGCCGTGGCGGGCTTATCGCTGATGACCGCGAAACCGGCTTCGAGCGCGGCGCGAGCGGCAGGCAGATGGAGGTGGTTGGGCGTAGCGATTGCCACGAGGTCGATGGGGTCGGGACGGCCACGCTCCGCCGCAAGCATCGCTTCGACGCTGGGATAGGCCCTTGTCTCCTCGATACCGTAGCGGCGGCCCGCCTCCAGTGACCGCGCGGCGTCGCTGGAGAAAGCGCCCGCGACCAGCCTGAATTCGCGGTCGAGTTCCGCGGCGATGCGGTGAACCGGTCCGATGAAGGCTCCCGGGCCGCCCCCGACCAGCGCCAGGTTCAGCGGACGGGTCCACTGCTCGCGCATCGGGCAGCCCCCAGGAGCGCACCGCGTTGGTCTCATAAATCGCCCGGCGGTCTTCGTCCGAAATCGGCGCGCCGTCGAGGAAATCGATGCCCTCCCGCACGTCCTCATACGGGTAATCGCCCGCGAACTTGACGCGCTCGACGCCGAGCACGTCGATCACGTGCCGGAGCGCGGCGTCGGTCGTCACCCCGCTGGTCGTGATGACGAAATTATCGCGGAAATAGTCGTTCGGCATCCGCTTCGGCGGCGTCACCGCGCCGATCTTCACCTGCAGCGCGTACCGATTGTCGATCCGCTGCAGCCAGAAGGGAATGCCTTCGCCCATATGGCCGAGGCAGATGCGCAACCGGGGATAGCGATCGAACAGACCCGACATGATCAGCCGCATCGCGTGCAACCCGCATTCGGCGGCAAAACCCCAGCCGGCGAAATACAGGCCGTAATCGAGGAACGGCGAGACCATTCCCGGCCCGGGTTCGCGCGGGTGGAGGTAGAGCGCCATGTCGAGTGCCTCCGCCGCTTCCCAGATCGGCGCATAGTGCGGCAGGTCGAGATATTCACCGCCGGTGTGTGAATTGATGAGGAAGCCCTTGAGGCCCGGTGCCTTGGCGCGTTCCAACTCGGCGCCTACTCTGCCGGGCACCTGCGGCGCGACGGTCGCCAGACCAGCGAAACGTGTCGGATGCGCGCGCACAGCCTCGGCCAGCACGTCGTTCGCCTCGGCGGCAAGCGCGACGGCAACATCGGGCGCGAAAACCTGCACGCCGGGGGAGGTCATCGAGATCAGCGCGAGATCGATCCCGTCGGCATCCATCTGCGCGATCCGCCCCGCGCCCAGATCAGTCAGGCGCGCAGGGATCGCGCGCGCACCGGGGTCTTCGCCCAGGATCGACGCCCCCATCATCGCAAAGCCGGGTTCGACACTCCCGCCTTCCAGCACTCGCTTCGTCTCGGCGAGCACGGCGGGCGTGGCAAACGCCTCTTCGGGGGCGATTCTGCGATAGCTCATATTCACTCCCGATGTTCCGCGGTGCTGCGCCATTCGCCGATCCCGATGCCCGTGTACCATTGCGGCACCGGGCGATAGAAGATCGGTTCGAACGGCGCGCCGTGCGCTGCCCCGGCAGCGATCAGCCAGGCGCGCACCTCTTCCGCGCCATTGCCTGCCGTATCGACATTCTGTGCAGCGAAAGTGGCCGCGCCTGCGGCATCGCCCTCTGCAAGCAGTTCCAGCAGGCGGCGGTCAAAATCGGGGTTGAGCATCCCCATGCGCGGCGTGCCGACATCGTGGCTCAATCCGCCGGTCGCCAGGATCGCGACGCGATCGAGCCCGGCATAGTTGCGCAGGGCATCGCCCAGGAACGCCCCCATTCCAGACAGCGCTGCATCGTCGGCAGCGGCGGCTGCACGCAATTGACCAGTAGCGGCACCACAGCCACCGCATGATCGACCCTGGTCAATTCCAGCGGGGTCAGCGTCCCATGGTCGAGCGTTAGGTTCATCGAGAAGGCCGGATCGAACCCGGCCTTGAACGCGGCATCCAGCAGATAGGCGCCGATCCCGCTGTTGCCGGGAATCATGCGCTTTTCGACCTTCAGCCAATGTTCGACCGGCGATCCGTAGCGGCTCGCCGTGCCGATGCAAAAGGCCGGAAAGTTATCGAGGAAAAAATTCAGGCGATGGTCGTCGGAGATGACGACCATCGCCTGCGGGTCAGCCGCCTTGATCCGCGCGCCGAGTTCGACAAAGCCACCATAAACCGCGTCGCGATCGGCATCGCCGACCAGTTCTGGGAAATTGAGCATCACCGGCGTGTGGCTGGCGGCGTAGATTCCGACGATGTCAGCCATGGGCGGTCTCCCCGGCGATCGCTGCGAGCGAGCGGGTGAAGTCCGCCTCGGGTATGCGCAGGCCAAGGCTATGCGCGCGCAGCAGGTACGGATTGACCCCGGCCTGGTACATTCGACCGATATCGTTATCGCGGATCGCCGCCTTCAACGCGTCGCTCAGCGGGAGATCGGCGAGATAGGCGTCCTTGTCCGCCAGATAGCGCGCCAGATCGGCGGGCTTGTGATGGATGTCGAACAGGACCCGGCCCATCCAGTAACTGTCATCGGTGGGCATCGCGTGCTGCCAGTTGCCGCTCATGCCAAAGCCTCCACGAAGTGCGACGCGATCCACGTGACGATCGTCGGCAGGGTTTGCTGTGTGTTGCCCATATGCCCGCCGGGGAAGAGACGTACCGCCTTCGGGCTGCCGTGTTCGCTCAGCAAGTGAATATCGGCGATCGGGCATTGCTGGTCGTTCTTGCCGTTCATCAGCAACAGCGGGGCGCAGGGCCGGTCGAGCAACCTTTGGTCGACCAGCGAAAGCCGCGCGAAGCCGTCGATATAACCTTGGTCGTCGGTCGCCCCCAGCATCGCCATGCGTGTCTCGACCAGGTCCATTAGGTACGAGTCGGGGAAGCGCGATGCCTCAATCCAGTCGCGCTGAAACATGAAATGCGCGCCGCCGCCCCAATTGACCCCGCACACGATGCGGTCGGGGATCTGGTGCACCAGCTTTGTCACCCAATAGCCGCCGAACGAACGACCGAGCAGCGCGCAGCGCTCGCCCGTCAGATCGCCCTGCGCCGCGGCCCAGTCGAGCACGGCGACGAAGGCGCGTTCACCGTCCACCGTGCCGCGCAACGGGCTTTCCCCGGTCCCGGCATTGTCCATCGCGATCGTCGCAAAGCCTTGCGCCAGCAACGCGTCGCTGACCGCGGTCACCTGCTTCTTCCACGCATCGACCCCGCCCCACATCAGCACGACCGGCGGGCGAGGAATGCCGAGCGGGCGGCGCAGGTAGACGACGACCCTATCGCCTTCCCCGGCATGACCCGCGAAAGGGATTACAATCGGCTCGATCGGGCGGTCCCAAAGCCGCGCGGCGGCGAGATAAGTCTCGCGCTCCAACACCGCGCATTCCTGCTCGGCGACGTGGGTCGGGCTGGGGAAGCGGCCCATGAAGTACAGCCCGCTCGCTTCGCGGTAGAGCCGTTCCGCATCAGCGGTACGGCCCTCGGCCTCCGCCGCCTGCGCCGCGATGCGCGCCGCATCGCCCACCGGCCGCCACACCGCCGTCCAATTGAGCGGGTCGAGACCTTCCAGCGCATCGATCAGCGCATCGGCGCGATCGTGCGGGAGGGCGATCATCGGATGCGCCCGCGCGGCGACCTTCGCCTTCATCCAAAGCTTCGCCTCGGCCAGCGTCTTGGGACGCCCGCTGACGTTTCCGGTCAAGGCTGCCTCGGGCGGGGCAGGGTGATCCATCGCAAACTCCAGCGGCATGACACACCCTTACCGGGAGTTCCGACCCCCCGCTTGTTCCACCGCGTATATGCGTTTGACTGATACCGCAGCACGCGCGGGCTTGCTTGACGCCCGCCCGATCGACCGCATTGCTGGCGCATGGCTTCCGGTCCAAACCCGACCGCTGGCCAGCCCGCCTGGCGCGTTGCGCTCGCTTCGGCCTATTGCCTGGTGTTCGGCCCGAGCGCGATCCTGGTGACAGGCTTCGGCGCGTTCGCTCGACCGCTGGCGGGCGAATTCGGCTGGTCGCCCGCCGCGATCGTCGCCGCGGTCATCATCCTGGCGCTGGTCATCATGGCCGTGTCGATTGTGCAGGGGGCGTTGATCGACCGGTTCGGTGCGCGGCGGCTGATCCTGTGGTCGATCCCCGCGTTCGTCGTCGGGCTGATCGCGATGGCACGGCTGCCGTCCGACATACGGCTGTTCTACGCCGCATTCGTGATCGTGCCGATCCTGGCGATCGGCATCTGGCCGGTGTCCTATATGAAGCTGACCGGTAGCTGGTTCTCGCGCCATCTCGGGCTTGCGCTGGGCACCGCCAATGCTGGCATCGGCCTCGGCGCGATGGTGGTGACGCCGATCGCCGCGTGGATGATCGCGCAGCACGGCTGGCGCGCGGCTTATCTGGCGCTTGCCGCTTTGGCGGCGACGACGCTGCCGGTCGCCTGGCTGCTGGTGCGCGGTGCGCCGATTGCCGTAATTCCTGCGCCGCTGGAGTCCGCGCCGCAGCGCATTCCCTGGCGCGATCGAGAGTTGGCGACGATCGTCCTTGGCTATCTGTCGATCGGCATTACCGGTACGGGTCTGCTCACCAATGTGGTGCCGATGATGATTGCGGCCGGCCTGACCCCAACCCGCGCGGTGCTCGGCATGACGCTGTTCGGGATCACGTCGCTGCTCGGGCGCTTCGTCAGCGGTTGGCTGCTGGATCGCTATTGCGCGCCACGTAATCCTGCTTTTCACGGCGATCTCGGCGATAGGGTTAGTGCTGTTCGCGGCGGGCCTGTCGGGCTGGCCGATCCTCGCGGCGGTCATCGCGTTCGCCCTGCTGAGCGGCGGCGAGTTCGACGTGCTGGCCTATTGCGTGCGGCGCTATTTCGACATGGCGGTGTTTGGTCGCGTCTATGGCCTCGCCTTCAGCGCGTTTCAGCTAGGCGCAGCGCTCGGCGCGGGCGGGCTCGCCTGGTCGCTCGCAGCGACCGGATCGTATCGGGCCGGGCTGCTAGGCATGGCGCTGTCGCAATTGCTCGCGCTCGGCACGTTCGCGCGGCTTGGGCCATATCGCCACGACTAAGGTCGGTCAGCGCGCGCCGGGCGAGGGGGGTCCTTTCGGCCTCGGGCCGGTATAGCGTAGCACCGTCAACCCGCCGCCATTGCCGTCGGTGATGTAGATGAGCCCTGTCGCGGGGTCCTGCGCCACCTCGCGCGTGCGGCGATCGGCATTCCCCCACGCCGCATATTTGGGCGAGAGGTAATAACCGACAAAGGTCGGCGCGAACGGGTCTGACCTGCCCCCGTCGAGTGGACCGGGTTGATTGTTGGTGGATTATGCTCGCCG